>NZ_JBCLVJ010000006.1:0-109743 GCF_048537925.1 Gordonia sp. CPCC 205515 | reverse complement strand
CCCCCCTGCCCCGCACCAAGCGGCGGGACCGCCCCCCACCCGCCGCCCCCGGGGGGGGCCCCGCCCGCTCCGGCACATCCGAAACCGACCACCACAACATCGGTTTCGTAGTCGAATCCGTCAACATCGGCGATGTGGACGGGACGTAAGGGTACCTTCGTTGCCATGTTCTCTCCTGTCATCGAGTGCTGCGGTACACCGCAGGGCGAATCGAGGAGTGCGAATCGGGTTCGGCGACGATGTACCGCGGGGCTGGGGTAGGGGTTACTGCCCCAGGGTCTGTGCGACCGTCGGACCGGCGGTCCAGCCGCCGTCGACGGCGAGCTCGGCTCCGGTCATGTACGCCGCGTCGTCGGAGAGCAGAAACGCGACCGCACCGGCGATTTCGTCGGCGGTGCCGACCCGTCCCATCGGGGCTCCGGGGTAGTTGCCCTCGCCCTCGGCGATACCGATAGGCGCGGTCATCGGGGTGTAGGTCATGCCCGGGTGGACGGAGTTGACCCGAATGCGTTCCGCGGCAAGTTCGACGGCGGCAACCTTGGTCAGTCCGCGCACACCCCACTTGGACGCACCGTATCCGCTGGTGAGTGGCAAACCGGTGAGGCCGGCGGCCGAAGAGATGTTGACGATCGACCCGCCACCCGCTGAGCGCATCGATGTGATGCCGGCACGGATACCGTTGAACACGCCGACGAGGTTGATGTCGAGGACCTTGCGGAAGTTCTCCAGGGTGTCCTGCTCGATCAGTGCGCCGGTGGAGATTCCGGCGTTGTTGACCACGCCGGTGAGGCTGCCGAACTCGGCGATCGCGTGGTCGACGGCGGCGGTCCACTGGTCGGGATCGGTGACGTCGAGGTGGACGTAGCGCGCGGCGTCGCCGAGCTCGTAGGCGGTCTGTTTGCCGTCGTCGTCGAGGATGTCGCCGATCACGACGCGTCCGCCGCGCTCGATGATGCGTCGGGCGAAGGCAGCACCGAGGCCGCGGGCACCGCCGCTGACGATGACGACCTTGCCGGAGAGGGGTTGGGGTGTTGGGTTCATTTGTGAGATTTCCTTTGATAGGTGGCTTTCGGCCTCGATGCGCTCGGCTCCTTCGTCGCCGGGCTTACTCGACCAGCAGGGAAGGTCCAGCGTGAGGCTCAGTTGCCGGAGTGCCCCTTCGCTGATCGAGTAAGTGAGGAGCTTGCGACGAACGCATCGAGATCATCCGCAAGTTAGAAGGACTGCCCGGCAGCCGCTTTTGCTGCTACGTAGCCGAACACCATGGCCGGGCCGATGGTGGCGCCGGCGCCGGCGTAGTCGTTGCCCATCACCGCGGCCGAGGTGTTGCCGGTGGCGTAGAGCCCGTCGATCACCGAGCCGTCTTCACGGAGCACCTGCGCCGACGCGTTGTAGACGAGCCCGCCCTTGGTGCCGAGGTCGCCGACGCGAATCCGTAACGCGTAGAACGGTCCTCGGTCCAGCATATCGAGGGTGGGCTGCGGCAGGCTGGGGTCGCCGTAGTAGTTGTCGTAGGCGCTGTCGCCGCGGTGATGATCGAGGTCGCGTCCGGTGCGGGCGAACCCGTTGTAGCGATCGACGGTGCCGCACAGGGCGTCTGCATCCACGCCGATGGCCGCGGCCAACTCGGGCAGCGATTCCGCGGTGTGGATGAGACCGCTGGTCAGCCAATCCTCGGGGAAGGATTGTCCGGGCATGATGCCGCCGACGGGGTAGCGGGACTTCGCGGTCCGGTCGAAGATGAACCAGGCCGGATCGTGGCCGCCGTCGATCTGCGCATGCACGAAAGTCACATACGGGGCAGCCTCGTTGGTGAAACGACGACCACTCTGGTCCACGATGATCGAGCGCGGGATCGACCGCTCCGACACCAACACCTGCTGAATGCCGTCGGGGCGTTCGAAGGACGGCATCCACCACGCATCATCCATGAGATCGACAGCCGCACCGACACTCTGGCCGGCACGGATGCCGTCGCCAGTATTGTCCGTCGATGCCGCGCTGTAGTCGTCCTGGCCACCCGGTCGCAGATACTGCTTACGCATCTCGTTGTTGTGCTCGAAACCACCGGAGGCGAGGAGCACCCCGGCGCGGGCGCGGATGCGCAGCGGTTCGCCCCGGTGTTCGGCAAGCACGCCGAGTACGGCGCCGGAGTCGTCGGTGACGAGCGACTGCAGTGGTGTGTCGAGCAGCAGCGGGACACCGGCATCCTTGACCGCCAACCGGAGTCGCGCGATCAGCGATCGTCCGAGGGTATCCATGTGCCGTCGCAGCACGATCGCCTTGATCGCCCGCAGGCCGGCGAGCAATGCGGCCCGACGACCCTTCCACGTCCGCGTCACCATGTTCAGCGCGACGAAGTCCTTGGACGTGATGAACAGACCCGGCGGCGTCGCCAACGCGGCCGGCCGCAACAGATCCTCGTCGACGCCGAGCTTCTTCAGATCGACCGGCAATGGCTCAATGGACCGACCCTCGGGACGCCCGCCCGGCTGTTCGGGATGGTAGTCGGAATAGCCTGGGCACCACTGGAATCGCATGTGGGGACTGCTCTGCTCCAGGAACTCGAGCATGCGGGGTCCGGCGTCGATGAAGGTGTCGATGTTGTCCGATGGTGCGCCGTCACCGACGACGGCGTCGAGGTAGGCGCGGACGTTCTCGCGGGGGTCGGTGATCCCGGCGCGACGCAACGTCGGATTGTTGGGGATCCAGATGCCGCCGCCCGAGAGCGCGGTGCTGCCGCCGTAGACGGAGGCCTTCTCGATGATGAGGGTGGACAGACCGGCGGTGGCGGCGGTGTAGGCGGCGGTGAGTCCGCCGGCGCCGCTACCGACGACGACGAAGTCGACCTCACGGTCCCAATGTTGTTGTGTGGTCATGCTGGGGGTCCTTATCGCGGTGAGATCGTCATGTCGTCGGGGGACCAGACGGCCCGCATGCTGGTGATGCGGGTGTCGTCGTCGAAGGTCATGACATCGATGGGTTCGATGACGATGATCTGGTCGGGCGTGCGGGTGGTGACGCGGAAGTGGAACGCTGCGGTGTTGCCGGCGACACGCAGGGTGAGCAGCGCGGTGTCGCAGTCGGCACCTTCGAGAGCGCCGTAGAACTCGCCGATGGCGGTGTGTCCGGTGCGGACCTCGGAGCCGGCCGGGTCCTCCACCGTGGCGTCGGGTGCGTAGAGGGCGACGATGTCGGCGGTGTTACCGCCGGCGACCGCGGCGAGGTACTTCTCGACGCGCTCGCGGATCATGTTCTGCACGGTCATGGGTACTCCTTCGGAAAGTGTTGTGGCCTGAACTATTTGGCGTCGAGCATGTCGAGCACCGCGAGATGGCTGAACAGCACGGACGCGCCGATCGGATTGCCGCCACCTGGATAGGTTTCGCCGCTCACCGCGGCCATCGTGTTGCCGGCTGCGTACAGCCCGGCGATGCGAGTGCCTGCGGTGTTGAGTACGGCAGCGGCCGTGTCGGTGCGGAGTCCGCCCTTGGTGCCCAGGTCGGAGATGCCGAAAGCGGCTGCGTGATAGGGCGCTTGATCGATCGGTACCATCGGCGACTCGCCGCCGGAGAACGCGCGGTCGTAGGCCTCGTCGCCCCGACCGAAGTCGGCGTCGACACCCTCGGCGACCATCTTGTTGTATCGAGCGACGGTCTCCACCAGGCCCTGCGGGTCGACGCCGAGCTTGCCGGCGAGCTCCTCGAGTGTGTCGGCGGTGTGCCAGAGGCCGGCGTCCACATACTTCTCGGTCTCCACCATCGACACATTGGTCGCCTTGACCGGCGGCACCACACCTTCCCGATCGTCGTAGATCATCCAGTAGGGCAGCGAGACCTCATCGTCGTCCATCGCGGCGATGATCTCGCGACCCAGGCGGTCATAGGGAGCGGATTCGTTGACGAATCGCTGTCCGGCCTGATTGACGAAGATGCCGCCGGTGAACCACAAGGCGAAGGCCGAGCGTCCGTCGGGATGGGTCATGCCCGGCGACCACCACGCCTGATCCATGAGGTCCAGGTCGGCGCCTGCGGCGATGGCCGCCTGATGGGTCTTGCCGAGATTTCCCCACGGCCCCATCGTGTCTCGCGCCGATCCGGGAACCCCGTACTCGTCGCGCATCTGCTGGTTCTGCTCGAAACCGCCGGCGGCGAGCAGCACACCCTTACGCGTCCGGATGGTGGTGCGCTGACCGTCACGTTCGACGACGGCCCCGACCACTGAACCTTCCTCGACGACGAGTTCGGTCAGCGCGGTGTTGAGCTGCAGCGTGGCATTGGGGAAGCGGCTCAGCGCCTTGAGGAATCGACCGATGAGTGCTTGTCCGCCGATCAGCAGGTCGGGGAGCGGTGCCCCGAGTCGGTCGGTGTCGAGCGGGCCGCGCAGCGAGTCCCGGAGGTCGCCGAGTTCGGCCGCGGGGAGGGGGACCGGCGTGGTGTGGCGTTGTCCGTCGAGTCGCGCGCCGGGAGCCTTGCCGAAATAGTCGGGCCAGGGGTACATGTCGAACGCGAGATCGGGATCGCTCTCGAGGTATTCGATGACATCGGCGCCGCGACGGACGTAAGTATCCTGCAGGTCGCGGGGCGTCCGGTCGCCGACGACCGCATGGTAGTAGCGCAGTGCATCGTCGACGGTGTCGTCGGTACCGGCCCGGCGCAGCGTCGGATTGCAGGGGAACCACATACCGCCGCCACCGGAATACGCGGTGGTGCCGCCGAACTTGTCGGTGGCCTCGACCACCATCACCCGCAACCCTTCGCGCGCTGCGGTGTAGGCGCCTGCCAGCGCCCCGCCCGATCCGGCCACGAGTACGTCGACCTCGTCATCCCAAGCCATGCCACATCCCTTCCTATTGGTGGGCGTGACGGTAGGGGACCGGAGGCCATCGGGAGCCGGGCTTTCCCGATTATCGGGACCGGTGTCTGGTTTGCGTGCCGTGGTACCGACCAGCGGGAGAGCTCTCTGGTGGGCGATGGTGGCCTCGCCTAGCGTCGCCGTATCCGATCCCCGACCCCGCGCAGAAGGTGAGTTCCCATGAGCGCCAGTGAACCCCAGGCCCCGTCGACGTCCACCGAAGTCCGCGCCGTTGATGTGGTCGTCGTCGGTGCCGGCATCGCTGGACTGTATGCGCTGCACCGGTTTCGGGCCGACGGGCACACGGTGCAGGTGTTCGAGGCCGGCAGCGGTATCGGCGGCGTCTGGTTCTGGAACCGGTATCCCGGCGCGCGCTGCGACGTCGAAAGCATCGACTACTCCTACTCATTCGACGACGACCTCCAGCAGGAATGGGACTGGAGTGAGAAGTACGCGACCCAGCCGGAGATCCTGCGGTACCTCGAGCATGTCGCCGACCGGTTCGCCCTGCGTCGCGACATCGCCTTGAACACCAAGGTTCTCGACCTCGCCCTCGACGAAACGACGCTGCGGTGGACGGTGCGCACCGACGTCGGGGACACGGTCAGCGCCCGGTTCGTGGTGTTGGCCGTCGGACCACTGTCGAGTGCCAACATCCCGGAGATCCCCGGGCTCGAATCCTTCTCCGGCGGTGTGTATCACACGTCGTCGTGGCCGCACGATGGCGTCGACTTCACCGGGCAGCGCGTCGGTGTCATCGGGACCGGGTCGTCGGGTATCCAGACGATCCCCAAGGTCGCCGCCGACGCCCGCGATCTGTACGTGTTCCAACGCACCGCCAACTACAGCATCCCCGCCGGCAACGTCCCCCTCGACGACGACACCCGCGCCACCCAGAAGGCCGGTTACGCCGAACGTCGTCGGCTGTCGATGGCCAGCGGTGGCGGGTCACCACACCAGGCGCATCCGCAGTCCGCACTCGCCGTCGACGACGGAGAGCGGCGAGCTGCCTACGAAAAGCGTTGGGAACTGGGCGGAGTGCTGTTCAGTAAGACCTTCCCCGATCAGCTGACCGACGCCGACGCCAACCGCACCGCCCGCGAGTTCTGGGAATCCAAGGTGCGTGCGGTGATCGACGACCCCGCGGTCGCCGACCTGCTGACGCCGCAGGATCATCCCATTGGGGCGAAACGGATCTGCACCGACGACCACTACTTCGAGACGTTCAACCGTGACAACGTCCACCTTGTTGATCTGCGCGCCAACCCCATCGAGCGGATCACGCCGGAGGGAGTCGAGACCTCCGACGCCACCATCGCCCTGGATGCGTTGGTGCTGGCCACCGGATTCGACGCCATGACCGGCACCATCGACCGCATCAACATCGTCGGCCGGGACGGACGCTCACTCAAGGAGGCGTGGGGAGCGGGTCCGAGAACCTATCTCGGGCTCGGTGTCGCGGGCTTCCCGAACCTGTTCAACATCACCGGGCCGGGCAGTCCGTCGGTGCTGGCGAACATGGTGCTGCACTCCGAACTCCACATCGACTGGATCGCCGATGCCATCGCACACCTCGACGACACAGGGGCCCGCGGCATCGAGGCGCGCGAGGACGCCGTCGACGCCTGGGTACGGGAATGCTCCGAGCGTGCGGGGCAGACCCTCATGCCGGCGGCCAACTCCTGGTATCTGGGCGCCAACATCCCCGGCAAACCGCGGGTCTTCATGCCGTTCGTCGGCGGCTTCGGGGTGTACGGGCAGATCATCGCCGACGTCGCGGCCGACGGCTACCGGGGCTTTGACCTGCTGGATTGATAGGATGCCCGGGTGACCTCGACACCCGCCCGCTTCGAGGATCTGCCGACCCTTCCGCCGACCAGCTGGGCGGTGCTGTGCATGCTGGCCTACGAGGAAGAGGTCTCCGGCTACGACCTCAAGAAGTGGGCCGACTGGAGTGTCCGGCACTACTACTGGAGCCCGTCGTTCAGTCAGATCTACTCCGAGCTCAAACGCATCGAACAGCACGGTTACGCCACCTCCCGGATGGCCGACGGCGACGGTGGGCGTAATCGGCGCGTCTACAAGATCACCGACGACGGGCGGCGCGCAGTGCGGATCTGGGCGCTCTACGCGCCGGTCGATCCGCCGATGCTCAAGCATCCAGTGGTGCTGCGGGCCGCGTTCGGCCACCTGAGCACCCCGGACAAGCTCAAGGAGATGCTGCGCGAGCATGCAGACCGGATGGCCGACCTCGAACACCGCGTTGCCACCGATGCCGAGGCCGCAGGTGTGGAGCCCGCCTGGGCTTACGCCCGCATCGCGATGCGCTGGGCCGAACGGTATTACGCGAGTGAACGTGCCCTGGCGCTGGAACTGCTCGACGAGATCGACGCGGCCGATGCGGCGTTCACCGCCGGCACGAAGACCGATACGTTTCCCCAGCCGCGACCGGGGCACTGGCGTGAAGTGGAAAAGCAAGTGGCCGAACAGGAGAGCGACTGAGCTCGGCCGGTCGAATCACCGCGCCAGCGCGACCGCGGGCTGAGGCGGACGGTGCTGCATGATCGGTCCGACGGGGCGCAGACGTTGTGGCCGCTGCAATGTGGGTGCGACCCGACCCGAGCCGCTCTCCAGGTGGCGCCAGATGGAAAGTGCGGTCATCCGGACCGGAGCGGCCAGCTGGTAGTCGAAGCTCATCTTCTCGGCGGGACCACACACCGACACGGCGGCGATCGCGTCGTCGACATCGCCGATCGGTGCTGCGACACAACCGATTCCCGGCAGCGACTCCTCGCGTTCGTAGGCGATGTTGAGAGCTCGGACCTTCTGCAGCTCGGTGTTCAATGCGGTGGTGTTCGCGATCGAATAGCGGGTTTTGCGTGCCAACGGCGACATCGAGGCCGACGGCGCTGAATCGCGGTACGCCAGAATAGCTTTCCCGACTGCAGTGCAGTGTGCGGGTTGTCGGCCACCCACGCGGGTGGGGATCGACTCGGCGAGTGCGCCGCCGATCTTCTCCAAATAGACGACATCGGAGCCGTCGAGGATCGCCAGGTGCACGACAAAGCCGGTGGCGCGGTGCAATTCGTGCAGGAACGGCATCGCAGCGGCGTGCAGTCGGTCCTGGTGCACGGCGATCGACCCGAGTTCCATCAACCGGATGCCGAGTTCGTAGTCGTGTTCGTGGCGGCGTAGCCATTTCAGCGCGACCAACCGGTCGAGCAGCCGATGTGCCGACGATCGGGGCAGACCGGTGCGGCGCACGATCTGAGCGAGCGTGAGTCGACCGGGGCCGTCGAAGGCGTCGAGCACCAGTGATGCGCGGTCGAGGACGTTGTTGGGGGTGGCGGATTCGATGTCGATGGTCATGGGTCCTCCATGTGGGCTGTCAGGAGTCCATATGCCTACTAGGCATATGCCGAATAGGAATATACAGTGTGCTGGCAGTCACATCAAGTCCCAATTTTGGGCGCCGCAACGCAGAACGTCCCGCCCCCGGGAAGGGGGCGGGACGTGTGGGTCTGGTTGCCAGGGGCTTCGAGACGCGTCGGGCTCGCAGGCTCGCTCGTCGCTCCTCAGCCAGCGGGTTGGTCACCCGATCCCTGAGGTGCGAGCCCACTCGATCCCTGAGGTGCGAGCCGATAGGCGAGCCACGAAGGGCCTGTTCGCCCTACATCGCGGCCAGCGGTTCGCTGCCGGACCAGTCGTGGCCCCAGTAGCTGTCGGCGGTGATCTCCTCGGCGGTGTAGTGCGCCTCGTCGACCCGCATGCCGTCGGTGCCGAACTCGATGTCCCAGCCGCCGGGGGCGCGGACGTAGAACGACACCATCTTGTCGTTGGTGTGGCGTCCGAGCGTCGACGAGACGGAGAAGCCGTCCTTCACGACGCGGTCGAGTGCCTGGCCGACGGCGTCGAGGGTGTCGACCTCGACCATCACGTGGATGAGGCCGGGGGCGCCGCCGTGCGGTGCGGGGCACAGCGCCAGGCTGTGGTGGCGCTCGTTGACGCCGAGGAACCGGATGCGCATCGGACCGAACTCCGGCGGCGCCGGCAGCCGCATCGCGCCGCGGGGCAGGAAGCCGAGGACGTCGGTGTAGAAGTCGAACGCGCCGCCCGGATCCATGGTCGGCAGCACGACGTGGCCGAGCCCCTGATCCCCGGTGACGAACCGGGCACCGAACTTGGTGACGACGGGACTGTGATCGAGGATCGGTCCGTGGAAGATCTCGACGGTGGCACCGCACGGGTCGGTGAACGAGATCGCCGACTCGACGCGACGTGCGTCGGCCTCCTCGACCGACAGCGGCTTCACCGCGACGCCGGCACCCTCCAGGGTTTCCTGTACCCGGGTGAGGGCCGCGGCATCGCGCACCTCCCAGCCGATGTCGATGACCTCGTCGCTCTCGCCCGGGACGACGACGATACGTGCGGCGCGCTCGTCCATGCGCAGATACAGCGCGTTCTCGTCGGGGCCGCTGCCCTCGGCGAATCCGAGGACGTCGAAAGCGAAAGTGCGCCAACGGTCCATGTCGTTGGTCTGGATCTTGATGTAGCCCAGACCCTTGATCTCTGTCATGAGTGTTCCTTTGGTGAGTGGTGAAAAGTGTTGGGTCAGATCATCGATCGCAGGTTCTCGGGCGGCTCGATGCCCAATGAACTCAGCGCCGACGCGTGGTAGACGGTGCTCGGCACGTGGATCGCGTGGTTGAGTCCGGCATGCGCGTCGCGCCAGAAGCGTTGCAGCGGCTTGTCCATCCGCAACGCGTTGCCGCCGGAGCGGGCGAAGATCTGGTCGACGGCCATCACCGCGCGCCAGGCGGCGCGGACCTGGGTGCGTCGCCCGGCGGCCCGGTCCTCGAACGACACCTCCTTACCGGAGTCGACGAGGTCCCACATCTTGTCGACGTTGGCGAGCAGTTCCTGGCGTGCCGCGTTGATGTCGGCGGCGGCCTCGCTGATGGCGAACAGGACGTAGGGATCATCCTTGATCGCGGTGCCCTGCGCGCCGACGCGGTCACGCTGGTAGTCCAGGTGGGCGGCGAGGGCGCCCTCGGCGATGCCGATGACCGCGGAACTGATGCCGAGCGGGAACATGTTGGACCACGGCATCTTGTAGAGGGTGTCGGTGACCCCGTACTCCTTCTGCGCGGTGCCGTCGATGACGTGATCGCCGTTCATCACCCGGTAGTCGGGCACGAAGGCGTTCTCCACGATGATGTCCTTGGACCCCGTGCCCTTGAGGCCCACCACGTTCCAGGAGTCGTCGACGATCTGGTAGTCGCTGCGCGGCAGGATCATGTGCAGCATCGTCGGCGGCATGGCCATCTCACCCTCGGGGGTACCGAGCATGGCGCCGAGAAAGATCCAGTCGCAGTGGTCGGTGCCGGAGCTGAACTGCCAGCGGCCGTTGAAGATATAGCCGCCGTCGGTGGGGACCGCGAGGCCGGTGGGTGCGTAGGGTGAGGCCATCCAGGTGTCGTTGTCGGTGCCCCACACCTCCTCCTGCACGCGGGGATCGGCGAAGGCCAGCTGCCACGGGTGCACGCCGACGATGCCGCACACCCAGCCGGTGGCGCCGTCGAGGGCGCCGGCGGCCATCACGGTCTCGGCGAACTCGCGCGGATGCGCTTCGTAGCCACCGTATTTCTTCGGCTGCAGCAGTCGGATCGGGCCGGCCGCCTTCAGTTTCTTGGCGGTGTCGTCGGGCAGTTGGCCGAGTAGTTCGGCTTCGTCGGCCTGGCCGCGGATGTCGTCGGCGATGGCCGCGAGGTTGTCGAGTACTTGGTAGGTCATGGTGTTCTCCTTGGGTGGTTCAACGCTGGGTGAGTACTGCCCGCTGGTTGAGCGCGACGAGCGCCCTTCGACGCGCTCGCAAGCTCGCTTGCTCAGGACCCGCGCAGCGAGCCCGACGCTGGTCGAAACCGGATTCAGCTGGTCTGCAGGGTCTTGCCGTTGGCGATGTTCTCGGCGACCTCGGCTTCCCAGCTCGCCACCGCACGTTCGGTGTCGATCTCGAACTCGAAGCGGTTGGTCATCTCCGGGGTGACGTCCTCGACGTCGACGTAGAACTGTTCGTACCAGCGACGCAGCTGGTACACCGGCCCGTCCTCTTCGGACAGCAGCGGATTGTCGATGGGCGCCTTGTTCTTCCAGATCTCGACGTCCTGCTCGAAGCCGATCTCGACGCCCTGGGCGAACTGCGCCGCCATCCCCGAGGCCATCTCGTCGGACATGCCTTCCGGCTTCTTGACCATCGCGCCGTACTGCAGCACAAAGGAATTCGACGTCACCGGGTAGTGGCAGTTGATCAGGACGGTCTCGATGGTCATGCCCTGCGCCTCACTCCACAGCCAGTCCACCATGTAGGACGGACCGAAATAGCTTGCGTCCGAACGCAGGGTGGAGTTGGGGTCGTCGTAGTTGGTGCCGACCTCGATGTCCATGCGCGGGGTGGATCGCATGTACTGGGTGGCGGTGTGGCCCTCGAAGACGTTCTTGAAGTACCGCGGAAAGGCGTAGTGCACGTAGAAGAAGTGCGCCATGTCGACGACGTTGTCGACGATCTCGCGGCAGTGCGAGCCCTCGACGAGGATCGAGTTCCAGGTCCAGTCGGTCCACTCCGGGGTGCCGTATCCGGCGATCTCCGGGATGGTCACGTCGTCGGTCGGCTTGCTGCCCTGCGGGTCATGCCAGACATAGAGTTGGCCGTTGCGCTCGAGCGTCGGCCACGACCGCGTCCGCGCGAGCGGCGGAACCCGTCGGGCATAAGGGATGTCGGTGCACTTGCCGTTGCCGCCCCAGCGCCAGTCGTGGAAGGGGCACGCGATCGAGTCGCCCTTGATGGTGCCGAGCGCGAGGTTGCCGCCCATGTGCCGGCAGTACGCGTCGAGGATGTGCAGTTCGCCGCTGTTCTCGGCCTGGAACACCACCAGCGTGGTGCCGAAGGCCTTGATCTGGTGCGGCTTGCCGTCGCGGAACGAGCTGAGCAACCCGAGGCAGTGCCAGCCGCGGGCGAACCGGGTGGGTGCTGCACCCGCCTCGATCGTCCTGAACTCTTCTGTGCCCCCGGGCGCAGAACCATTGGTGTGTGAACTCGGCATCGAGACCTCCAGCCGTCGCCGACGTTGTGTGTGACGGAGGCGATACTTCCCGAACGGCGTGCCGAGTGGACCTGGTCGGTCCTGACGAGCGGGTGACGAGTTGAGGGTGTCTCACTGAGCGGAACCCCACCGGTAGTTCGGGCTAGGTGAGCGTTCCACCCGCCTGCAGCACCATGGCGGTCCCGCTCTCTCCGCCTTGCCGGTGTTCGGCCATCAGCGTGACCAGTCGTTCGTTGTCGCCGACGGCGAGTGCCTCGATCATCGCATCATGCTCGGCGAGAACGCGTTTGCGTGCTTCGGGATCGAAGAGGTAGACAGCGTGATAGGGCATGGCCATGGTCCAGAGGCGACGCAACTCGGCGACGACGAGCCGTAGGGGCGATCGGTCGAACATGGCGAAGTGGAAGTCGTGATTTCGCAGACGCATCTCGAGGAGATCGGTCCGACCCGCGGCAGCGGTCACTTCGGCGCCGGCTGCGCGTACGTCTTCGAGATCGGTGGCGGCGAGATGCGGCAGCGACCGCAACACCGAGGGCTCGAGCGCGGCACGCATCAGGTAGATCTGATCGAACTCGGACTGCTCGAGCCGGGCCACCGTGTAGCCCACGTTGGGGACGTGGCTGACCAGGCCCTCGGCGGCAAGGTGGCGCAGCCCTTCTCGGATGGGGAGCCGCGATACACCGAGCCGCTCGGCCATCGACTCCTGCCGAATCGGCTGTCCCGGCAACAACTCTCCGGACACGATCATGCGTTCGAGTTCGATGACCACCTGTCCCGCGGCGCGTCCCATGCCAATGGGCTTCTCGTCACCTACCGACGACGACGACCGCGGTGTGAGCTGTCGGGCCACGGGAACCTCCTCGAATGCTGTCGATGACGATAGCTGCCGATGCCGCTAGCCGAGCACGCCGTCGGTTCGCAATGTGTCGACTTGGTCGGTCGAGTAGCCCATGGCGGTCAACACGTCCGTCGTCTGGGCGCCGCGAGCGGCCGCGGGGCGCGGTGACCGTGACGTCGAACGACTCAGGTGCAGTGGCACTCCGACACCCCGGTAGTCGTCGGTCTCCACGAACAGATCCCGATGTCGTACCTGCGGCTCGGTGAGTGCCTCGGCCACCGAATTGACCGGGCTCGACGGCACTCCCGCCTCGTCGAGACGTGTGGCGAGCTCGGCTTGCGGCCAGGTGGCGATCCGCTCCGACAACGTCGCGATGAGTTCTTGCCGATGCGCATGGCGATCCGCGTTGGTTGCGAACCGCGTGTCGGTGCCGAGCTCGGGAACACCGATAACGGCAGTGAGGGAACGGAACTGACGGTCGTTGGCGGCACTGATGAAGACGTCACCGTCGGCGGCCTCGATGATCTGATACGGCACCACCGTCGGATGGACTTCCCCGGTGCGTTGCGGGATCTGTCCGTTCGCGGTCCAGTTCGCCGAGTGCGGATGCAGGATCGAGACGACGGCGTCGAGGAGTGTCACGTCGACCACCTGTCCGCGGCCACTGCGCATGCGTTCGAACAGGGCGAGCAGCGTTCCGCTGAACGCGAGGTTGGCGGTGGTGATATCGACGATCGGCACTCCCATCCGCAGCGCCTTGCGATCCGGGTAGCCGTTGATGCTCATCAGCCCACCGAAGCTCTGCAGGATGGCGTCATACCCGGGCGCGCCGCCTTTGGGGCCGTCGACGCCGTATCCGGTGATCCGGGTGTACACCAACTGCGGGTTGCGGTGGGCCAGTACGGTTTCGTAGTCGAATCCCCACCGCGCCAGCGTGCCGGCCTTGAAGTTCTCCACCACGACGTCGGCGGCATCGAGGAGGTGGCCGAGCACCTCCCGGCCCGATTCGGTGCGCAGGTCGAGGCAGATGTTCTCTTTGCTGCGGTTCATGCCGGTGTAGTAGGCGCTGCTGTCCTCCGACACGAATGGTGGTCCCCACCCGCGGGTTTCGTCACCCATCGGCGCCTCGACCTTGAGTACCTCGGCACCCTGGTCGGCGAGCATCTGTGCGGCAAGCGGCCCCGCGAGCACACGACTCAGGTCGAGAACCCGGATACCGGCCAGCGCACCGCCATTGCTCGCGTCGTCGGCCGACCGCCAGGCGGCCGTCCCGTCGATGTTCGCGGCGGTCAACGGGAATCCTGTCGAACCGTGGGCTCCGCGCCGACGATGATGTCCCACACATCGGCGCCGTCGTCGACGATCTGCCCCGCGAGCACCCGTGCCCACTCCTGCTCGGTGCCGTAGCGATCGCGCCAGGTCCACAGGGAAGTGGTGGCCCGGCCGAGGGCGTGCTCCGAGGTGAAACCGATGGCGCCGTGGATCTGGTGCCCCGCGGCGGCGACCTCGCGGGCGCACGCCGAGGTGACTGTCTTGGCGGCGGCGATCACCGCGGTGTCGGCGTCGGTCGAACCGGTCTGGTACTGCCGGGCGGCGGTGGTGGCCGCGGTCTCCATCAATGCCGTGGTCGCGGCGAGTTGTGCCAGCCGCTGCTGGATGGCCTGGAACTTGGTGAGCGGACGCCCGAATTGGGTGCGGTCACCCGCGTAGGCGACTGTGGTGTCGCGTACTCGGGTCGCCGCCGCGGCCAGGGCGGTGGCATAGGCCAGGGCGCCGCGCTCGCGGACCTGCTCGACCGAGATGGCGGCACGACCGCAATGTTGAGCCGCCACATCGGTGAAGTCGATGTCGCCGTACGGTGCGCCGACCAGATCTGTGCCGGCCTGGATCGAAACACCGGTTGCCGCAGGGTCTATCACGCCAACGGTGATCTCGTCGTCGGTCGGCACCGCGACGAGAACCATCGCCGCGCCGGTCAGGGCGACGTCGGTGACAGTGCCGGTCAGTGTTGTGCCCGAACCGGATTCGCTGAACACGCATCCGTCGTCGGCGATGGCGACGGTGGTGGTCGCCGACAGTTCCAAGCCGGCTCGGGTGGCAAGCCAGTGGGCCAGCGCGGTGTGTTCGATCAGTGGGGTCACCGCACCGGCGGCCGACACCGCGGCGATGACGGTGAGCAGATCGGTGAACGAGCCCTCCTCGTCGTCGACACCGATGTCGGTGAAACCGGACTCGCGCAGCGCTTCCCAGACCTCGGTGGACCACCCGGCGGCGGGTGTCTCGGTGTCCACACCGATGCGGTCCACGATCTGTTCGGCAGCAGCACGCAGTTCGTCGCTCAGGTCGCTCATCGGATCCCCAATCCCCGCGCCACGATCCCGCGCAAGATCTCGTTGGTACCGCCGCGCAGGGTGAATGCCGGCGAGTTCAGCACGCCACCGGCAAGCAGCGTGGCGAACCGGTCCCCACCGCCGCGGCGGGCAATCGTGCCGCTCGACGCACGGATCGCCTCGACGAGGTCGCCCTCGAACGACGACCCGAGATCCTTCACCATCGCCGCGAGCACATCGGGTTTGCGGCCGGCGGCGAGTTCACCGGCCACCGACCACGACATCTGCCGCAACGCCCACGCACGGGCGGCCAACTGGCCCAACGTCGTTCGTTGTGACTCGGTCGCGCCACTGCGGCGCAGCTCGTCGGCCCAAGCGCGCAGCAACGGGATGGTGCTCAGATAGCGTTCCGGTCCGGAGCGCTCGTAGGCCAGTTCGCCCATCACCTGCGCCCAGCCCGCACCACGTTGTCCGAGAAGGGCATCCGCGCTGATCTCCGCGTCGTGGAAGATGACCTCGTTGAAGTGGGCATCACCATCGATGCTGCGGATCGGCCGGATCTCGATATCCGAATGCGGCAGATCGACGATGAACTGCGATAGTCCCTGCTGGCGGTCCCCGGCCTGACCATCCGTCCGGGCCAGCACCACCATCGCATGCGAATGATGCGCCTGCGTGGTCCACACCTTCGTGCCCGAGATGCGCCATCGGTCACCGAGATCGACGGCCCGGGTGCGGATGCTCGCCAGGTCGGAGCCCGAATCCGGTTCACTCATCCCGATGGCGATGAACATGGTGCCCGCAGCGATACCGGGAAGATAGCGGCGTTTCTGCACCTCGGTGCCGTTGTTACGGATGCTTGGCGCCATCTGCCGGTCGGCAATCCAGTGCGCCGCAACGGGTGCGCCGGCCGCCAGCATCTCCTCGGTGACCACGAACCGTTCCAGCGGGCTGCGACCGTGCCCGCCATACTCGGTGGGCATCGTCATCCCGAGCCACCCGCGTTCGGCGACACGGCGACTGAACTCCGGATCGCACCCGGTCATCCAGCTGTCGCAGGAGGGCTCAAAGGTTCCGCGCTCGAGTTCGTCGGCCAGGAAGGCCCGCACGTCGCGACGGAGCTCCGCCAGATCGGTGTCGGCAACTTCAGTACTGGCGTTCACGGCCGCGGTCATGACTTCTGTGGTCCGCGAGACGACCAGTCCTGCTTACCTTTCCGCGACATCGACCACATCTGCACACCACGCTCGACCTCCAGCGCCGACGGCCAGTTGATGGCCGGTGGCCCGAGTTCCAGGCGTGCGCTCTGCAGGATACGACGCGTCAACTCCGGGTCTTCGGCTGCCGATGCCGCCAAAGCTGTTGCGTAAGCTGCGATGTCGTCTTCCTCGACGGCGGCGTGCGCCAGGCCACGTTCGACGGCTTCGGCCCCGCTCAGTGAGACCCCGCAGGTCGCCATCGCGATCGTCGTCGACCAGCCGACCTTGCGGCCGAGCAGCGCGAGGTGGCCGCCGCCCGGGTGGATGCGTCGGGCCAGGAACCCGCTCTCCAACGTGGCGTCAGGGGTGGTGACCAGCATGTCGGCGGCCATCGCGAGGTTGAGTCCGGCACCGACCGCACCGCCGATGACCACCGAGATGGTGGGCACCGGCAGTGAGCCGACGCGCACGAAGGATTCGTAGACCGCCGACGTCCGGCGCACCGCCTCGGGAGAGGCCGGATCGGCCGACGACGCCGCCAGGTCGCGGGTGTCGGCGCCGCTGCAGAAATACCGTCCTGCGGCATCGACGATGACCGCGCCGATGGTCTCGTCGGCGGCGACACGGTCGCAGAACTCGCCGATCGCGGCCGCCATGTCGAGCGTGATGGCGTTCTTGCGACGCGGATTCTGCAAGGTCAGGCGCGCGATGCCGTTGTCGAAACGAGTCTGAACAGTGCCGGTTTCGGTGTCACCCGACGACGGGGCAGGGGGAGGTGTGACTGCGGTCATGCGACGACCGTAGCAAATTGGATACAAAATAGGTAGACAAAAACCTCACATATGCGTGCCGCCGTCGATCCGCAGCTCGGTGCCGGTGATGAACGCACCGTCGTCGGAGGCGAGCATGGCGATCGCGCCGGCGACCATTTCCGGTCCACCCATGCCCGGGATGTCGATGTCGGCGTCGGTCGGGGGAGGGGTGAGGGCCGGGGTGAGCCGTCCAAACCAGGTGAAATCGGCGTCGTCGGGAATCCCCGGCGCCGCGGTCATGCCCGAGGAGATGCTGCCGGGTGCGACGCACACCGCCCGGATCCCCTGCTTGGCGTACTCGGCTGCGATGGCGTGGGTGAAGGACTGGATGCCGCCCTTACTCGCCGCGTAGGCCGACATATAGGGGTGCGCGAACGACGCCGACGTCGAGCTGAAGTTGACGATGACGGCGTGCGACGATTCGAGCAACGCCGAAATGCATTGGCGCACCATCAGGAATGTGCCGGTGAGGTTGATGCCGATGATCTGGTTCCAGTCGTCGAGCGCGAGTTCGTGGGTGTGCGCCGACCGCAGGATGCCGGCCGCGTTGACCAGCACATCGAGTCCGCCGAGTTCCTCGAGAGCCGCCGTCACGCCCTCCGCGACCGACGTCTCGTCGCTGATGTCGGCAACCCGGACACTGACCAACCCGGATCCGGTGGCCGCCTTGGCCAGTTCCGACGTCGCGGTCAATCCTTCGGCCGCGACGTCGATGGCCACCACATGCGCGCCCTCAGCGGCGAGACGCAACGCGGTCGCGCGGCCGATACCGGACCCCGCACCCGTGACGATGGCCTTGCGTCCGTCGAATCTGTTGTCCACCCGAGTACTCCTTCTCATCACGCGGTCGCACTGCCGCTCAGTACCGCCATGATGGCCCACGACTTGCATCGGCGGCGCCGGTTTCCCGCATCGACCGGGACAGCGCAGCCCATCCTCCCGATCAGCGAGACACCGACTCAGCGACGGCCGCCCCGACCCCTACTGTCGAGCCACTACGACTGCCCGCCATGAGGAGAGCGCCATGACGAGTGAGCTTGCCGACGCAGCCACCCTCCGGCGACCGGCCGATTCCGCGCCCGGCGTCCGGACCGTGACCGTCACCTCGGTCATCGACGAGACCGATGACGCACGGTCCTTTGTCGTGCAACCAGACTCCGACCAGGCAGCCGAATTCGTCTATCGTGCCGGACAGTTCGTCACGGTACGAGTGCCCGATCACGGTCGGGGCACCGCACGCTGCTACTCCCTGTCGAGTTCCCCGCACACCGACGGCGAGGCGCAGCTCAAGTTCACCGTCAAACGGGTGGCCGGCGGTACCGGCTCCAACTGGATCTGCGACGAGGTCGCGCCCGGCCACATCCTCGAGGTGCTGCCGCCGACCGGTGTTTTCACTCCGTCGTCGTTGGACGAGTCGGTGGTCCTCGTCGCCGGAGGTAGCGGCATCACGCCGGTGATCTCGATCGCGAAGTCGATCCTGCACGGCGGCAGCGGCAGCGTTCTGCTGATCTATGCGAACCGCGACGAGAAGTCGGTCATCTTCGGCCACGAACTACGGCGTCTCAGTGAACGGTTCGGCTCGCGGCTGACCGTCATCCACATCCTCGAATCGGTGCAGGGCTATCCGGCGGCAACCCAATTGGCCGACCTCATCGGCCCGATCTCGACGCGCGAGGTCTTCGTGTGCGGCCCCACGCCGCTGATGGATCTGGTGACCTCGGTGTGCGCGGACCTCGGCATGCCCCGGCAACGTGTCCGTGCCGAACGATTCTTGTCACTCGCCGGCGACCCGTTCAACCCCATCGCCGACGAACCGACGCCAGGGGGAGACGAGAGTGCCGACGCAGCCGCCGTCACCGTTGCGCTCGACGGCGAGCGGCGGAGCGTGCCGTGGCGTCGATCGCAACGCCTGCTCGATGCACTGCTCGACGCGGGCGTCGACGCCCCGTTCTCGTGTCGGGAGGGAGCGTGCAGTGCGTGTGTCTGCAGCCTCGTCTCGGGGGAAGTGCGGATGGTGCGCAACGAGGTCCTCACCGCCGACGACATTGCTGATGGATACATCCTGACCTGTCAGGCCGAACCGGTCAGCGACGATCTCACCATCGAATACTGAAGCACTGCAACGTGAAAGGACGCTTGTGACATCACCCCGTCGCCCAGACCTGCACCCCGACGTCGAGGCCATGCTGTCCACCCTGGAGGCCGGATTCCCCGACGTGACACAGTATTCCGCACACGAGTTGCGTGAACTGATCCGCTCGCGTCGTGGCCCGCTCACCTCCGAGCCCGACATGCGCATCGCGCGCGACGTGGTGATCGCCGGTCCGGGCGGCGATCTCACGCTGCGCGTCTTCGCCCCGCACTCCCATGGGGCGGCATCCCTACCGGTTCTGGTGTTCGCCCACGGTGGCGGATTCGTTTTCTGCGACATCGACACTCACGACGAGTTCTGCCGGTCCATGGCACAGCATGTCGGGGTGATCGTGGTGTCCGTCGACTACCGGCTCGCACCCGAACACCCCGCTCCCGCCGCGATGAGCGACATGTACGCGGCGCTGTGCTGGACGGAGGACAACATCGCGTCCTACGGCGGTGATCCCGACCGGATCGCGGTGGCCGGGGACAGTGCCGGCGGCAACCTCGCGGCGGCGACCACGCTGTATGCGCGTGATCAGGGTGGCCCAGCGATCGCGGCGCAGGTTCTGCTGTACCCGGTGATCGATGACGACTTCACCACCGAGTCATACCAGCGCTACGGCGTCGGCTACTACAACACCACCGCGGCAATGCGTTGGTACTGGACGCAATACGCCCCCGGAGGTCGGGACAACCCCTACGTCGTACCGACCGCAGCGAAGACGCTTGGCGGGTTGCCGCCGGCGTTGGTGGCAACCGCCGAACTCGACCCGCTGTGTGCCGCCGGCGAAGACTACGCACAGCAACTGGCCGATGCGGGAGTGCCCGTCGTCACCCATCGCTTCGACGGACTCTTCCACGGTTTCCTGACGTTCCCGACGTTGTCGCTGACCGGTCCGGCGCGCGAGACTCTGTGGGCCCGCATGCGGGTGTTCATCGCTGAATCTTCAGTGGCACAGAAGTATTAAGCGTCCCGTCCAACGGGAACCACGCCCGCCGAGAGGGTTCGGTCCGACTACCGTCGTCGACACAGCAATCAAGGAGGCGCGATGACCATGACCGACGACGTCATGCAGGTCGGGGTCGACCTGCCGGCGGTCGATCTACCTGGGGTCGATCTACCTGGGGTCGATCCGGTACAGATGCGACATGTGCTCGGCCACTTCGCCACTGGAGTTGTCGCCATCGCCGGACTCGACCCCGTCGACGCCACCCCGACCGGACTGGCGGCGAACTCGTTCACCTCGGTCTCCCTGGATCCGCCGCTCGTCGCGTTCTGTGTGGCGAACACCAGTACATCGTGGCCACGAGTGCGGGCCGCGGGCCGCTACACAGTCAACATCCTCTCCGCCGATCAGGAACACGTGTGCCGGCAACTGTCCGCGCGTGGTGCGGAGAAGTTCCGCGGCCTCGGCTGGAGTCCGTCCCCGTGCGGGGCACCCGTCCTCGACGACAGCCTCGCCTGGATGGAAGCCGAACTGCAGGGAGAACATCCGGCCGGTGACCACACCATCGTGGTATCCCGACTGCGGCACCTGCACGCCTCCGACCTCGCTCCGCTGCTCTTCTTCCGCGGCGCCTACGGCGGCGTCGCGCAACCCACGGCAGGACGGTGACCCGATGGCCATGCAACCCCTGAACTGCGACACCTGCGGTCGCGGCATCCTCGTCGAAAAGTTCAGCGCCGCGCACACATCCATCCAATGGTTGTCCGATGCCGGTGACTGTCCACTGATCGCGGCCGGCCACCACGGCTACGGCGACGTCGCCCGCACCTGTGAGGCGTTGCGCCGCACTATCGACAAGGCCGTCGCCCACGACGAGATCGTCGAATCACAGATCGAACTTCCCGTCGGCGCGGCAATCCCGCGTCTGCACTGACCCGAAACCGCATCCCGTCACAGCTATTCGAGGAGATATGACCACACAACTCGACGCCATCGTCACCCCCGAACTCCGCGAACTCCCCATCACCGAGGCGGGTGTGCTGCGTTATCGCGAGGCCGGCGACGGCCCACCGCTGGTGCTGCTGCACGGATCGGGTCCCGGCGTCACCGGCTGGCGCAACTTCCGCGGCAACCTCGACTTCTTCGCCCAGCGTTTCCGCACCATCATCCTCGAGTTCCCCGGATACGGCGTCAGCGACGAGTTCGACGACCCGCACCCCATGCTCTCGGCGCAGCGCGCGGTACCCCTGTTCCTCGACGGTCTCGGCCTCGACCGGGTGTCGATCATCGGCAACTCCATGGGCGGTGGTGTTGCCATTGATTTCGCCATGAAGCAGCCCGACCGCGTCGAACGACTCGTCACCATCGGCGGGATCGGCGGCAATGTCTACAGCCCGTTCCCCGGCGAAGGCATCAAACTGCTCAGCGAGTTCACCGACAACCCGACCCGTGACCGTCTCATCGCCTGGCTGCACTCCATGGTCTACGACCCGGCGCTGGTCACCGAGGAACTGATCCAGGAACGCTGGGTACAGGCCACCGACCCCGAAACCCTCGCGAGCGCGCAACGGATGTACGGAAAGACCGCCATCGACCGAATGGTGGCCGCGCAGCGCGTCTCGACCGATCCGCCGCAGTGGGCGAACATGCGCTCGATTCAGGCGCCGACCCTGGTCACCTGGGGCCGCGACGACCGGGTGAGCCCGCTGGACATGTCGATCATTCCGATGCGGCTGCTGCCGCGTGGCGAGGTGCACATCTTCCCCGATTGCGGGCACTGGGTGATGATCGAGCAGAAGGACGCCTTCGAAGCCACGGTGATGTCGTTCCTGACGCGACCGTGAAACATCCGCTCCTTCATTGCGAATCCGCTCCTTCGGTCGAGGGAGCGGATTCGGATTGGGGGAGCGGACATGCCGTCATCGGGTCGCGCCCCTGCGAAATATGCTCTGGGTCAGTGCAGCCGGGGTATGGCGTCGTCGAAGAGATCGATGATGCGTTGGGGTTCGGTGATGCCGCTGGCGTAGACATAGGCGGAGGTGAAGCCGAGTTCTGCCATGCTGTTTGCGGTGGTGACGATGTCGTCGACGGTGCTGTCGGGGTCGATGCGGAAGATCGTGGTCTTGTCGATCTCGTCGTAGTCGCGTCCGACTGTGTCGCAGTGGGCGCGGAGGACGTCAAGCTTGTGGGCGGCGTCGGGGCCGCCGAAGATGTTGCAGGCGTCCGCGTATTGCGCGACCAGACGCAGCGTCTTCTTCTCGCCCGACCCGCCGATCATGAGGTAGGGATGCGGCTGGCTCAGCGACTGCGGCGAGTTGAGTGTGCGACCCAGCTGATAGTGCTTGCCGTTGAACGGTTCTTCGGAGTCTGTCCACATCTGCAGGCAGATCCGGATGGTTTCCTCGAGACGCTCGAATCGTTCTGCGGTGGGCGGGAACTCGAAGCCGAGTCCGTCGGACTCTTCGTCGTTCCAGGCGGCGCCGATACCGAGTCCGACCCGGCCGCCGGCGAGCACATTGAGGGTGGTGACCGCTTTGGCCAGCAGCGCCGGCTCACGATAGGTGACGCCGGTGACCAGGGTGTGCAGCAGTGCGGTCTCGGTGTGAGCGGCGATGAAGCCGAGTGCCGAGTAGGCCTCCAGCATCTCGGTCTCGGCGGGACCCACGCCACGGATCTGCCAGAAGTGATCCATCACGCTGATGCGGCGCACGCCGATGGCCTCGGCGTCGCGGACGTGTTTGGCGAGGGCCGGCCCGAGTGCGGGCGCACCTCCGGACCAGGTGAAGTCGGCGATGTGTAGGGCGAGTTCCATGTATTCCTCCGTCAAGTGCTGATTCCGCGGGCGTTTCGGTGGAGCACTAGTCAGTGATGAGCACTTTCAACGCCTTTCGGTCGGCCATGGCCTGATATCCGTCGGCGATGTCGTCGAGGGCGAGTGTGCTGTCGAATACCTTGCCTGGTTCAACCGTACCGTCGAGGATGGCGGGCATCAGGTCTTCGATGTAGTTGCGTGCAGGTGCGACGCCGCCGGTGAAGGTGATGTTGCGCAGGAACACACCGAAACCGGCTTGTGCTTCGGTGTATTGGGGTGCGCCGACGCGGCTGACGACACCCCCGTCGCGGACGACGTCGAAGGCGGTGTCGACGGCGGGGGAGAGTCCGACGCATTCGAGGACGGCGTGGGTGCCGTCGCCGCCGGTGAGTTCGCGGACTCGTTGCACCCCTTCGTCGCCGCGTTCGGCGACGATGTCGGTGGCGCCGAACGCGCGGCCGAGATCCGTGCGGGCCCGGTGCCGCCCCATCAGAATGATCTGCTCGGCACCAAGCTGTTTCGCAGCCAACACCGCGGACAGGCCGACAGCGCCGTCGCCGATCACCGTGACCGTCTGTCCCGCAGTCACTCCCGCACTGACCGCACAGTGGTGACCGGTGCAGTACACGTCGGACAGGGTCAGCAGCGACGCCAGCAACGCGGAGTCCTCGGCCACGGGAAGTTTCACCAGGGTGCCGTCGGCCTGTGGCACGCGGACGGCTTCGGCCTGACATCCGGTGACATCACCGGCATTCCACGATCCGCCGTGCCGACACGACGTCTGCAGGCCTTCCGCGCAGAAGTCGCAGGTATTGTCCGACCAGGTGAACGGGCTGACGACGAGGTCTCCCTTCTTCAGTCCGGTCACGTCTGCGCCGATGTCTTCGACCACTCCGAGGAATTCGTGCCCGATCGTATTCGGTGCGCTGTCGGCCGGTTTCGAGCCGTAGGGCCACAGGTCGCTGCCGCAGATACAACTGCGGACCACGCGGACCACGGCGTCGGTGGGGTTCTTGATGGTGGCGTCGGGGATGTTCTCGACGCGGATGTCGCCTGCGGCGTAGATCATGGTTGCTTTCATGGGTTTCTCCTCACTAGTTGGTCGGTGGTCATCGGGAGGATGGCGAGGCCGGCGGGCAGTGACCCATCATGGCCAGACCGACGGGCGGTATATGGCAGCGGTGTCAGCGATCGGCCGCGCCAATAGTTGTTGCGAGATGCCGCAGACGCCGTCGCTGTATACGGTAGAAGCCGGCCCGCCACGACACCCAATGTCGAGCAGGATCATGAAGTAGCTGATCATGATGGTCGCCAGGATTGCGGCGGTTGTGGCGGTCGGCGCTGGGCTTCATGGGGGTGGTCTTCATGGTGACCAGTTCACTCCTTGATCCGCGCGTATGGGAGTGCCGCTTGTTCCAGGTAACGCCAGTACCTCCCACGACCAGCGTCGTCGCCTTACCGTGAATGTCATGAGTACGCCAGCCGACCATCGTGCCGAAGTCCGGGAGTTCCTCACGTCTCGACGTGCGCGGATCACCCCGGACCAGGCAGGTCTGCCGGCCTACGGCGGTGCCAAGCGTCGGGTGGCGGGGCTGCGCCGGGAAGAGGTCGCCTTGTTGGCCGGGGTGAGCATCGACTATTACGTGCGGATGGAACGCGGCAACCTGGCCGGTGCCTCCGACGCCGTGCTCGACGGTGTCGCCTCGGCGCTGCAACTCGATGAGGCCGAGCGAGCCCACCTCTACGACCTGGCGCGGGCCGCGCAGCAGCGTCCGGTGCGTCACCGTAGCCGTAGCGTCGGTGTCACCCCAGGTGTGCAGCAGTTGCTCGATGCGATCACCGATGCACCCGCCTGGGTGCGCAATGCGCGACACGACATGCTCGCCGCCAACACCATGGCTCGCGCGCTGTATGCGCCGTTGCTTGCCAGTGATCCCACCAGGTGTCCGAACACTGCTCGTTTCGTCTACCTCGATCCGGCGTCCAAGGACTTCTTCGTGGACTGGGAGCGCGGTGCCGACGACATCGCCGCGATGCTGCGGTCCGAGGCCGGGCGCAACCCTCATGACAAGAAGCTCATCGAACTGATCGGCGAGTTGTCCACGCAGAGTGAGATTTTCCGGACCCGGTGGGCGGCACACAACGTCCGATTCCATCGGACCGGGAAGAAGAAGCTGCATCATCCGGCGGTGGGGCTACTCGAACTTGATTACGAGGCAGTGGAATTCCCGGCACACCCCGAGTTGACGATGTTGGCGTACACCGCGGCTTCGGGCACTCCGGCTGCTGATGGACTGAAGCTGTTGGCGAGCTGGGCGGCCACTGCCGAGGATGCGGGGGAGTTGGCGAAGCTGGTTTGGTAGGTATCGGTGGCGAGAACTGCCGGCAGCTGGCATCGTGGTTGACATCGATTGACGCGATTTGGAGATGCGTCATGCGTACGACGGTCACCCTGGACGACGATCTATTGGCCAAGGCGGCCGAGCTGACCGGAATTCACGGACGGGCAGCCTTGATTCGCGAAGGACTGCAGGCGCTGATACGCATTGAAAGTGCGCGTCGCCTTGCTGCGCTCGGTGGCACCGATCCGACGGCCGCGGCGGCTCCGCGTCGCCGATCGTCGGGCGGATGATCCTGGTTGATACGTCGATCTGGATCTGCACACCAAGAGTGAGCGGTTGAGCGCGCTGCTCGGCGACGGCGAGATCGGTTGTCACCCATTGGTTGTCGAAGAAATCGCAATGGGGTCGATGGCCCAACGCGATGTGGTGATCGACTTACTCGTCAACTTGGTGCCGTTTCCGATGCTGTCCCATGACGAGTTGTTACACCTCGTCGAGACTCGACAACTTTGGGGCCGTGGATTGAGCCCAGTGGACGCCGGACTGCTCGGATCGGTGCTTCTCGTCGATGGTGCGGTGCTGTGGACTCGAGACAAGCGGCTGATGGCAGAATGCGGGGCTGCCGGAGTGGACACCATCTCGGAATGACTATCTCGGCCATCCGCGCGCATCCGGCCGCTGCCGATGGAGCTTGCGCCGCTGCACTCGGCGAATGGTTGGCTGCGGGATCGGTTGTCGCGGAGGTGCTCCCGCCGCCTGCATTCAACGCAGGCGATGCACGTGCCCGCGAATAGTGGTGCAGCGTATGTTCCTTGCATTGGGTGAGGATAGTGCGGTGCGGAGAGAGCAACCGAGCAGGACGAGATCCGCGGGTGCCCCGACGACGACTTGCCGCGGCTCACCGCCGGGATCGTCGAGTGGAGCCAGATACCTGTTCAACGCGGTCGGCGGCGACATGGATTCGTTTGTCCCGATCGCGATGCCGGTGGCGGATTGCCGGGTGATCGCGGCCGCGATGACCGCCCATGGGTCGAGCGGTCCGTAGGGCGCATCGCTCGACAGAGCAATAGGCACAGAACGGTCCACAAGGGACTGGCACCTGTAGAGGTGAGGGAGGTCCTCGGCATCGACACGATCGAGATAGTCATCGCCGCGGTCGGCGATGAAACCGGGCTGGGTGACGATCGTCAGTTGACGGTCCGCGAGTTCGCTGATGAGCTCGTCGGGGATCACCGCGCCATGCTCGATCCGGTCCCCGGTGACGGTGCCGGCGTCGTCGAACGCCGCCAGTAGCAGGACGAGTGCTACGCGGCTGACGCAGTGGACGGCGACGGGACGACCGTGGTCGTGGGCGTGGCGGATTGTCTGGGTCAGTGAATCGAGTTCGGGTAGAGCGGAATCGGCGATGACGATCTTGTACGGGCCGGTGGTGACGGTCGGGCCGGTGGTCTCCTGGCCGATCGGAACGCCCAGCAGGTGCACTCGTTGGGGCAGGATCCCCGTTTCGTGTGCCTCGATGATCGCGGATTGTGTTCGGGCGTCGAGATCGGGGGTGGCGTCAGTGACTCCGGTGATTCCGTAGCGCGTGAGCTCTGCGGCGACCGCATCCAGTGGCGGTGGTCCGTTGTCCGGCAATCGGTCTCGTAGCCACGAGTCCGCACGCCACACACGTCCGGTGGGGTGACCGTGATCGTCGCGTTCCACGCCCGGATGATCAGCCTGCTCCAATCCGACGGCCGCGGCAGCCGCGGAGTTGAGAAACCATACGGCGCCGCTACGGTGCTGGATACGCACCGGGCGAGTTGCCTCGAAACGATCCAGTGCGACGGAGTCGAGAAGACTCGCCACCGTTTCGACGTATCCGACACCACGAATCCAGCTGTCGCCCGGAGCGTTACGCAATACGGCGGCCAAGGCGTCGGGAGACGTGACCGCCGGTGGTCCGCACCGCACCGACGCCATCGCCGCTGCCGTCGCATGGAGATGGATGTGGTGATCGTGCAGCCCGGGTAACAGAGCGCCGCCGTGCCCATCGATCACCTCGTGGTCGTGGGGATCGAGGCGGTCGGCGATATGACTGATCCGCCCGTCGGCAATCGCGACATCGCGGCGAACCCCGGACACCTCAACATTGCGGAGCAGGAGGTGTGTCATCGAATACCGAACCCGCGCAGGACGGCCCCGGTACCCTCGCCGGACTCGGGGGCCGTACCGTGTGCCGTCCGCGGGGTGGGTGGGGCGAGACCGATGTCCATTGTTGTGCCGCTGCGGGATTCGTCGTCGATGAGTGTTGCGGCGACGACACCGGCCATCGACACATCCCAGAGCACGCCAGCCGAACGCGCATGCTCGGCTTCCGACATCACCAACGCCGCTGCCGCAAGGCCGGTGAGTGGATCCGCGATGGCGTCGCCGACGAACATCGGGCCCGCCGGATCGGTGGCCACCAGTCCGGCACAGGCCGCGACGTCGTCGCCGAATCCGATGCGCTGCGAGTCCCGTCCACGCGCGGTGATCGAGACCCACGTGCCACCGGACTCGACGAATTCCTCTGCATCCAAGCCGAATCCGCGCAGTGCGCGTGGCCGAGACGCTTCGATGACGACATCGGCCGCCGACACCAGCGCGGCCAACGCGCGGCGGTCGTCGTCGAGGTTCGGGTTGAGCATCACCGATTCGTGCCCGGCGTGCAGAAGTCGGTAGAAGTCGAGGTTGCCGCGGCGCGCACCGTCGGGGCGCGTTGGGGTTTCGACCTTGATCACCCGGGCGCCGGCCAGACCGAGAAGGTGGGCGCACAACGGTCCGGCCCACAGCGCGCTGAAGTCGACGACGACCAGTCCGGCCACCGAGCGCGGTCGGAGGCCGTCGAAAGACGGGTTCCGGTTCGCTTCTTCTGCGGCTTCACCGACCACCCCCGCTGCGACACCCAGCAACTCGGCGCGTTCGCTGAGGTCGGCTCCGGGGTGCTCGCTGAGCCATCGGGTGACCGCAGGCCAGGGATCGTCGTCGATCGCGGTCTCGATCATCGCGCCCAGCAGGGACGGATCGTCCGGCCGGGCGCACGACACCGCTGCCCATCCATCCGCGGTGGGCAGCAACCGGCACGATCCACCCACCGAGCGGGCGCCGGATCGCCGATGCCCGGTGAACGCGGCGCGCTCCGCAAGTAGCTGGGCGCCGTCGAGATCGACGGTTCCGTTGCTGGCGTTGGCAATCCATGTCGAATGTGCTCGCGCGGTGGTCGCGGCGTGACCTGGCGGGACCACCGGCGGTCTGTCGGGTCGCCCGGTGAGCGGCACGATCCCGCTCTCGGTCCAATCCCGAACGCGGTCGGCGGTGGAAACTCTTGGCACGGTCTGATCCTACCGATCGATGAGCGTTTGACAGGATGGTCAGATGACGACGTCGTATCCGGTTATCAGCGTCGCGGAACTCGCCGAGAGTCCGGCGGTCTCGCCGCTGCTCGATGCGACTGCCGGCCTGGTCGAGCCAGTGGTGATCGTGGATCTCGACGACGCCGACCCGGAGTTAGCGCAGCGGGCAGCGGAGCGGGTTGCGGATCTGGATCGGGTCCTCGTCGGCCGGGCACATCAACAGGTCGACGACGGACTGTATTCGTTGACGTCGGCGCTGGATCTCACCTACGTTGCCGTTGATTCGCCTCCACATCGCAGCCTCGTGGGTGTCGTCGACGTTGACGCGGCGGTGGAGAGCTTCGTCGACGTGGCCGATCGCTTGCCGCAGTCGACTCTGGTTGCGGCACAGGTGGTTCGTGCGTCGGAATCGCTGACCGTTCCGGCGGCGGTCGATGTCGAGTCGTTCGGGTACTCCACCTTGCAGGGCGGTGATGAGTACCGTCGCTGGCTGGAGGAGCGACAGGCGAAGTCGCGCGAGCCGCGTCGACAGGAGTTCGCCGACGACCCCGTTCTCATCGAGCGCGTCGACGACATCCTGCGGCTCACCCTGAACCGCCCGACACGACGCAACGCCTACAGCGCCGAGATCCGTGATGCGCTCGTCGATGCGCTACGTATCCCGCTGCTGGACAGCTCGATTCAGCGGATTGTGCTCGACGGAGCCGGACCGTCGTTCTGTGCGGGTGGAGACCTCGACGAGTTCGGGCACATGCCCGATGCCGTGACCGCGCACTTCATCCGCACTCGCGGTGGCGCGGCCCGACTGATGGGGAGGCTGGCGGATCGGATCGAGGTGCGGCTCCACGGTCATTGCGTGGGTGCCGGGATCGAGATCCCCGCGTTCGCCGGTCGGGTGGTGGCTGAGCCCGACACGGTCATTCGACTTCCCGAGGTGTCGATGGGGTTGATCCCCGGTGCCGGTGGCACCGTCAGTGTGCCCCGACGCATCGGCCGGTGGCGGGCACTGCATCTGTTCGTTACCGGCGCTCCGCTGAACGCGGAGCAGGCGTTGGCGTGGGGGTTGGTGGACGAGGTGGGGTGATCTCGATGCGGCGCCTCGCTTCGCTCGGTGCCTTACTCGATCCGCGGAGGGAGTCGCCAATCCCGCTGGTCCTATCCGCTGATCGAGTAGCGAGGAGCGATAGCGACGAGCGTATCGAGATCATGCGCGCGTCGGCCTCGATGCGCTCGCTCGCTGGCGCTCGCGGGCTTACTCGACCAACGGAGGGTGCGACCAACGGAGGGGGCGACCAGGGGATAGGGTTTGCTACTCGACCAGCGAGGGGGCGTGCTTGTTGGCGTAGCGCTCGGCCCATTCCTTCCGCGAGCGGATCGACACGTCGACGTCTGTCGATGCGCGGCGTAGGGCCCCGACGTTGATCTCCTCACGTTTGTGGGTGTCCAACGGATTCCAGTTGAAGAATCGGGCAGAGTTCTGCCAGGAGATCTGGTCGATGTCGGAGTCGTCGGCGCCCGCGGCGTTGAGTTCGGCGAGCATCTTCTCCGGCGCGTCGGGCCAGAAGCAGTCCGAGTGCGGGTAGTCGCATTCCCAGGCGATGATGTCGATGCCGATCTCGTGACGCATTTTCAGCGCGGTGGGGTCGGTGACGTAGCAGGCGAGTGAGTGCTCGCGGAACACCTCGCTGGGCAGCCGGCCGCCGAAGTCGCGGCGCAGCCACTTCTGGTTGGTGTAGTGACGGTCGCTGCGGTCGAGATAGAAAGGTATCCAACCGATTCCGCCTTCGGAGAAGGCGAACTTGAGATCCGGGTAGGTGCGCATCGCCGGACCCCACAGGAGATCTTGGCAGGCGAGTGCCGAAATCTGGCTGGCGAGCACCATCAGACTGTCGATGGTCGAGTCCTTGGCCAGATTGAGTGCGGCGAAGCCGGTACCGATGTGTAGGCACATCACCAAGCCGGTTTCCGACAGGGTCTCGAACACCGGACCCCAATAGTCCAGGTTGTGGTAGCTCGGCAGGCCCTCCAGATGGGGAAGCTCCGGCATAGTCACCGCGCGACATCCCTTGGCGGCCACGCGTCGGATCTCGGCGCACATCGCCTCGACGTTCCACGTCGGCAAGAGCGCCAGCGGGATGAAGCGGTCGGGATATGCGCCGGCCCACTCGTCGATGTGCCAGTCGTTGTACGCCGACACCATGACCAGCGTGATGTCACTCTGGTGCTGATTCAGGTGGCGTGCGGAGAACCCGGCGAACGTGGGGAAACACATCGAGGCCCAGATACCGTTGCGGCTCATATCCCGAACCCGCTCGTGCACGTCGTACACACCGGGCCGCATCTCGGCGAAGCCTGCGGGGTCACGGCCCCACTCCTCGGCCGGCCACGACACCACGGCGTTCAGTCCGCTGACACCGGCCTGTTTGCCCATGTACATCCACTGATCGACACCCTTGTCGTCGGTCACCACCACCGGCGCCTGGTCACGGTACTTGTCCGGCACATGTCGCAGGAACATGTCCGGGGGTTCGACGACATGGTCGTCGATGCTGAGTAGTACGAGGTCATCGAGGTGCATGGTCATCTCCTTGATCGTGGGGCTGATTGCGCGGTTGTGGGTCGACGTCGCGTCACCCGTTGGGCGCCAGGGTGATCCAAATGGACTGGGCGGCGACGTCACCGAGCACCACATCGGTGTTGCTGCCTTCCGGCACCACCGACATCGTTCCGGCGAACGGTCGGGTCACACCGATGGTGACCCGACGATCGAGTGTCAGGCCGACGTTGTGGAAGTACTCGAGCATGGCCGGATCGGAGTCGTCGATGCGGGCAACGGTGCCCACGACGCCGGTGGCGCATTCGGCGAGTGGCGTGAGCGTCAGCCTGGGGAGCGTGCCGTCGGCGGCGGGTATCGGGTCGCCGTGCGGGTCTCGGGTGGGGTGGCCGAGCCGCTGATCGATGCGATCGATGAACCGGTCGGAGGCGGCGAGCGCCAGAACGTCGGCGTCGTCGTGCACCTCATGCCAGCCGTAGCCGAGTTCGCGTACCAAGAACGTCTCGAGCAACCGCAGGCGTCGGATGATCCGGATGGTGGCGTCGATGCCCGTGTGGGTGAGACGGATTGCGCCGTAGCGCGGATGTGTCACCAGGTCCTTGTCGACCAGCTTGCGCAGCGCGGTCGACACCGTGGATGCGGCAACCCCCAGTTCGTCGGCCAGTGACGTGGTGGTGACCTTGCCGTCGTTTCGTTCGCCGACAACCCAGATCGCCCGGAGATACGCACACGACGTGTCCGTCAGGTCGGCGAGTGGATCGAGCGGCGTCACCAGCGCCATGTCCTTGGCGGTCATGAGATGAGCGTAACACTCGTATCCGATGTTGAGAATCATGTTCTCAGCGAGAGTGCCACGAAGCGTGCAGGTCAGTGGCCTCACTCTCGGTCTGTGCTGGGACGATGGTCCGAGAGAGAGGTGAGAATGGTATTGGCATTCTCCAAAATCGGAAGTAACGTATTCGCTGATGGACTACACGACTGAAACCGCATCGGGCATCCCCCTCGAGACCTCCTACGGTCCCGAGGAGCGGGCCACCCCACCGAATCCGGGCGAGTACCCGTTCACCCGAGGCAACTTCCCGAACGGCTACCGCGGACGGACCTGGACGTTCCGGCAATACTCGGGATTCGGCACCGCCGAGGAATCGAATCGCCGCTACCGCTACCTCCTCGACCAAGGCGGCACGGGACTCTCGGTCGCACTCGACCTGCCCACCCAGTGCGGCTACGACTCCGACGACCCCGAGGTCGGCGAAGAGGTCGGCCGGGTTGGCTGCGCGGTCGACACCCTCGCCGACGCCGAGGTGCTCTTCGACGGCATCCCGCTCGACAAGATCAGCACCAGCTTCACCATCAACGGCACCGCCGCGATCTTGCTGGCGTTCTACGTCGCCGCCGCCGAGCGCAAAGGCGTGCCGCGGGAGAAGCTGACCGGCACCATCCAGAACGACATCCTCAAGGAGTACGCCTCCCGCGGGACGTGGATCTGGCCACCGGAACCCTCGTTGCGCCTGATCGCCGACACCATCGAGTTCTGTGCCGCCGAGGTGCCGCGGTTCAACGCGATCTCGGTGGCGGGTGCGCACTTTCGTGACGCGGGCGCAAATGCGGTGCAGGAGATGGCCTTCACCCTCGCCGATGGTGTGACCTACTGCGACACAGTGGTGGAACGCGGCCGGATGACGATTGACCAGTTCGCACCCCAGATCTCGTTCTTCTTCTACACCCATGGCGACTTCTTCGAGGAGATCGCCAAATACCGTGCCGGACGACGTCGTTGGGCGACGATCGTCCGGGACCGCTACGGCGCCACCACGGACAAGGCCTCGATGTTCCGTTTCGGCTGTGTGGCCGGCGGTGCATCACTCTATGCGCCGCAAGCGCAGAACAACCTGGTGCGTGTCGCCTATGAGGCGATGGCCTCGGTCCTGGGTGGGGTGCAGTCGATGTTCACCGCGGCCTGGGACGAACCGTTCGCGCTCCCCAGCGAGGAGTCCGCGACGCTCGCACTGCGCACGCAACAGATCCTGGCCCACGAGACCGGGGTGACGCGGGTGGTCGACCCGCTCGGCGGCTCCTACTTCGTCGAGGCGCTCACCGACGCGACCGAGGAACGGATCATCGAGATCATGGCCGACCTGGAAGCGCACGGCGGCATGGTGCATGCGATCGAGGACGGGTATCTACAGGGACTCATCGCCGATGAGGCGTACCGCATCCATCAGGAGGTCGAACGCGGTGATCGTCCGGTCGTCGGTGTGAATCGCTTTGTCTCCAACGAGGAACCACCGGAGATCGCCACCTACGAACTGGACGCCGAGGGGCGCGACCTGCAACTCAAACGACTGGCAAAGGTCAAGGCCGACAGGGATTCCGGGGAGGTGTCGCGAACCCTGGCGGCATTGAAGCGGTCAGCAGAAGGAGACGACAATCTGATGCACGCGCTGATCGATTGCGCCAACGCGTATTGCACTGTGGGCGAGATGGTCTCGTCTCTGAAGTCGGTGTGGGGCGAATTCTCCCAGCCGGTGGTGTTCTGATGGCCGCGCGCGTTCTGGTCGCCAAGCCTGGCCTCGACGGCCACGACCGCGGCGCCAAGATCGTCGCCCGCACCCTACGGGACGCCGGATTCGAGGTGATCTACACCGGCATCCGTCAGCGGATCGAGGACATCGTGTCCATTGCGCTGCATGAGGATGTCGCTGTCGTCGGACTGAGCATCCTGTCCGGCGCACATGTCGCGCTGACCACCCGCACCGTCGAAGCGCTGCGGGCCGCCGACGCCGGCGACATCGCCGTCGTCGTCGGCGGCACGATCCCGCAGGGGGACGTCAAGAAGCTGCTCGACGCCGGTGCCGCCGCGGTGTTCCCGACCGGAACCCCGCTGGAAGAACTCGTCACCGGCGTGCGAGCCCTGACGACATCCCCAGCCTGAGCGAGAACGGATTTCGGAGACGCTATGAGAATCGGTGTGATGATCGGCCCCGAGCGTGGGGATTCGGCACGCAAGGTCGATCGAATGATGAAGGACATCGAGTGGGCCGAGTCGGCCGGCATGGACACCGCGTGGATTCCGCAGGTGCCCACGGACTTCGACGCGCTGATCACCGTCGCGCTGATGGGGGCCCGCACCACGCGCATCGAATTGGGCACCGCGGTGGTGCCGCTGCAGGCGCAACATCCGATTGCGTTGGCACGCCAGGCATTGTCGGCGCACGCGGCGTCCAACGGGCGTCTTGCACTTGGCCTTGGGCCGTCGCATCACTGGATCGTGCAGGATATGCTCGGTATCCCTTACGAGCGGCCCGCCGGATTCACCCGCGACTATCTCGACGTCCTCGACCAGGCGCTGCACGGACCCGGTCCGGTCGATGTCGAGAACCGGTCCTTCACCGTCCACAATCCGCTCGAACTCGGTCCGGTGGCACCGATGCCGGTGTTCCTGGCTGCGCTCGGTCCGGTCATGCTCAACCTCGCCGGGGAACGCGCCGACGGCACGATCCTGTGGATGGCCGACGAACGCGCCATCGAAAGCCACGTCGTCCCACGGATCACCAAGGCCGCCGACAATGCCGGTCGTCCGGCGCCACGAGTGATCGCCGGCATCCCTGTCTGTTTGTGCCGGCCGTCGGAGGTCGACGAGGCCCGGTCCCGCGCGAATCGCATTCTCGCCGAGGCGGAATACTCGCCCAACTATCAGCGTCTGCTCGACCAGGGCGAAGCCCGCGACGTCGGCGACCTGTGCGCTGCCGGCGATGAGGAGGCGATCCTCGCCCGGTTCCGGCAGTTCGCCGACGCCGGGGTGACCGACCTGTCGATGCGGCTGCTGCCGATCGGCGACACCCGCGACGAGCTCATCGCCTCGAAGTACCGCACCCGTGAGGTGATCGCCGAACTCGCGAAAGAACTCCGGTGACCGACGGCCCACTGGCCGGCATCCGCGTCCTCGAGGTCGGCACGATGCTGGCCGGGCCCTATGCGACGATGACGCTGGCCGACCTCGGCGCCGAGGTGATCAAGATCGAACCCGCCACCGGCGAGATCTCGCGTCAGGTCAGCGACAGCTACTTTCAGAGTCTGAATCGCGGAAAGCGCAGTGTCTGTCTGGATCTCAACTCCGAGGACGGGCAGCGGAAACTCGGCGAGTTGGTTTCTGGTGCCCACGCGTTGCTGGTCAATCTCAAACCCTCGGCCATTCACCGGCTCGGCCTCACCTATGAGAACCTGCACCGGTTCAACGAACAGATCGTGTGCGTGGCGATTACCGGCTACGGGCTGCACGGCGGCGACGACCCGGCGTTCGACTACGTCATCCAGGCGGCCACCGGGGTCGCGGCGCTGACCGGTGATCCGTCCGGTCCGCCGACCCTGCCTGGCTACTCATCGGCCGACAACTCCACCGGATTGACTGCGGCACTGGGACTTCTGGCGATGATTGTCGGTGGACGCGGCGGTCAGGTCGATGTCTCACTGCGCGACGTGATGCTCTCGCAACTCAATTATCACGCCGCGACGTATCTCAACACCGGTGTCGAGCCCGTCCGGCGGCCCGGTGGTGCGCACGCGTATTACGTTCCAGCACAGATGTTCCCGACAGCCGACGGACACCTCGCCATCTTCATCACCCACGACTCATTCTGGCGGGCGTTCGCCGGTGAGGCGAGTATCGACAGCTTCGCCACCATGGCGGAGCGTGCCGCGCACCGTGACGAGGTCCTCGGGCTGGTGACCGCGGCGCTCGCCACGGACTCAGCGGCCAACTGGGAGAAACGTCTCAAACCGCTCGGCATTCCGGTTGCCGCGGTGCGCACGATGCCCGAAGCCCTCGAGGAGACGCCGTCGGCGATCGTCGAATCCGGTGACTTCCGGACCGTGCGGTGTCCGATCGGGATCGATGGGTACACACCGGATTACCGGTCCGCGCCGGCTCTTGGGGAGATGTCCTAGGAGTGGCCTCAATGCGCTCGGCTCCTTCGTCGCCGGGCTCACTCGACCAGCGGTGGGGGCGATCGATCTCCCACCCGCTGGTGAGGAGCGCTAGCGACGATCGTATCGAGATCACAGTCGTGAGTGGCCTCGACTTCGACAAGCTCAGCCCGGCGGATGCGCTCGGCTCCTTCGTCGCCGGGCTCACTCGACCAGCGGGGATGGTGCGCTGCGGCTCAACGCTCGACGGTGAGCTCCAGGAACCGCATGGCCGGTGGGGGATCGAGCTGCATCGAATCCGACATGGCGAACTCGCCGTTGCGGGCCGCGGTGAACAGCCGTTTGGCGACGAGTTGGAGATCGTCCCCCTCGATGTCGTAGATCGACACATAAGGCCCTTGTCCGTCCAACGGTCGTAGCCGCCGCGCGGAGATGTATCCCTCGAGCGACAACACCTCGGGGATATGGACCTCCTCGTACCAGGTGTTGAACTCGTCGGCACGGTCGGCCGAACTCGGGTGGCTCTCGACCAGCAGAACGCCTCGGGACATGGGTGATCCTCCTTGTAGTGGTGGGGTTTTCGTACTCAGGCCTCGTAGTCGACGACGGTGACGTCGGTGTCGGGCACCGCCTGGCAGGTCAAGGTATAGCCGTCCTCGATCTCGTCGTCCTCGAGCGCGTCGTTGACGCGCATGGTGGCGGTACCTTCGTCGAGGTGCGCGATGCAGGTGGCGCAATTGCCGGCCTCGCAGGAGAACGGCGGGGTGAGACCGCCTCGCCGGGCGGCCTCGAGCAGAGTCTCGTTCGGTTGGCGTGGGACCGTGACCTTCTTGCGGCCCAACTTGATCGTGATGCTGCCGCCGGTCGCGGGCGCCTCGTCGGATGGTGGCGCCGGGGCGTCGAGAGTCTCCGCGTCGGCGTCGGGAAACGGTGTGGCCGTGCCGAACCGCTCGACAAAGACCTGGCCTCCGGTGGGCACCACGGATTCGATGAGATCCATGAACGGAGCCGGACCACAGATGTAGCTGTCGGCGTGGGTGTCGTCGCCGATGAAATCGTGAACGACGGATGCGGTGAGGAATCCGTTGTCTTCGTCGAAGCTCCGCACGACGCGGAACCGATCGGGATAGCGGGTCTCGAGGTCGGCCATCTCGCGGCCGAAGATGACTGCCGACCGATCGCGATCGGCGCACAGTAGGCGGACCGGGCGATCGGTGGTGGCCAAGGCGCTCTTGGCCAGCGACAACACCGGCGTGATGCCGCTGCCGCCGGCGAATCCCAGGAGCGGGGCAGTGCTCTCCTGGAGGCAGAAAGTTCCGGCGGCTCTGGTGATTTCGACGGTGTCGCCGTCGGAGACATGGTCGAGCAGCCAGTTGGACACACGCCCGCCGACTACTCGTTTGATCGTCGTGGTGATCTCGTCGTCGGTCTCCGGGGCGCTCGACATGGAGTACGACCGGTAGAGCACCTCCCCGTCGACGGTGACCCGGAAGGTGCAGAACTGGCCGGCCCGGTAGGACAGGGCGCCTGACTCGGGTGCGATCACGAACGTGTGGGCGTCGTCGGTCTCCTTGATGACCCGAGTCACGGTCGCACGCTGGAACAGCGGGGCTCTGGCCACGATTGATCCTTTCGGAAGTCGCGCCGACACCTCTGTCGGCATTGCAATTCTGTCTATTGGAGAACTATATTCTCATCATTGCCTGCTTCTCAAGGGGCCATGTGTTCGAAGCCGAGTCAGAGAGTGAGGTGTCAGGGTGACCGAGCGGGTGATCCTCGAGTTCGAGGACCGGCGGTACACGCGCGCCGATCTCGACACCGCGGCTGCGGGGCTTGCGCAGGCACTGGCCGGACGAGGCGTTTCTTCGGGGTCGCGGGTCGCACTGATGTCGGGTAACCGGCCGGAGTTCGTGATCGCGGTCCTCGCAATCTGGCGGCTGGGCGCGGCCGCAGTGCTGATCAGCCCGGCGTGGCGGACCCAGGAGGTCACGCACGCCCTCGGCGTCTCCGAGGCAACTCATGCGGTGGGGGACAACCCTGTGTTGGCGGATCTGATGTCGATGGTGCACCTCGACGATCCGTTGGCAGCGGTGCCCGCCGGAACCGCTCCTGCGCTCGATCCGGAGGCCGAGGCCGTCCTCGTCTTCAGTTCGGGTACGACGGGTCTGCCGAAGGCGGTGCGGCACAGTCACGGGTCGTTCGCAGCCGCCGTGCGACATTGGCGCGAAGTGCTCGATCTCAGCGAACGGGACCGCATCCAGGTGGTCACTCCGCCCGCACATATTCTCGGTCTGCTCAACATCGTCACCGCCCTCGATGTCGGCGCCTGGGTGCGACTGGATGCCCGTTTCGATCTCGAACGAATGCTGACTCGCATCGGGCAGGACGGCATCACCATCGAGATGGCTGTCGCTCCCATCGCTTTGGCGATCGCTTCCCATCCGACGCTGGAATCGTTCGACCTGTCGCCGCTGCGGTACATCATGTGGGGGGCCACGCCGGTGACACCCAGCGTCGCCGAAACCGTCACTCGCCGCACCGGGATCGGCTGGTTGCCGGCCTATGGTGCCAGCGAGGTCCCGGTGATCGCCTGCAACCCGATCGGCGACGCGCGACTCGATTCGGTCGGCAAGGCGGCACCCGGAGTGGGCATCCGCGTCGTCGACCTGCAGACCGGGAAACCGCTGGCTCCCGGCGAGGTCGGCGAAATCCAAGTGCGCTCAACATCACTCATGCTCGGTTACCTACCCGAGGAATCGAATGCCGAAGCGTTCGACGACGGGTGGTATCGCACCGGCGATGTCGGATCGGTCGACGCCGATGGCTGGGTGCGGCTCACTGATCGATCCAAAGAGATGATCAAGGTGCGCGGATTCCAGGTGGCACCGGCCGAGATCGAGGCGGTGCTGCACGGTCATCCGGCGGTTGCGGACTGTGCCGTGTTCGGCATCCCGGACGAACGCGACGGAGAACGCATCGTCGCCGCGGTGGCGCTATCGGTCCCGGTCGACGACGCCGAACTGATCAACTTTGTGGGCGACCTACTGGCCTCGTACAAACGCCCCCGCGACGTCCTCGTCGTCGACGAAATCCCGCGATTGCCTTCGGGAAAGGTCTTACGGAGAGTGTTGAAGGAGAACTATGGATGCACGGCTGACCAGTGAACAGGCGCAACTGCGTGATGCCGCCGCGAAGATGGCCGCCGACCTCGGCCCCGGCTCGGTGGCCGACCTCGGAGATGATGCGCGGCGGACCCGACTGGAGGCGAGCGTGGCCCGCACCGGCTGGCGGACACTCCGCTCGGATGGGGCATCCGGCGTCGAAGTCGCCCTTGTGGCGGAGGAATTCGGGCGCGGACTGATCGACGTGCCGTTCCTGGGACCGGTGCTGGCCGATGACCTGTTGCGGCACACCGATACCGAAGTGCAGGCCACATTGGCGGTCGCCGGGCGGGCGTTCGATGCTGGCGGCTACGCACACGCCGCCGCACTCGACGGGCAACAGATCCTGCTCGGCGACACCGACCGTGACGCAGACTCGGCGGATCTGACACGCAAGGCGAAGCACGTCGACGACCGGTTCGGCTCCGTGGGTTCGATATCGGCGGACGCGGCGCAACGCTGGACGGCGCTGGCTGTGGTGGCGACCACCGCGGACCTGCTGGGCGCGGCGTACGGTGCCCAGACCCTGGCATGTGAGTACGCCAAGATCCGCGAACAATACGGCAAGACGATCGGGTCGTATCAAGCCATCGGCCACCTCCTGGCGGAAAGCCTTGCGCTGCTGGAGGGATCGACCAGCATCCTGCGCCACGCAGCCTGGGCCGTCGACGAATTGACCCCCGACGCAGCGCTGCACGCCGCACGGATGGCCAAACTCTACGCGGCACGCGCTGCTCTCACGGTGTGTGAGAACGCGATCCAGGTACACGGTGGTATCGGCAACACGTGGGAATGCCTCGCGCACGTCTATCTGCGTCGAGTCCTGGTGTCCACCGAAACATTTGCCGTGAGTGTGAAGGAGATCAGCAGTGGACTATCGTGATTCACCCGACGAAGCAGCCTTCCGGCACCGGCTCCGTGACTGGCTCGGTGAGCACGCCGGCGAGTTCCCCACCTCCGGAGACGAATACTGGGCGCGGCAAGGCGAATGGCATCAAGCGCTGTATCAAGCAGGGTTCTTCGGTCTGTCGTGGCCGGCCGAGTTCGGCGGACACGATCTGCCGCCGGTCTATGACGTGATCCTCGACGAGGAACTCACGATCGCCGGCGCACCACCACGGCCCAGCCTTGGCTATCTTTTGCACGGGCTCGGACGACACGCGAGTAGCGAACTGCAGCAACGTTTTCTGCCCGGCATGATCAACGGCACCGAGCGCTGGTGCCAGGGCTTCTCCGAACCGGGTGCCGGCTCCGACCTCGCCTCTCTGCGAACGACGGCCACCCGCGAGGGCGACGACTACGTCATCAATGGGCACAAGATCTGGACGAGCTACTCCGACGTCGCCGACTGGTGTCTGCTGCTGGCCCGCACCGACCGAGATGCCCCCCGCCACCGGGGGATCTCCGCATTCATCATCTCCATGCACCAAGACGGCGTCGAACAACGACCGCTGAAAATGATCAGCGGCATCACCACCGAATTCGGGCAGGTGGTGTTCGACGGCGCGCGGGTGCCGGCCGACCAGATGATCGGCGCGCCCGGCGACGGTTGGGCGCTGGCGATGACCGTCGTCGGGCATGAACGTGAGCCGTCCACCCTCGGCTACGTCGCTCGATATGGCAAGCTGGTGCGACAACTCGCCGCCCGCTCCGACGGGAACTCCGACGAGATCACCTGGGCTGCAGTCGAAACAGAGATGCTCCGCCTCCACGTACGACGACGACTGTCCGAACAACTCGACGGGGTCACGCACACCTCTGAAGGGTCCCTCGACAAACTGCTGATGACCTGGGTCGACCAGGCCGTCGGACACGCCGCGCTGTCGGTCGGCGGCACCACCGACCCCGACCTGCTCGGCTCGTACCTCTACAGCCGAGCCCAGAGTGTCATGGGGGGAACGTCACAGATCCAGAAGAACATCGTCGCATCGCGCCTACTCGGACTAGGAGTCTGACATGTACGGAATGCCCAGCGAAATCGAGGTCACCGCAGAAGGACCGTTGCGGATCATCACCCTCAATCGTCCGGATGCCCTCAACGCGGTCAACGACGCGCTGCACTCTGGACTCGCGCAACTGTGGACCCAGCTCAGCGACGACCATGAAGTCAGGGCTGCCGTGCTCACCGGCCGTGGCAAGGCGTTCTCGGCCGGTGGCGACTTCGGCTATCTGAAAGAGCTCGGCGACGATGCAACGCTGCGTGCCAAAACAATCCGCCATGGCCGCGAGCTGGTGCTGGGGATGGCGCGGTGTCGGGTCCCGGTCATCGCCGCCGTCAACGGTCCGGCCGTCGGCTTGGGCTGCAGCCTCGTGGCGCTGAGCGACATGGTGTACATGAATCCGGCTGCGTACCTGGCGGATCCGCATGTGCAGGTGGGGCTGGTCGCCGCCGACGGCGGCCCCCTGACCTGGCCGCTGCAAATCAGCCTGCTACAGGCCAAGGAGTTCGCGCTCACCGGAACACGCATCTCGGCCGAACGCGCGGTGTCCCTGGGACTGGCCAACCACATCGCCGACGACCCGCTCACCGAGGCCATCGCCTGCGCGAAGAAGATGATGGAGCTTCCCCAGTTGGCGGTGGAATCCACCAAGCGCATGCTCAACATTCACCTCGAACGGGCAGTGCTGGCCAGCCTCGACTATGCGAACATGGCCGAGGACTTGACCTTTCAGACCGACGATTTCCGCGCAACAATCGCCCGACTGACCGCGCCGAAGGGATAGCACCGCCGCCCCACCCCCGCTGGTCGAGCCAACCTACCCCCGCCGGTCGAGCCAAACCCGCCCCCGCCGGTCGAGCCAAACCCGCCCCGCTGGTCGAGCCGTACCCGCCCCCGCTGGTCGAGCCGTGAGGAGCGTTAGCGACGAGCGTGTCGAGGCCTTTGGCGAGATGATTTCGGGACTGTGGTTCGGGTCACGGGGGTTTCGACACGGGCCTGCGCTATCGCTCCGGTCCGGCTCAACCGGCGGTGGGGGCGCTCCGGTCCGGCTCAACCGGCGAGATTGGCTCAACCAGTGGCTGCCGCCACCAACTCCTCCGACCGCGCGACAGTACCGGTGATACCGTCGGCGCGTTGTGCAGCAAGCATTGCCGCGGCACGGCCCATGGTCTCTGGTGGTTCGACCATCTCCGGTGGAATGTGTTGGCCACCGCCGGCGGCGCGCCAGCCCTCGGTGAGCACCACCCGCGACGGGCTCAGGCAGTTGACCGCGATGTTGTCGTCGCGCAGGTCGGATGCCAGCCCCAGATAGAGCCGTTCGACGGCAGCCTTGGATATCCAGTAGGCGTTGGCGCCGCGGTCGACCATGCCCACTCCGGTGGTAGTGACCGCGATCAGCGATCCGCCGCCGCGGGCGCGTAGGTGCGGTATTGCCGCCTGCGTCACGAGGAATGTGCCGGTGAGGTTCACGTCGAGGCAGAGTTGCCACCGTTTGGCCGGGGTCGTCTCGATCGGCCCGAGCCACAGGACGCCGGCATTGGCCACCAGGATGTCGAGACCACCGAACTCAGCCACCGTCGCATCGACCGCCGCGGTCACCGACTGCCCGTCGGTCACATCGCAGGCCACCGGTATCGCGCGCCCACCTTCGTCGACGATCTGTTGCGCTACTTCGTGAATGGTTCCGGGTACCCGTGACTGCGTCTCGGTTCGCGCTGCCACCGCGACGGTGGCGCCCGCCGAGGCGAGCGCGGTGGCGATGGCAGCGCCGATCCCGCGACTCGCTCCGGCGACGAACGCCACCTGCCCGTCGAGTGGCCCGCTCACTTCGGCGGGAAGCGAAGTGCCCCGTCCAGACGGATCACCTCGCCGTTGAGATAGTCGTTGCTGCAGATGTGTTCGACGAGCGCCGCGTACTCAGGTGACTGTCCCATCCGGCGAGGCCACGGCACCTGCTTGCCCCAGTACTCCTCGAGTTGGTCGGCGTGCTTTCCGTACGCGGGGGTGTTGAACGTGCCCGGTGCGATCGTGACCACGCGAATCCCCAACGGCGACAGGTCGCGTGCGGCCACCAGTGTCATGCCGACGACACCGCCCTTGGCCGCCGAGTAGGGAAGCTGCCCGATCTGCCCTTCGTAGGCGGCGATCGACGCGGTGTTCACGATGACGCCCCGCCCGGAATCGGTTGCCTCCTGGCGTGCGATGGCCGCTGCCGACAATCGCATCACGTTGAACACCCCGGTCAGATAGACATCGATGGTGGTCTTGAAACCCTCGAGATCCAATGGGCTGCCGTCTTTTCCGACGAGCCGTCCCCCGGATGCGGGTCCGCCGTGGGTGTCGACCGAGATGCGCAGCGGACCCTTCTCTTCGGCCTCGGCGATCGCCGCGTTGACGTCGTCGGTCTGCGTCGCGTCGGTACGCACGTACCGAACTCCGAGTTCGGCCTCGAGTTCTTTGCCCTTCTCGTCGGCGAGATCGGCCACGACGACGTGGGCGCCGGCCGCATGCAGGCGCCGAACCGTCGCCTCGCCGAGTCCGCCCGCGCCGCCGACCACCACTGCAGAGCTACCTGCGATGTCCATTCCTGCTCCTCCTTGCAAGTCATGCTCTCGGTCTGAGAGAATAATGTTCTCATGAACATCACCATGATTCTCGATATGACGTCAAGCGTCGACGACAGATTGGTCATCACGGCCGGTCGACGATCGGTTACTGCGGCCGAACTCGCGGTGTTGGCGGGTCGCGCGGCGCACGGGGTGCGCAGTAGCAGCGCGGTCGTCTACGAGGGTGTCAACCATCTCGCCTATCCCGTTGCCCTGTTCGGCGCAGCCCTGGCCGGCATTCCGTTTGTGCCGCTGAACTATCGACTCAGTGACACCGCATTGGCGACCTTGGAGGCGAAACATCCGGGCGCAACAATCCTGCGCTCGGAAGACCTCGACCGGTGGATTGCCGAACTCGACGACGCGCCGGATGCCCCACTCGACGACCTGGGCACCGATCTCACGGACCCCGACGCGATTGCGGTGATCATCTACACCAGCGGTACCACGTCCGAACCCAAGGCCGCGGTACTCCGTCATCGGCATCTGTTGGCGTATGTGCTCAACACCCTGGAGTTCAACTCCGCCGAGGTCGGAGATGCGGCGTTGGTGGCGGTGCCGCCGTATCACATTGCCGGACTGACCAATCTGATGTCGAACCTGTACACGGGCCGCCGCGTGGTCTACGCCAGTGGATTCGATGCCCGCGAGTGGGTCGACACGGTGCGGTCGGAATCGGTGACGCACGCGATGCTGGTCCCGACGATGCTCGCCCGTGTCGTCGAGGTGCTGGCTGCGGAAGCCGAGACCCTGCCGTCGCTGGCCAGCCTCGCCTACGGTGGCGCCCGCACACCGCGAGCGGTGATCGAAAGAGCGCTGGAGCTGTTGCCCGACACCGGTTTCGTCAACGCCTACGGGCTGACCGAGACCGCGTCGTCGATCGCCGTCCTCGGTCCCGACGATCACCGGACGGCGATCGCGTCCGACGTGCCCGGTATCCGGGCACGATTGGGATCTGTCGGACGGCCACTACCCGGAGTGGAGATCGAGATCCGCGACGAGTCGGGTGCGGTTCTGCCGCCCGACACCGACGGCCTGGTCTTTGTCCGCGGTGACCAGATTTCGGGAGAATACGGCAACCGCAGCGTCCTCGATCCCGAAGGATGGTTCGCCACCAAAGATCTCGGCCGACTCGATGCCGACGGCTATCTGTTCATCGAAGGCCGCGCCGACGACACGATCATTCGAGGTGGCGAGAACATCGCGCCCGCCGAGATCGAGGACGTCCTGCTCGAGCACCCGGCCGTCACCGAAGCGGCGGTGATCGGAGTCCCCGATCCGGACTGGGGGCAGCGGCTGGTCGCCGTCATCGTCGGTGAGGGCGACCCGGAGGAGCTCCGGTCGTGGGTTCGCGATCGGCTGCGGTCGTCGAAAACCCCCGACGCGGTGCACTTCGTCGGCGAACTCCCGCGCACCGAGACCGGGAAGCTGCTGCGTCGCAACTTGATCACCGACCTGACCGAACCGACACCCGAACTGGAGAACAACCATGCCTGAAGCCGTCATCGTCGCTGCGCGGCGGACACCGATCGGAACCGCGTTCAAGGGCACCCTGCGCGACACCGATGCCTTCGACCTCGCCGAGCACACCGTGAGCGCCGTGATGCAGGACATCGGATCGGCGCCGGTCGACGATGTGATCCTCGGGGAGGGGCTCTACGGCGGCGGGGTGATCGCCCGGCACGCGGCCATCACCGCCGGCCTCGTCGATGTGCCGGGAATGGCCGTCAACCGGCATTGCGCGGCAGGGTTGGCGGCAGTGCAGGCGGCGGCGGGCAGCATCCGTTCGGGCATGGATCGGCTCGTCCTCGCCGGCGGGGTGAACTCGGCATCCACCTCACCCAAGTCGAAGTTCCGGGTGGGCGAGGAATGGATCGAACCCTGGATGTCGCCGACCCACCCCAACCAGCCGGATGCACCGAACAAGGACATGTCCATCACCGTCGGCTGGAATTCGGCTGTTGCCGCCGGAGTTTCGCGGACCGAGATGGATGCGTGGGCGTTGCGGTCGCACCAGAACGCGATCGCCGCCATTGACGCGGGCCGCTTCGATGAGGAAGTCGTGCCGATCAAGACCGTCCACGGGTTGTTCTCCGTCGACGAGCATCCACGACGCGGGACCAGCATGGAGAAGCTGGCGGCGCTCAAGCCGCTGCATCCGGAAATCGAGGGCTTCTCCATCACCGCAGGTAACGCGAGCGGCGCGAACGACGCCGCTGCGGTGCTTGCGATCGCTGCCGACGACCTGGGGCTACCCGCGCTCGCCACCGTACGGTCCTGGGCGTCTGTCGGCGTCGAACCCGCGCAGACCGGCTTGTCGCCGGTCAAAGCGATCCCGAAAGCACTTGACCGAGCCGGACTCTCGCTCTCCGAAATCGATCTGTTCGAGATCAACGAGGCGTTTGCCGCAAACTGTGTGGCCTGTGTGAAGCTACTCGAGATCGACCCCGACAAGGTCAACGTCAGCGGTAGCGGTTGCTCGCTGGGACATCCCGTTGCGGCCAGCGGGGCGCGGATGCTCACCACTCTCGTGTACGAACTCCGCAGGCGCGGAGGCGGACTCGGGGTCGCATCGATGTGCGCCGGCGGCGGGATCGGCTCGGCGGTGGTCATCGAGGTCCATGCCTGACACCGTGACCCGGGCGACGTCCATCGCGGAACTGTTGGCGTCTGCGCGCACTGGCTCCGCGCGGGCGGCCGGACGATTGCTGACCCAGGTCGAGGGGGAGGGTCGGGCCGCGGTGCTCGACGCCATCGGTCCAGCGACCGGGCAGATCGCGGTTGTCGGGATCACCGGGCCGCCCGGCGCGGGCAAGTCGACCACGATCACCGCGTTGGTCGCCGCCTATCGGGCCGACGGCAGGCGGGTGGCGGTGCTGGCCGTCGACCCGACGTCGCCCTACAGTGGCGGAGCGTTGCTCGGCGACCGCATCCGGATGACCCAGCACATCGACGACATGGATGTACTCATCCGGTCGATGGCGACTCGCGGCCACCTCGGCGGGCTCACGTCGGCCGTCCCCGCCGCCATCCGCCTGCTCGAAGCGTTGCGGTACGACGTGGTGCTCGTCGAGACCGTCGGTGTGGGCCAATCGGAAGTAGAGGTCTCGGCGGTCGCCAATCCGACTGTCGTGGTGCTCAATCCGGGTGCCGGCGATGCGGTGCAGGCAGCCAAGGCGGGCCTGCTCGAGGTGGCCGACATTCTGGTGGTGAACAAGGCGGACCGGGAGGGCGCCGAGCAGACGGTCCGCGACCTCCGGATGGAGTCGATGGCCCCGGTGCTGACCCTCATCGCCACACGCGGTACGGGAATCGACGAGCTCGTCAACACAATCGACCAGCATCGACGTGACGATGACCCGGCACGCCGGGCCGCGCGGACACGGACGCAGATCCTGTCGCTGGCCATGACGCGATTGCGTACACATCCCGCGCTTGATGATGCGGTTGACGATGTTGTCGTCGGGCGCAGTGATGTGTATGCGGCGGTGGAGAAGCTGATCCTCTGAGACCGACTGTCACGCAACGGTGGCCTCGACTTCGACAAGCTCAGCCCGGCGGATGCGCTCGCTCGTTGGCGCTCGCGGGCTTACTCGACCAGCGGTAGGGGCGACCAGCGGTAGGGGCGACTAGCGAATGGGGGCGTCCAGCGGTAGGAGCTGCGCGATGATCTGCGGCAGCTCCACGGACGTGCGGATTCCGGGATCTGCGGCACACACGGCGGCGACGGCGTTGACCGCGCGGTTGGCGGTGTAGCCGGGGGTGGTCTCGGCCATCCGGTCCAACGGGATCGGCATGTTGACGTCGACCGAGAGTGGGGCGTCGCCGTCGACGACGACGCGCCAGCCGGTCGCCAGGAGATCCCACTGCGGCTCGACATCGGCGGTGCAGTACCAGTTGGCGCGGAATCGGAGCACCGGCCGGCCGTCTCGCATTCCGGACACGGTGATTCGTTGCGCACCAACAGTTCCTTCCAGGAGGACACCGGCAGCGATGGTGACCTCCCGCGTTGTGACACCGACCTCGCCGGCGACCTCAACCGAATCGAGTGGCACACCGAGGGACTCGGCAAGCAGTTCCAATGATGGTCCGAAACTGCCGCGCAGATACTCCAATCGGTAGTCCGCGAACTCCTGGGCCGCCGCACCGAAGCCCATCACCTCGAAGAGGAGGTCGGGCGAATCCCGTTGCGAGAGATCGGCGAACTCGTCGATGGTGATCTGATCGATCCGCCGCTGGATCGAGGCGAGGACCAGCGGAAGTGCCTCGCTGATGAAGCCCGGGCTGCTACCCGTCGAGTGTATCGACGCGCCGCCCACGCGGCACGCCCGCTCGATCCGGTCCCGCAGCTCGGCGTCCATGCTTGCCGGACGGTGGAATTCGCCACGCGTGGTGACGATGTTGATGCCCGCCTCGAGCAGTCGCGTCACTTCGGCGGCGTCGAGCGCGGCAGCCATGTAGAGCACGCAATCGGGTGCCAGCGCAATGATGTCGTCGATACTGTCGGTGGCCGTGACGCCGGTCGTCGTCGATCCGCTCAGTTCCCCGGCATCGATACCGATCTTCGCCGGAGACGTGGCGAACACCCCCGCCAGTTCCAGCCCTGGGTGCTCGATGATGCCACGTAGAGAACGTGATCCGATGTTGCCCGTCGCCCATTGGACACATCGAAGGGCCGAGGATCGTGCCGCGGCGTTTGTCGAAATGGAGGGCGCCGTCGCGGTCACGACGGCATCCGTACGACGGCCTCTTGTGCGAAAGAGGCGACCAGGGAACCACTCTGGGTGATCACGTCGCCCCGGCCATAGCACCTGCCTCCGGCGAGGATGGGACTGTCCTGCCGGATCAAGAGCCATTCGTCGGTCCGGAAGGAGCGGTGAAACCAGATTGTGTGTGACGTGACCGCGGAGTGGAACGCCGTACCGTTGCCGCCCTGGCTGAATCCCTCGAGGGGGCGCAATGCGGTTCCGATGAGCGTGAGATCTGTGGCATAGGCGGCCACGCAGGGATGAAGGCGCTCGTCATCGACAGGTGGTGTGCGCATCCATAATTCGTGGTGCGGCCGGGCGGCGGACGGATCGTCGAGATCGTCAACGGTGCGGACCTCCCACGGCAGCAGCCCGATGGTCTTGCGGGCATCGTCGCCGGGAAGCGGGGGAACGGGATCGATGGTCTGGATGTCGGGGCCGTCGTCGGGGACGTGCATGGCGACCGTCGCAACCGCGATGAGCCGGTCGCCCTGCGCGGCAGTCAGGGAGAGGGTGTCGAACGACCGTCCCTGGTGTCGTGCGTCCACATCGTAGCGGACGTCGGTGTCCACGAGGCCTTCTCGTGGAAAGTTCGTGTGGATCGAGCGGATCGACTTGTCCGGGCTTGCGAGGCCGGCCGCTGCCACGAACTGCGCGAGTAGTTGACCGCCGAACAGGCGACGATACGGCAACGACAGATTGGCGCCCTGATAGCAAGTCGTCAAACCTGGCGGCGCCGAAAGGCTTCCCGCGCCAACACCTACCGGGGTGCAATCACGGAGTTCGAGAACGGACAACAACTCACGCCAGTCAGCAGCCATCCCCAAAGTGTAATGGCAAATGCCGAATATGAGAATACGGTTCTCAACGCCGAGTCAGGCTTGTCGACTGAAACCCTGCGAACAGAATTCCCACACCTCGTCCGCGGTGAGGGGGTGATTGTCGGGGTCGTCGGTGGCCACGCTCGACTGGGCGATGAACATGACGGTCTGCATCACCATTGCCGCAATGCGTCGTGGCTGTAGTCCTTCCCGCAGTTCGTCTTCCGCGGCAGCGTCCTCGAGGAACTCGGCCAGCAGTGCGATCAGGGGCGCGTGGGCGACGCGTACCTCATTCGGGTGGGTGATGAGCAGCTGTGGTGCGAAGTCGCTGAACAATGGACGCTTGGCATTTGGGTCCGGGCGTGAGAGTTCGAACAGCAGGGTCACCGCGACGCGCACGCGGTCGATCGGGTCCTTCTCGGTCGCTGCCGCAGCGCGAATTTGGTCTGCCGACTTGCCCAGCGCGTCCTCAAACAATGCGAGCAGCAGTTCGTGCTTGCCGTCGAACTGAAGGTAGAAGCTGCGCAGTGACTGCTTGGACCGCTCGACCACCTCTTGCACCGTGAACTCTGTGGTGCCCTTCTCGGTGATGATCGCCTGGGCGGCATCGAGGAAGCGCTGGACACGTTGTTCGGCCCGCAACTTGGCAGTCTTGATGGATCGTTCGACCGCGCGTTGCTTCCATGCGGGCTCGTCGTTGGCGCTGGTCACCGCGTCGACTCTCCCTCGAGTTGCACATGCATGTCGCGAGTTTAGCCCAGTGAACCTTCGGTTGTGGCGAAGGCCGTTGCAAAAAGCGGAAGTATTCCATTCGCGGAAAGAGAACGCTATTCTCTCATTATGTATAGATCAGTCTCGCAACTATCTGGATCCGGCGGGACAGGCAACGCGCAGAGAGAGGAGTGCCAGTGCTCGTAGAGTTCGATTCCGATCAGCGCCTATGGGGCAAGACCGTGCGGGACCTATTGGCCAAGGAATGCTCGCCGGTCTGGGTGCGGCAGGTCGTCGACGACGGCGTCGACCCGTCGCCGCTCTGGCGTACCTACGTCGAGCAGGGATTCACCGAGTTGACCGACGCCGGAGACGCGGTGGAGCTGGCGATCGCGCTCGAGGCGATGGGTGCGGCGACCGACCCGACGCCCTTTCTTGCGACCGTGACGCAGTTCGCTCCGCTGGCCGGCGCACTCGGCGACCCGGGCCGACCGGGAGCTGCTGTATCCAAGGGTGTTTCGGCGCATCTGAGTGATGGAGGGTGGGTGCTGTCGGGGACGTGCCGCACGGTCCTCGACGGCGACCGGGCCGAGCAGTTCGCCATTGCCACCGCTGCAGGTGTGTTCGTCGTGCCCGCCGATGGTGTCATCGTCACACGTGTACCGTCGTTCGATCCGCTGCTGCACATCGCCGACGTGACCTTTCCGTCACTGCGCGTTGATGATTCACAACGCAATCCGGTATCGGACGTGGGTCGTGCGGCCGCCACGGCGCTCATGGGTCTCTCCATCACGATGGTGGGTGCGTGTCAGCGGATTCTCGATCTTGCGCTCGAACACGTGCGCAACCGTCAACAGTTCGGTGTCGCGATCGGCAGCTTCCAGGCCGTCAAACACAAGGCCGCCGACATGCATGTCGCGATCGAACGAGCTCGCGCGCTAGCGTATTACAGCGCGCTGACCATCGCCACCGACAGCCCGGACGTTCGCCTCGCGGCATCGATGGCGAAAGCGTCGGCCGGCGAATGTCAATCCATCGTGTTCCGCAACGGATATCAGCTCTTTGGCGCCATGGGATACACGTGGGAGAACGATCTGCAGTTCCCCCTCAAACGGGCCAAAGCCGGAGAGCTGATGCTCGGCGGCACCGACGAACACCGGGCACTGATCACCGAGGAGTACCGTGCAGCTCAAGTTTGACGACGACGTCGAAGAGTTTCGCGCCGAGTTCATCGCGTTTCTCGACGAGCATCTGCCGAGCGAGGCCGAGGCCACCCGGCGTACGAAATCCAGTGCGGACATACCGGATTGGGCCCGCGAGTGGCAGCGCATCCAGTTCGACAACGGTTGGCTGCAACCGGGGAATCCACCGGAGTTCGGTGGCCGCAACGCCGGCATCCTGCAGCAGTATGTCCACCTCGACGAATTGTCCCGACGGCGGATCTATCACAGCTACAACCCGCAAGGGCTCGGGATCATCGCGGCGTCGTTGCTGACTTTCGGCACCGCCGAGCAGAAGCAGAAGTGGGCGGTGCGGATTCTCCGAGCCGAGATCACCGCGTCGCTCGGCATGAGTGAACCCGGCGCCGGTTCAGATCTCGCCTCGTTGCGGACCAAGGCCCGCCTCGACGGCGACGAGTTCGTCGTCAACGGGCAGAAGGTATGGACCTCGGGTGCCCATGATGCCGACGTCCTGCTCACCTTCGTGCGAACAGACCCGGACGCGCCGAAGCACAAGGGAATCAGTGCGATCATGATCCCGACCGATCTGCCGGGCGTCACCCGCAGACCGTTCGGCGCCATCTCGTCGCGGACGGATCTGGACTTCAACGAGGTCTTCTTCGAAGATGTGCGGGTGCCCGCCGAGAATCTCATCGGTGAGCTCAACCAGGGCTGGTTCGTCGCCAACGGTTCTCTCGGCCATGAGCGAACTCTGTTGTGGCTCAGCTTTGCTGAACGGCTGGAAGATCTTCTGCGGGACTTCCGGCCGCAGACGGTCCTGGATCGTGATCGGTACGCCACCCTGGTCATGGACAGTCACGCGTTGCGGTTGCTCGGATCGCAGGCCCTCGGCCGCGCCGCACGTGGTGAGCAGGATGTGCCGGCGCTCTCGGTGCTGAAGCTGATGGGATCCGAGGCCGTGCAGAACGCCACCGAGCACGCGCTCGCCGCTGCCGGGGGTGATGGCTTCGTACATCCCGCACTGACGGCCCCGTACAACCATATGGACCTCGAAATGCTCTACACGAGTTGGTTTGAGCGATACGCCCGCAGTTTCGGGTACACGATCGCCGGCGGCACGTCGGAAATCCAGCGCAACGTCATCGCCGAACGTGTTCTCGGACTTCCCCGCCGCTGAGGCAACAACTGTGGAGGAAACATGAACATTCTGTACGAGGTCGCCGACAAGATTGCGACGATCACCCTCAACCGACCCGAGGTCGCCAACGCGCAGAACGCGGCGTTACTCGACGAACTCGATGCTGCGTGGACCAAGGCCGCCGACGACCCCGAGGTTGCGGTCATCGTCCTGCGTGGTGCGGGCAAACACTTCTCGGCGGGACACGACCTCAAGGGTGGTGGACCCCGGCCGGACAAGATCACCCTCGAGATGATCTACGGCGGCGAGGCGCGCAGATACCTCGAGTACAGCCTGCGCTGGCGCAACACTCCGAAGCCGAGCATCGCTGCGGTGCAGGGGCGATGCATCGCGGGCGGACTCCTGCTGTGCTGGCCGTGCGACCTGATCATCGCTGCCGACGACGCGAAGTTCTCCGACCCGGTGGTCATGATGGGCATCGGCGGCGTCGAATACCACGGCCACACATGGGAACTCGGTCCGCGCAAGGCCAAGGAGATCCTGTTCACCGGTCGGCCGTTCACCGCGGAGGAGGCCGAGAAGACCGGCATGGTCAATGTTGTTGTGCCGCGGGCCGAACTCGACGACCGGACCGAGGAGATGGCGCGGACGATCGCTGCGATGCCGCCATTCGCTCTGCGTCAGGCCAAGCGGGCGGTCAACCAGACCCTCGATGTCCAGGGGTTCTACGCGGCGATCCAGTCGGTATTCGACATCCACCAGACGGGACACGGAAATGCTCTGAGCGTGAACGACTTCCCGATCCTCGTGCAGCTCGACGAGATGAAGGCGAGGATGGGGTGAGTCGAGAGAGTGAGGCCAATTCGGTTACCGCGCAACAGACGTGACCGGATCAAGATTCGCAAAACGGTCGATAAGCATTGCTGATCCGATATTCTCGATCATGAGAATGTCATTGCCATCTCGTTCGCCGACATCCATGGTCGACGATCTCTTCTCGTAACATCCTGGGCGCTCGCAGGTTTCGAGCGCTCGTCAGAAAGGACCCCACCATGCGTGGATCACTCATCGGGCGCACGCTTGTCGCCTGTGCCGGCGCAGCCCTCATCGTCGGTGCCGCAAGCGGATGTAGCTCCGATTCCGACGACACGGCCTCCAGTGCGACGTCGTCGGCGGTCGCTACCTCCAGCGCGCCGGCTACTGCCGATGCGGCCACCACCAAGGAGATCACCGACGCCTACACCGTGTTCTTCAACGGTCAGACGCCTCCGGACCAGCGTGCGGCGCTGATCCAGAACGGTGCGGCGTTCACCCCGGTTCTCCAAGGGCTGACGCAGAATCCGCAGTCCACGGCGACGACAGTCGCAGTCAAGAACGTCACACTGACGGACCCGACTCACGCCGACGTGACGTTCGACCTCCTGATGGGCGGCAAGGTCGTGATGCCCGATCAAAGCGGCCAAGCGGTGCAGGAGGAGGGCACGTGGAAGGTTGCCAGCGAAACCTTCTGCACCCTGATGTCGGTGCAGGGTGACGGTGGGCAGATTCCCGCCTGCGCCTGACAATTTCGCTGATCGAGCGGTTGTTTCCGTAGCGATGGAGATCACCATTTCCCGCTGATCGAGTAAGCGAGGAGCGCTAGCGACGAGCGCATCGAGATCGCCTTACGGGGTCTCGATGCGCTCGCTCGCTGGCGCTCGCGGGCTTACTCGACCGGCGGAAAAGGCGAGACTCTTCCCGGCTCACGTTGGCCGCCTGCGGCGGCCCTGGTCACTTACTCGACCAGCGAAGGGGCGTGCCTTTTTCCGCTGATCGAGCGCATCGAGATCAACAGGCAGAATTACAGATTGACCAGTCGGGGAGTGGTCCCGGTGGTGCGGAGGATGCCGCCGATCTCGCGGGTGAGGTCGCGACTGCTGCCGAGGAGGGCGTCGAGCAGGAGGATGCGACGGGCGTGGCGATGGAAGCTGTGTTCGGCGGTGAAGCCGATGCCGCCCAAGACCTGCTGTACGTTGCGTGAGGTGATCAGCGCGGCGCGGCCGGCGGCGGCCTTGGCGAGCATGGCGCCGAGGTCGTCGCCGGCGTGTGCCAAGGTGGCCTCGGCGCCTTCGATCGCGACGAGGGTTTCTGCCAGACGGTGACGTACCGCCTGAAAAGCGGCGATGGGGCGGCCGAATTGTGTTCTGTCCAAGGCATGGTCACGGGCAAGGGTCAGCATCGCGCGACTGCTGCCGACGAGCCACCAGCCGAGTGCGAGACGCGCCCGCACCATCGGAATGTCGATACCGCCGGGAACCTCGGACAAGGGAAGGTCGGGGTCGATCGACTCGTGACCGGTCGCGTCGTCGGAGCGCGACCATTCGAGCCAACGGCCGCCGGCAAAGGGAAGCGGGACCGTCGATCCCAGCGGTTCGCCCGACGAATCGAGTACGACGTCGTTGAGAACCGAGGCGTGTGAGCCGGTGTCACCAAGCAGTCGGAATACGAGCGGTATCGCGATATCCGGAAAGTCGGTCAGCATCTCCGGCCAGCCGAGGTCGGCGAGCGATTTGTCCAGCGCGATACCGGAATCCGACGTCATGATCTTGCGCAGGCTGGCTGCGAGCAGGTCCTGGTCGTCGCTATCCACTGTCTCCCTTTCCGAGATCGAGCAATCGTCGCGCGATGATGTTGCGCTGGATTTCCGCGGTGCCGCCGTAGATGGTGGCCGCCCGCGAGTAGAGGTATTCCGAGCGCAGTACCGGGTCGGACCACTCGATGGCCCCGGGCACGAGATCGCGGTAGGTATCGAACAATTGCTGCTCGGCGGTCGCGAGCAGCACCTTGTCGACGGAGGTCTCCGGGCCGAGTCGCCCACCAGCCCCAAGTCGCTGTTGCGTGGCATACGAGCGGCATCGCACGGTGTGGGCGGCCAGATAGGCCGCGCCCAGGTCCAAGTCATCGATCGGATCGGCCTGCTGGACAAGTGAATCGACGGTGGCATATAGGTAGGCGATGCGATGCCAGAAGCACGTCGAGCGTTCATGCGGCAAGAGGTCCATCGCCAGACGCCACCCGTCGCCCGGCGCTCCGAGCATACGGCCGGCGGGGACCGCGACGTCGTCGAAGAACACCTCGGCGAACTCGTCGACGCCGTGCATCGTCCGGAGTGGGCGCACGGTGATACCGGGGGTGTCCATGTCCACGAAGAAGGCGGTGATGCCGTCGTGGCCGGGCGCGGTTCGGGTCAATAGGACGCAGCGTTGGGCGAACTGGGCCAGACTTGTCCACACCTTCTGTCCGTTGATGATCCACTCGTCGTCACGTTGCTCCGCCCGAGTGCTCAGCGATGCCAGATCACTGCCGGAACCGGGCTCGGAGAAGCCTTGGCACCACTGCTCGTCGCCGTTGAGCAGTCGCGGCACCATCTCGGCAGCGAGTTCGGGACGCGCATACGAGATCACCGTCGGCGCAAGCACTTCGATCATGGAGTAGATGCCGGGCTCGGCGAGATTGCGGGTCGCGACCTCTTCGCCAAGGATCGCGCGCAGGACCGCGGGCCCGTCGAGACCACCGACCTCGGCAGGCCAGCCGTACCGCATCCAGTCCGCGTCGAAAAGCGCCCGCCGCACACGGGACAACTGAGCGACCTGCGCATCGAACGATATGTCCTCGCCGGGGGTGAGGTCGTGTGTGTCGAGCCAGTCGCGCACCGCCGTCCGGAACTCAGCGGGAGTCATTCCGAGCTGAACGAAATCGCGTGCGGACGACCGGAATTGTGCTCGCCGTTGCGCCGGATGAACGTCATGGCGCGGGTCTTGAGTCGCCACCCGTCGGTCGTGCGGACATAGGTGTCGTTGTAGTAACCGATCCGCATGTCCTGTTGGGTGTGATCGATGAAGCACAGCGGCTGGGTGCCGGTCGCGGTGTCGCCGTCGAGGTCGATCAGTGCGGTGCCGGTGAGGAACAACCCCTTGGGTGCGGCCTCGACCAGACGTGGGAACTGATCGAGCGGGTAGATCTCGCCGAAGGCGCTGTAGCTACCGTCCGGCGTGAACACCGACACCACCCCGGCGGTGTCCGCGCGGGTCATCGTCACCGCATACTTGGCGAGCAGCTGTTCGATCTCGAGGAGATCGTCATTTCTGGACAACGACCTTGCCGCCTTTCATCACGAAACGAACATCCTGGGTTACGGTGATGTCTTCCAACGGGTTTCCGGGCACGGCAATGATGTCGGCGAGCAAACCGTCGGCGATTCGGCCACGATCGGTGACCCGGATCAGCTCGGCAGCGGTCACAGTCGCGGCACGCAACACCGCGTCGGGCGGCATGCCCCGATCCACCAGTGCGACCATCTCATCGGCGTTCTTGCCGTGCGGGATCGCCGGCGCGTCTGTGCCGACGGCGATCTTGACCCCGGCGTCGTAGGCCTTCTTCACCGAGATCCGAGCCTTGGGAAACATCTCGGCCGCCTTCGCCTGTAGTTCCGGCGGAGAGTGGGAGACGTCCATCGCATCCGCGAGGCGCGTTGTGGGTACCAGAAAGGTGTCGTTGGCGACGAGCATCTTGATCGCCTCGTCATCCATCAGGAATCCGTGCTCGATGCAGTCGATGCCTGCACGCACGGCCTCCTTGACCGCCTCGGCGCCGTGCGTGTGGGACGCCACTCGCAAGCCACGACGATGCGCCTCGTCGACGATCGCGCACAGTTCGTCGAACGAATAGTGCTGTGCGCCAGGCTCACCGGTCATGGACATGACCCCGCCGGATACGCAGACCTTGATCAGCTGTGCGCCGTGCTTGATCTGATACCGCACCGCCTTGCGGACCTCGTCGACCCCGTTGGCGATGCCTTCCTCGAGCGTCAGATCCAGCACGCCCGGGGCGAACGCCGCGAACATCGTCGGGTCGAGATGTCCACCGGTGGGGGTGATGGCGTGGCCGGCCGGGACGATGCGCGGGCCGTCGATCCACCCCTTGTCGATGGCGTTGCCGAGGGCGACGTCGAGCAGGTAGCCGCCGGTCTTGACGAACAGGCCGAGGTTGCGGACGGTGGTGAAGCCCGCACGCAGCGTGCGGCGGGCATTGCCCACCGCACGCAGCATCCGGGTGGGGGGATCGTCCTGCACGGTGGAGTAGACGGGGCGCTCACCGCGCCCGCCCATCAGCAGGTTGACCTCCATGTCCATCAAGCCGGGCAGGAGGATCTGATCGCCGAGATCGATGACCTGGCCCTCGGGTTCACCGCCGACCCCGCCGATCCGGCCTTCGTCGATGGGGACGATGCCCGGAGTGATGAGCTCGCCCGCATCGACGTCGACGATCCCCGCGGCTTTGAGGGTGATCATCAGACCACGGGTTCGGTGATGAGTTCGGCCCAGGCCGCCCCACTGTCGGGGACCCGCGGCTGCTTCCACACCTCCACCGGGAACGACACCATCACCAACGACTGCATGAGGTGGATCAGCGACCGGACATCCTCGGGCAGATCGTCGAGGTCGAACTTGTCGCCGTACACGCACGCATCCTCGAGGCGGGCCATGCCCGCGTCGTAGAACTCCTGCATCTCCGGCATGGTCGAGGCCAACCGCTTGGCGTAGCGTTCGGCCTCGGTGGGCAGGCACCAGTCGGAGAAGCGCTCCAGGTCGGCGAATTCAGCTGGCAGCTTTGGCATCTTCGTACTCCTTGACGTAATCGACGGCCATCTTGTGCAGGTGACGCAGGAGGACTTCCTGGTCACAGAGCGGGAAGTCGGTGACGGTCCGCGTTTCCAGCATCTTCTGCGTTGCCTCGAGCGTGTTGGCATCCTGCAACGCGTACTCCTTGAACGTCACCGCGGCCAGTTCCTGCGAGAGACGATCTCGAACGGTCTTCGGCGGCACAAAGTAGAGGTTCGCCTCGAAGATGTGCTTGTTCACCGCAGTCGGCCAGTACTGGTAGGTGATGACCCACCCGGGTGCCCAGAACAGCACCGACAAGTTCGGGAAGATCTCGAACTCGTCCACACCCCACGGCACGGCACCGGCCGGATTGATGGCCGGCGGCAATGGATCCAGGCCCTCGATGTCGGGGCGGTCCCACGGACCGAACAAACCGGACCGCAGGATCCGTTCGATCGGCTTGACCATGCCCAGATCCTTTGGCGGCGACATACCGCCCCACGACGAGATCATCGAATGCGGGCTCTGCAGGTCGTAGTGCAGGGCCTCGAAGCCAACCTTCATCAGCTTGTCCGCCTCGTCCTTGACCGCCTGCTTCTGGTGCAGCACCGGGGCGTGATAGAACTCGGCGAAGGCGTCGATGAACAGCTTCCAGTTGCTGCCGATCTCGGCACGATAGCTGTAGACCTCGGTCATCTCATGGAACGGATAGCCCTTGATCCCTTGGCCGTAGGCGCCCAGGTACTCCTCGAGGGATTCGGCGTTCGGGTCGAGATTGATGAAGATGAAGCCTTCCCAGATCTCGCACCGGACCGACTTGAGGCCGTATTGGTTCTTGTCGAGGTCGAAGAACTCACCTTCCTGCTGGACGTAGCTGAGATCGCCGGTGAGGTCGTATCGCCAGGCGTGGTACTTGCAGGTGAACTGACGGCAGGTGCCGGAGGTCTCCTCGTTGGGGAAGTCGTCCCACACCAGCTTGTTTCCGCGGTGCCGGCAGACGTTGTGGAACGCGCGGACGACGTCGTCCTTGCCCTTCACGATGATGAGCGAGGTGTTCACCACCGGGAGTTCGCGCGTGAAGTAACTACCCTTCTTGGGCAGTCGCTCGACGCGTCCGACGTGCAGCCAGGTCTTCTTGAAGATGGCTTCGCGTTCGGCCTCGTAGAACTCGGGATCGATGGAGTCGGTGTAGTCGACGGGCTCGGTGCCGAGGCCGTCGAAGCTCTCGGTCCAACTACCCGCCTCGGGTTTCTTGAAGTGTGCCAACGGTTTACCTTTCGTACTCGGGCTGTAGTTCACGATCCGGCTCGATGCCGAACGTGTTGAAGGCCATGGACAATGTGGAGTAGGCGCCGACAGTGAAGACGAGGTCCATCAGCTGTCGGTCGTCGAAGTCGTTCTGCAGGGCGCACCACGTGTCGTCGAGGATCGCGTGATGGTGGTGGAGTTCGGCGACGGCGTCGAGGACGTGCTGCTCCACCGGGTCGAGCGCGACGCCGCGTCGCGCGTCCTCGATCTCCGCGAGGGTCATGCCGGCCGCCTGTCCCATCCCGGTGTGGTGCTCGATCTCATACGGCGACGCACTGAGTTCGGCAATCCGCAGGATCGCCACTTCGCGAATCCGGTCGGAGAGGGTGGACCCGAAGAGCAGGTGCACATTGAAGGGCATGAATGCTTTGACGAGGTCGGGGTGGCGGACGAGCGTCGACAGGGCATTGCCGGCGCCCACGGGATTGCGCCGCCGCCGGGGCAGCATCCCGGCGAGCGCGGCATCGACGTCGTCGTCCCATTGGTCCGACGGCAAGGGTGTCAGACGCATATGAACCTCCTCGTGGTGAGAATTACGTTCTCATCGATGGATACTACATTCTCACGGCGGAGTCTGTCCGTCAATCCGCAAGTTGCCTTCGGTGGAAGTGGCGACCCGGCCCGACGTGTGGGTGTGATGCCTATTCGCGGCTGTTCTGCCACGTCGGCGGCCGATCGGAGAGTGGCAAATGTGATCCGGATCTCTCAATCTATTGATTCTTCCGCAATGAGAAGCTAGTTTCCACTATTGAGAGCAACGCTATCCAGTGGGTGCTTCGACTTCGGTCGCGGGCCGTCGCCGGAGGCTCTCACACAGCCTTTGTGGGTCGGTCCGCCCGCAGACGTCATTGAGGAGAATCAGTTGAGAGCTAGACGAGTACTGGCGGCGGCAATCGTCACCATGGCGTTTGTCGCCTCGGGATGTGGTGGCCGTGACGGAAGCGGAACGGAGGAGATGGGCGCCGGCGACGGTGGCTCGTCGTCGAGTGCCTCGAGTTCCTTCGGTGATCTGAACGATGTGTGCCAGAAGGGATCCGCGAAAGGATCGACTGCTCAGGGCGTCGCCGACGACCAGATCCAGGTCGGGGTGTTCTCCGACGTCGGATTCACCAAGAACGCCGAATTTGTGGATGCGGCAAAGGTATTCACTTCCTGGTGCAACGACAACGGTGGCGTCAACGGACGCAAACTCGTTGCCAATACCCGTGATTCGAAGCTGATGTCGGTCCGCCAGCAGATGTCGCAGGCATGCGAGCAAGACTTCGCCCTGGTGGGCGGCGGGGCTGCGCTCGACGGCCTGGGCACCAAGGAGCGGCTGACGTGCCTGCTGCCCAACTTCCCCGCGCAGGTCGCGCAGCTGACCGAACTCGGTGCGGATCTGAGCGTGCAGGCGTCACCGTCGCAGACGATCGGCTATCTGCCCTACTACCAGTTCCGCACCTGGCTGCTCAAGGATGCCTACCCGCAATCGGCGAACGCGGTCGGCATCATCAACGGTGACTCGCCGGTTACAAAGGTTCTCGGTGACCTCCAGGTCGAGACCGTCAAAGCCGCCGGCGGCACGTTCGTCTACAACGACCTCTACCCGGCCGCCGGTGTCTCGGACTGGACCCCGTACGCGCAGGCGATCAAGAACAAGGGCGTCAAGGGCCTGATCTTCTTCGGCGACTACAAGCAGCTCGCGAAGCTGGAAAGCGTGTTGACCAGCATGAACTACATGCCGGACTGGATCGACGCGAACAACAACGCCTACGGTCAGCCGTTCCTCGATCTGCTCGGGCCCTCCGCCGACAAGCAGAACAATCTCGTCGACCTCGGCGGCGTCCTGCCGGTCGAAAGTACCGACCCGGTGATGACGCAACTCAAGGACATGTACAAGAAGTACGCGCCGGACGCCGCGATCACCCTCCCGGCGGTACGTGCCATCTCCGCGTGGCTGCTGTTCGCGAAATCAGCCGCCAGTTGTGGCGACAACTTGACGCGCGGATGCCTGCTGCAGACCGCGACCAAGGAGACCGCGTGGACCGCCGGTGGCTTGACAGCTCCGCAGAACCTGACGCCAGGTGCTGCGCCGTCACCCTGCTTCAACGTCGAGAAGGCAACCGGACAGGGCTGGCAGGCAGCGGACTTCACCCCCGATCAGGGCGCCTACCGATGCAACATCCCGGTCCGGAAGTCGACCGGTCAGTACGGCAACGGACTCACGCTGGCCGACGTCGGCAAGAGCATGAGTGACGTGCAGTAATGGATCAATTCCTCGCCTTCGGCGTGGTCGGACTCAGCACCGCCGCGATCTATGCAGTGATCAGCGGCGGGCTGGTCGTCACCTACACCACCACCGGCGTCTTCAACTTCGCGCACGGCGCGGCCGGCATGATGGCGGCATTCGTTTACTGGCAGTTCAGTATTGGCTGGGGTTGGCCGGTCTGGTTGTCGCTCGTGGTGGTGCTCGGTGTGCTCACACCGCTGTTCGGGTTGCTCGTCGAGATCGCGATGCGTCCGGTGCAAGGTCTCGGTGAGGCCGAGAAACTCGTCATGACGGTTGCGTTGTTGAGCGGGTTGATCGCCGTGGCGCGCTGGATCTGGGATCCGAACGACGCCCGGAACCTGCCTCAGTTCTTCGCCGACCGGCCGCCGCTGCACGTCTTCGGCGCCACCGTCACCTGGCATCAGGCACTGACCATGATCGTGGCCATCCTGGTGGCTGTCGGATTGCGCGTGTTGTTGTTCCGGACCCGAGCGGGTACCGAGATGCGGGCGACCGTCGACGATCGATCGCTGGTCGGCCTGACCGGGGCAGACCCGGTGCGGGCCAACCGGATTGCGTGGATGCTCGGGATCGAGCTCGCCGCGATCGGTGGCGTGCTGATCGCCCCGGTGGTCGCGCTCGACGCGATGTCGCTGTCGCTGGTGATCGTCAGCGCCTACGCCGCGGCGATCTTCGGACGGCTGAAAAGCCTCCCGCTGACCTTCGTCGGTGCGGTGGTCGTCGGGATGATGGAGAGCTACCTGACCGGATACCTGCCGCAGAATGCCTATCTGCCTGGTATCCGGCTGGCGGCCCCGGCCATCCTGTTGCTGCTCGCCCTGCTGCTGTTCCCGCATGGGCGGTTACGGGGTCGTGATCGCCAGTTGAGTCCGGTTCCGCTGCCGTCGTTGCGGGGCACGATCTTCTTCGCCCTGCTGATCGTCTGGTCCGGTCTGATCCTGGCGACGGTGCTCAGCGACAGTGACCTGATCACCTACGGCCAGATCTTCGCCGTCGGTGTACTGGCGCTCTCCTACGTCCCGCTCGCCGGCTTCGCCGGCCAGATCTCGTTGTGTCAGATCACCCTGGCCGGCATCGGAGCCATCGTCTGCGGCCAGCTGGGTGCCGACGGTCAATGGTGGGCCATCCTGGCCGCCGCCCTGATCTCCGGTGTCGTCGGAGCCGCCATCGCCGTTCCCGCACTGCGACTTTCCGGGGTCTACCTGGCGCTCGGCACGGCCGCGATCGCAGTGATCTTCGACCGCTGGATCTTCACCCTGCCGGCCTTCGAGGTGTTCGGGGTGCGAATCTCGTTCTTCGACCAAGGGTCGGTCGAGGTTCCGGGCCCCGCACTGTTCGGCTACGCGATCGACACCCCGCAGCGCATCACGGTGTTCGCGGCGGTCGTGCTGGCCATCGCCACCCTGGGCGTTGCGCTGCTGCGTCGAGGACGGTTGGGACGCAGGCTGATTGCGTTGCGCGACAGCGAGGCCGCCTACGCGACCCTCGGCGGAAATCTGCTCATCTCCAAGATGCTGGTGTTCGGGTTCAGTTCCGCACTGGCCGGACTCGGCGGCGCGTTGCTCGGGATGCAGCTCGGGTCGGTGACCGGTGACCAGTTCACCTTCATCTCCGGTCTGCCGATCTTCCTGGTGGTGGTGCTCGCCGGACTGGGCACCGTGGGCAGTGGCGTATTTACCGGCGCGGCGCTGGCCGGTCCGCTCAACGCCATCGGTGTCCTGTGGCCTGCGCTACGTGAAGTGTCCCAAGCGATTCCGGCGTTACTCGGGATCGCGTTCGGTGCCCGGGCGGTCAAGGAGGGTGGCATCGCGTCGCTGCGCAAGCGGTGGGATGCCGTCTTCGCCGATCGTGTCGTCATGGGCGCGTTCCTCGGGTGGACCCTGGTGGCCTGGCTGCTGCGGCTTGCCGATGTCTACAACGGCTACGTGTTCTGCCTGGTGATGGTGGTGGGCGTGATCCTGACGCCAATTCTCGCGCAGTGGCGTTACCGCCGTGGACATTCCGATGACACCGGACCTGACGAACCCGAGATCCCGGTCGAATGGTGGGGCATCAGCCGGCCATGGACCCCTGACGACGAGGAGGTGCTCGATCGTGCCGTCGTTACTGCAAGTCAGTGATGTATCGGTGTCCTTCGGTGCGCACCGGGCACTGAGCGGTGTGACCCTGACCGCCGAGCGTGGACACATCACCGGACTGATCGGACCGAACGGAGCCGGCAAGAGCACACTGTTCGACGTGATCGGCGGGCTGCGACGTCCAGACACCGGGACGGTCGTGCTCGACGGCGAGGACATCACCCGGCTCGGACCGGCACAGCGCGCCAAGCGCGGGATGGCACGGACGTTTCAGGGCCTCGAACTGTTCGGACGACTCAGCGTCCGCGACAACTTGCTCGTCGCCGCCGAACTCCGCCGGAACCGTCGGGGCGCAGCGGAACTCGTCGACGGGGTGATCGAACGCGCTCAACTCGGACCGTATGCGGATCGACTTGCCGATTCGCTGCCGACCGGTGTCGGCAGGCAGGTGGAGGTGGCGCGCGCGCTCACCACTCGACCGGATCTGATCCTGCTCGACGAGCCGGCGGCCGGCCAGGACGCCGAGGAGACCGAACGATTCGCCGGAATTCTCCGCAAGGTGGCCGCCGACGGGGTGGCCATTCTGCTCGTCGAACACGATATGGAGCTCGTCATGGATGTGTGCGACCTCGTGCACGTCCTCGACCTCGGCTCGATCATCACCTCTGGCCCACCGGAATCGGTGCGACAGAACGCCGCCGTACTCGACGCCTATCTGGGGACAGCATGAATCCTCCGCTTCTCGAACTCCGCGATATCCGTGCCGGTTACGGCGGAATCTCGGCGCTACACGGTGTGAACATCAGCGTTCGCGCCGGACATGTGGTCGCGTTGCTCGGTCCCAATGGTGCGGGGAAGACAACGACGCAGAAGGTTGCGGCCAGGGTGCATCCCGTCGATTCCGGCCGCGTCCTGTACGGGGGCCGCGATGTCACCGGTATGTCATCGCGCGATGCGGCCCGCGCAGGGGTGTGCCTGATCCCGGAGGGCCGGGGGGTGTTCCCGAATCTGACGGTGCGCGAGAACCTGTGGATGATGACCTTCACCGGGAAGACTCGGGAACAGATCGAGGACATCGCATTCACCCGATTCCCGATCCTGAAGGAACGCGCGGCACAAACGGCCGGAACATTGTCCGGCGGTGAACAGCAGATGCTCGCACTGACGCGAGGTCTGGCCTCTGATCCGGCGGTACTCCTGCTCGACGAACTCTCGATGGGCCTCGCCCCGCTGGTCGTGGAGAAACTGTACGACCAGGTCGCAGAGATCGCCCGCGAGGGCGTCGCGGTCCTGGTCGTCGAACAGTTCGCGTCGGCGGTCCTCGACATGGCCGATCATGCCGCCGTACTCGTCCGCGGTCGCGTCGAATATGACGGGCCGCCCGGCGAATCACTCAAGAAAGAACTAGCAAACCTCTACCTAGGGAGTGCCTCATGACCGCGACCGCAGACGACCGCGCTCAACGCTTCACCGCGGAACTCGAGAAACTGAAGATACCGGACCCGGCCGCGTCCCGCGCACAACTCTGGATACGGCTCGGTGTCGTGGCCATGGTTCTCGGCGTCGCCCTCGGGGTGATCGCCTACCTGATGTCGCACAACACCTCCGATCCACTGGTCCAGCGGGATGCGCTGACGATCGCGCTGATCGGCGTGGCGGTGGCGATCGTCGGATCCGCGGTGTTCCTGCGTTACTCACTGACCAACTTTCTGCGGTTCTGGCTGGCGCGGCAGGCCTTCGACCTCAACACTTTTGGTGAGCGTCTCGCGCCTCCTACAGAGTCGGAGCCGGCGTCGGGCAAGCACACCACCGCGATCACCGAGGAGATCACCCATGACCACGAAAGCCCCGCAGTTGCGCACCGGTGAACAGCTGGCGTGTCCGACCTGCACCACCAAGGTGGTGGTGGTCGTCGCGCCGGCTGATGGAGGTGCCGAGATACGCTGCGGCGAAACGCTGTTGGAGCCGGCCAAGTCGGTGACACAGTCCGCCGAGAAGGCCACCGAACCGGGTGTCCTGATCGGCAAACGCTACGTCGACGCCGACGAGACGGTGGAACTGCTCTGCAGCGCAGCCGGTTCCGGACCACTCGTCTATGGTGGGTCGGCGATGACAGTGAAAGCCGCGAAAGCATTGCCCGCATCGGACTGATCGATTCATGACGAGTAGCACCGGCTCCGATGCCACCGGGGCCGGTGTTCCGCGCGCAGCGAGCACAGGAGGTTGGAGACATGTCGGCAGGCATGAGTTTCGAGTTGTCCGAAGACCAGGAACTGATCCGTAAATCGGTGGCCGAGCTGGCCGGACGTTTCGACGACCAGTACTGGATGGAAAAGGATCTCGCGCACGAGTTCCCGACCGAGTTCTACCAGGCGATCGCCGACGGCGGCTGGCTTGGCATGACCATTCCGGAAGAGTATGGGGGACATGGGCTCGGCATCACCGAGGCCACCATCCTCCTCGAGCAGGTGTCGCGATCCGGCGGTGCCATGAACGCCGCCACCGCCATCCACCTGTCGATCTTCGGGATGCAGCCCGTCGTCGTACACGGCTCCGACGAACTCAAGCAGCGGACCCTGCCGCGCGTCGTCAACGGGGATCTACACGTCTGCTTCGGGGTGACCGAACCCGGTGCGGGACTGGACACCTCGCGGATCACCACGTCTGCTCGACGCAAGGGTGACGGCTACCTCGTCAACGGCCGCAAGGTCTGGATCTCCAAGGCCGTGGAGTCGGAGAAGATCCTGCTGCTCACCCGCACCACACCGTACGACGAGGTGGAGAAGAAGACCGACGGGATGACCCTGTTTCTCACCGATCTCGACCGAGCACACGTGGACATCCGGCCGATCAAGAAAATGGGTCGCAACGCCGTCACCTCCAACGAACTGTTCATCGACGATCTGTTCGTCTCGGAGGAGGACCGCGTCGGAGAAGAGGGCAAAGGCTTCAAATACCTTCTCGACGGCCTGAATCCCGAACGCATGCTCATCGCCGCGGAGGCGCTGGGCATCGGCCGCGTCGCCCTCGACCGCGCCGTCACATACGCGAAGCAACGTGAGGTGTTCGACCGTCCCATCGGCATGAATCAGGGAATCGCATTCCCCCTGGCGGATTCGCTCGCCCACCTCGACGCCGCAGAACTCGTCCTGCGCAAGGCCACCTGGCTCTACGACAACGGCAAACCGTGCGGACGTGAGGCCAACACCGCCAAATACCTCTGCGCCGAAGCAGGTTTTGCCGCCGCCGACCGAGCATTGCAAACCCACGGCGGCATGGGATATGCCGAGGAGTACAACGTCTCGCGGTACTTCCGTGAATCGCGTGTCATGCGTATCGCACCGATCAGCCAGGAAATGATCCTCAACTATCTGGGATCGCACACATTGGGATTGCCGAGGAGCTACTGACATGACCACCACCAACACATTGTTCGATCTGACCGGGCGAGCAGCCGTCGTGACCGGCGCCGCCGGCGGGATCGGCTCGGCCGTCGCGCAGGCACTCGCTACCGCCGGGGCGGTGGTGCTCGTGACCGACATCGATCCGGACGCCGCCGCGAAGGTTGCCGAACAGATCTCGATCGCCGGCGGCAAGGCCGACAGCATGGGCTTTGACGTCAGCGCCCGCGACGCCGCAGACACGGCGATGGAGCGCGCTGCGGCGCTCGGCGACGGCGCGGTGCACATCATCGTCAACAACGCGGGGGTCACCGCGCCCGCCATGTTCGGCGACACCTCGCAGGAGAGCATCCGGCGGATGCTCGACGTCCACCTGATGGGTGCGTTCAACACCTCACAGGCGGCGCTACCCTTCCTTGCGACCGACGGTACCGGCCGCATCATCAACGTGACCTCGTCGGCCGGCATCACCGGAACCCTTGGCCAGGTGAACTATTCGGCTGCGAAGGCCGGGATCATCGGGATCACCAAATCGCTGGCGCGGGAACTGGCGCGCAAGAACATCCTGGTCAACGCGATCGCGCCGCTGGCCGCCACCCCGATGACCGAAACGATCCGCACTGACGAGCGCTTCGCCCCCACGATGCTCAACCGCATCCCTTTGCGCCGCTGGGCCGAACCGGCCGAGGTCGCCGGAGCCTTCGTGTTCCTGGCTTCGGACGCAGCATCTTTCGTGACCGGGCAGGTGCTACCGGTGGATGGTGGCATGGTGATGTGATGGAACAGACCCAAGCACCGCTGGCCGGTATCACCGTCGTTGCCCTCGAACAGGCCGTGTCTGCACCGATCTGTACGCGCACCCTGGGCGATCTGGGGGCGCGGGTGATCAAAGTGGAGAATCCCAACGGCGGCGACTTCGCGCGGCACTACGACGACGTTGTCAACGGCATGGCAGCCCACTTCGTGTGGGTCAACCGCGGAAAGGAATCGGTCACCCTCGATCTCAAATCCGCGGCCGGCATCGACATCCTGCATCGGCTCCTCGAAACGGCCGACGTACTCGTCTCCAATCTGGCGCCCGGCGCGACCACGAAACTCGGTATCGCGCCAGGTGATCTCGCGCAGCGTCACCCGGATCTGATCGTCGTCGAGATCGACGGTTACGGTCCGGGTGGTCCGCTCTCCCACAAGCGCGCCTATGACCTGCTGGCGCAGGCGGAATCGGGTGCGTGCGCGATCACCGGGTACCCGGGTGCCCCGGCGAAACCGGGTCCGCCGATGGCTGATGTGTGTTCCGGGTTGTACTCGGCCATCTCGATCCTGTCGTTGCTCGTCGCTCGTGGCCGCGACGGTGCGGATGGGCGGCGTGGCGGCGCCGTCGCTGTCAGTCTCTTCGACACCATGGCCGAACTGATGGGGTACGCCCTCAACTTCACCCGCCATTCGGGAATCGATCAAGAACCTCGCGGCATGGGGTCACCGGCGGTCGCGCCCTACGGCGCGTATCCGACCGCCGACGGACAAACGGTCGTCCTGGGTACCACGAACGACCGAGAGTGGCAGCGTCTTGCGACCGAGATCGTGCAGCGCGACGACCTGGCCGCCGACCCGCGATTCGCGACCAACGCCGGTCGGGTCGATCACCGCGATATCCTCGACGACGCGATCGGCGAGTGGTGCGGCCGCCATGATCTGCTCGACATCCAGAAGGCCGCCGACGCCGCAGGGATCGGCAACGCCCGGTTCAACAAGCCCAGTGACGTGATCGCACATCCGCATCTCGCCGAACGTGACCGGTGGCGTGAGATCGACACCCCGAACGGGCCGATCCCGGCGATCCTCCCGCCCCCGGTGATCGACGGGTTCGAACCGATCATGGGTGCCATTCCCGGCTTGGGGGAGCACACGGACTCGGTGCTGGTCGGTTTGGGATTCGACTGGCAGCAGATCGCTGCTCTGCGCACACAGGGCGCGGTCGGCGCGGCGTTCGAGCGATGAGCCTCGGCGACACCGAACCCGGGATACTCGTCGACGACGATGCCGGTGTCCGGACCATCACGCTGAACCGACCGGCCCGTAAGAACGCACTCGACTGGCCCGCCTGGTGTCTGCTGCGCGATAATCTCGAGAGCACCGCACGATCGGGTGATGTTCGCGCTCTCGTCATCACCGGGTCCGGCGGCGCGTTCTGCTCCGGCGCGGATATCTCCACCCCGGACCCACGGCATCCGACGAACAAACTCCGCATCCTGTCCGACGTGGCGATGGCGTTGCATGACTTGCCGATTCCCACCATCGCCAAGGTGTCCGGGGTAGCCGTCGGCGCCGGCTGGAACCTCGCACTCGGCTGCGACCTGGTGGTGGCCACACCGGGCGCACGGTTCTCGCAGATCTTTGTGCGGCGCGGGCTCTCGATGGATCTGGGTGGTTCGTGGTTGCTGCCCACTCTCGTCGGGCTGCAGCAAGCCAAACGGCTTGCCCTGCTTGGTGAGATGATCGAGTCCGCCGAGGCGCACGGGTTGGGGTTGGTCACCTGGGTCGTCGACGACGCTGCGATCGACGCCTTCGTCGACGACAAGGCTCGGCGCCTCGCGGCCGGTCCACCAGTGGCGCTGGGTCAGATCAAGATGCTGCTGAACGAAGGCGCCAGCGGCACACTGCGTGACGCGCTGGCCGCCGAATCCCGAGCGCAGGTCATCAACTTCGGCACCGACGACGTCGGCGCAGCCTACACCGCGTTCGCACAGAAGAAGGACCCCGTGTTCACCGGTCGGTGGTCGGTACCACCGCCGGGAAGCCAGGCCCGAAACCAGAATGGAGACAACATACATGCGTGAGGTCGTCATCGTGGAGGCCGTGCGCAGCGCGGTCGGCAAACGCAACGGCGGACTGTCCGAAACTCACCCCGCCGATCTGTCCGCACTGGTGCTGCAAGAGTTGGTGCGCCGCACCGGCATCGACCCGGCGATCGTCGACGACGTCGTGTGGGGCTGTGTATCCCAGGTCGGCGACCAGTCGAGCAACATCGGTCGTTATGCGGTTCTCGCCGCGGGATGGCCGGAGACCATCCCCGGGACCACCATCAACCGGGCGTGCGGGTCCAGTCAGCAGGCACTCGATTTCGCGGCGCAGGCCGTCATGTCCGGCCAGCAGGACGTTGTGGTGGCCGGCGGCGTCGAGGTGATGAGCCGGGTCCCGCTTGGCTCGGCTCGATCCACCGGGATGCCCTACGGACCCAAAGCACTTGCCCGCTATGATGATTTCGCTTTCAACCAAGGTATCTCCGCAGAACTCATCGCGCAGAAGTGGGGACTGTCCCGCACCGCGCTCGACGAGTACGCGGTGCGGTCGCACGAACTCGCTGCGGCAGCCATTGATCGCGGTGCTTTCGTCGACCAGATCGTGCCGATCGACACCGACGCAGGTCCGGTGTCGGTCGACGAGGGTGTCCGTCGCGGCAGCACCGTCGAGAAGCTCGCCAACCTGAAGCCGGCGTTCCGCGACGACGGGGTCATCCATGCGGGCAATTCGTCGCAGATCTCCGACGGGGCTGCGGCCCTGCTGGTCACCACCGCTGAGCGCGCCGCCGAGCTCGGGCTCACGCCGATGGCCAGGTATGTCGCCGGCGCGGTCGCCGGCGCCGATCCGGTCCTCATGCTGACCGGACCCATCCCGGCCACCGAGAAGGTGCTGGCGAAAGCTGATGTGGCGCTGAGCGATGTCGGCACCTTCGAAGTCAACGAGGCGTTCGCCTCGGTGCCGTTGGCGTGGCTCGCCGAGACCGGAGCGCCACTCGACCTCGTCAATCCGGTCGGTGGTGCGATCGCGCTGGGCCACCCGCTCGGCGGTTCCGGGGCGATCCTGATGACCCGGATGATCCATCACATGCGTGACAACGACATCCGGTACGGGCTGCAGACGATGTGTGAGGGTGGCGGCACCGCCAACGCGACCGTCGTCGAGCTGATCGGCTGAAGGGGTACACATCATGCGACGGGGGATCTATCACGAGGATCACGAGGCGTTTCGCACGCTGGTGCGGGAGTTCGTCACCAAGGAAGTGGTCGGCGAATACCCCAAGTGGGAGAAAGCCGGCCAGATGCCGCGCGAGGTGTTCACCCGGCTCGGGGAACTCGGCGTGCTGGGCATGGCGATCCCGGAAGCGTATGGGGGAGCGGGCACCGAGGATTTCCGCTACAACGTCATCCTGCAGGAGGAAGCGGCGCGGGCGCTGGTGACGTTGTCCACGGTGCGTACCCAACTCGACGTCATCCTGCCGTACTTCCTGCGGTATGCGAACGCCGAACAGCGCGAACGCTGGTTCCCCGGTCTGGCGGCCGGTGAGCTGTTGACCGCGATCGCCATGACCGAGCCGGGAACCGGGTCCGATCTCGCCGGCATGACCAGCACCGCCGTCCGCGACGGTGACCACTACGTGCTCAACGGCGCCAAGACCTTCATCACCGGCGGGTTGCTCGCCGATCTCGTCATCGTCGTCGCCCGGACCTCCACCGATCCCGATAATCGACGCGCAGGGTTGAGTCTCCTCATCGTCGAAGACGGAATGGAGGGTTTCGAGCGTGGACGGGTACTCGACAAGATGGGCTGCAAGGTGCAGGACACCGTCGAACTGTCATTCACCGACGTGCGGGTCCCGGTCACCAATCTCCTCGGCGAGGAGGGCGCCGCGTTCGGGTACCTGGGCAACAACCTGCCCCAGGAGCGTATGACGGTCGCTGCCGGATCGGTCGCCCAGGCGCGCGCCGCACTGACAGCGACAATCGAATACGTGAAGGAACGCAAGGCCTTCGGTAAGCCCGTGTCGGGCTTTCAGAACACGAAGTTCGAACTCGCGTCGATCTCGGCTGAAGTGGAAGCGGCGCAAGCCATGCTGGATCTGGCCGTCGTCGACCTCGTCGAGGGTGAACTCTCCGGTGCCGACGCCGCGCGGGTCAAACTGTTCTGCACGGAGATGCAGGCGCGGGCCGTCGACCGGTGCCTGCAACTCTTCGGCGGGTACGGCTACATGATGGAATACCCGATCGCCCGCCTCTATACCGATGCGCGGGTGGCGCGTATCTACGCGGGCACGAGCGAGGTCATGCGGACAATCATCGCCAAGTCGCTGGGTTTGTGAGGGGAGAGGTGGTTTCATGAATGCCGCGGTGACGGTCCGCTCCGTGCCCGAGGAGCTTCGTGACCACTACCTGGCGATGGGCTGGTGGACCGACGAATCCCTCGGGGTGGTACTCGGCCGGGGCCTGCAGGAGAATTCGAGCCTCGGATTTCATGTGCACTCCACGGTGCGACCATTCCACGGCACCATCGCCGATGTGGAACTCGTGGCACGCCGACTGGCGGCGGGCCTGCAGTCGCGGGGCGTCAAGCAGGGCGATGTGATCGCCTTTCAGCTGCCCAACTGGGTGGAGGCCGCGGCAACATTCTGGGCGGCAACGATTCTCGGCGCCGTGGTGGTGCCTGTCGTGCACTTCTACGGGCCCACGGAGTTGAGCTTCATCCTCGCCAACGCCCGGCCGCGCGTCTTCATCACCGCCGAGCGGTTCGGGCGCATGACCTACGACCCGGCCATGTCCGTAGACGTCCCGATCGTCGGGGTGGTCGGCAGCACGTTCGACGACCTACTCGCCGATGAGCCGTTGAAGGGAGTTCTCGACGCCGATCCCGCCGGCGCGGCGCTCATCGCCTACACCTCCGGGACAACCAGTGATCCGAAGGGTGTGGTGCACACCCACCAGACCCTCGCCTTCGAGACCCGTCAGCAGATCGCGAATGGTCGGCCCGATCACGGCCGGCAGCTCAACGCTCTTCCCGTCGGCCATTTCATGGGAATGCTGACCGCATTCCTGGTGCCGATTCTCGACGGAATCCCGATCGATCTGTGTGACGAATGGGACCCGAAGTCGGTGATCGGTCTGATGGACTCCGACGGCGTCGGATTCGGTGGTGGGCCAACCTATTTCGTCACCAGCCTACTCGACCATCCGGATTTCACCACCGACCATCTGCGGTTTCTCAAGTACATCGGTCTCGGGGGTTCGACGATCCCGTCCGCTGTCACTCGGCGTCTCACCGACCTCGGGATGATCGTGACGCGGGCGTACGGCAGCACCGAACACCCGTCGGTCACCGGTGCCAATGTTTCTGCACCGCAGGACAAACGGCTGTACACCGACGGCACGCCACGGCTCGGGGTGGAGATCCGACTGGGTGACGACGGCGAGATCCTCAGTCGCGGACCGGACCTCTGCCTGGGGTACACCGACGAGACGTTGACCGCCCGGGTCTTCGACGCAGACGGCTGGTACCACACGGGCGACATCGGCGTGATCGACGCAGACGGGTATCTCTCCATCACCGATCGCAAGTCGGACATGATCATTCGTGGTGGCGAGAACGTGAGCGCCGCCGCCGTCGAAGGAGTGTTGCTGGCCCTGCCGGCAGTCGCCGACGCGGTGGTGGTGTCCGCCCCGGATGAGCGACTCGGCGAGCGTGTGGCCGCCGTGGTACGACTGCGCAGCGGGCACTCGATGCCCACCCTGGCGGAGGTCCGGGACCATTTCGACTGCGCCGGTGTGGCACGCCAGAAGTGGCCGGAGGAACTGCATCAGGTCGAGGACTTCCCCCGCACGCCGTCGGGCAAGGTGCAGAAGCATCGGGTCCGGGAGCTGGTCGCCCAGGCGATTGGTGGCGTCACCGGTGCGTGACGCCACCGCCGAGTTTGCCGTCTGCCGTGGACCGCTCGGTCGCCTCAGGTGCCGTTGTCGTCCTCGAGTGTGATCGCCTGTCGGGGGCAGGCGCTGACTGCCGCGCGTACTTCGGCCCGGGTCTCCTCGGCCGGATGGGCGTTCCAGACCGCCACATCGTCATCGCCGACATCGAAAACATCAGGCGCCAGCAGTGCACACAATCCGTGCCCCTCGCACAACTGCGTGTCGACATCGACCCTTAGCTCATGTGAGATCATAACGCTTGCTTCATCATTCGATTCGATACCACCACGACTCCTGCGCTCGATCCACGACGCCAGTTCGACTACTTGAGCAGGCTGCCGGCGTCGACGGCCAGCGGAAGACCGGTGACGAAGCGCGACTCATCGGAGGCGAGGAACAGGACCGCATTGCTGATGTCCCGTGGCTCGACCCACCCTGTCGGCAGGACGTGCATCATCTGGGCGACAACTTTGAGATCGTCGGGTCCAGGGCTCTCGAGGTCTGGTCGGAACATCTTCATCGTTCCCTCGTTCATGAACATCGGCGTGTTCACATTCGTCGGGAGAACGGAGTTGACCCGGATATTCTGCGCACCCAATTCAACGGCGAAGCTTCGCATCAGACCGATCACTCCATGCTTGGCAGCGATGTAGTGGCCGGTATTGGGATATGCCTTCATTCCGCCCACCGAGCTGGTCAGTACTACCGATCCGCCCCCATTCGAAAGAAGATGCGGAACACCGGCTTTTACGGTCTTCCACACACCCGAGAGGTTGACATCGATCATGTCCTGCCAATCCTTCTCACTGGTCTGATCGAGCGTGTCACCCCCGTTGCCGATACCCGCATTCGCGACGATGACATCCAACCGGCCGAGTTGCTCCACGCCGTCATCGACCGCGGACTTCAGCGCATCGTAGTCCCGAACGTCCACCTCGGATGCGATGATTCGGCGATTGAGTCCCTTCACCAGTTCGACCGTCTCCGCGAGATCTGCGGATGTCGAGGCAGCGATCGACGTGTCGTCGGTCACCGGCCCGCAGACGTCGACCGCGATGATGTCGGCACCCTCCTCTGCCAATCGGACTGCGTGGCTTCGACCTTGTCCGCGCGCTGCGCCCGTGACAAAGGCGACTCTTCCCTCCATACGACCAGCCATTGAACTACCAACTTTCGAGAACGTGATTGATTGAGTGAGTCGCACCCACCGTCGTCGGGGGTTCGCGGTTGTCAGCTCGGAGACCGACACTCGAGATGGAGTGTTGCACGGGTCACATGTCGTGTCAACCCTCAACTAGTGAAATCTACTGCTGGAGCTGAAGTTTCAGGGATGGCCCTGAGTTACGTTGGAAAACAACAACTATCGTTGATCGAGGTGATCAACGCGCCCAAAAACAAGGGCGATCAACGTCGTCCGGCATCCGACCAGTTCCTCAGCGCCGCCATCGTCTCGCCGGAGGGTTCAAGCGTGAGTAGTGCAACCAGGCTGTCGAGCAATTGGCTCACATGCACCGCGTACGGTGGCACCGGTTCGCCCAGTTCCCGGGTGCGGTGACGGTCGGTGCAGACGTGCAGACACACCGCTGTTGCCTGCTTGATCCGGATTTCGCGCAACTCCTTCGGCACCCCGGATAGAAGTTCCCCCACTCGGTCGTAATATGCCTGCTCGGTCAGCTGATTCTCGGGAGGTAGCTGGTGAAACGGGTGCGCCTTCTGCTCGAGTTGCTCGACGAACTGCAGGTAGTAGCAACTCTCATCCTCCCCCAACTCGATGAGCGGTAGGTGCTGCGCCTCGACAACCGAGCGCACATCACCGAGATCAGCGCGGGCGTACAGCAGGGCGCGACGGCGATCGAGGTCGTCGACTCGGTGCGCCAATACCGCGGTGACCAGCGCATCCTTTGATCCGAAGTGATACTGCACGGCGGATTTGTTGGCGGTGCCGGCTTCGACGGCAATCTGCCGCAACGGAACGCCGTCCAGGCCGTGCAGCGCATACAGGCGCTCAGCGGTCAGTATCAGGCGCTCCTTGGCGGATCGGCTCTCTGTCGACATGAACATGATCCAACCATAGACAAATTAGGTCCAAGGACTTAATATTCAGTCACTTGCACTGAGAGGCACATCACATGTTCGACAGTCCCGCCGCCATCAGCGGCGATATCAATGAAGCCGCCGATCACACCGCTCGCACCCCGTTTGAACAGGCACAACGAGACTGGCTCGACGGGCAGGTCTGGTCCCGACCCGGCCTCGGCCGTCGCGAACGCCGATGGGTGACGCTCACCTGCGTGGGTGCGGCAGACGCTCCGAAACCCATCGAGGACCAGGTCCACGACGCACTTCGGAGCGGCGACATCACCATCGACGAGATGCTCGAGTTCGTTCTGCACTTCGCGGTGTACAACGGCTGGCCGAAGGCGTCTCACCTGGAGGGAGTGATCCGTCGGGCGTGGGCAGTGATCGACCGGGCGAGCGGCGGCTCCGGAACCGTGACCGCACCGGACAACTCCGCCCTCGGATTGAACGATTGGAGTGCTCGAATCGACAGCGGTACAAAGGAATTCATCGACGTCAATCTCATCGACGCCCCGCGGCCGGAGACGCCGTACATCCATGCCGGGATCTTGAACTTCGTATTCGGGCATGTGTGGCAGCGACCCGCACTCAGCCGAAGAGATCGCCGCTTCATCACCGTCGCCTCGGTAGCCGTCTGCGATGCCCTGACCCCCTTGCACTCACACACCGGATCGGCGCTGGAATCGGGCGATATCACCAAATCCGAAATGGACGAGGTCGTCCTTCAACTCGCGGCGTACTCCGGGTTCGCCAAGGCCGAGGCCCTCCACTGCGCAAGTGCAGAGGCGTGGGCGCGGTTGCACCCGTAGACGCCGCAGATCCAGCACTCATTTTCCGTACTCGATCACGAAAGAGGTTGCATCACACCATGTCAGGACTCGAAGGACGTGTCGCATTCATTACCGGAGCCGGGCGCGGGCAAGGTCGGGCACATGCCATCCGGCTCGCTGAGGACGGCGCCGACATCATCGCCATCGACATTTGTGAAGACGTGGCGTCGATGACGTACCCGAATGCCTCCGAAGAGGACCTCGCCGAGACCGCGCGACTGGTCGAAAAGGAGGGACGGCGTGTCGTCGCACTGAAGGCCGACGTTCGCGACTTCGCCGGGCTCTCTGCGGCTTTCGGTGAGGGATACGCCGAGTTCGGTCGTGTCGACATCATCGTGGCCAACGCCGGCATCATCAAGATGGGCCCCGAGGACCCCGACAACTTCCTCGCGGAATGGAACGACGTCATCGACACGAACCTGACCGGGGTGTTCCACACCATTCGCGCGGCACTGCCGGCCATGCGTGCCGGCGAGCGCGGCGGGTCGATCGTCATCACCAGTTCATCCGCCGGGATCAAGGCTTCGGCATCGATCAACGCCAGCGGTAACGCGTACGCATCCGCCAAGCGTGGAGTGGTTGCTCTCATGCAGGGACTCGCAAACTATCTTGCACCAGAGTGGATTCGAGTCAATACAATTCACCCGACCGGAGTCGCGAGCGGCATGACGATCAACGATGCCATGAACAAGCTGATGGCCGAGGCCGCAGCCGGCGGCGCGAACACCATCTCCGGTATGCAGAACGCACTCCCGATCCAGATGCTCGAAGCCGACGACGTGGCCAACGCAGTTGCCTATCTGGTCTCCGACCAAGCGAAGTTCATCACCGGAACCCAGTGGGCCCTCGACGCCGGATTCACTGTCCGATGAAATCGGTTGCGCATCAACAGGAGCGAGTGTATTCGTGACCACCACCGAGTATCCCGATACCGACGTCCTGCACGACCGACTGCTGATCGGTGGCGACTGGGTCACCGGATCGTCCGCGACGACCCACGAGCACATCTATCCGGCGAACGGCCGTCCCAACGCGACGATCACCTTGGCTGGACCCGACGAGGTCGATCAGGCAGTCAGGAGTGCCCGGGAGGCGCAGCGTGAATGGGTCGCCCTGCCCGTCGGGCGTCGACGGGATATCATGGTCGATCTGGCCGATGCGGTACACGATCACGTCGACCAACTGGGCCGGCTCAGCGTGCACGACTTCGCCGTGCCCATGCGCACTGCCCCCGGGCACGCGATGTTGGCGGAGGGCTTTATCCGGTACTACGCTGGGCATGTCGACAAGGCACACGGACAAGTATCCGAGGTTTCCGGCAAACACGATCTCAACATCATCGACCGCGAGCCGTATGGCGTGGTCGGAATAATTGCGCCGTGGAACGGGCCCATGGTAGTCGTCGGCCTCAACGTCGCACCCGCCTTGGCCGCGGGCAACGCCGTGATCCTCAAGCCATCAGAGTTGTCCCCTTTCAGTGCACTTCGATTCGGCGAGATCTGTCTGGAGGCAGGGCTGCCACCAGGCCTGGTCAACGTGCTGCCGGCGGGTCCAGATGGCGGACAATCTCTGGTGTCCCACAGAGGAATCGGGAAGATCCACTTCACCGGCGGAGGTGCCACCGCCCGCAAGGTGATCGTCGCAGCCGCTGCCAATCTGACTCCGGTCGCCACCGAACTCGGTGGCAAATCGGCCAACATCATCTTTGCCGACGCCGATCTCGATCAGGCCGCGATTCTCTCGGCATGGCAAGGGCCCCTGGGCCAGTCGGGACAGAGCTGCGCATGTGGCAGCCGGATTCTCGTCCAGGAGGATGTGTTCGACGAGTTCCTGCAGCGATTCCTCACTGTGATCAGTGCGGCCAAGATCGGCGATCCCTTCGACCCGGACGTGATGGTGGGACCGGTGGTGAGTGAGCCCGCCATGAACCGCATCCTCGGGGTGATCGACGACGCCGTGGAATCGCGCCATGGGACACTGACCACCGGTGGCGCGCGAATCGGGGGAGACCTCGGCGACGGTTACTACATCGAGCCGACCGTCTTCACCGACGTTGACGCCCGATCGCCGCTCGCTACCGAGGAGATCTTCGGCCCGGTTGTTTCCGTCACCCGATTCCGCGATGAGGACGACGCCATCGCCATCGCCAACGACACCGAGTACGGTCTCAATACCTATGTGCAGACCATGAATCTCCCTCGAGCGCATCGTGTTGCTCGTGCTCTGCAATCCGGATCGGTGTGGATCAACCGCAACAGCGACATCTCGCCTCAGGGCCCCTACGGCGGCTACAAGAAGAGCGGGAACGGACGGTCCGGCGGAATCGAAGGCCTGCACGAGTTCCAACAGATCAAGAACACCCGCATCGGACTCTGACTCAAAGTCCATCCCAGCCCCGGCACCAGCCCGGTTCGCACCGTTGAAAGGCTCTCCGCCATGACAGATCTCACCTCAGTCGACTACTTCTCCGACAACGCAGTATCACAAGATCCCTACGACTACTGGGACCATCTCCGGAGCCAGGGGCCGGTGACCCGGGAGCCGTACCAGAACGTCGTCGCTGTCACCGGCTATCAGGAAGCGCAAGAGGCGTTCAAGGACACGGAGTCGTTCTCCGCCGTGAACGCCATCGGCGGGCCGTTCCCGCCGTTGCCGTTTCAACCCGTCGGCGACGATATCAGCGAACTGATCGAGGCCCATCGCCATGAGTTCCCCATCTTCGAGCACATGGTCACCATGGATCCGCCAGATCATCAGAAGGCACGATCCCTGCTGCTGCGACTGTTGACGCCGCGGCGACTTCAGGAGAACGAGGACTTCGTCTGGAATCTCGCCGACAAGCAGATCGACGAGTTCGTCGCGAACGGACGGTGCGAGTTTCTCGGCGAATACGGCAAACCCTTTGCCACACTGGCCATTGCGGATCTGCTTGGTGTGCCGGAGGAGGATCGGGATGAGGTTCGACGCAATCTCGGTGCGGGCAATGCCCCGGGCAGCCGAGTAGGTGCCCTCGATCATGAGCCGGTCGGCAGCAATCCCCTGCAATACCTCGACGATCTGTTCGCCGGTTACATCACTGCACGACGCGAGAACCCGCGCGACGACATCCTGGGCGGTCTCGCGTCGGCAACCTACCCGGATCGTTCGGTTCCCCCGGTGCTCGAGGTCGTGCGGCCGGCGACCTTCCTCTTTGCCGCCGGACAAGAGACGGTGACCAAACTCCTCAGCTCGGCACTTCTCGTCCTCTGCGAACGGCCCGATCTGCAAGACGAACTGCGCGCAGACCGCACGCTGATCGTGCCGTTCATCGAAGAAGCACTCCGCATGGAAAGCCCCACCAAGGTCGATTTCCGGCTCACCCGCAAGACGACCACACTCGGCGGAGTCGAACTCCCGGCCGGTACAGTCATCATGCTGTGTCTCGGGGCGGCCAACCGGGATCCCCGAAAGTTCGAGAACCCCAATGAGTTCCGGCTGGACCGCAAGAATGTTCGGGAACACATCGCGTTCGGTCGGGGCATTCACACCTGTGCGGGAGCGCCACTGGCCCGCGTCGAGGGTCGCGTGACGATCAATCGCCTGCTCGACCGAACGAGCAACGTCCGGCTTGACGAGTCGGTACACGGACCGGCCGGACGCCGAAACTTCACCTACGAGCCCACCTTCCTGTTGCGCGGACTGACCGAACTCCACATCGAGTTCGACGAGACGAAGTGAGAAGACGATGACGGTAGACAGCATTCTGGATGAACTGCGGAGCCGCCCCGGCGACGGAGACGCGATCGCGATCATCAATCCGGTCACCGAGGAAACGATCGCCGAGTTCACCGACGGTGGCGCAAAGGCGGTCGACGAAGCGGTCGGCCGGGCTCGCGCATCGTTCGAATCCGGCGTTTGGCATGGGCTGCCCGGACACGAACGGGCAAAGATCATGTGGCGGATCGCCGATCTGATCGACCAGTACGCCGGTGATTTGGCGGAACTGGATTCCCTGAACACCGGCATGAACTACGAACAGGCGAAGTCCATCATGGGCACGAGTGCGGAGATCTTCCGGTACTACGGCGGGTGGTGTACCAAGCTGAATGGAATCGCCCACGACGTTCAGATGACCGGCGGCATCACCGGGGCGTACTCGAACATGCACGCCTACACCCTCAAAGAACCCTATGGGGTTGTCGGCCTGATCTTCCCGTGGAACGGACCGGTTTTCAACGCCGCGGCCAAGCTGGGCCCCGCACTGGCCGCCGGCTGCAGCTCGGTGGTCAAACCCGCTGAAGAGACACCACTCTCGACAATCCTCCTGCAACGCATTCTCGCCGAGGCCGGTGTCCCCGACGGAGTTGTCAACCTGGTGACGGGGTATGGACATACCGCAGGGAAGGCACTCACCGAGCACCCGGGCGTGGACAAGATCGCGTTCACCGGATCGACCGAGGTCGGCAAGCAGATCATCGCCGCCTCGGCCGGCAACCTCAAGCGCGTCATGCTGGAACTCGGTGGCAAATCACCGGTGCTCATCTACGACGATGCAGACCTTGAGCAGGCGATCATGATGGCGGGCATGGGCATCTTCATCCATTCCGGTCAGGGATGTATCTGCGGCTCACGAATATTCGTGCAGCGCGGCGTATATGACCAGGTGGTGGAGGGCCTCTCGATGGTGGCCAACGGCGTCAAGCTCGGGGGCCCCGACGAAGAGGGCACGCTCATCGGGCCACTGATCAGCGAGAAGCAATTGCACCGCGTCATGGGCTTCGTCGAGGACGGAAAGCGTAACGGCGCCGAAGTCGTGACCGGAGGCCATCGACTCGACCGGCGCGGATACTTTTGTTCATCCGACCGTCGTCACCGACGTCCAACCGTCGATGAACCTCTACCAGCGGGAAATCTTCGGGCCGGTCGTCGCGGTCATGCCCTTCGACGACGATGACGAGGTTGTGGCGCTGGCCAATGACTCCGATTACGGCCTGGCCGCGACGGCCTGGACCAAGGACATCGGTCGGGCGCATCGGCTGGCGAAGCGACTCGAAGCCGGCACGGTGACCCTCAACTGCCAGATGGTGTTCGACCATTCGATGCCGTTCGGTGGTTACAAGCAGTCGGGTTGGGGACACGAGTGGGGTCGCGACGGCGTCGAAAGCTACCTGCAGACCAAGACCGTGTACGCACAGCTCTGACCTGGGTGCCACCATCAGCCCTCGCTTGGAGAAAGACGTGTCTGCCAGAGCCATCAACCATCACGTCGAGGAGACAAGATGCTCACTGTGAGCCGAGATCGTTCAGATCAACGCATTCTGGGCGCACGCGACGTGTCTCGCGCGCGCATGACCGCGCGTCGTCGTCCACTGCGTCATCGCATGGCGGTGGTTGCGGTGGACCCGGTCGAGGCGTTGCAGTTCACCGGTGGGTGGGTGTTCGACCACTCACTCGCCGGCTGGGACGTCAGCGTTCATGTTCTGGAAGAGGGCGATCCACGCCCGTGCGAGATCCTTGGTGCCCGAGTGTTCCAGTTGCAGTGCTCGCTGGAGCGCGCGGAAGCCGACCCGTGGCCGAACGCATTGGCGATCTCGGGCACACTGTTGCATAGTCACGAACGAATTCGACAGGGCGCGTCGGCGGCAATGGATGCCGGCCGAATTGATATTCGTCTGTGGGGCAACACCATCCCAACTGACCTGCAGGCAGGGACGTCGCCGGACGCACACCAACTCAGCATCGCGGCGCAGGCCTTCAAACGGCGTGCGTTCGATGCAGCATCCCTGAACGGCAACCAGGTGAGCGACGCAGAACACTTCCGCCTGTCTCATGCTGTGTCACTCGCGCCAGTTCCAGAACTGATTGCCCTGGGCGGCTGACACTAGGAGGGATCTTGTTCTGCGAAGAATATTGCTTCCCTTCCGGAAAATCCATGTTCTCATCCCGAACTAGGGCAGATGAGCAACACTGTGAGCGCGGTATGTTGTCAATGATCAATGAGACCCTTGTCACATCGCCAAAACCTACCTACTATGTGTTCACTAGGTTGGATTCGGCAGCCCCCGAAGAGTGAAATCGCAGATCAAGTAGTGGAGTCCGGTGACTGGTACACGCCCGTATGACACGCTTCTCACCAAGGGTGAGGAACGTAAGCAACGCATCCTCGAAGTTGCGCAGCGTCTGCTGGCCCGCAATGGATGGCGTACGACGAGCTTGGCCCAGATCGCGGCGGAGGCGGGCGTCACGCCTGCGGGTCTCCTGCATCATTTCGAGTCGAAGGCGCAACTGCTCCATGCAGTCCTGGAGCTCCGCGACGCCGACGACGATGAGCATGCGGATCGGCAGGGAGACATTCTCGAGCAGTTGGAGAACGTCGCCCTGCGATTCGAACGCTCGCCGGAACAGGTTCGGATGTTCACCGTGCTGCAAGCCGAGAACCTCGATCCGGACACTCCACTCCACGACCGACTGTTGTTCCGCTATCACGCGGCAGTCGATACCGTCACCGAGGGCATCCGGCGCGGACAACGCGAAGGACGATTTCGCACCGACCTGGACGCGGCCGACAAGGCCGTGGAAGTCATCGCATTCATCAATGGAATGGAAACATCATGGCTGCTGGACCCGTCAATTCCGCTGGTACGCGTCTTCCGGGAGTACGCGAGGTCACTCGAGCGCGAGCTGTCGCGCGCCGACGTCCCCTCCGCTACCGCCTAGCGGTGCTGGCCGCGAATCCGCTCGAGGCAATCGAATACGCCGGTGGCTGGTTGTTCGACCAGTCGATGGCCGGCTGGGACGTGTCGGTGCATGTCGCGGAGGACGGCGACACACGTCCACTGGAGATCCTCGGCGCGAGCTTCTTCGACCTGCGCAGTTCGTTGGTCTGCCCGGACTATCTCGAACAGCGGAAGGTCGGTCCGTGGCCGCAGGCGGTCGTCGTGTCGCCGAGGGTGCTGGTGTCCGACGAACAGTTGCGCACGGCGACCATGGCCTCGATCGATCAACGGCTCGTCGACGTGAAGTTGTGGGGTGATGAGATGCCGGCCGAGTTCGACGGGCGCTGTCAACCCATCTCACACCGATTGAGTGTGGCGGCACGAGCGTTCAAGCGTCAGGCCTTCGCCGCGGCCGACATCGACCCGAACAGGGTGAACAACGTCGAGGATTTCCGGGCCGCGTCGAATCACGCTGCGCCCCGCACCGATCTCGTACCGGCGAGCTGACGAGTGTTGTTGCGCCCCTCATGACGGAAGGGGCGCAGCAACATACGGCGCGGCCGGTTTACCTGGCTGCACCACCAGTTCCACACCGGATTGACCGCTGCGCAGCAGATACTCGACGGCCTCGGCGACCTGCTCGGCCGGCAGCATCGGGATTCCCGCGGCGAGGAAGTGATCTCGGCCGCCTGCGGTCAGCGGTGTGTCCACCAAGCCGGGACACACCGCATTCAGCAGTATCCCCTCGCGCGCGAGGGGAGCCGAGGCCGCGCGGACCAATCCGATCACGGCGTGCTTGGTCATGGTGTAAATGATGTCCTGTTCGACTCCGTGCAGTGCCGCCAGCGATGCGGTGATCACGATGGAACCGTGGCCCTGGCGGCGCATGACCGGCAGTGCGGCTCGCAGGCCCCACACCGCAGCGTTTTGGTTGACGCCCACGATCGACTGGTAGACGTGTGGGTCGAGGGTCGCGAGATCCTTGTCGGCACAATTGCGCCCGGCGTTGAGTACGAGGATGTCGAGGTGTTCGCCGGCCGCGGCCACCGCTCGCGCGGATGTCTCGGGATCGGTGAGGTCTCCGATGATCGCAGTGCCGCCGATGCTTTCGGCAACGCGGTGCACCTCGGGGTTGCGGTCGACAACGACACAGCGGGTGCCCGACGCGGACAGTCGGCGGGCGGTGGCGGCCCCGATGCCGCCTGCGGCTCCGGTGATGACAGCGGTCGTGGTCACGTGTTCTCCTGCTGTGTCAGTTGTCGTTGACGTGAAGGAGAACCTTGCCCACTGCACGGCCGTCGGCAACGAGACGCAGGGCCTGCGCGGCGTCGGCGAGTGGATATTCCGCGCCGACAAAGGGTTCGACACGTCTGGAGGTGATGAGCTGGCGCAACTCGTCCTCGTTGCGCGTGAACTCATCGCGGGCGATGTCCCCGAACTGGAACCCCATGATCTGAATTCCCTTGACCAGCACAAGGTTCAGCGGGATACGTGGAATCTCGCCGGAGGCGAACCCGATCGTCACGAACCGGCCGCCACGACGCAGCGACCGCAACGCGGGTTCGGATAGTGCCCCGCCCACGGGGTCGATGACCGCTGCCGCACCGGGGTCGAGGTGTTCCTTGAGGGCGTTGCGGAGGTCGGTCTCGCGGTGATTGATGAGCCCGGTCGCGCCATGGAGCTTTGCGGCATCCAGTTTCTCGGCCGACGACGCGACGGCGATCACCTCGGCACCGAGTTCGGTGGCGAGTGCCACCGCGGCCAGGCCGACACCGCCACCGGCACCGAGCACCACCACCGGGTCGCCCGGCTGCACGCGGGCCACCGAGCGCAGCGCGTGGTAGGCGGTGCGGTAGGCGACGCCACCGGCTGCGGCCAGGCGCAGGGATACCCCGTGGGGGACGTCACTGACCGATCGTGCCTCGGCGACGACCTCGGTGGCGAAGGCGCCGTACAGTCCGGTCCCCATGACCCGGTCGCCGACGGCGAATCGCCCCTCGGTCTCGCGGATCTCGGTGACGATCCCGGTGTACTCGCTGCCCGGCACGAACGGCGCAGGCACGCTGATCTGGTACTCGTCGGCGACCACCAGAACGTCGGGAAAGTTCACGGCCGCGTACTCGACTTGGATGCGGACCTGTCCCGGTGCCAGCTTTCTCGACGGAATTGTCTGTATGGCAACTGTTTCCGGCGGTCCATGCTCGGCGCACACGGCCGCAGTGACGGTCACCTCACCGCCCCTTCCATTGGGGCTCACGCTTCTGCATGAAGGAGGTGGCGCCTTCGATGGCGTCCTCGCTGCTGAACACGACCGACTGCCAGTGCGACAGTCGGTCGGTCACGCTCGTCGGATCGATCACCGCCAGCCGGACCAGTTCCTTGCAGGCAGCGAGGCTCAGGGGTGCGCTCGACGCTACCCGGCGGGCGTAGTCGACGGCGGTGGCGATCAGGTCGTCGGCGTCGACCACCGCGTTGACCAGGCCGAGGTCGTAACCTCGTTGTGCATCGATGAATTCGCCGGTCATGGTCATCTCGAGGGCTGCGCTGAGGGGGATGCGGGTGCCGATGTTGGTGCCGCCGCCGCCGGGGAACAGGCCGCGCTTGGCTTCGGGAAGTCCGAAACGTGCGTCGCGGCAGGCGATGATGAGGTCGCACCCGAGCAGGAGCTCGAGGCCCCCGCCGATCGCGGCGCCGTTGACGGCCGCGATCACCGGGATCGTCGTCTCCCCGCGGGTGAGACGGTAGTACGCCTCCGTCGCGGGATCCAGCCCGCTGCCGATGTCGCCGCCCTCGGCGAAGGCGCGCAGGTCCATACCGGCGCAGAAGGCGCGGTCGCCGGCGGCGGTCAGCACGATCGTACGGATGTCCGGGTCGGCTTCTGCATCGGTCACGGCGCTACCAATTGCCCGGATCAGACTGCCGGTGAGTGCATTTCGTGCGTCGGGACGGTTGAGAGTCAGAATCAGGATGTCATCTTGACGCTCGTAGATGAGCTCGTCGGTCGCCGTGGTCATGAGCGGTAGTCCGTCGACTCGGCGAGGTCGGCGGCCGAGCGCATCAGATCGGGGACGATCGATCCGAACGACTGGAGTTTGTGGTCGTCGCCGGCCCGCTGATATCCGCGCTCCAAAACGATCGCCAACTTCCACTTGGCCAGCACCAGGTAGTAGTCGAGGTCATCGACCTGCCGACCCGACACGTCGGCATAGTGCTGCATCATCTGAGTCCGGGAGGGCATACCGCGAAGGTCGACATAGCTTGCCTGGGAGGCCGATTCGGACTGCGTGTCCTCGGGCCAGCTCTGGAGCATCCAGGCGAGGTCCAGTTTCGGATCGCCGACGGTACCCATCTCCCAATCGACGATGGCGGCCATCTGTGCCGGCGCACCGTCGTGGAACATGACGTTGGCGAACTGATAGTCGCCATGCATGATGCCGGGGATGTAGTCGATCGGACGATTCTCCTGCAGCCAGCGGGTGGCAACGTCCATGCCGTCGAGTTCGCGGCCCTTGATCCGCTCGAAGAACGACGTCCAGCGATCGACCTGACGCTCATGAAAGCCGTCGGGACGACCCAGATCGTCGAGTCCCTGTGCGCGCCAATCCACCTTGGACAGCAAGGCGATGCCCTCGGCCAGTTGATATCCGAGCTGCGGACGCAGTTCGTGGTCGGAGCGGAACGGCTCGGGCCACTTCTTGTGGTCCATCGGGGACCAGCCGTCGACGAAGCCCATCAGGTAGAAGGCGCGGCCGAGGACCGAGGTGTCGTCGCACGCCGCGATCGCGCGGGTATGCGGGACGTCGGTACCGTCGAGCGCCTCGATGATGCGCCACTCGCGCAGAATGCCTTGGTCGCGGTCGGACGGCGCGGCCGCCGGTGGGATGCGGATGACGCAGCGTTCGTCGCCGCGAGTGATCTCGTAGATCTCGTTTTGTGTTCCGCCGGAAAGGAATCGGGCGTTGATGGGGTCGCCTTTGCCGGGCAGTCCCATGCCGTCCATCCAGTCGGCGAGTCGGTCGATGTCGATCATTGGTTACCTGCTTCGTGGTCGAGGAACTCGGCATACTTCTCGCGGGCGTCGGCGTCCAGCTTCGGGATCCACTGGGTGGGCCACATGTCGTCGGTCGGGGAGTGATCGCGCAGAACCTGCTTGGCCACGGTCATCTTGTGTACTTCGGTGGGGCCGTCGGCCAGGCCCATCACACCGGCGCCGTGGATCATTGTCAGGAAGGGCATCTCGTTGGTGACGCCGAGCGCACCGTGAATTTGCATGGCGCGCCAGGCGATGTCGTGGAGAACCGTCGGCATGACCACTTTCACCGCCGCAATGTCCTTGCGCACCTTTTGATAGTCCTGGTACTTGTCGATCTCCCAGGCGGTATAGAGCACGAGCAGTCGGAATTGCTTGAGCTGCGCATAGGAGTCGGCGATGTAGCCCTGAACGAACTGCTTGTCGGCGAGTTTGCCGCCGGCGGTGACCCGGCTCAGTGCACGTTCACACATCATGTCCAGCGCCTTCTGCGCCAGACCGATGGTGCGCATGGCGTGATGAATTCGGCCGCCGCCCAACCGGGTCTGGGCGATCGCAAAGGCCTGGCCCTCGCCGCCGAGCAACGCTTCGGCGGGGACACGAACGTCGGTGTATTTGATCAAGGCGTGCGAGCCGCCGTTCATCGGTTCGCCGTACAGGCCGACGTTGCGGACGATCTCGATTCCCGGCGTGTCACTCGGGACGAGGAACATCGACATCCCCTTATAGGCGCTGACGTCGGGGTTGGTCACGACCATCACGATCAGGAACGATGCGGTTGCGGCGTTGGAGGAGAAGTACTTCCACCCGTTGATGATCCAATCGTCGCCATCCCGGGTCGCGCGGGTCTCGAACAGCGTCGGATCGGCGCCTGCCTGCGGTTCGGTCATCGAATACGACGAGAACAACTCGCCCTCGAGCAGCGGCCGAAGATAGCGCTCCTTCTGTGTCTCAGTGCCGAAGTGTGCGATGATCTCCGCGTTCCCGGTGTCGGGTGCCTGGCAGCCGAAGACGATGGGTGCCCAGGACGACCGTCCCAAGATCTCGTTGAGCAGTGCCAACTTCAGCTGACCGTGACCGGCTCCACCGAGTTCTGGACCGAGATGCGTGGCCCAGAGTCCACGCTTGCGCACCTCGTCCTTGAGCGGGTCGATCGCCTTGCGTCGTGCCCCGTCCAGGGGGACGAACTGTTGGTGCGGCCAGATCCGGTCGAGTGGCTCGACCTCCTCGCGGACAAACTCGTTGGCCCAGTCCAGTTGTTCCTGATAGTCCGGGTCGGTCTCGAAATCCCATGCCATTGCAACTCCTCTCCTGTGATGAGAATATAGTTCTCATGACACAGAATGCAATTCTGAATCGGCAGAGCGGTGTGGGAGCGGTGTCGTGAAACGCGATGACCTCTTCCACGTCGGGATCGTCAGTGCCGACCCTGCGGCGACGCGAAAGTCGCTGGGCGCGCTCTTCGATTACTCCTGGGGGCCGACGATCGACTCGAGCGTGGAGGTTCGTACGCCATCGGGTGAGAGTGTTCTCGATATGTCATGCGCATTCACCCTCGAGACCCCACGCATCGAGGTCGTCCGTGAGGTGCCCGGCACGCTGTGGTCGGGCGGAGGGGGTATCCATCACCTCGGCTACTGGTCCGACGACGTCGATGCGGATCTGGCGGCCGCGGAAGGACTCGGTTTCGTCTGTGAGGCAAAACGTTCGGGTCCGGACGGTTCGACCTTCTTCGCGTTCTGTCGGAACCCGGACGGTCTACTCGTCGAGCTCGTGACGCGGGCGGCAGCCGAAGGATTGTCGCGGTGTTGGGCCGGCCCCGATGCCGACTGATCGTACGACCGAGGTCACGCGGTCCACGGTTGCGCGGCGAATCGCATCGCGGGCGGTGGCGGACCGTGAGGCGCTCTACGCCGCCGAGGTGGGGCGATTGATCGACGCGGCGCGGGAGTTGATGGCGTCGAGCGGAACGACAGGCAAGCCGCGGGTCGCCGATATCGTGGCGGCCGCGGGCCTGTCGAATGAAGCGTTCTACCGTCACTTTCGTTCCAAGGACGAGCTCGTCGCCGCCATCCTCGAGGACGGCGCTGACCGCCTCTGTAACTATCTCGCCCATCAGATGGCGAAGAAATCGACCGCCCGCGATCGCATCGAGTGCTGGGTCGAGGGCGTACTGGCCCAGGCCGATGTCGACGCTGCCCGAACCACTCATGCGGTCCTGTGGAACGTCGGCGCCGTCGACGCCGGAATCATGACCACACCTCCATCGGTCGGTGCTCGGCTGGCGGAGCTCTTACACCAGCCATTCGCCGAATTGGGCTGCACCGAACCGACTCTGGAAGCTCAGCTGGCTGCACATGCGACTCTCGGAGTACTCGCCGACCACTTGTGGCGACAGTGTCAGCCCACGTCGGACGTTGTCGATCGGGTCATCGTGGGGGTCCTGCGGATCGCGGGTGCGGCGTCGTCGATGCCGTGATGCATCGCGGCCGGAACCGGACGAATCCGCCCTGCTGAGCGATTGCTCAGCAAAACCCTTGTCCTTTGGCGCCAAGAATGCAATTCTGATCGAGAAAGAATTATGTTCTTGATGGAGGTTGCGGATGACGACTGCGCCGATGACCCTCGCGCACCACGCGTTGCGGACGCCGACCAAGCCGGCGATCGTGATGGGGTCGACCGGCGAGACCGTATCGTTCGCTGAACTCGAGATCCGATCACGCCAGTTCGCACGTATTCTGCGGGACAACGGTATCCGGGCTGGCGATGGGGTCGCCATCCTGATGGAGAACAACCGACAGTTCCTCGAGGTGGCGTGGGCCGCGCAGCGCAGCGGCCTGTACTACACGGCGATCAATCGCCATCTCACCTCTGCTGAGGTCCAGTACATCCTCGACGACAGTGGTGCTGTCGCACTCATCAGCAGTGATGCGATGACGGATGTGCTTGCGAGGCTCGACCTGAGCGGACTAACCATGCGGATCACGGTCGCCGGCGAGATAGACGGATTCGAGTCGTCTGAGGAGCTGCTGCGGGCCACCGAGGTCGGCCCACTCGACGACGAGTCCGAGGGCCGCGAGATGCTCTACTCGTCGGGTACCACCGGGCGTCCGAAAGGCGTTCGGAAGACATTGCCGCAGACTCCGCTCGGCGACCCGAGCGCCGCAACCGTGCAGATCGCAGCGGGTCTTGCGATGACAGGGAACACGGATGACGCGGTATACCTATGTCCGGCTCCGCTCTATCACGGCGCGCCACTGATCTTCTCGATGTCGTGGCAACGACTCGGCGCGACGGTGGTGGTGATGGAGCATTTCGATGCCGCACAGTGCTTGCGGCTGATTGACCGATACCGCGTCACGTCAGGTCAATTCGTGCCGACCATGTTCACCCGCCTGCTCCGGCTGCCGCCCGAGGAGCGTGAACAGCATGACTTGTCCAGCCTCACCAGCGTCGTGCATTCCGCTGCGCCCTGTCCGGTCGAGGTCAAACAACAGATGATCGAGTGGTGGGGACCGATCATCAGCGAGTACTACTCGGGCACCGAGGATGTCGGCACCACCTTCATCACCGCCGGAGAATGGCTTGCCCATCGCGGCTCCGTGGGACGGCCATTGGAGACGTGCCACATCGTCGGCCCGGACGGGCAGGAACTCCCCACCGGCGAGATCGGACAGGTCTACTTCGAGGGCGGCCGCGCATTCGAGTACCACAACGATCCGGAGAAGACGGCCGCGGCGGTCAACGAACGGGGTTGGCGCACCATCGGAGACATCGGCAGGATCGACGACGATGGCTACCTCTACCTGACCGATCGCGCGGCGCACATGATCATCTCCGGCGGAGTCAACATCTATCCGCAGGAGACCGAGAACGTCCTGGCAGCCCACCCGGCGGTTGCCGACGTGGCGGTCATTGGCATCCCTGACTCGGAGATGGGCGAATCCGTGTGCGCGGTGGTCGAGTTGGTGGACACCCCCACGGTCGGCGATGACTTGGCGGCGCAGCTCTACGACTACTGCCGAGAGCGCCTGGCGGGCTACAAATGTCCGCGCACCGTCGAGTTCGTCGACGCACTGCCGCGGGACCCCAACGGAAAACTCTACAAACGCAAGTTGCGGGAAAAGTACTGGGCGGGCCGCGAAACACTCGTGGTGTAGCCCGATATCGTTCTGAGAGAAGGAGATACGACATGGTGGTACAGACAATCGTCGACGACCTGCAGAAGCGGCCCGGCTTCGGCGATGTCATCCCGGTCATCGATCCGGTGTCCGAGCAGCAGATCGCCGAGTTCACCGACGGCGGAGCCAAGGCTGTTGATGAGGCTGTCGCGCGTGCCCGGGAGACCTTCGAGTCCGGCGTCTGGCAGGGCAAACCCGGCAGTGAACGGGCGAAGGTGTTGTGGCGCGTCGCCGACCTGATCGACGACCACGCTGCCGACCTCGCCGAACTGGACTCGTTCAACACCGGCATGCCCACCGATCAGGCGCAAGCCATCATGGGTACCGCCGCCGAGATGTTCCGGTACTACGCGGGCTGGTGCACCAAGCTCAACGGCATCGCACACGACATTCAGATGACCGGCGGCGTCGCACAGCTGTTCTCCAACGCGCACGGCTACACCCTGCGTGAGCCGTATGGTGTTGTGGGGCTCATCTTCCCGTGGAACGGACCGGTATTCAACTGGGCGGCCAAACTGGCGCCCGCGCTGGCTGCCGGATGCAGTTGCGTCGTCAAACCGGCCGAGGAGACACCGCTGTCGGCGGTGCTGCTGCACCAGATCCTCGAGCGCGCAGGCGTACCCGACGGCGTGGCCAATCTCGTGCAAGGATATGGCCACACCGCAGGCAAGGCCCTGAGCGAACACCCCGACGTCGACAAGATCGCCTTCACCGGCTCCACCGAGGTCGGTAAGCAGATCGTGCGAGCTGCGTCGGGCAACCTCAAGCGGGTGACCCTCGAACTGGGCGGCAAGTCGCCCGTCCTCATCTACGACGACGCCGACATCGACACCGCGGTGCTGATGGCCTCGATGGGTATCTTCATCCACTCGGGACAGGGATGTATCTGCGGTTCACGGATTTTCGTGCAGCGCGGAGTCTACGACCGGGTCGTCGAAGGCATTTCGGGTATCGCCAACGGCATGCAACTCGGTGGCCCCAAAGAGGAGGGCAGCCATATCGGCCCGCTGATCAGTGAGAAACAGCTCAACCGCGTCATGGGATTCATTGATGAGGGGCGCAAGGACGGCGTGGAGATCGTCACCGGTGGCCACCGACTCGATCGCACCGGGTATTTCGTGCATCCCACGGTGGTCGCCGACGTCGACCCGGCGATGAACCTCTTCCAGCGCGAGATCTTCGGTCCCGTCGTCGCCGTGATGCCGTTCGACGACGACGACGAGGTCATCGCTCTCGCCAACAACTCCGACTACGGGCTGGCCGCCACCGCGTGGACCAACGATGTCGGGCGTGCCCACAACCTGGCCAAGCGACTGCAGGCCGGCACGGTCACCCTGAATTGCCAGATGGTGTACGACCATTCGATGCCGTTCGGCGGCTATAAGCAATCAGGCTGGGGACACGAGTTCGGGCGCAACGGAATCGAGACCTACCTGCAGACCAAGACCGTCTACACCAAGATCTGATCGGTCACCAAGGACATCCCATGCCTGACAAACCCGTTTATCGCGTCGTGCAATGGACCACCGGCAACGTCGGACGTAGTTCGGTCGCCGCGCTCGCGGCCAATCCCGACTATGAGATCGTCGGCTGCTACGCGTGGTCGGCGGAGAAGGTCGGACGCGACGTCGGCGAACTTGCCGGTGTCGAACCGATCGGCATCGCGGCGACCAACGACGTCAACGCCTTGCTGGCGCTGAAACCCGATGTCGTGGTGTATAACCCGATGTGGATCAACGTGGGCGAACTGGTGTCGATTCTGGAAGCCGGAATCAATGTCGTCGCAACGGCGTCATTCATCACCGGCCACAATCAGGGGCAGGGACGCCACCGCATCGAAGATGCCTGTCAGCGTGGCGGTTCGACCATGTTCGGGTCGGGGATCAGCCCTGGATTCGTCAACCAACTGTCGATAGTCGCGGCAGGAATCTGCGACCGGGTGGACCGCATCACGGTGAACGAGGCCGCCGACACCACCTTCTACGACTCGCCGGCAACCGAGCAACCGGTCGGCTTCGGTCAACCCATCGACCACCCTGCGCTGCAACAGATGACGGCGCACGGAACCGGCGTGTTCGGAGAAGCCGTGCGCATGGTGGCCGATGCGATCGGCGTAGAACTCGACGAAGTGCGCTGCGATGCCGAGTATGCGCAGACGACCGAGGATCTCGACCTCGGTTCGTGGACGATTTCGGCGGGGTGTGTGGCCGGCGTGCACGCGAGCTGGAAGGGGATCGCCGCCGGCGAGACGGTCGCGGAGATCAATGTCCGATGGCGCAAAGGGCAGACGCTCCAACCGGATTGGCAGATCGACCAGGACGGCTGGGTGATCGAGGTCGCCGGCCGCCCGACGGTCACGATGACGGTCGGTTTCGCCGCGCCGCCGGACTTCGAGGCGACGACACTGGAGGAGTTCATGGTACTGGGGCACATCATGACCGCCACGCCACCGCTCAATGCCATTCCGGCCGTCGTCGCAGCGCCGCCGGGCATCGTCACCTACAACGATCTACCGCTCATCCTGCCCCGCGGCGTGGCGGCGGTCGGCTGACGCGAGCCCAGAACACAACCAACGCAATCGAAGAGAGGATGAAGAATATGTCAGATCGGTTGGAGGGCAAGGTCGCCTTCATCAGTGGAGCCGCACGTGGCCAGGGGCGCAGTCACGCGCTACGGCTGGCCGAGGAGGGCGCGGACATCATCGCAGTCGACATCTGCGGACCGGTGACGCCCGACAGTGCCATCGCGGCCGCGACGTCCGCCGACCTCGCCGAGACCGTGGACCTGGTCAAGGCGCGGAATCGACGGATTGTGGCCACCGAGGTGGATGTGCGCGATCAGGCTGCCCTCGACGCGGCGGTCGCGAGTGGCGTCGAGCAACTCGGACGTCTGGACGTGATCGTGGCCAACGCCGGCATCGGCAACGGCGGCGAAACGTTGGACAAGACCAGCGAGTCCGACTGGAATGACATGATCAACGTCAACCTCGCCGGCGTCTGGAAGACCGTGAAAGCGGGTGTGCCGCACCTTCTCGCGGGTGGAAACGGCGGGTCGATCGTGCTGACCAGTTCCGTGGGTGGGGCGAAGGCGTATCCGAACACCGGGCACTACATCGCGGCCAAGCACGGCGTCCTCGGACTGATGAAGAGCTTCGCCGTGGAACTCGGCGAACACTCCATCCGCGTCAATTCGGTGCTACCCACCAATGTGAACACCCCGATGTTCATGAACGAGGGCACCATGAAGCTCTTCCGGCCCGACCTGGAGAATCCGGGCCCCGACGACATGAAGATCGTCGCGCAGATGATGCACGTCCTGCCGATCGGCTGGGTGGAGCCCGAAGACGTCAGCGCCGCAGTCGCTTTCCTGGCTTCCGACGACGCACGGTTCATCACCGGTGTTGCCCTGCCGGTCGACGGTGGAAGCCTGCTGAAGTAGGCGGCCCCTCCCACCTTGCGGTTGGTGGCCTCGATGTGCTCGGCTCCTTCGTCGCCGGGCTTACTCGACCCCCACACGTTGATCGAGTAGTGAGGAGCGCTAGCGACGAGTGTATCGAGATCTCGTGCGGTACAGGGCTAGTGGTCTCGATGCGCTCGCTCGCGGGCGCTCGCGGGCTTACTCGACCAGCGGAAGGCAAGACTCTCCCCGACTCAGATTGGCCGCCTGTGGCGGCCCAGGACTACTTACTCGACCACAGGTGGTGGTGCGCCAAGATCGTCCGACCGTGATGGTGGTTTTGGCTTCTTCCGCGCCAACGCCGGCAGATCACCGTACCTGCCTTCGATCAGGGCGATTCGCTTCGCTCGTGACCACTTCTGGATACGTTTCTCGAGAGCGTATGCCTCGCCGATGTTTTCGTATTCCTGGTACCAGGCCAGGCGGACGGGGGTTCGCTTGCTCGTATATCGAGAGCCGCGCCCGGTGTTGTGCTGTTCGGCGCGATTCTCGATGTTTCGCGTGCTCCCGACGTAGAGACTCTTGTCGGCGCACTCGAGGATGTAGACGTAGGCGGTCATGGAACTACTATCCGACAGAATTCGTGGGGTGGCGGAATTTTATCCACAGGGTGCGGTGGGCCTCGATGCGCTCGGCTCCTTCGTCGCCGGGCTTACTCGACCGGCGGAGGGGACGATCGGCGGGAGGGGGTGATCGGCGGGAGGGGATCAGAAGCCGGTTTGGGTGATGAGGTCGTCGAGGGCGCCGAGGTCGCCACCGAGCTCGGCGGCGACCTTGCGGACGACGTCGACATCCTTGCCGACGAACTCGCGGACTCGTTCGGTGAAGGCGTCGACCGAGCCGTAGCGGGAAATGCTCTCCAGTGCACGGCTGTTGGCGCTGCCGTTCGGCAGTGCGGCAAGGAGTTCGCGTTCATCGAGGCCGAGGCGGTCGGCGAGGTCGGCACCGGCGCGGACGAGACCGATCTGTGCGGCGAACATCGCGTTGTTGACGAGTTTCACCCGTTGCCCCGCACCGAGTGCGCCGACATGGAGGATCGGGTCGGCGTAGGCGCACAAGACGGCTCGCGCAGCGGCCACCTGGGTCTCGTCGCCCCCGGCGAAGACAGTGAGATGGCCGGCGGCGATGTCGTGTGGCCCACCACTGATTGCCGCATCGATCACCGAAATGCCGAGCGGGGAAGCCACTTCGGCGATATCCGTGACAGTCTGCGGGCTGCCGGTGGTGTGCACGACCACGGTGGCACCGGCCGGTAGGCGTTGCAGGAGTGGGCTGTTCAGACAGATCTCGCGTACCTGCTCGTCGGTGAGAACAACGATCAGCACGATCGTGGTGTCCGGCGTCACCAGATCGGTGATCGAGGTGCACGCGCGTGCGCCCGCAGCCGAAAGCAGTTCGTGGGCAACCGGAGTGCGTGCCAGAGCGGCGACCGTGTGCCCGGCGTCGAGCAGCCGGGACACCATCGGCATGCCCATCCGTCCGACACCGATCACCGCCACGTCACTCATGACTGCAGTTCCTCGATCTTGCCGAGCGTGGACTGTGCCGCGGCGAACGTGGCATTGCCGGTCGTGTTCTCGGCGCCGGCGATGTCGGCGACCAGACCGACGTCCTTGCGGAGCAGGTTGCCGGCGTGGGTGGCGATGCGTTGGATGGTTCCGCCGGATGCCGCAATGGATTCCAACGCATAGCTGCGGGCGGTGCCCTTCGTGAGAACATCGGCGAGCCGGCTGGGTTCGACACCCAATGTCTCGCCGAGTGCCAGTGCGTCGACGACCGTCGCCATGTTGGCGGTGAACAGCAGGTTGTTCAGCAGCTTTGTGGTCTGGCCTGCGCCCAGCCCGCCCAGGTGGACCACCGGCCCGCCGTAGGCGGCGAACACCGGTTGGCAGCGCGCCACATCGTCGTCGGCGCCGCCCACCATCACCAGCAAGGTGCCGGCCGTGGCGCCGCGCCCGCCCCCGCTGACCGGAGCGTCGACGACCCGAACTCCCTTCGTCGCGGACAGCTCGGCCAATTTACGGCAGGTATCGGGGTGAACAGTACTGTGTACGACGATGATTCCGCCCTCGGCCAATCCGTCGAGCACGCCGTCGGGTCCAGACGCCACCTCGAGGACGTCGCTGTCGGCGACCACACACAGACAGACGATGTCGCTGGACGCCCCCACTTCGGCGGGCGTGCCCACGATCTTTGCGCCGGACTCGACGAATGGTTCGAGCGTCTCCGGGCGACGCGCCCAGAGTGTGACGTCCTCGCCGGCGTCGATGATCTGTTGGGCCATGGGGCCGCCCTGGCTGCCGAGGCCGATGAAGCCGATGCGCATTCTGCTACTCCGTTTCGCTGGTGGATCAGGGGATCGGTAGATCGGGCAGGGTGCGGCGCGCCACGCAGTACTCGACGAACGACAGCACGCGCAGGTGGTAGGACCGGGCGAGGTGTCCGAGGCTCAGGTTGTGGCCGCCCCCGACGAACTCGTCGACCACCACCCGTGGCGATGACGAGAACAACTCCGCGATGTCCGCTAGCGCCGTGCTGTCGTGCCGCCACACCCGTTCGTGTTCGGCCGCAGTGAAATGCACCGGAACGCTGACCGCGGGAGCGTGAGAGGGAAAAGTCTCCCGCGGCCAGGCGCGCACTGCCGACCCCTCGAACGGCGGTGTCTTCGACGCGATCGACGCGCCGCCGATGACGTCGGCCGGATAGAGCCCGGCCGGTTCCCACAACAACTGCCGGACTCCTGCGGCTGGTGCGTTGCGCTCATGGTTGCCGAGGATCGCGTGCGCGGCCGCCTGCCGCTCCAACCCCGTCCCCGACAGTTCGAGTCCCAGCAGATGTGGTCCGCGCGCCCCATCGGCCGCCATCCGAATCGTCAGTTCACATCCCACCGAATGCGCCCACAGGAACAACCCGGCGCCGGTGGCGCGTCCCGCGACGAGCGCGTCCACAGCGCCATAGGCGAGTTCCACACGTCGCGCCGCATCCATGTGTTCGGCGTGCGGGCGGGAGGCGCCGTATCCGGGGCGGTCGATGGCTATCGCGGTATAGCCCAGCGATTGGGCCAGCCTCAGCAGCGAATTGGCCGGATGCCCAGGGCAATCGAAGTAGGTGGCTCGCGCGGCACCGCCGTGGATCGCGACGATGATCCCGCGTGGATCGTCGGCCTCGGCGATGAGCCCTGACATCGGGACGCCGTCGACTTCCACGACGCGCGCCGACACCAGGTCGTCGACCTCGTCGAGCCACGGTTCCGCGGTCACGAAGTACTCCGCAACAGCAGCACACCACTCGGGGTGAGTCCACCGCTGCTGACCACCCCGACGCGGGCGTCGGCCACCTGTCGGTCGCCGGCGTCGCCGCGGAGTTGGACGATCGCCTCGTGCAGCAGACCCATCCCGTGGGTACGGCCGTGGGAGAGCTGTCCGCCGTGTGTGTTCAGCGGGATCTGTCCCTGCAGCGAGATGTTCTTGCCGCCGTCGAGGAACTCGCCGGCCTCACCGATTCCGCAGAAGCCGAGTGCCTCGATCCAGGACAGACAGTTCATGGTGAATCCGTCGTAGAGTTCGGCGAGGTCGACGTCGTCGGGTCGCAGCGAGGTGCGGGACCACAGGTGTGCCGCCTGGCCGAGGACCTGCGGTTCGTGTGTCAATGTGCTTTGGTCCCAATCCATCCGCTCGATGATCTGGGTGCCGACCGCCTCCACGAGGACCGGCGGCTGGGCCAGATCGCCGGCTGTCTCCACCGCCGACACGATCACCGCGACAGCGCCGTCGCATGGCACGTCGCAGTCGTACAGGCCGAATGGGGTGGTGATCGGGCGGGCGGCCAGGTAGTCCTCCATGGACATCGGGTCGCGATAGACCGCCGACGGATTGAGCGCGGCATTGGCGCGTTGGTTCAACGCGATCCAGCCGAGAGTCTCTTTGGTGGTGCCGTAGCGATGAAAGTGGCGTTGGGCGTTCTGCGCCAACGTGTGTGCCGCGGACGTCGCGCCGAACGGCACCATCCAGCTCGATGTTCGTCCCGAGGGCGGGACGATCGTGCCATTCTTGATCATCTCGCCGTAGGTCGATTCCCAGACGGTGCGGTAGCAGAGCACGTGGCGGGCGAGTCCGCCCGCGACGGCGAGCATGGCCGCGATGACCGACCCACCCGGACCGAAGGTTTCGATACCGCCGTTGTGCCAGGTGGGTCGAATGCCCAGGGCCGCTTCGATCGGTGTGACTCCGCCCTCGCCGAACCCGCCGACGTTCCCGCCGCCGGGATAGGTGGCGATGCCGTCGATGTCGGCCATCGTCAGTCCGGCGTCGGCCACCGCCGCTTGGCAGGCTTCGACGGTCAGGGACAGCGGCGGCGCCATCAGACGACGGCCGATTCTCGACATGCCGACACCGGTCAGCGCCACCCGGTCCTCGAACTTGTGGGTGGTGGCCATCGGCCGGACGTGCCTGGCGAAGTCGGTGGGAGCGATCTCGTCCGCCGGCATCGGCGCGGGCTCGGCGGGCTGCTCGGCGATCGGGGCGAACAGCGGCAGCCAGACGTCCTCGACGGGGAGGAAACGCACCTCCACCGTCATGCCCAGATAGAGATCGTCGGGTTCGCAGTCGATGATGTTGGTGGTCAGCCGAATTCGTTCGTCTTCGGCCAGGGCGACCTGTGCGACGACGTACGGTGGCGCGAGACCCGGCACCGCGAAGCGGTGATTGACGGTGAACCCCGCGATGGTGCCCCGCCCGGACACCGCGCGATGCCCCATCTCGGTGCCGAGGCAGTACCGGCAGGCGGGTTGCGGTGGGTGGATGAGTTCCGCGCACTGTGCGCATTCCTGAATCCGCAACAGGTTGTCGGCGCCCGAGGTCCAGTAGAACTCGTTGGCCGGTGTCAGTTGCGGGAGCGGGCGTACCGGCCCATCGGGCACGACGTTCCTCCTGTCGTCTTGCGGAATATGGTGGCCGCTATGCCTTCTGCTTCGTCTTGGCGAGCGCGAGGGGTTCGGCGAGGACCTGCTCGTCGACCATCTTCTGCACCTCGACGAGGGTGTCGGCGAGGGTCGCATGCGTACGCGGTCCCGGGGTGAAGGTCGCAGGCAGATGCCGCATGCCCTGGATCACCCCGATCGAGTCGTAGTGCACCGTGCCTGCCGGGTCGCACTGATAGTCGGGCATCCGGTCCAGCACCGCGATCAGCATCCGCTTGAACACCGTGCGCGCGACGTTCGATCCGATGCACCGATGGATGCCGAGGCCGAAACTGAAGTGGCGGTTGCCGGTTCGATCGAGGTGGATGGCATTGGGATCGTCGAACAGTTCCGCGTCGCGGTTGGCCATCGCCCACGAGAGCCACAGGCGGTCACCCTCGCGGAAGTCGGTGCCCTCTTCGGACTCGAAGTCCTTGGAGATCGTGCGTCCGTCGCCCGCGGCCGGCGTGAAGTACCGCAGGAACTCCTCTGTGGCGCCGTCGAGCAGAGTGTCGCGGTCGTCGCTGAGGCGTTGCCGTTCGGCAGGGTTCTCTGCCAGCCATTCCAGAGCGTGAGCGGTCAGGGCGGTGGTGGTGTCGAATCCGCCGCCGATGACCAGGCTCAGGATGCCCAGCAGCTCCATGTCGTCGGGAGCGCCGCCGTCGATGCTGGCGTTGGCGACGGCGTTGATGATGCCCGGTCGCGGGTTCGCCCGGATCTCGAAGAGGTTGGTGATCAGGTCGATGCCGAGTTGGCGATGCAATTCGGCCACTCTCGGCGCATCCGGTGAATCCGGCGGGGTGTAGACCGCGGCATGGACCGGCTCGTTGTAGATCTCCCACTTCTCCACGGGGATACCGAGCATCGCCAGGGTCAGCACGGCCGGTACGACATTCGCCAGTTCGTCGACGAAATCAATTCGGCCGCTTTCGATTTTCTCGTCGATGCAGGCGTGGATGACCATGTCGATCACCGGTACCCAGCGCTTCACCGCGGCCGGCGACAGGTACGGGTTGAGGATCGACCGGAAGAATTTGTGCTCCGGCTCGTCCATCTCCAGGATTCCGCCCCGAACACCGGCCGCGCGTTCGGCGGTGGGGATGCTGATGCCCTTGTACCCGGTCCGTTCGTTGCGGACGTCGTGGTCGTTGGAGACGTACGGGCAGCGGGCGAGTTCGAAGACCGCATCACTGCTCGCGGCGACCCAGTGGCCGTCGTAGGTGTCACTCCACGCGACCGGGCACTTCTCGTGCATCTCCTGGGTGGTTTCCAGGAACTTTTCGCGATAGTCGGTGGCGTGTCGTTCGAAGGTGTACCGCTTGTGTTTGCGGGCGTCGTCGTCGGTCATGCTGTCAGCAGTCATCGTCGTATCTCCTGGTGTGCCATCATCAGTCGCTGCCGGAGGTGACGCGCTCGGACACCGTGATCGCCTGCTCGGGGCAGGACCGTGCCGCTTCGCGAACCTTGGCCTCGAAGCCGTCGGGTACGTCCTCGGCCACCGGTGTGGCATGGCCGTCGATGTCGCTGAGCTCGAAGATCTCGGGCGCGATCATCGCGCACAGGGTATGCCCCTGGCATCGGTCGGGATCCACGTGAACTCGCACGATCGTCCTCCTTGAATCAGTGAAAGATGTTGGTGGGCAGTCGGATCAGATCTTGAAGTCGTACCACTTCAGGTAGCCGCCCGCGTCGACGCGCATCTGCATACCGGTGACGTAGCGGGCTTCGTCGGAGGCAAGGAACAGGACGGTGTTGCTGATGTCGCCGGGCTCGACCCACGGAATGCGCATGGCCTGCTGTACATAGAAGGCAGGAGTGGCATCTTCCTTTGTCGGCGCCTCCAGATCTGGGCGGAACGAACGGTACATCGGCTCGCTCTGCAGCATGTCGGTATTGCAGTTCGTCGGGTGGATGACGTTGGCGCGGATACCACGCGGTGCCAGGTGCGTCGCCAGCTCATACATGTACTGCGACAGAGCTCGTTTGGAGAACACATAGGCGACACCACCGAGGTCCTTGCCGGGCACGTCGGTCTTGCCGATGTCCATCAGCGCGGCAAGGGAACCGGTGGCGATGATCGATGCGCCCTCACCAAGGTGGGGGAGCGCGGCCTGGACGGCGTTCATCGTGCCGACGAGGTTGGTGTCGATGACCTCGCACCAGGCCTGGGTGGCCGGTTCACCCTTCATACCGGCGACACCGGCCTGGGCGACGACGATGTCGAGCTTGCCGAACTCGTTGACACCCCGTTCGACGGCGTTGCGCATCTGCGCGGCCTCGCGGACATCGGCCTGCACGGTGATGACGCGGCGATCGTGCTTCTCCACGAGTCGCGCGGTCTCCTCGAGATCCTCCGGGGTGGCCATCGGGTAGCCGATGGTGTCGAGATCCTTACAGATGTCGACGGCGATGATGTCGGCACCCTCTTCGGCGAGGCGGACGGCGTGGCTACGGCCCTGCCCGCGTGCCGCGCCGGTCACGAACGCTACTTTTCCTTCTACACGACCCATGATGAAACACGCTTTCTCTGATTCTTGAGTTGAATTGAGTGACGGAACAATGACTCTCGATCTCAGGTGTTGCGACCTCCATTGACGCCGAGGATCTGTCCGGTGATGTAGCCGGCGTCCTCGGAGATGAGGAAGGCGCAGGCGGCGGCGATGTCCTCGGGGCGGCCGACGCGGCGTACCGGAGTGCGCTGGATGTGTTCCTCGACCGTCCCGCCGAGGAGCTTGCGTCCTTCGGCAGTACGCAGCATCGGGGTGTCGACAAATCCCGGGGGCACTGCGTTGACCGTGATGCCTTGCGGGCCGAGTTCGAGCGCAAGGGATTTGGTGAGTCCGTTGACCGCAGACTTCGCCGACACATAGTGCGCCATGTAGGGCTGGCCGGAATGCGCACTCGACGACGAGATGTTGACGATGCGTCCCCACTGCGCCTCGAGCATGTCCGGTAGCGCCGCCTGGATCGTGTGGAACACGCCGTTGAGGTTGACGTCGATGACTTTGTACCACTCGTCGAAGCCGAGTCTGGTGAACTTCTGAAATCCGTCGACGCCTGCGGCGTTGACCAGAATGGTGATGGGGCCCAATGCTTCCCGGATGGCGGCGAACGCCGTGTCGACCTGCGCCCGGTCAGTGACATCGGCGGCCTGGGCCAGCGGGTCGTCGCCGGTGGAGGTGAGGTCGATGGTGCCGACGCTGTAGCCCTGACTGCGTAGCCGCTCCGCGACGGCGAGCCCGATGCCGGAGGCGCCGCCGGTGACGATTGCCGTTTTCACGCCCAGGCCTCATCTCCGGCGATCGTGGTCCGGTGCATCAGGCGTTCCGACGACGGGTCATACGGCAACGCGCGGTGCAGCATTCCGGTGTTGTCCCAGATCACCACATCGTCCTTCTCCCATTCGTGGACGTAGCTGAACCGCTCCTGCGTCGACCACGCCAGCAGTTCGTCGAGCAACTCCCGGCTCTCCTCGGGTCGCATCCCGACGATGTGGTCGGCGGTGGCACCGATCACCAGGGAGCGGCGCCCGTCGCGGCGCTGCCAGACCAGTGAGGTCTCGTGGGTGGGCAGTCGACGCCATCCCGCGACCTGTTCGTCGGTCGGCTCGGGATTGACGAGTCGCTGCGATGCTTCGAAGCTGTGGAGCACCCGCAATCCCTCGTAGCGCTTGCGGTCCTGTTCGGGAAGATTCTCGTACGCGGCGTAGGTGCTCGCGAACTCCGTTCCGCCGCCGACCATCGCGACGTGCCGGGCGGTGAGCATGGTGGCCTTGGCGGGGATGTCGTTGGTGGTGTCGTCGATGTGCCAGTTGAAGGTGCCCTTGAGGTACTCGGCGGAGCGTGACTTCGCCGGATCGAGCGAGACGACGAACACCTCCTTGCCTGCGGGTGCGAGGACCGGGCCGAGTTGCTTGCTGAAGGCCACCTGGTCGTCGTCGTCGAGGTGCAGTCCCCGAATCAGGAGGACACCACGCCATTTGAGGGCTTCGAGGCAGTGGCCGATGGTCGCGGGGTCGCGGAGGTCGTCGACACCGGTGACTTTGACCCCCATGGCGGGGGTCAGGGCTGAGGTCTGGATCACAAGAATCTCCCTTCCATGTGTGAGAACGGTACTCTCCAAATTAAGTAATCGGCAAGAGTTCAGTGGATTTGTCCCGACCGCCGCGCGATGTCCGCTGACCTTGCGGACGCCGCGATTCTATGCGAATGTGACGTTAGTCATATACGAGAATAGCGTTTCCGAACAGAACTGGAGGGCGAGTCGTGGCCCACGACACGTTGACGACCGAAGCGGCGACATCCGAGGGTGCCCGGGGTGCGGAATCCCCTGCGCGGCACCTGCTGATCAACGGACAACTGGTCGGTGCCGCGTCGACCTTCGAGTCGATCAATCCGGCCACCGGGGCGGTGCTGGGGTCCGCGCCGGACGCCGGCGTCGAGGAAGCCGAAGCGGCAATTGCCGCTGCACGACGGGCCTTCGACGGCACCGACTGGGCCACCGACGTCGCGTTCCGCGCGCGATGCCTCGATCAACTGCACTCCGCGCTGCTCGAACACGTCGAGGAGCTCCGCGAGTTGACCATCGCCGAGGTCGGGGCGACCCGGATGCTGACCAAGGGCAATCAGCTCGAGGTGCCGATCGGCATCGTCCGCTATTACGCCGATCTGCTCGAGAACCACTCGTTCACCGAGGAACTCGGCGCCATCGAGATCCGAGGGCAGCAGCACCGCCGGTGGACCGAGCAGGAGCCTGCCGGGGTGGTGGCGGCGATCGTCGCTTACAACTACCCGAACCAGCTCGCACTGGCCAAGATCGCGCCGGCGTTGGCCGCGGGTTGCACGGTGGTGCTCAAGGGCGCGCCGGATACCCCGTTGGTCACCCTGGCGCTCGGCGAGATCATCGCCAAGTACACCGACATCCCGGCCGGTGTGGTGAACGTGCTGTCGTCGTCACAGGTCGAGGTCGGCCAGGCGATGGTGGCCCACCCCGACGTCGACGTGGTCACCTTCACCGGCTCCACCCCCGTGGGCAAACAGATCATGGCCGACGCCGCCGGCTCACTCAAACGGGTGTTCCTCGAACTCGGTGGCAAGTCCGCGCTCATCGTGCTCGACGACGCGGATCTGATGAAGGCGGCACAGTTCGCGGCCTTCACCATCTGCACCCACGCGGGTCAGGGGTGTGCACTGACCACCAGAGTGCTTGTGCCACGCGACAAACATGACCAACTCGCCCAGATGATCGGCGGCATGCTCGAGCATGTGACCGTCGGTGATCCGTCGGACGACAAGACCTACATGGGGCCGCTCATCAGTGCCCGCCAGCGGGACAAGGTCGACGGACTGGTACAGCGGGCCGTCGCGGACGGAGCGCGACTGGTGCGCGGGGGTACGGCCATCGACCCGGGGTTCTTCTACGCGGCAACCCTTCTCGCCGACGTCGACCCCGACAGCGAGATCGCCCAGGAAGAGGTGTTCGGTCCGGTCCTGGTGCTCATCCCGCACGACGGCGACGAACACGCCATCGAGATCGCCAACAACTCGAAGTACGGGCTGTCCGGCGGCGTGCTGACCGTCGACCGGGACCGCGGACTCGCGGTGGGACGCGCCATCCGGACCGGCACCTTCAGCATCAACGGCGGCAACTACTTCAGCGCCGACGTCCCCTTCGGCGGCTACAAGGAATCCGGCATCGGCCGCGAGATGGGCGTCGCCGGCCTGCATGAGTTCACCGAGACCAAGGCCTTCGCCGAGGCGGTCGAATCGTGAAACCGTTGGAGGGCATCCGCATCCTCGAGGTCGCCATGTACGGGTTCGTCCCGTCGGCCGGCGCGGTGCTCGCCGAATGGGGCGCCGAGGTGATCAAGGTCGAGCACGCCGTGACCGGCGACCCACAACGCGGTCTCCGGCAGACCGGCACCTTCCGCATCGACGGTGACGTGAATCCCAATGTGGAGCACGCCAATCGGGGCAAGCGCAGCATCGGTCTGGACATGTCGAAACCTGAGGGCCGCGAGGTGCTCTACGAGTTGGTGCGCAAGGCCGACATCTTCCTCACCAGCTTCCTGCCCGGCCCGCGAGCGCGTTTCGGCATCGACGTCGACGACATCCGTGAGGTGAATCCGACGATCATCTACGCCCGCGGTAGCGCGCTCGGCCCGCGGGGCGCGGAGTCCGATCGGGGTGGTTACGACATGACCGCGTTCTGGTCGCGCGGCGGCATCGCGGCCACAATCACTCCGCCGGGCGGCGAGGGGATCATCAATCCGCCCGGTCCCGCGTTCGGCGACACGATCTCCGGTACAAATCTCGCGGGCGGGATCGCCGCTGCGCTGCTCAAGCGGGAGCGGACGGGGGAGCCCTCCGTCGTCGACGTCTCGCTGCTGGGCAGTGGCCTGTGGTCGATGGGTCACACCGTGGCGCTGTCGCTGTTCCTCGACAAGCCGATGGAGGCGCCGAAACCCGGCTCGCACGGATCGATCCGAAATCCGTTGTCGGGCCTGTACAAGACCGCCGACGATCGGTATTTGTCCCTGGTCATGTTGCAGCCGGGCAAGTTCTGGCGTGATGTGTGCGAACACATCGGGCGGCCTGAACTCGCCGACGATCCGCGCTTCGCCACCGCCGAGGCGATCGGCGAACACACCGCGGAAGCCGTGGACATCCTGCGGGCCGCCATCGCCGAACGCACCCTGGCCGACTGGACCAAGCAGTTCGCCACACTGTCCGGCCCGTGGGCACCGGTGCAGGATTCGCAGCAGGTCGGCAGTGACGCACAGATCCGCGACAACGAGTACATCGTCGACGTCGGCGAGCTCGAATTGGTCAGCAACCCCGTGCAATTCGATGTGTCCCGGCCGGAAGCCGCGGCGGCTCCAGAGTTTGCTGCGCAGACCGACGACATCTTGCAAGAGCTCGGACTCGACTGGGACCGCATCATCGAACTGAAGGCCGCCGGAGCGGTCACCTAGGAAGGCGTTGGCGTCATGCCCTACCTGACATCTGTCGGAACGTATCTCCCCATCTGGGGTACCACGCGGCATCGTGTGGCCGGCGACGACGAGGACGCCATCACCATGGCGGTCGAAGCAGGTCGCGCCGCGCTGGCCGACGGTGGGTCCGTGGAATCGGTGATTCTGGTGACTCGCGATCTGCCGTTGTCGGAGAGCAGCAATGCCGCGGTGCTGCTGGCCGGACTCGAACTGGATCCGGAACTCGAGGTCGCCGAGCGGCTCGGTGGAGCACCGGCCGCGCTCGACGCGTTGAGTTCGGCCCGGCCCCGCACACTCGTCATCGGTGTCGACCTCGAACCGGCAGGCGCGGCCGCCGTCCTCACCGGCGACAAGGGCATGCGTGTGTGTACCAGTGCCCGCGTCTCGCGCAGCCTGCCGGTCCGAACCCGCAGTGCCGCAGGCGCGGTCCACGACTACGGTGACGCCCGATTCCTGCACGACCGGGGACTAGTCGCATCGCTGGCCGCCTCCTGGGTCGACAAACCCACCGTGGTCGCCGGAGTCGGCGGCAAATACCTCACCGATGTCGCGGAGGTGGACGCTGCGCTGCCCACCCTCGGTGCCAGCTCGGGACTCTTCGCCGTCGCCCGCATGGCCGAGCAGGGATTGACCGGGCGCCTCGTCGCCGTCGAACAGGCCAGCCTGTCCGGCATCTCGGTCGACGACGGACATCTTGCCGTGCATCGTCGTGAACCCGCCGCGCGTCCCAAGTCCGACGAACCCATCACGCCCGGTGGCGAACTCCGTATCTCGCTGGCCTCCTATGAGCGCGCCTTCGATGCCAAGGTGCGGTGGGAGGCGGGGCGATTCGCGGACAGCGCCGAACTCGACTTCCCGCCCCGTTATCACGTCGACACCGACGGGTCGTTGCGCACGGATTACGAACTGGTGCCGCTGCCGCGGGCCGGGGTGGTGTATTCGGAAGCGACCGTGCATGTTCCGGTGCCCGGACTGCCCTCACCCTATTCGCTGGTCCTGGTCGACCTCGACGACGTCGGCGTGCGCGCCCTGGTCAAGGTCACCGGCGCCCACGTCGGTCTGGTGGGCGTCGGTGACCGCGGGCGGCTGGTGTTGCGTCGCCTCGCCGTGCGGTCCGGTGTCCCCGACTACGGCTACGCATTCGAACCCGAAGGAGTTGCGGCATGAGACGAGTGGCCGTTGTCGGTGCCGGGATGACCCCGTTCGCCGAACATTTCGCGCTGGGTGTGAAGGATCTGGTACCCATGGCGTTCGCCGAATGCGCGGCGTCGGTGGACAAGGGGATCGACAAGCACGACATCGGCGCCGCGTGGTTCGGTGCGGTCGGATCCACCGACGGGTTCGCGTCCGGAATCGTCGCCGATTCCCTCGGGCTCGACGGGATTCCGGTCACGCGAGTGGAGAACTCCTGTGCCACCGGCAATGACGCGATCCGTAACGCTGTCTACGCCATCGGCTCGGGCGCCGTGGACGTAGCCTTGGTGGTCGGTGCGGACAAGCTGCGGGAGATGGCATCGAAGGATGTCCTCTGGGAGTGGGAGGCCGTGTCGCGCGACATGGCGTGGGAGTATCCGCTGGGGTTGCTGGCCCCCGCCGGTGTGGCCCTACACGTCAATCGGTACTTCCACGAATCACCTGCCACCCGTGAGCATCTGGCGATGATCGCGGTGAAGAATCACCGGCACGGGGCGACCAACCCGCGTGCCCGGCTCCAGTATGAGATCACCGCGGAACAGGCGCTGTCTGCACCCACGGTGGTCGAACCCTTCGGCACCTACGACTGCGCACCGCTCAGCGACGGCGCGGCGGCGCTGATCCTGGTGGCCGAGGATGTCGCCGACCGCTACACCGATCGACCCGTGTGGGTCTCCGGTGTCGGGCTGGGGATGGATTCGGTGTTGCATCAACACAAGTCGGATCTGACGACCTTCCCGGCGACCGTGCGCGCGGCACAGCAGGCGTTCGCGATGGCCGGCGTCGCACCGGGCGACGTCGATGTCGCCGAGGTGCACGACCTGTTCACCGGCATCGAACTGATCAGCTATGAAGACCTCGGGTTCGCCAACCGGTTCGAGGGCTACAAACTCCTCGAGGCAGGGGAGACGACCATCGGGGGCGCGTTGCCGGTCAACACCAGTGGCGGGCTGAAGTCGAAGGGGCACCCGCCGGGCGCGTCCGGCGTGGGTCAGTGCGTCGAGTTGTTCGAGCAATTGCGTGGCGGTGCCATCAACCAAGTCGAGGGCGCGCGGATCGGGTTGGCACACAACGTGGGCGGACCGACATCGGTGGCCGCGGTGACCATCCTCAGCGGCACTCGACCGAACTGAGCCACGCTTCCTGCCGCTGGTTGTCCTTCCTGCCGCTGGTCGCCCTCTCCTCCGCTGGTCGCCCTCGCTCCCGCAGGTCGCCTTTCCCTCGCCGGTGCAGCCGTCCGCGCCGGTGGCTTCCCGCCGGTTGAGCCGTCCGAGCCGCTAGTACTACAGCCGTAGATTGGGTTCATTGAGGTTTTGACCTGCGGTTTTGATGGCAGAGTCGGGCTCGTTGTTGGTGGCGTCGCCGCCA
>NZ_JBCLVJ010000005.1:0-260572 GCF_048537925.1 Gordonia sp. CPCC 205515 | reverse complement strand
GCGCCGAGGCGATGATGGCCGACTTCGCCCGCGACCACGGACCGGCCGGCATCGAGAAACTCGGTGCCCGCATCCTGGCCCACCTCGACCCCGATGGCACCGTCACCGATGACGCCGACCGCGCCCGCCAACGAGGGTTGAACCTGCGCGGCCAGGACGCGCAGTTGATGAGCAAACTGTCGGCCACCCTCGACCCGCTGACGCGGGCGATGCTTGATGTGGTGATCGCCGCCTGGGCCGCGCCCGGGATGAATGACCCGGACCATCCGGACTCACCCCGCGGCAGCGCCGATGACGTCGACGACGACGTCCTGCGCGAGGCGGCCCGCCGGGATCTGCGGTCGCAGTCGCAACGCAACCACGACGCACTCAAAGCCCTCCTACAAGCAGTCCTCGACGGCGGCCTGCTCGGCGCATCGCACCGGGGACTCCCGCCGCATCTGATCATCAAGGTCACCGAAGAAGCCTTGCGCGAACAGGCCGGGGTGGGCGAAACCACCAGCGGCGCGGTGCTGCCGATCAGTGACGTGATCGACCTGGCCGCAAAAGCTCAGCAACATCTCGCGGTGTTCGAGGGTCACCGCACCGAGGTGCTGTATCTGGGGCAGGCCAACCGGTTTGCCAACCGGTCGCAACGGTTCGCGCTGTTCGCCGCCGACGGCGGCTGCTCCGCGCCGGACTGTGATCAACCGTTCGCGACCACCGAAGCCCACCATGCGCAGAAGGATTGGGCCGAGGGCGGGTGGACCGACATCATCGACCTTGCCCCGGCATGTCCGAAACACAATCGGATGGTCGGTCCCACACGTGGGCAGTTCACCACCCATGTGGTCGCCGTGGGCCCCGATGCCGGACGTGCCGCCTGGGTGCTGAACGGTGATGACACGCTGCCACCGAACCCGGCGCGCATCAACCGCAGCCACGACCTCGCCGAAGCCCTGGCCGCCTACCGACGCGGGGAACGCCTCACCGCCGCCCCGCGTGGACCCACCCCGCGAGGCACCCACGACACCCGCCCGCCGCCCGAACGCCGGCGCGTGCCGAAACTGATCGCCTGCCGCTGGTCGGTCACCCGACACGACCCGACCACCCTGCGGCCAGCCACCTGACACCCGACGATTTCCCCGAGTCCCCACAGGACATCGGGGCAGTCGTCGTGCTCTGGCATCGATCACAGTTTGAGAGGCCAAGTCGACCCAGACACGAGCCCGTTGGCAGACTGTTCCCATGACGCAAATCACCCTGAAGGGCAATCCGATCAACACTGTGGGCGAGCTTCCTGCCGTGGGCAGCAAGGCCCCCGGCTACAGCTTGACCGGCACCGATCTCGGACCGATCGAGAGCAGCAAGTTCGACTCCAAGGCCGTCGTCCTGAACATCTTCCCGTCGATCGACACCCCGGTCTGCGCGTCGAGTGTGCGGACCTTCAATCAGCGCGCTGCCGAGACCGGCGCGACCGTCGTCTGCATCTCCAACGACCTGCCGTTCGCCATGGCCCGCTTCTGTGGTGCCGAGGGTATTGAGAACGTCGAGGTGGGCTCCGCGTTCCGCGACAGCTTCGGCAAGGACTTCGGGCTCACCATCGTCGACGGCCCGATGGCCGGGCTGCTCGCGCGGGCGGTGGTAGTCCTCGACGCGGACGGCACCGTCACGCATGCCGAACTGGTTCCGGAGATCGCCCAGGAGCCCGACTACGACGCGGCGCTGAGCTCGGTCAAGTAGCTGCGGCCTTCCCGCTTCGAAAACCACCCCGCACTCCCGCCCTGTACCGAATACCCATCGACAATTTCGCAATGGCTACTCGGCACAGGGCGGTTGTCGACTAAGGGCGGTTATGCTGGGCGGTTTCCGGAAACCGAGGCCTACTTCCGCTCAACACCCTTCGGCGCACCCGCCGACATGAACCCGAACAGGTAGCCGGCGACCCGACGCATCTGGATCTCGTCGGCGCCCTCGGTGATGCGGTAGCGGCGGTGATGCCGGTAGATGTGTTCGAAGGGTTCGTGCCGGGAGTAGCCGAGCCCGCCGAACACCTGCATCGCCTGATCCGCGGCCTCGCAGCACAGCCGGTTGGCCTGGTAGTTGCACATCGACACCTGCTGCGAGGCCTCGAATGGCCCGTATTTGTCCATCTTCCACGCGGTTTCGTGGATCAGGGCACGGAGCATGGCGGCGCGGGTGTGCAGGTCGACGAGCGGGAACTGGATGGCCTGGTTGGTCGAGAGTTTCTTGCCGAACGGCGCCCGCTCGTTGGCATAGGCCACCGCACGGTCGATGCAGTACTGGGCGGCACCGAGACTCGACGCAGCCTGCCGAATCCGGTTCTCGTTGAAGAAGTGCTGCACGATCTGCAGCCCACGCCCCTCCTCGCCGAGGATCGCCGAATGCGGGACCCGCACCTCCGACAGGGAGATGTGGGCGTGGTCGGTGGGCATGTTGAAGGTCCAGAGGTATTCCTCGACGGTGAACCCGTCGGCCTGCGGATCGACCAGGAATGCGGTGATGCCGCGCGCGTCACCGGCGTCGCCGCTGGTGCGGGCGAAGATGATGTCGCGGTGTGCTGCATGGATTCCGGTGTTCCATGTCTTCTCGCCGTTGATGATCCACGTGTCGCCGTCGCGGACGGCGGTGGTCTCCATGTGAGTGGCGTCCGACCCGTGGTCGGGTTCGGTGATGCCGAACGCGAAGAATCGTTTGCCTGCGGCGAGGTCGTCGACCCACTCCGCCTTCTGCTCCGCGGATCCGTACTCGAGCATCAGCAGCAGGCCGATGTTGTTGCCGACGATGGAATGCTCGTTCTGCAGATCGCAGTGCAGCCCAAGGCCTTTGCTCGCGAGATGCTCCCGGATCACCGCCATCGACAGGTTCGATCCGTCGCGTCCGCCGAACTCGGCTGGGAACGGATACCGGAAATGGCCGGCTTCATCGGCGCGACGACGCACCTCCCGCAGCAATGCCTCCCACTCCGGGGTCGGCAAACCACCGTTCTCCCAGTCGGTTCGGGAGTCCTCGCGGCGATGGTCGAAGAACCGGATGTTGTCGTCGGCCTCTTCGAGCGGCTTGATCTCGGCGTCGATGAAGGCGTCGAGCTCGGCGAGGTAGTCGGTGAGTGAGGTCGGCAGTTCGAAATCCACTGTGGTTGTTTCCTTCAGCAGTCGGGCTGGGACAGGTGACGGGGGTTCGCGACGGTCAGCCGATCGATGACCTCGGCGGTGACCACCGCCTGTACGGCCGGATCGGTCGCCGACAGAGTGCCGTCGCGCAGGGCGTCGGCGAGTTCGGCACTTCCGGAGACACCGATGTCGGACAGTCGTTTACGACTCGCCGCCGCTTGGCGCTCCCCCAGGACGAGTTGTCGGCGCACGGTGGCCAGGACGTTGTTGGCGACGCGTGTGTGGAAGCGGACGTGTCCACTGACCCCGGGATCGGTGGCCACCTCGTCGGTGAGATAGGCGGTCACCGACTCGAGCAGATCAAGCGCGGTCGGCGCGAGATGCGGATCTTCCGACGTAAGGTCGTCCTGCTCTTCGGCGAGCGGATCGGGCACAGACAGCGGGCTCGCCAGTCCCAGCGCTAGGAGGACGTCGAATTCTTGTTCGGCGCTTCGTCTTCCGATGGCGGCGAGTTCCATCGACCGTTCGGTGCCGTCGAGGTAGCGGGCGGCCTGTTTACCGCAGATCAGCCCCCACTTGACGGTGGCATACAGTTCCCACCAGTGCAGCGTCGCCTCGGTGGGTCGCCGGCCGGCGACCTCGGCGTAGCCGTCGAGCAGGTCGGCGCGAGAACCCATTCCGGCGACGGGTTCGGCGACCCCGAACCGCCATGCCTTGGCGCACAGCCATCCCAGATCTTCGATGGGATCGCCGAGATGTGCGAGTTCCCAGTCCAGGACCGCGGCCACACCGTCGGGCTGGATCAACAGGTTGCCGAGGCGGAAGTCGCCGTGCACGACGGTCTCACCCGACGTCTCGGGTCTGTTGCGGCTCAACCAGTCGATGGCGAGGACGAGCCCGGCGGGCGCGTGGTCGTATTCGCGAGTCATCTGGGTGCGCAATGCCTCCAGCGGATCGCCGACGGCGGTCAAACCGGTGGCCGCGGAGTCCATGGCGTGGATGCGCGCCAGAATCGCACCCGCTTGCCGCGCGAACCCAGCCCGCGCCGGCGCGTAGGCCTCGTCCCGCAGGATGCGCCGCGGAATGGATTCACCGTCGACGAAACTCATGACCGCATAGGGGAATCCGAGTACTCCGGGGTCGTCGGCGGTGTCGCTGAGGTCGAGGACCTCGGGGACCGGGACGCCGGCGGCGAATGCGGCCCGCAGCACCTGCCCTTCGGCGGCGAGGCCACCTTCTCCGGGTGACGCGGCGGGCGCGGCGCGGACGATGACTGCGGTGGACTCCCCGGACTCGTCGTCGGTGATGGTGAGCGCGTAGGTCGTGCGACTCGCCCCCGCCGGCAGTACCCGAATGTCGGCGACCGAGTATGCCCGCCCCGACATGCTGCCGAGGCGTTCGGCGATCCGCGGCCCGACCACCCCGGGATCGGTGGCGTGACTCGTGTTGTCCTGCATGGTCGCCATCATGCCTCATCGATCCACGCCGGGCGGCAGGATCCCTTCGGCACCAGCACGGTCCGGTAGGTGCCGGGGGTGCGGCTCATGGTGATCTGGTCGGTGACGCCCTGGTAGTGACCCAATGTGGTGTCGGCAGCGAATGTTTCGGGATCGAGGTACAGGTGTCGGTCGTCGCCGCCGGGCTGCCCGGCGGTGGCGCGGGCGTAGTCGCGGTCGAAGATGCCCATGCCGACGATCCACAGCGCGGCGCGGGTCAGCGAAACGTGCACCTTGTAGCTCCCGCCGTCGCGCGCCCGGCGGGTCAGGGCTTCCACGATGCCGGCGGTCATCAGCCAGGACACGATGTAGTCGTTGACGACGAGAATCGGTGGTAGTGCGGGCTTCTCGCCGCCACCTTCGAGGAGCATCATACCGGCGAGGCTGCCGGCGGTCTGATCGAAGCCCACCCACGACGACCACGGCCCGGTCTCCCCGTTGAGTGAGGCCGTCGCGTGGATGAGCCCGCGATGACCGTCGGCGGCCTGTTCAGGCGAGAGTCCGATGTCGGCGAGATAGCCGGGTCGGCGGTTGGCGTAGAAGATGTCGGCGCCGGCGAGCAGGCGGCGGATGTGTTGTGCGCCTTCATCGGTGTAGGGACTGAGGGTGGTCGACCGGACTCCGACGTTGGCGCTGACGTAGGTGGCGTCGTGTTCGAGTTCGTTGGGCCGCCACACATTCAGCGTGTCTGCGCCGTGCAGGGCGAGGGCTCGGCCCACGCCGGCACCGGCGATGACGTGTCCCATACCGAGTGCGCGGATTCCGTCGAGTGGCTGGTCCCCGGTGGACGGCAACGGAATCGGGTCGCCGTCGGCGATCTTGGTGATCTCGATCAGCGGCATGTCGGCGAACACGTCGCGGTAGTGCGGTTCGGCCAGGACCTCCGGCACGGTCCGCAGCATCGGCATCACGACACCGGCGTCGGCGCCGGCCGCTTCGAGTTCGGCGCCCTTCCAGGTGGCGATGGCGTCGGCGACCGCGGCCTCGTCGTCGGGCACGCCCAGCAGTTTCTGCGCGCCGACCTTGATCTTGGGGTACGGGTTCAGCGGCATCATCCACCGGTCGTCACCGGTGCGGTAGAAGCGGAAACCCAACGCGTTCGACGGATTCGACGGCGTGCCGGCCGGATAACCGTTGAGCAGCTCCCACTTCCGGTCGTAGAACGGGCACAGCCGGTGCGGTGCGGTCCGCAGGTCGACGGAGATGTCCTGCCCCTCACCAGTTCGGGCCCGCCAGAGTTTGGCCACCGCAGCCGATTTCGCGGCCAGCGAGATCGCGGCCGCACCACCGAGTCGCAGTGTGCTGGGCACGATCGGGTCGGCACCGATGAAGGAGATGTCGCCGCCGGTGTCGTCGGCGGACATGCCGATGCCGGCCAGTACCTCGCCGAGCTCGGCCGACGGATCGAACGTGTCGTCGGCGGCCGGCGAGGCCGCCGCGGTCTGCAGTCGGTCGGTGAGTGAACTCATCGGACATCCTCCAGGTCATCCTCGAGTAGGTCGGTGTCGAAACCGCCCGCAAGCAGGTCGTCGGGGATCAGCACTTGACGGGAGCGGATGTACTCGCCGATCGCCTTGCCCACCTGATCAATTCGCGTGTTGGACGACCCACCGGTGCCGAGGAGTCCGTGCAGCACGAAGTGCACGCCCTGCAGGTCGGGGAACTCGTGCCGGGTGACGTCGAGATCCTTGGCGTCGGGCACGAGTCGTTTGATCTCGTCGGTGGTGAGGAAACGCCGCAGCCACAACCAGACTCGCGGATCAGCGGTCCAGATGCCGACGTTGCTGTTGCCGCCTTTGTCGCCGCTGCGGGCGTGGACGACGGCGCCCAGCGGGGCGCGGGTCACGCGGTCGGCCAGTGGCGCTTCCTCGGGTTCGCGGTGCACCGGCTGCGTGATCAACTCGCTGGTCGGCGGAACCGAGATCGCGAGACTGCGCCCGTCGTCGAGGACCGCTCGATGGTCGAGTGCGGTCATCGGCAGCAGACCCGGCCAGTAGTCGACTCGTGGTCGCGGTGTCGAGGTGAGTCCGGCATGGACGTCGTTGAAGAAGCCGGGGATGCTCTGCAGGTAGAGGCTGCCGATACGTTTCATCATGTCGGCGGCCTTGAGAGCGTCCGCAGTTTCCGAAAGCGCCATGATCCGCAGCGCGACGGTGGCCGCCCACTGGGATTCCGGGTCGTCGGCGGGCGTGCCGATCTGGGTCAGGTCGATGGTCACGCCGTCGGGTAGGTCGTGGTTGAGCTGGTCTCGGATGAGCGCGACCTTCTCCGCGACGTGCGGGGAGGTGACGTAGACGGTGTTGACGACGGTGAAGCCGACGGGCCCGAAGATGGCGACCTTGGTGGTGGGTGGCGGTGGCGCTCCGGTGGTGCCGGAGACCTGCACGCGGTCGGGGGCGAGTTGGTCGACGCGGACGTGGTCGAGCCGGACGGTGACGTCGGGGTTCAGGTAGACGGGCCCCTGGATCTCGTAGAAGAGTTGCGCCTTGACGGTGTCGGCGGTGACCGCTCCCCCATCGCGGGCGTGTTTGGTGATGACGCAGCTGCCGTCGGCGGCGATCTCGGCGATCGGGAAGCCCGGCATGATCGGATGCCCGATCTCGAGGAACCCGGAGAAGTTGCCGCCGACCGCGTGCGGCCCGCATTCGATGATGTGTCCGGCGACCACGGCGCCGGCCAGCGCATCCCAGTCGTCGGCAGCCCAATCGTGCCACCAGGCCGCGGGTCCCGCGGTGAGCGAGGCGTCGGTGACGCGGCCGCAGACGACGATGTCGGCGCCTTCGGCCAGGGCCGTCGCGATGCCCCAGCCGCCGAGGTAGGCGTTGGCGGCGAAGGGTTTCGCCACCCACTGCGAGATCGGTGCGCCGCCGTCGAGGTTCTCGAACGCGTAGCCGTCGTCGGCGAGCCGTGGGAGGTCGGCGAGGATGTTGTCGCCCTCGACATGCGCGACCCGCAGGTCGGCGCCGACGGTGGCGATCTCCTCGCGCAGCACCTGCGCCAGGCGCGCGGGGTGGAAGCCACCGGCGTTGGTGACGACCTTGATGCCGCGGTCGGCGATCGCGGTCAGGTGGGGGCGGATCTGCTCGACGAAGTACTCGACGTAGCCCTTGCTCGGGTCACGCTGGTACGCCGCCGACAGCGACGCCAGGGTGATCTCGGCGAGGTAGTCGCCCATCATCACATCGAAGGGATCGCCGGCCATCGCTTCGTCGATCGCGGTTCGGCGGTCGCCGAGATAGCCGGAGAAGTTGGCAATCCGAATGGGGTCGCGGCCCACGGGGGCACCTCCTTGTGCACGTCCTACTGCCTTGTGAGGCTAGGGACCGCGACGCGAACCGACCAGAATCAATCGGCGAACGCGGAGATGACCAGATCGGTCATGGCGGTGGGCGGCTCGATAGGGTAACCGATGTGGACGTCCTCCATCTGCGGTATTTCGTCGCGGTCGCCGAAGAGCAGAGCTTCAGCCGCGCGGCGAAGCGGCTGCATATGGCGGCGTCCCCGTTGAGTCAGCGGATCAAGGATCTCGAGCGCGAGTTCGGGGCGATGCTGTTCGTCCGAGCCCATCATCGGATCGATCTGACCGACGCCGGTGAGGCGCTGCTGCCTCGGGCCATCGACATCCTTGACCGCATCGACGCGCTGCCCGACATCGTCCGCGACGCCGACGACCAGACCGCGCGGCAGGCGACCGTCGGCATCGCGCCCGAGGTGTCGGCAACGGTCCGCGACACCTTTCTTGCCGAACTCACCGACACTCATCCCGACATCCGGCCGCGGCTGGTACCCGCCAGCTCGGAGCCGCTGCTGCGTGACCTGCGGGCCGGACAGATCGACATCGCCCTCGTCCATGGTCCGGTGACCGGCGCCGGCCTGGGTAGCAAGTTTCTCGAACGGCAACCGGTCGGGGTGGCGGTCGGCGCGAACGCGATTCCGGAGGACCGATCGTCGGTCGTGCTCGCCGACCTCGCCGGCATTCCGTTCGCATCGATCACCCACGACTCGGCACCCGAGATCTATCGCAATCTCGATGACCTGTTGACCCGGCATGGTATTCGCAAGCGCATCACGCTGACCGGCGACAATTTTGTCGGTTTGGCCCAGTTGGTGGCGACAGGGCAGGCGTTCACGTTCGTCGGCCTCGGAAGTGGCATGGCCAGCAGGGTTTTCCGCGATGAGCCGGTGCGGATTCTGCCGATCGAGGGCTTGCGCCCACACATCACCACCGTCGTCGCGTGGCGCACCAACCGCGCCGAGTCCGATCCCCTCGTCGCCGATCTCGTTGCAACGGCATCGAATATGGCGCCACACCCCGAAGGAGAGTGAACATGCAATCCCATCGTCTCGGCACGTCCGGGCTCGCTGTGTCCGAAATCGTGCTCGGCTGCATGAGTTTCGGCGAACCCGGTCGCGGCACCCACCCGTGGACCCTCGACGAGGAGGCGTCCCGTCCGTTGATCCGCGCCGCACTGGAAGCCGGGATCACCACCTTCGACGTCGCTGACATGTACTCAGCCGGTTCGAGCGAAGAGATCGTCGGACGCGCGCTGGCCGACTTCGCGAATCGCGACGAGATCGAGATCGCGACCAAGGTGTTCTATCCGATGGGTGACGGTCCGAACTCGAAAGGTTTGTCCCGCAAGCACATCATGAGTGCGATCGACGCCAGCCTGCGACGACTGGGCACCGACTACGTCGACCTCTATCAGATTCATCGCTTCGATCGCCATGTCCCCGTGGAGGAGACGATGGAAGCGCTGCACGACGTGGTGAAGGCAGGCAAGGTCCGCTACCTCGGTGCGTCGAGCATGTGGACCTGGCAGTTCGCGAAGCTGCAGCACACCGCAGAACTCCATGGCTGGACGCGGTTCGTCTCGATGCAGGACCAGTACAACCTGATTCAGCGCGAAGAGGAACGCGAGATGCATCCGTTCGCGCAGGATCAGGGTGTTGGCGTGTTGCCCTGGAGTCCGCTGGCCCGCGGCCGGCTCACCCGTCCGCTGGGTGAATCGACCGCACGCAGCGGGTCTGACCATCTGGCTGCCCGCCTCTATCGGCAGGACGAGGAGTCCGACCGCGCCATCATCGACGCGGTCGCGCAGATCGCCGACAAGCGTGGTGTCTCCCAGGCGCAGGTCGCGCTGGCGTGGGTGCGACAGCAGGCCGCAGTGACGGCGCCGATCATCGGCGCAACCAAGATGACACACCTCGACGACGCGGTGGCATCACTGTCCGTCGAGTTGGACAGTGATGAACTCGCGGCGCTCGAGGCGCCGTACACGCCGCGGATGCCGGAGGGGTTCTGACTCAAGAACCTTCAGAGCCCGACGAGTTCGGCCGACCTGCTCCATAATCCGTCGATGAGCGCCTGGTCGTGGGCTTGTTTGTTCTCGCGCCCGTTGGCCTTGTGCTTGTCGAAATAGACGCCGTTGACCGTCGGATCGGCGCCGCGTTCGGCGAGCGCGATCAACGGTGCAGCACCCTGTTCCGGGGTGATGGTCGCGAATCGCTTCAGCGGGGTTCGATACGCGAGTCCGACGAACCAGGAGTCGCGTCCGAAGCTGGTGGCGGCCGGACCGGGATGGACTGCGGCCGAATAGATCTTGTCGTCGGTCCACCGTTGCGCGATACCGCGGGTGAACAGGATGTTCATCAATTTGGCTGTGCCATAGGGACGCATCCCCATGGTGCGCCGTTTGCTCCAGTCGAGGTCGTCGAGATCGACCGAGCCGAAAAGGTTTCCGACGCTGGCGGTGTTGAGCACCAGCGACGCGTCGGCCGCAGCCAACCGATCTCGCAGCAGATTGGTCAGCAGGAACGGCGCCAGATGGTCGATCTGGAAGTTGGGTTCGTGCCCGTCTGGGGTGATGTCCTTCGCGTCGAAGGTCCCGCCCGCGTTGTTCATCAGCACGTCGATCGAGGTGACCGACGCGGCGATGCTGTCGGCGAGTTCGCGCACCTCCGACAGCCGTGAAAAGTCGGCGGTGAACGAACGGGCACCCGTCGCCTCGGCAATCGGCGCGAGTTTGCTCGCCGAGCGTCCGACGACGATCAGGTCGACGTCGGGGCCAGCGAGCTTGCGCGCGGCGACCGCGCCGATCCCGTCGCTGGCTCCGGTCAGGACGATGGTTCGCTTTGAGGTGTCTGCCATGCACCCACCATGCCCGAAATGCGGCCGAGCGGTCAGTCGCCGCGTCCGCTCTTCTGCTGCAGTCGATCGATTTCCTCGGACGTCTGGGCCTTGGTGAGATCGGCGGAGATGGTCTCCCCCGCCTCCCGGGCCAGGGTGTCGAGGTAACTGCGCTGGGCGCCGGTCATAGGTTCGTCGCCGGTCACCCAGTCCTCCGGATCTTTCTCCGTGGTGTTGCCAGCAGAAGCGCCGAGCACTTCGTCGGTGGACTCGGTCGAACTCTTGTTCGATTCACTCATGTCTCCACCATACGACTCGCTCGGCAGTCTGGCCAGTCATCTCCCGATCGGGATCACCGGGTCACCACTCGCTACGCGTCCTGACGCTTCGGCATTACCCACATCGCCCGCGGGAAGTGGCAGGTGTAGCCGGTCGGATACCGCTGCAGGTAATCCTGGTGTTCGGGCTCGGCCTCCCAGAACGGTCCTACCGACTCGATGGTCGTGACCGCCTTACCCGGCCAGAGACCGGAGGCGTCCACGTCGGCGATGGTGTCGCGGGCGACCTCCTCCTGCTCTGGGGTGAGCGGGAAGATCGCCGAGCGATAGCTGGTGCCGACGTCGTTGCCCTGCCGGTTGCTGGTCGTCGGATCGTGAATCTGGAAGAAGAACGCCAGAATGTCGCGATACGTCGTGGCCGTCGGGTCGAAGACGATCTCCACCGCCTCCGCGTGACCGGGGTGGTAGCGGTAGGTAGCGTGCTCGTTCTGCCCGCCGGTGTAGCCGACGCGGGTGTCCAGGACGCCGGGCTGCTTACGGATCAGATCTTCCATCCCCCAGAAGCAGCCGCCGGCGAGGACGGCGGTCTCGGTGCCGGGTCGCTGGGTGATCTGGCCGGTGTCGGTGGTCATGCGTTGTCCTCCGTGGTGGTCGTGGTGTTGTCGAAGAGCTCGAGGTAGTCGCCGTAGCCTTCCGCCTCGAGCTCGGCGACCGGGATGAACCGCAGCGCTGCCGAGTTCATGCAGTACCGCTGGCCGCCGGCGTCGATCGGGCCGTCGCCGAAGACGTGGCCGAGGTGACTGTCGGCGCCCGCCGATCGCACCTCGGTGCGCTGCATGAACAGCTTGCGGTCGGTCTTCGTGGTGACGGCGTCGTCGACGATGGGCTTGGTGAAACTCGGCCAGCCGGTGCCGCTGTCGTACTTGTCGGTCGAGGAGAAGAGCGGCTGCCCCGAGACGACATCGACGTAGATGCCGGGCTCGTGGTTGTCCCAGTACTCGTTGGCGAAGGCCGGCTCGGTGCCGTCCTGCTGGGTGACCCGATACTGTGCGTCGGTCAGACCGCGCACGGCGTCGGTGGTCTTGCGGTAATTGGTGGTCACAGTTCCTCCTTGCTGCGCCGTCCCGATTCCTGAGCAGCCCACGAGCGAAGCGAGTGAGCGTGTCGAAGGACGGCGTCACAGAGCACAACAACGCCCATCCACGATTTGGTCCCGACCCCACCCAGTACGGTCGAGGCATGGATCTCACCGGGGTTGGCATCTGGAGTTCACCACTACGCTACGGCGATGCGAGCGAGGCGGCCGACGCCGCGGCCGAGCTCGACGACCTGGGTTTCACCGCCCTCTGGATCCCCGACGTGGGCGGCCCGGTCCTCGACGCGGTGGAGAACCTGCTCGGCGCCACCCAGAAGGCGGTCATCGCGACCGGCATCCTCAACATGTGGATGCACGAGCCGGCTCAGGTGGCCGCCGCGCATGCCCGCCTGACCACTGAGCACGGTCCCCGGTTCCTGCTCGGGCTCGGCATCAGTCATGCCCCGCTGATCGACGCGAGTGAGCCGGGTCGCTATCGCAAACCGCTCGCCACCACCAAGGAGTTCCTCGACGGTCTCGACGCCGCCGAGCATCCGGTCCCGAAGGACAGTCGTCTGCTGGCCGCCCTCGGCCCGAAGATGCTGGCACTGGCCGCCGAACGCACGCTTGGCGCCCACCCCTATCTCGTGACGCCCGAGCACACCGCGATCGCCCGCGAGGCGCTCGGCACGGGGCCGCTGGTGGCGCCGGAACAGACCGCCATCTTTGCCACGAACCGCGATGCGGCACGCGCGATCGGCGAGAAGTGGTTGCGCGGCTACCTCTCGATGCCGAACTACGCCAACAACCTTCTGCGCCTCGGGTTCACCGACGACGACCTGGAGTCGGTGAGCGACAAGCTGTTCGACGCGATGATCGCGTGGGGGGACGAGGCGTCGGTGCTCACCCGCATCGACGAGCATCGCGCCGCGGGCGCCGACCATGTGTGCGTGCAGATCCTGACTGCCGACAAGAAGGCACTCCCCCGCGACGAGTGGCGTCGGCTCGCGGACGCGGTGCGGTAGGAATCAGTCTGGCTCGGGGCCGTTGAGCCGTTCGGTGAGGTGAACGGTCACATCGTCGCCCTCGGCCTTGCCGATCGCTTTCCGGATGGCCGCGGCCACCGGCAGTTTGTGAGTGCCGTCGCCGAGCGCCATGAACGATCCGCGGAACGGCTCACCGTCGACGGTGCCGCGCACCTTGACCAGCCCGCGGGTGCCGAACACCTCCGCGGAGTCCGGCATCTGCACGCAGATCCACGTGTCGCCGGGACGGACTCGGCCGAGTTCCGCCCGAAACGTCAGGTCCAGCGGACCTCGCGTTGTTGACATGGGCGTCTCCTTTCTACCGATAGTGACACGTCCCTGGTCAGTTCTTCCTCCCGTTCCTGGTTCGTTCTGCCCTTGCAAGGGCAGAACGAACGGACAGCGGGTGGAAGAACTTGACTCCCACGACGATTAGCTGCGCAGCACCCGATTCGTCGGTACTGACCGATAGAATGTCGACCATGACAGCTGCCCACGCCCGTCGCGAGCTTCTCTCGCTCGCGGACTGGCGTGCCCTTCCTGACGACGAGCACTCGCGCCTCGAACTCCAGGAAGGTCTTCTGGTCGTGCAGCCCAGCCCCACCAAGGTCCACGCGCTGATCGTGGCGAAACTGATGGTCCAGTTCTGGGCGCAACTACCGACTGGGATCGCGGCGCTCACCGAACTCGAGGTGGTGATTGACCCGGCAACACCGGCCACCGTCCGAATCCCGGATGTCGTCGTCTGCCCAGAGGCGCCCAGCGCCCGACTCGACCTCGACGACGTCTTCCTGGTCGTCGAGGTCCTCTCCCCGGGCACCCGCCGCACCGACCTCGTGACCAAGCGCAGCGAGTACGCCGACGCCGGCATCGAGCACTACTGGATCATCGACCCCGCAGATCGGTCACTCACTGCGCTCACCCTGAGTCCGGACGGCTACCAGGGGCATGCACAGACCGGCACGTTCACCACGGAGCGACCCTTCCCGCTCACCATCGACCTCGACATGCTGTAGGCCTTCCCCGGTGAGAATTACTTCCCGCTGAACACAGGAAACGCGCCGGCGTCACCGTAGTCCCGAATGTGCATGCCGCGCAGGGCATCCATGTCGTCGTCGGAGATGGTGAAGTCGATGGCGGCGTTACTACGCATGTGGTCGGGGTTGGCGGTCTTGGGCAGCGGCACCGTGCCGAGCTGCAGCACATAGCGAATGCACAGCTGCGCCACGCTGACGCCGTAGCGCTCGGCCATCGCCGCGATCTCCGGGTTGTCGAGAACCTTCCCGTGGCCGATCGGCGAATAGCCTTCCACCAGAATGTTCTTGCTCTTGCAGTAGGCGATGAGGTCGGCCGGGGTGTTGCCGACATGCACGAGAATCTGATTCACGTGCGGCGCAACGGTACTCGAGGCGAGGACGTTATCGAGGTCGTGCTGCTCGAAATTAGAGACACCGATCGCCCGGAGTTTGCCTGCCTCGTAGGCATCTTCGAGCGCACGCCAGGCCGCGCGGTTGCCTTCGTCGTAGTCACCGCCCCGGAAATCGGCCCACGGCTGAGGGCTGTGGATCAGCATCAGATCGAGGTAGTCCAAGCCCATCGTGCGCAGCGAACCGTCGATGGCCGCGACCGCGTCGTCGTAGTTCTTGATCTCCGCAGCCAGTTTGGACGATACGAACAGTTCGTCGCGGGCGACGCCGCTGGTGCGAACCCCTTCACCGACGCCACGTTCGTTGCCGTAGGCCTGCGCGGTGTCGATGTTGCGGTACCCGGCCGCGACGGCGTCGGTCACGGCCTGCGCAGCCTTGTCATCGTCGATGAACCAGGTGCCCAAGCCGAGCTTCGGGATCGTGACGTCGTTGGACAGGGTGTAGGTTTCGTTGAGAACCATGACTTTTCGCTCCACTTCTCGGGTCAGGCTTGGTACTCGTCGTCGGTGACGTGGTCGAGCCAGGTGACGACCTCGCCGTTCTCGTCGGCTTCCTGCATTGCGACGTGTGCCATGAATCGGTCGGGCGTGGCACCGTGCCAATGTTCCTCGCCGGGCTCGATGTAGACCACGTCGCCGGGCCGGATCTCTTGCACGCCACCGGCGCGGGTAGCGACCAGACCGATGCCGTCGGTCACGTACAGGGTTTGACCCTTCGGATGGTGATGCCACGCGGTGCGTGCGCCGGGCGAGAACCGCACGTGTGCGCAGCCGATCGCCGTTTGCTCATCGGGGTTGCGGATGCCGTCGATCTGCACGATCCCGGTGAACCAATCCGCCGGCCCGGGGGCTGTTTGTCCGCCACTCTGCGTGTACTTCATCTTCACGTTCCTCTCCACAGAAGCCCTTATCGGATATTCTGTATCCGCTTACCAACGGTAGACCCCTAAGCGGATATCGTCAATCCGTTTATCCTGCTACGGTGACCCCATGGCGACGGCGCAATCTCCCCGACCGCTCCGCAAGGACGCATCGATCAATCGCGAGCGGCTCCTCGATGCCGCGCGAGAGTTGTTTGCCGAGAAGGGACTTGGTGTCACGCTCAACGACATCGCCCACCATGCCGGCGTCGGCGTCGGTACCGCCTACCGACGTTTCGCCAACAAGGAAGAGATCATCGACACCCTGTTCGAGGAGCGGTTACAGGCGGTCGAATCGGTCGCCTGCGCGGCGCTCGACGAACCGGACCCGTGGCTCGCGCTCTCCTTCTACCTACGCCGCGCCCTCCAGATGCAGTTCGGTGACCGCGGTCTGCAGCAGATCCTGGACGATCAGACCCTGGGTGATGAACGCATCAACGACGTCCGACTGCGGATCGCCCCGCTGATCGTCGAACTCGTGTACCGCGCCAAGGAAGCCGGAGTGATCCGCGAGGATTTCGAGCCGACCGACGTCACCTTCGTCCTGTCGGCGATGGCCTCGATCATGGACAGCACCCGTGACGTCGCGCCCGACCTCTACGAGCGCTACCTGACCTTCATGCTCGACGGAATCCGCAGCGGCGACCGGCAATTCACGCCCCTGCCGACCGCTGCACTCAGCTCCGAGACCACCCACACCGCCATGACGCGACGGCGACGGAAGCCGAAAGTCGTTGACGCAAAGCGAACTACGAGTCAGTAGTGCGCTACGCCGAGGCCTGCGGCACGTTCTCGAGACGCTGCAACAGTGTTCGCGCGAGCAGCTCCGATGACGCCGGGTTCTGCCCGGTGATCAGATTGCCGTCGGATTCGACGTGCGGTGCCCAGGGCTCCCCCATCGTCACTGTGAGACCCGCCTCGGTCAGGCGGTCCTGCAACAACCAGGGCGCCTTGTCGGCCAGACCGCCCTGTTCCTCTTCGGCATTCGTGAACCCGGTAACCCGCCGTCCGACAAAAGCATTCGCGCCGTTGTCGTCGGTGGCGGCCAACAGAATGGCGGGGCCGCGGCACACGACACCGAGCGGGATCTTCGCCTTGTCGGCGGCGACGAGAAGCGCGCCCGCCGTCGTATCGACGGCGAGATCTTCCATCGGGCCGTGGCCGCCGGGCACGAAGACGGCGGCGAACGTCGAGAGATCGACATCGGCCAGCGCGATGGGCTTCTGCAGTTCGGGCGCCGTGTCCACCACGTGGCGCAGTTCGGCGGCGCGGTCGGCCGACCCGACGGCGTCGTCGGCGAGACTGGCCTCGTCGACGGGCGGACGCACTCCGCCAGGTGTCGCGACGGTGACGTGGTAGCCGGCTTCGCGGAACACTTCCAGCGGGGCGACCGCTTCCTCGGCCCAGAACCCCGTCTTGTGCGAGCTTCCATCGTTCAGCGTCCAGTGATCGGCGCCGGTCATGATGAACAGAACGTTGCCTGCCATGTCAGCCTCCTTGGTTGATCGTGTCGGTGGCCCCCGCTTCATCGCCAACGTAGGGGAAGATCTGGGTTACGTCCACGGGGCAGTCTGTTACGTCACTCCTCGCCCAGAAACCGCAGGAGCACACTGTTGACCGCGTCCGGTGCCTCGATCGGGATCAGGTGACTGCCCGGAATCACGCACAGTCGTGCGCCGGCGATCGCTGCGACGACGTCCCGGCTGTGATCGAGCGTGACCTCGTCCCGGTCGCCCTGCACGACCAGGGTTGGCGCGGTGATCGCGGACAGTTCGGCGAGATCGATCTCGGGCTCGGATCGGATCATCGCCATGGTCTTCTCGAAGATCACCGGGAAGTGATCCGCGCCATCAGGAGAGGTCTCGGCGTACTCCGCCGAGAAGAAGGACATCAGGTCGTCATCGGCGGATTCCAGCGCATCGAGAATGCCGCCGACGGCCCGGCCGGAACTGTTGTAGTACTGGCCGATGAGCACAAGGTGGCGGACCAGGTCGGGGCGCGACAGCGCGACCAGCAGTGCGACGACGGCGCCGTCGCTCCATCCGACGAGTTCCGCCGGCGACCCGATCACCTCATCGAGGTAGGCGATCGTCTCGGAAGCCATGTCGGCGTAGTGGAACTCGTCGGTCACATCGGGGCTGTGTCCGTGCCCGTGGCGTTCCGGGACAAACACCTTCCATCCCCCATCCACGAGGGCCGGGACCTGCGCACCCCACGACGACGCGCCGGCGAACGCACCATGCAGCAGCACCAGCGGCCGCCCCTCGCCGTGGATCTCATGCCAGACACGCGTGCCCGGCCGCGGATGAGTGATGGTCGTGTACTCGCTAGTGGTCGTCACCTGACCAGCGTAAACGAGTCTCAGCGATCGTTTTGATCACTTGAACCTTTCGAATGATCATTTCTGATGTACACTTCTCGGTGTACCCCATCGACCGACCCTCAGAAATGCGACGTGAACTCATGACCGACCACACCGACACCGACACCTTGGCTCTCCTCGTCTACGGCGATCGACGCACGAAACGCGTTGTCTCGCAGATTGAGAACATCATCGAACGCCGCTTCCTGCGCCACGTCCGGCGCGTCAACGGAATCTCGGAAGACGATCACTACGCCATCGAGCCGACAATGCAGTTCGCCGAAACCGTATGATCATTCCGTGACTGCCGAACAACGCCGCGCCGAGATCCTGAACTCGCTGAACTCCTCCGCCCCGGTCAGCGTGCGCGATCTCGCCCGCACCTTCGCCACTTCGGAGGTCACCATCCGACGAGATCTGGCCGACATGGAAGAAATGGGACTGCTACGGCGGACCCGCGGAGGGGCGGTCAGCGCACAGCTCCGTGGCGACGAAAAACCCTTCGCCATGCGGGAACTAGAGTACGCCGACGAGAAGGATCGGATTGCCCGTGAAGCGGTTTCGCTGCTGTCGTCGGGTGAAGCACTGGTGATCGACGGCGGCACCACCACCTACCCGGTCGCCAGGCTCTTGCGCGACCTCACCCTCACCGTCATGCCGCTGGCCGCCAACCTGGTGGAGCCGTTGACGTCTCGACCCGAGTTGACCGTACTCATGCCTGGCGGTCTCGTTCGTCGCGGCGAGTCATCGGTGATCGGACCACTGACCGAACATGCCTTGGCTGCACTGCATTTCGACACCTTCTTCATCGGCTGCTGCGGCCTGAGCGTAGCCACCGGAGCCACCGCCTACGACCTGCAGGATGCCGCGGTCAAACACGCCGCCATCCGGTCGGCCGCCCGAACCGTCGCGCTCATCGATTCGTCGAAGTTCTCTCGCACCGCCCTCGCCCGGGTCTGCCCGATCGAGGACATCGACATCGTCATCACCGACACCGGCGCACCCACCGACGTCGTCGACGACCTTCGACGACGAGGCATCGAAGTTCGGGTGGTGTAAGAACCCGCTTCCAGGGGGTGATCAGTGTCGATCGAGCCGAGTCACCACACCGCGATCCCCGTCGACCCGGACCCGGTCACCGGTGGAGAGCACCTGAGTACCCACCAATGTGTTGACGACACAGGGCAATCCGTATTCGCGTGCGACGACGGCGCCGTGTGACACCGAGCTGCCGATGTCGGTGACGAGCGCCGCGATCACGGTGAAGTACGGTGTCCACCCGACGTCGGTGACCGGCGCGACCAGGATCTCGCCGCGCTGCACCTCCCTTGCCTCGGCGATCGACTTCGCCACGCGCACCACACCTTCCACGACTCCCCGGCCCGCCGGACGGCCGACGATCTGATCATCGTCGACCAGGGTTGTCGGTGCGGAGATGCGGGGCGAGGGCCGCCCGATGGACACGTCGTCGAACTCCAGCGAGTCCTGGAACGCCAACGCTTCTCGACGTGACTGCGCACGTGCGACCAGGTCGTCGATGTCCGCTGCGCCGACAACACGGTGCAACTCGGCACGATCGAAGAAGAAGACCAGATCGGCGTCCGGTAGCCGCCCCGACGCGGCCAGCATCTCACCCAGGTGGCGGTATCCGCGCTTGAGGGCGTGCGCCATTCGCGCCATCTGCGATTTCGTCTGCTCCCGTCCCCGGGCGCCGCTCTGCGCCCAACGGGCGAGCAGCCGGATCGTGGACGATCGCGGCGGCTCGTCCGGACCGGTCGTCGGCCTTCGCTCGGTGCCATCGCACGCCGCGCGGAGCATGACCTGCATCATGGTGCCCAGCCCGGCCGGATCCTCGGCCCACGACGGATCGCGCATGCACAACTCACGGTAGCCGCGGTGGCCGTGTCGAGTCAGGAACTGCCGCAACGCGTTACCGTTCGCATCGGGCGATGTCCGCAGCGCTTGCACTGCATCGTCGGGGGCCGCCGCGAGGAACTGATCGGTGAGGGGCGTATCAGCGGCAACAGCATGCACCACCGCGTCGAGTTCGGCGAGCATGAGCGCACTCTCCACCTCGCTGGCACCGGCCATGAGTCGCATCGCCGCTGCCCGGCCGTCGTCCTCGGCCTGCCCTTGCTTGATCGCCTGGCGCACCATCACGCTCTCCAGGACGTTGGCCGCCACCGCCGCCCGCGACGACGACCGGACATGAGTCAGCGTGACGTCGCAGTACAGTTCGACGCCGGCGTCCAACTGCCGCAGCACAACACGCGGGTCATCGCTACTCGGGATCCGAAATTCGGTGATCCGATCGTTGACGCGGCGGATCGCCGGGCCGACCGACAGTGCGTGGGTGGAGAGTCGGATCGTGTTGCCGAGCTTGCGGCGGAACGGTTGTGGCGGTTTGGGTGTCAGCTCATCGATGACGCGACCACAGATCGACGTGGAGAATTGCTCGAGGGAGTTGCCGAGGATGCCCGAACTGAGCGCAGTGCCCTCGGTGAGGTTGAGGAACATGTGCCCATAGAAGTAACCGACCTGCAGCCACGGCGTCTCGTAGGTGTCCTGCGCCCGGGCCACCACCTGAATCTGCTGCATCGCGTAATCGATGGCATAACCCGAGACCGACGCGGTCAGCGGACAGAAGGCGCCGGGCATCATCTCGCCGATATTGCATCGCGTGTACACATCGTCGACCCCGGTGACCGGTGAGTCCATGGCGTTGAGGTCACCGGGCAGGGTGGTGATCGGGCGGGCCTGCAACCACCACAGCTTCCCCGACCGGTCGATCGCCCATTCGAGATCAATTGGCCTACCCCAGTGTTGGGCTGCTCGCAGGGCGTCCGCGCAGATGGCCTGGATCTCGACCGGCGACAGGACCGGCACCTCACTCACGTCGTTCACGACGACCGCACCGCTCCGGTCGAGCACGACGTGGTGGGGTGAAGCTGTGCCGTCGACGAGCGCTTCACCGAGGCCGGCGACGGCGTCGATCACCACCAGGTCGCGTCGCCCGGAGGCGGGATCGGCGGTGAACACCACCCCGGCGGCGCGCGCGTCCACCATCTGCTGCACCACCACATTCATGGTGGCGTTGCCCTGACCGCTGTAGGACGATGCACGCCGAGAACGCACCGAGGCTGCGCACTTGCGCACGGCCGCATCGAAACCCGCGACGGAGTCGACCCCGAGCACGGTGTCGTATTGACCGGCGAAGGACTGGTCGGCGCCGTCCTCCCCGACTGCAGAGGATCGGACCGCGACGGGAACTGTACCGCCATGCGATATTTCGGCGAATCGTCGGAGTACATCCTCGGCGACGCCCTGCGTCGTGGCGTCGGCGATGATGAATCCCGCGGGCACCGCGAGTCCGAGGCGACGGAGTTGCGCGAGCCCGACGGCCTTCCCGCCGTATCGATCGTCGGTGATGTCGTCGAGGTCGATTGTGGACGATGGCAGTGTCATGTCAGTGCGTCCACGATCTCGGCGAGCGCGTCGACGCCGATCGGCCCCGGCTGATAGAGGCAGATCCGCTCGGACACACCGTCGACGCGGTCCCGGATGTGGGCAGCCACCTCGGTGGGGGTGCCGCAGGCGGCGATGGTGTGCAGGACCTCGTCGTCGATCAGCGTGGCCATCTCCTGCCAGCGTCCCTGTTTGGACATCGCGTTGAGTTCCGGTTGCAGATCACCCCAGCCGTGGGCGTCGAGGACGGGTCGATAGGCGGGCGTGGAACCGTAGAACGCCAACAACATTCGCGTCGACGTGTGGTCCTCCCCGACCGACACGATGATCTCGGGCACCACCTCGAAGTCCGCTTCGGTGCGGCCCGCCGCGGCCAAGCCCGCGCGGACGATCGGCATCGTCGTCTCGTGCAGGAACCGTCGGGTCCCGAACGGCATCACCAGCAGACCGTCGGCCACCTCCGCGGTCATTCGCGTCATCCGCGGCCCCAGGGCACCGAGATAGATGGGCGGTGGCCCATACGGATTCGGACCGGGCACGAAGGTCGGGGTCATCAGCGTGTGCCGGTAATAGTCTCCGCGGAAGTCGAGTCGTTTACCGTCATGCCAGGTCGCGAAGATCGCCCGCAACGCCGCGACCATCTCCTTCATCCGTGCGACCGGGTGATCGAACTCGGCGCCGTATCGCTTCTCGATCTGCGCGCGGACCTGCGTCCCCAATCCGAGAATGAACCGGCCCTCGCTGAGCAATTGCAGGTCGTTGGCCTGATGGGCCAGCTGAATCGGATTGCGGGGCAATGCGATCGCGACGTTTGACAGCACGTCGAGACCGGGGACCGCGGAAGCCAGTACCAGCGGGGTGAACACGTCGAAGGGTCCTTCGAAGGTGAACACGCCCGACGCGCCGGCCTCCTTGAGTACGTGTGCGCGTTCGACCGCGTCGGTGGGTCCGAACAACGCTGTCATGATCTTCATGTCGCCGAGCTCATTTCGCCACGTCGGTCCAGTCATGGAACCCTGACGGGTAGTGCGGTCCGATCACACCGTGCTCGAACAGCCCTGCACCCGTGCGGGTCTGACTGTCGGCGTCGGTGCAGACCGCGGAACCAACGTGATCGATGAGACTGAACGGCGCGCGGGCCATCACCTCGGGATCGGTCAGATCGAAGCTGACACGTTCGGCAAACGGTCCGTCCTTCCAGGTACCGTGCGCCCACGTCAAGTCTCCGCCATAGCCGGAGCCGAAGGCGATGGGAGCGAACAATTTCGACTCCACATCGAGCTCGATCCGGTCACCCGCGCGGTTCATCAGGTCGACGTGGGCGCCGTATGGAATCCGCGTGCCCGGCGTGTAGTGGATGGTCACGCGGACGCCGTCGAGTTGTTCGACGCGCCCGTCCCGCCAGCGGCGGGTGCAGTCGTAGAGGCTGCGATGACCGTCCGGATCCTCCTGCAGGATCAGGAACAGCTGGTAATCGTCGAACGCCAACGGCAGGTATAGCCACCACATTCCGCGGAATGCGGTGTCAGGGCGACCGGCCGGTTCCGGCTCGCCGACCGGCCGGATGCCCCACGATCGGTCGCGGCTGGCCACGCTGGTGTCGTGCTCGACGGTCAACCGCTCCCCGTCGACGTCGATCCACCCCTGCCAGCTGCCGACCTGCGCAAAGCGACACGCCTGCAACGTGACTCGCCGGTCGGTGAGCATGTCGTGCGGCTTCTCCAGCGCGGCGGGAAACAGCCCGCGCCAGGTGAGGTCGGCGGCGATCCCCTCTGTCTCGTCGAGGGTCAGGTGGATCTCCTGGAGCGGGTCGACGATGTCGAGGTGATAGCCGTTGACGTGCTGATGGAGGCGATCGTCGTCAATGGCGTCGCTCAGGTGCACGGCGGTCTGCGTGTCACCGCGGCGGACGACGAAGTAGGCGTCCTTGACGCCGAGTCGTGGGTAGTAGCCGATGCCGGTGAGCGCCATGAAGCGGCCGTCCCGGTCGAGCACATTGAAGTACGACCGATCGTAGAAATTTCGGTCCGAGGTGGCCGGCCAGGACACCGGGGCCGGCGTCTGATGGATCGGATACTCGTCGAGCGGGCTCAGCTTCACTGACTCTCCCTCAAATACGATGCACACTGTATTGGAACTACGATGTCGTCATGACAGCAGAAAGCCGGGCCGAAGGCAAGGGTTCTGGCCCGACCGCACCGGGGCGTCCGCGTGATGGCCGGATCGATGCGGCGATCATCGCCGCCACCCGGGAACTGATCCTCGAGACCGGCTACTCCGCGCTGTCGTTGTCGGCGATCGCCGCGCGCGCCGGGACCACCACCGCCGCCATCTATCGCCGGTGGTCCGGGAAAGCGCAACTGGTCCATGAGGCGGTGCTACCGGCGGACGCGATTGCCGTCCCGGACTCCGGAAGTGGGGATATCCGCGACGACATCCGCGCCGTGGTCGACACTGTGCGAACACTGTTCGACCGACCTGACGTTCGAGTGGCGCTCCCGGGTCTGATCGCCGACACCGTCGCCGACCCGGACATCCACACCATGATGATCACGCGGCTGGCCGGTAACCTCGGTGCGTTCGAGTCCCGCTTCGGTCAGGAACGTCGCGACGCCGACCGGTTGCCGATGCTCGCCGAAGTGGTTGCCGGTACGGCGATCTTCCGAATTCTGATCCGCCAGGACGCAGCCCTCGACGACGCCTGGGTGGACGAGATGACCGAGCTGATCACCGACCGCTGGCCGTCGGACAGCGACACCCCGCCCTGACGGTGGACTCATCTCCGCACGTAGTGCACCACCAGCGCGACGAACACCACAGAACAGCCGATTGCGCTGAGCGCCAAGGCGACCGTGATCCCGGCCTCGGTCGGGAACGTCCCCGGGCCGGGGTGCGCGGCCAATACCGCGCCGGATAGCGCGCTACCGCACGCACCGCCGACGGTGCGCAGCACCTGGTTGAAACTGACTGCGCTGCCCAGCTCTTCGGTGACGACGTTGCGCGCGATCAGCGCCGGCATCGCCGCATACGCGGTCCCGAGCCCGACGCCGAACAGGAACATCCCGATCAGGATCTCCCACAAGGCGTCGTGCGCGACGAGCATCAGGATCGCCGCAGCCGTCATCGTGCCGGTGCCCACCAACAGCAATGCACCCAAGCGGATTCGCGTCGACACTGCCCGAACCACCCGGTTCGCGCCGAAACTGCCGACCGAGAGCGGCAGCATCACGAAGCCCGCCCAGAAGAGCGGCAACGCGATCCCATATCCCGTGTCGCGCGGCGCCTGCCCGATGAGACTGGCTACCGACAGCCCGATGTAGAGCGCGGCACCGAGCCCGATCGCCGTGCCGTTGGCCAGCACCACATCGGTGTGCCGGAACGTCCGCAGATTGATCATCGGATGGTGCGTCCGTAGCTCGGCAATCATCCACGCACCCAACACCACGACGGCGATCACGAACGCGGTGACGGTACGCGGGGTCACCCACCCCCAGTGCGGGCCCTCGCTGATGCCGAGCAGCAGGGCCGACAGTCCGATACCCAACAGCACCGCACCCACCACGTCGAACCGGTGGCTCGGCGCCTGATCGTCGGGGCCGGCGGGGACGACCTTCCACACCGCGGCGAGCGCGGTGACCAGGAAGACGGCCGCCGCGATGAACGCCGTCCGAAAACCGAAGTCCGACGCCAACACTCCGGTCAGCGGATAGCCCACCCCGAGTCCGGTCGCCACCGTCACCGACAGCGCCGAGATCCCCGGCCGCACCTGATCGTCGGGCAGATACCGACGCGCCACCGCGATGGTGACCGGCACGATGCCATACGACAGGCCCTGCAGGGCCCGACCGACCAGGAAGATCGCGAAGGTCGGTGCGGCTGCGGCGATGACCGAGCCCAGCAGAATCGTCGCCAGCGCGCAGAGGAGGAGACGCTTCTTGTGTGGACCGTCGCTGAGTCGGCCCAGGATCGGGGTGGTCACCGCGCCGACGAGCAGATTGATGGTCAACATCCACTGCGCGGTACCGACTGCGACGTCGTATTCTACGGCGATGCTGGGCACCAGCAGCATGCCCAAGGAACTGACCACCGCGGTGGCCAGCGCCGCATAGACCAGCGTCGGCAACAATCGTGGTGACGGGCCGGTCATCCGGTCACCTTATCGCCGATCGTCTCCCGATCTGAGAGTGCACCAGCCTGATCACCCAGGGTGCGGAGCGACCCTGCCGCTACGGCATCGTGTTGGTTCCGCCGGAGACCCTATAGGGTGTGCGGTCCTCGACGATTGTCATCGCAGGCCACGGTGGGCGTTTGTACACCGCCGCCGAGCACAAGGCGGCAGCCACGAGACCGGTGACCACGCCAATGAGTGCGACCCGCCCCTGATCGACAATCGGTGTCCACGTGGTCCGTCCGTCGCTCACGGTGAACGCACCCACCGCGACGGGGCGACCGAACAACCCGCGCCGGCTCACCGGAATGATCGTCGTGCGCTCGTCAACCACCACCGGTGCCCCGAATCGACCAGGCGAACTGTGAACTTCGCGCAATCCCATCGGGGCCTCCCGGTGCTTGGCTCTTCGACACTCGTTTCCCTCACCCAATCGCGGGCGGACTCGCTACGAGTATGCATCCACAGGGAGCCAAGGGATAGCCACGGCGGCTGAGTTCGCTGATCAGTTCGTGGAGCTCGCCGAGCCGCCACCACTGGTGGAACCAGCGCTGGAGCCACCGGTATCGGAGCCACCGCCCTCAGAACCCGCGGCGCTTGAACCCTCAGCGCTCGAACCCTCACCATCGGAACCCTCAGCGCCGGAACCACTTCCGGACGATCCACCGGCGGTCGAACCGTCGGTGTCCGAACCACCCGCGTTCGAGCCTTCGCCGCTCGTTCCGGTGCTCGACCCACCGTCGGTGTGTTCGCCCGTGTCGGCGCCGCCGGTCACCCCGCCCTCATCGGCACGATGTCGGCCGACATAGGTTGTCGAGCTTTCTCCGGTGGTCGGCGCCACGGCCTGCGCTTCGGGCAGGGCATGCCGGCCGCTGCTCGATTCCGTGGCCGCAGTCGCTTCGACGACGGCGGTCGCAGCGGGAGCCTCGGCGACCGACGCCAGTTGTTGGGTGGTGCTGTCGGCGATGTCTCCGGTGACCTCGGCGGCCTTGGTCGAGGCGGCGGCGATCTGATTGGACCCCTGATTGACCGCTGCCGTGGCCGCGTCGGCGATCGCCTGCGACACCTGGGTCGCAGTTGGTGTCACGTACTGCGTGAACAGTGGGCTCAGCACCTTCTCGAGAGTGCCGATCGGGTCACTCAGGACTCCGCCGGTGGGATCCTCGATTTGGGCCAGCTGGAACAGCAGTTGGGGCGTGAGGGTGACGATCGTGGTGGGCAGGTCATCAAGCAGTTGAAGGATACCGTCCGGGGTCGCCGATGATCCGGAACCAGCTGGGGCCGAACCCAATTGGAACCCCTGAAGGCCGACTCCCATGAACGAGGGACCGGTGACTCCGATGCCATTGGGGCCGACGTTGACTGAACCGAGCGAATACACCAGCGGCACAGTCACATCTCCCAGAGTGATGGTCGCGATCGTCCACCCGGAGTTGTAGGCGAACCCGTCGGGTCCGACGTGGCTGGATTGCAGCAGCGAAGTCTGCTGTGCGCCCAGTCCCAGACCGGGGATCGACCAGGTGGACGATCGGGTCCCGAGAACCGTATCGACCGATTGACCGCTGGTGGTCACCAGTCCGGGGCTCAGCTGCATGCCTGTGGTGAACAGGTCGTTGGGCAGGCTGATGCCCGCGGCATATACCGGGACGGTGGCGACGTAGTCATCGGCGCCACCCACGCCGGGCACCACGACCTGGGTCGCGGCGGCGAGCCAGCCCGCCTTGCCGCCGAGTGCACCGGCGTAGGTACCACCAGCCTCGCGCTGAGTGATGGTGAACCCGCCGACATCGATACCGTCGAGTGCGGACAGCGCCTTGGTGACCTCGACGTTCGGGTCATACGTGGTGGTGTAGACCAGGTTTCCGTTGGCGTCGACGTTCTGTACCCACTTGGAGCACAGGATTCCGCTGCATTTTCCGTTCTTCAGTACCAGAGCTACCGGCGTGTTGAGGCCGCTCGCGAACAAGGCTTTGAGATCTGCGGAGGTGACTCCGTCCATGGAGACCTGGTCCTGGTTGATCCAGGAGGTGCTGGTGGCGCCCAGCCAGCTGGTGGTTCCGGTCCAATTGGAGGTGGTGCGGGTACCGGTCCAGAAGCCCATCGCGTCGTCGAGGTCCGGAATTCCACTGAGTTGGCCGGCGTGGTGGTACACCTTGTTGGGTCCGAAGACACCGGCGGCGTCGGCAAGGCCGTTCTGGACGCCCGTGTTGAGGTTCACGACGTTCAGCAGACCCCAAGCCGATGCCATCTTCCCGTACACCGTCGCCCCGCTACCGAGGGTGCCGGCCAGCGGAACTGCCGACAGCCCTTGCGCGACAAGCGGGCTGATACCCGACAGTGCGGTGGACGCGCCGGGCACATGGCTGGTGTCGGGCACCGCAAGCACGAGTTGGCCACCCTGGGTGAGCGCTTCGAGGAAGTTGAGCTGCTCGGTGTTCGTCGACGATGTGCTGGTGACGACCGGCACCCAGCCATCCGGCAGGACTGACGCCGCCGGCGCCAGCATGGCGATCTGGGTACGCCCGAGGTTGTCGGCGATGGCGATCAGGTTCTCGACGGTGGCGTAACTGTTCTGCGAGATCGTCTGCGCCTGAATCGTCTCGGCGGCCGCGCCGCCCGCGGTGCCCACGCCGATCGCGATGCCGGCGCCGAGGGCGACGACCGCCTTCTGCACGTGACGCGACTTCCGGGCCTCGCTGCGCTCTCGCGCCCTCCGCTGCTTCCGGTTGTCTGCGCTCATTGTCGGGTCCTCTTCTCGTCAAGGATTGTTGCATAGCTCACATAACTCGATTGAAGATATACATGACACCCTTGGCGATAGAAAATTTGGGGTGTCACTACTGCACGTGCAGTACGCGACGATCCGCACTGCGGTGCGTAATCGGTAGTCGAGAGCCTCTGATTGCGCGATGCCGGAAGGGTGCCTTCGAGTCGAGAATCGATTCCGACGTTTGGTTGGCGACCAATGCTCTCGACGATGGGATTCGCTGTGGCATCGATGTTGGCACGACTGGGTGCCCTTGCCTTTCGGAGACGCGCGACCGTGGTGGTGGCGTGGCTACTCGTGCTTGCGGGGACGCTGATCGCGATGCTCGCTGCCCCGCCCGCTCCGCCCGACGACTTCTCGATGCCGGGGACCGAGTCTCAGCGAACCTTCGAACTCCTGGCCGAGCGGTTTCCCGGCCTGACCGCTGAATCCGGCAGCGCGAGAGTCGTCTTCGTCGCACCGGGTGGCCACGAGATCACTGCTTCGGAATACCGGGACACGGTCGACACAGCGGTCAAGGCTCTCGCGGCACAAGGACAGGTGGACAAAGTCGAGTCGCCGTTCGATTCGGGTCCGAGCGGCGCAGAGGCGGTGAGTCCGGACCGGTCGGCGGCGTACGCGTCGGTGACCTTTGACGTCGGCGCTTCGTCGGTGACGGCGCAGACGAAGGAGGCGGTGGATCAGATTGTCGCGCAGGCGCGGGCGGGCGGGCTGACTGTCGATGCCGGCGGCGACGCACTCGAGTCGGGCGGTCCGACCGGGGTCGCCGAGATGATCGCGATCGGGCTGGCCGCGGTGATTCTGCTTGTCACCCTGGGATCGATCGTCGCCGCAGGTCTACCGCTGCTCACCGCGTTGATCGGCGTGGGGATCAGCATGCTGTCGATCCTCGCACTCGCCGACACGTTGGGGTTGTCGTCGACGTCGTCGACCCTTGCCCTCATGCTCGGACTCGCCGTCGGCATCGACTACGCGCTGTTCGTGGTGTCGCGGTACCGGGAGGAGCGGGCACGTGGCCTGTCGCCGGTCGACGCTGTGTCGCACGCCGCCGGGACGGCTGGATCGGCGGTGCTCTTCGCGGGGCTGACCGTGGTGATCGCCTTGGCCGGCCTCACGGTGGTCGGCATGCCCATGCTCACCAAGATGGGGTTGGCTGCGGCCGGCGCTGTCGTCGTGGCGGTACTCGCCGCGCTCACCCTGGTTCCGGCAATCATCGGCTTTGCGCCGGAGCAGGTCCTCCCCCGGCGTTCACGTCGCGGCCGACAGCCGGTGTCCGCCGAATCCGGCTCCCCCACAGATGTTTCCGCCGGATCGTCAACGGTGACCGTGGCGCAGAGGTGGGCGCGACTGATTCTGCGTCGCCCGCTCCCGGTGGTGCTCGCCGGTGTCCTCGCGCTCGGCTTGCTGGCCATCCCGGTCGTCGACCTGCGTCTGGGTATGCCCGGCGACGAGTCGAAACCGACGTCGAGCAGTCAACGGCGCGCCTACGACGAGTTGGCAACAGCCTTCGGTCCGGGTTTCAATGGTCCGCTCATGATCGTCGTCGACGCCCAGGGCGCAGCGGATCCCGAGGCCGCGGTCACCACGATCACCGACCGGATCGCAGCGGTCGACGGCATCGCCTCGGTCTCCCCGGCAATGCCGAATCAGGCCGGCGACACCGCAATGTTCGAGGCGGTGCCCACCACGTCACCCACCGACGCACAGACCGAAGCGCTGGTGCATCATCTGCGAGCGGATCGCCCCGACCTCGTGCGCGGTACCGGCGCGACGTTCAACGTCACCGGCAACACCGCCATCAACATCGACCTGTCGTCGAAGATCCAGGGGGCACTGGTCCCCTACCTCGCGACGGTGGTGGGACTCGCGGTGTTGTTGCTGCTCATCGTGTTCCGGTCGATCCTGATTCCGATCAAGGCCGCGCTCGGATTCCTGCTGTCGGTGCTCGCGGCACTCGGCGCTTCGGTGCTCGTCTTCCAAGGTGGCGTCGCATCCGGGCTGCTCGGTGTGGAGGTCACCGGACCCATCCAGAGTGCGGTACCCATCTTCGTGATCGGTATCGTGTTCGGCCTCGCCATGGATTACGAGGTGTTCTTGGTGTCTCGGATGCGTGAGGCGTACGTCGCAGGCGTCGGCGCTCGCACCGCGATCGAACGCGGGATGGCACAGAGTTCCCGGGTGGTCGTCGCCGCGGCGCTGATCATGATCGCGGTCTTCGGCGGATTCGTCGTCGAGTCGGACGCCTTCATCAAGATGCTCGGTTTCAGCCTCGCCGCAGCAGTGTTCTTCGACGCCTTCGTCGTTCGTCTCCTCATCGTCCCCGGCGTGATGGCGCTCCTCGGTGGCCGTGCATGGTGGCTGCCGGGATGGCTCGACCGAATGCTGCCGAAGGTCGACATCGAGGGCACGGCACTGCGCCGATCTCAGGACGCCGAACCCGAGAATCTGCTATCTCGGCCATGATGGGAGGCGACGACAGCAGATGGCGGGAGGTAGCGCGGTGACGACATCGTGGCGCAACCTGATGATTCAGCGCGCCTGGCTCACCGACGCCGTCGTCGCGCTCGCCGTGTTCGTCGCCGCCGTCATCGGCGTCAACCTCGCCGACCCGGACGGTGTGCGTCCCGATCAGGTGCGGTTGGCGGAGCTACTGGTCTTCGCCGCATCTGCGTCCTTGCTGGGCGCCCGCAGGTCATCGACGACCGTCGTGGCGATCACCACGTGCGCCACCGTGGTACTCGGGTTCAGCGGGTACGTGCTGACCCCGTTGCTGCTGGCGCCACTGATGGTCGCGCTCTATCGATTCGCCGTCGACCACGCGAGCCGGGTTGCCTGGACGTGCGCCATCGCCGTCGCGATAGTCGTCGTCGCTGCCGCGGTCGGCAACAACTTCGACAGCACGGTCGTGTTGCGCACTCTGGGACCGGCGTTGTGGTTGCTGCTCCCGGCAGCGATCGGCGCGCAGGCCCGACTCCGAGCCTCCTACCTGACGTCGGTTCAGGCGAGAGCCGAGACTGCCGAACGAACCCGGGAGAGCGAAGCCCAGATCCGCGTCACGGAAGAGCGAATGCGGATCGCACGCGAGCTACACGACGTGGTGGCCCATCACATGACCATCGCAAACGCACAGGCGGGGACCGCTTTACACGTGATGGATGCCCAACCGGAGGTCGCTCGCGGACTGCTCGACAAACTCCAGGACACCACTGCCGCGGCGATCGTGGAGATGCGTGAGGTCATCGCGGTGCTGCGCACGACCGAGGACGAGTCCGACGACGCGCTACATCCAGCGCCCGGACTCGCCGAGTTGCCCGCACTCCTGGCTGCTGCCGACGCCGCCGGATTACACGTAGACCTCGAAATCGACGGTGAGCAAACCGATCTCGCACCAGGCACGGACCTGACCGCATATCGGATCATCCAGGAGGCGCTGACCAACGCCACCAAACACTCCGGTACCCCGCACGCCCGACTGCAGTTACGGTACGCCCGCCGCGAATTGACGATCACGGTGGTCAACGCCGCCCCGCGCACACCCACGTCGTCAGCGGGGTTCGGCATCATCGGGATGCGCGAACGGGCTCATGCGGTAGGCGGCGACCTACGCGTCGACACTCACGCCGACAACGGATTTCTCGTGGTCGCGTCACTTCCGATCACCCGGATCGAGCCGACATGATCCGAGTGCTACTGGCCGACGATCAGTCGCTGCTGCGGGAGACATTTCGGATATTGATCGATTCCACACCGGATCTCGAGGTGGTGGCCGAGGCCGCCGACGGTTCCGAAGCAGTCCGGTTGACCCGCGAACTCCGGCCCGACGTCGTCGTCATGGATATCCGGATGCCCCGGATCGATGGCCTCACTGCGACCGAAACCATCTGTGCAGACTCGAGTTTGGCTGCCACCCGGGTGATCGTGCTGACGACGTTCGAGACCGACGATCACGTTGTCCGCGCGCTTCGCTGCGGCGCCGCAGGTTTTCTCGGCAAGGATGTCAGCGCAGCCACTCTCCTCGACGGGATCCGCGCCGTCGCGGGAGGCGACAGCCTGTTGTCGCCGGGCGCGACGAAGGCGGTCATCAACGAGATCGTCACGAGTGCTGCGGCCGCGCCGCATGCAGCCACACCCGGCCTCGAAAACCTCACCGCCCGTGAGGTTGAGGTGATGACGATCGCTGCGGTCGGCAAGACCAACGACGAAATCGCGCGCGAATTGCACCTGAGCATCCTCACGGTTCGCACCCACATCCAACGGGCGATGAACAAACTGGGTGCGCGTGACCGCTCACAACTCGTCGTGCTGGCGTACCAGAATCGGATGGTCATCCCCGGGGGTCAGGCACCGTAGCGGGCCTCCCGCGACTCGGGAGGCCCGCCCACTGCTGGACCCGGCAGGTTGAATCGGCTCTACTGCGACTTCGCGGAGACAGCATCCGTCGCTGGTGACGCTGCAGTGCCGATCGATGTCACCTGCGCGTGAACACTGCCGACACCACCGCGTGCGTAGCCCCACGCCCAGCGCGCGAACGCGGGTGGGGAACAGCTCGGCCTTGACGATGGCGGCGAGTGCCGTGCGGCAGCTCAGGATCAACAGGCCGACCAGCTTCCGGGAGAACGCGATCCAGACGTTGGTGGTGTTGCCGATGATCGTCATCAGGATCGGGGTGGCCACCGCCATGCCCGCGCCGAAAAAAGATGTATATGGACCGGCGTCCGATGCGGTCAGACAGTGCTCCGACGCCCGGGTTGAAGCACACGCCGACCAACCAACTGCAGCAGGAACGTGTAGCCCCCGGTCGCTTCGACCATGAAGCGAAGGGCGTCGTCACCAATCGTGCGACCAGCGGCTTCGATTGGCTCGCGGAAGCCTCGTTCGACATCACTGCGCGGCACGGATCCCAGGGTGTGCCGTTCTGCACGTCTGAGGAACGTGAGGACATCGTCGTTGACGACATCGCTGACGCTCGCGGCCAGGCCTGCGCCGACTAACGCGAGTTCGCGGCCTTCACGGAAGCCGTGCTGGATCGTTGCCGCAAGCGCTCGAAACTCGGTGATCTGGTTCTGGTGGATCTCGTCGAGGGTGATAAAAGCCCCCGTGCCATGGTCGACAAGCAGATCGGTAAGCAATTCGAGCTGATCTCGTAGACCCGCCTGCGCCACATGGGTTTCCATGACGTGGGGCTCCCCCACATCACGCTATGCTGCCAGCGCTTTTAGATTTCTTTAGACTCTTTAGACTTGTTTAGACCGCGCAGTCACGGCACCGTTATGCGCCGGAATTGAGCTCACTCGCTTGCTCGACGGACGCTCTGGCACAGATCAGACGACGAATCGTGCCACCTCATCGCGGAATGCTGACGGTCCCCACCCGCACCGGGGATCAACCCCATCGACACCTCTGGCAGTCGGATGATCGTGTCGGGAGCCGCAACAACCTTGCCGGCGAAGGCCGGGATCTCGATTCCGGCACCCACGCACTGACCGTGTAGGTGCACGTCGATACGGTCGGCGAGTTCAGGTCCCCACCGGCGCAGAAGGTAGGCCCAACACCGGTGAGGGTGACCGACGTGATCGTGTTGTCCAGCAACGGAATCTGCAATGCAGCTACATCGCCGCGATCGCGTCACCCGACAATCCGCAGCCATCGAACAGGCGTGTCGACCCATGCTGCCGCCGAGATGATTTCACTGCTTTCAGCAATGATACGGCCAATCCCGACGCTGGTAATCGCCTCAAAACGTATATTCCCACGGGTTTAGACATCGGACACCGAGCGGCTCGAAATGCCTTGTATTGCGCGTCGCCACGGTCATCTCGCCGGCCTGCGCGATGGCTGCGATGACAGCGTCGTCGAACGGCGCATGCTCAGGCACCCGGTACGTCGCGAGTACCCGTGCGGCAGGTAGATCAAACGGCAGCACACGGTCGGCGAATGCAGGCAAGACCCGCTCCTCAAACCACCGACGCAAGGCCCGCCCCTGCACTGGGTCGGAACGCTCCTTGCTGATCACGCCACGCTCGATCTCCGCAATGGTCATCGCCGTCACGAACTGGTCGTTCACCGATATCGACGCCGCCCAGGTCTCGACCGATCGGTTACGTCCCCGGATTCGCAGTGCGGACACCACGTTGGTGTCCAAGACATACCTCACAACTCAGCAGTTCGGACGGTTAAACCGAGGCGTTCTGGCTCGAAGTCGAAGTCGGCACCGTCATCAGAACTCAGCAGGTCGACGAGCGTAACCGGTTCCCGCGCAAGAGCTTCGCCGATGATCTCCCGCGCCTCCGCCTCGACCGATCGGTGATTCTCCTCGGCACGTGCCCGCAGGGCCGCCTTTGTTCCTGCGGGTAGGTTGCGGATCAAGATCTGTTCCACTACGACACCTCCGATATCATGTCTACGATATCACGTCGATTCGTTGACCGCCGCGTTCGAACAGATCACCTCCGGACCCGGTTGCTCACTCGGCGTCGAGGAACGGGCCGATGAGGTCGAGCAGTGGTCGCGGGGCATCGACCGGGATGATGTGGCCGCAATCCGGGATCACGTGTCCTCGGAGGTCGTCGGCGATGGGACGTAGCTGGCGGTACGTCGAGTCACCGACGGGCCTTGCACCTATTGCCATGGCCGGCACGGTGAGGCGCGCGCTAGCGGCAGCCGCGATGTCAGTGGAATTCGCCTGTGCCGCACGGTAGTACTCGAAAGCGCATCGCAACGACTCGGCGTCGCCATACGCGTCCAGAATCGACTCACGCACCTCGCCCTGCAGCCCCTGACCGTCGGCCGTACCCTGCCGCAGAAAGAAGTCGGTGTGGGCGCGTTCGTTTCCGGCCAACACCGACTCCGCCAGTCCCGGCACCGAGTGAAACCCGAACCACCACGGCAGACCACCGGCCAGGAAGTCCTCGGCGCCGGGCAACGACCCGATGAGACCCTCCATCACCACCAGACGCGCTACGCGGTCGCTGTGCTTCGCGGCCAGTAGGAAAGCCGGTGCAACGCCGGCGTCGAGTGCGACGACGGAGAAATGGCCTTCATCGAGTTCATCGAGAACGGCCAGCACATCGGAAGCAAGTGTGGTCGCGTCGTAGCCGCCGAGCGCACGTTCGCTGCCACCGATGCCACGCAGATCCGGCGCGATGACCCGGTGTCGCGTCGCCAACTCAGGGATGACAGCCGACCAGATCCGCCAGGTGTGTGGAAATCCGTGAAGCAAGATCACCGCCGGACCGTCGCCGGCAGTCGCGACATTGAGGTGGACCCCATTCACCTCGACGACTCGAGTCGAAATCGTGGACACTGACAAGGGACCTACCTTTGATTGACCTGAGCCGATCCGGCCACTTCTCGACGCTAAGGACATCCTCGTGAGCGCACAAGAACGCACTTTGCCCGCACCTGGTCACTCCGAAGTGACCGACCCCGACCTGTGCCCCACCCGCCGCCTGCTCGATCACCTCGGCACCCGATGGACCGCCCTCGTCGTCAAGATTCTCGCCCATTGGCCCGAGCAGGAGATGCGCTACTCCGACCTACGCCGAGAAACCGTCGGAATCTCGCCGAAGATGTTGGCCCACACCCTCCGAGAGATGGAACAGGCCGGGTTCATCGACCGCCGAGTAGAGCCGACAACGCCGCCGCGAGTCCACTATTCACTGACCCCGAAAGGTCGATCTCTTGAACAACTGCTGGTCACGGTTCGCAGCTGGGCGGAGCTAAACATGCAATCCGCCTGATTCACAGGAGGAACCGGGACTTCTCTCTCCCTCTTCTTCTCCCTGCTGCTGCTCCTCCTCCTCCTTGCAAAGCGCACTACTCTCGTTTATTGTTTGCCATACAAACACTTGAGAGAACCGAGTCCATGACCACCACCCGCCGCGCCACCCGCGACGCAGGTAAGGCAACACGGCAGTCCCTGCTGCGCGCCGCCACCGAGGTCTTCGCCGAGCATGGCGAGACCGCGTCGGTCGCGCAGATCTGCCAGCGAGCAGACGCCTATCCGAACCAGGTCACCTACTACTTCGGCTCCAAGGAGCAGCTGTTCGTCGAAGTCGCGTGCGCCGCCGTCCTGCGCGCCGGTCGACATGCCGAAGAATCCGCCGCGCAGGCCGCGACCGTTCGCGACTACACCAGCACCCTGGTCACCTCCCTACTCGGCGATCATGGCCGCGACATCGAACTCTTCACCACCGCAATGCTTCTCGTGTCCCGTCGCACCGACCTCCGCGAGCGCATCGCCGACACCCTGCGTACCCTTCATGAACGTGGCGAACAGGCGCTGGTCGCCACGCTGGTCCGCACCGGGTGGCAGTTGCGGGCGGGCATCGACGTCGAAGCCAAGGCGTTCTGGACGGCGATCTTCGGTATCGCGGTCCAGAAGGCCGCCACCGGAAGCGAATTCGACTCGACCCTCGAAGACGCGGTCACCATCATCTTCACCAATCTGCAGATCCCCGACGCCGTCCTCGACCACAAACTCTGACCCTCCAGTCGAAAGGTTTCATCATGACGCAGTCCACCACCCACGCCCACCCACAACCGCATGTCACCCACGAGGTGTTCAACCAGTCGACCCCGCGCGTCGACATCAACGAGTACGAGCTCAACACTGTTCTCGTCGAAGCAGTTACGCGCCACGACGGCGCGTGGGCGCAGGACGAACTGCGTGAGATCGGCGCGCTCGTCGGCACTGAGCAGTTCCAGCATGACGCCAAGCTCGCCAACACCATCACCCCGGAGCTGCACACGTTCAATCGCTGGGGGCAGCGCATCGACGAGGTCGAGTACCACCCGTCGTATCACCGCATCATCTCCGCGTCGATCGCCCATGGCGCCCACACCCGTTGCTGGGACGACCCGCAGCCCGGGTCGCACGTGGTGCGCGCGGCGGCGTTCATGCTTTTCGGCCAGATCGAGCCCGGCCACGCCTGCCCGGTGTCGATGACGCACGCGGTCATCCCGTCGCTCGAGATGCAGCCCGACGTGGCCGCTCTCTGGGTGCCAAAGGCGCTGTCGCGCAGCTACTCCCCCGAACTCTCCGCCGACAAGCAGTCGGCGATCTTCGGCATGTCGATGACCGAGAAGCAGGGCGGCTCCGATGTCCGCGCCAACACCACCGTCGCGGTGCCGGTCGGTGCCGGCGGCCCGGGCGCCGAGTACCTGCTGACCGGGCACAAGTGGTTCTGCTCGGCTCCGATGTCGGACGCATTCCTGGTGCTCGCGCAGGCGCAAGGCGCTGCGGGCGAAGGGCTCTCGTGCTTCCTGCTGCCGCGCGTGCTGCCCGACGGCACCCGCAACGTGTTCAAGATCCAGCGCCTGAAGAACAAGCTGGGCAACAAGTCCAACGCGTCGAGCGAGATCGAGCTCGACGGCACCGTCGCGGTGATGATCGGCGAACCAGGCCGCGGTGTGCGCACCATCATCGAGATGGTGTCGCAGACCCGCCTCGACTGTCTCCTCGGCAGCGCCGCCGGCATGCGTCAATCGGTCGCCGAAGCGGTGTGGCACGCGCGGCATCGCGCGGCCTTCGGTGCGACCCTGGCCGATCAGCCGGCGATGGCGGCGGTACTCGCCGACCTCGCGCTCGAGTCCGAGGCAGCGACGGTCACCGCGATGCGACTGGCCCGTGCGCACGACGAGGATGCCAACGACCAGGAGCGCGCCTTCCGTCGCCTCGCCGTCGCGGTGTCGAAGTACTGGATCTGCAAGCGCGGCCCGCACCACTCTTATGAAGCGCTGGAATGCTTGGGCGGCAACGGTTATACCGAAGACTTCCCCCTCGCCATGCGCTACCGCGAGCAGCCGGTCATGGCCGTCTGGGAAGGCTCGGGCAACGTGATCGCCCTCGACGTGCTGCGCGCGATGACCCGCGAGCCGGAGTCGGTCGCCGCCTTCGACGCCGAACTCCACCTCGCCCGCGGCAACAACCCAACCCTCGACGCCCACATCGACCGGCTGCGCATCGATCTCGGGGAGCTGCACCGCAATGGCGCAGAGTCTGCGCAGCGACGAGCCCGCGCGGTCGTCGAAGCGATGGCGCTGGCGTTGCAAGCCTCACTGCTGGTTCGGTTCTCGCCCGCCGCGGTCGCTGATGCGTTCATCGCGGCACGGATGGGTGAGCATCGGAACTTCGAGTACGGCGCGCTGCCGGAGGGTGCGGACCTCGGCGCGATTCTGGAGCGGCACTGAGTGCTCGCTGGTCATCGGATGGGGTTTCGACCAGCGTCGGACTCGCTTCGCTCGCTCGTCGCGCTCAACCAGCGGTAGGTGCGGTCGGGGCCGGTTTCGACCAGCGTCGGGCTCGCTGCGCTCGCTCGTCGCGCTCAACCAGCGGTGGGTGCGGTCGGCTGCTCTACAGAATCACGCCGGGATTGAGCAGGCCCTGCGGGTCGAGGGCATCCTTGATCCGCTGGGTCAACTCCATGACGTCGGGGCCGACCTGATCGGGGAGCCAGCCCTTCTTCAGCCGACCGACGCCGTGTTCGCCGGTGATGGTGCCGCCCAATTCGATGGCCAGATCCATCACCTGACCGAACGCGGTCTGCGCGCGGGCGGCCTCGTCGGCGTCGTCGGGATTGAACACGATCAGCGGGTGGGTGTTGCCGTCGCCGGCATGGGCGATCACCGAGATCATCACCTGGTTGTCGGTGGCGATCTTCTCCACCCCATCGATCAGGGCCGGCAACGCTGGTAGCGGCACGCCGACGTCTTCGAGGAGCAGTGAGCCGATCTTCTCCACCGCGGGAATGGCCGCGCGGCGAGCGGCGGTGAACGCCTCTCCTTCTTCTGCGTCACTGGTGGAGAACACCTCGTCGGCGCCATTGGACTCGAAGGCCTGCTGGATGATCTCCACCTCGGCGATACCGGCGGGCCCGGGGGCATCGGATTGGGCGACGAGCAGCGCACCGGCTTCGCGGTCGAGGTCCATGTGCAGCAGGTCCTCGACGGCGTTGATGGACACCTTGTCCATGAACTCGAGCATCGCCGGCCGGATCTGCGAGGTGATCGCGAGCACCGCCTCGCTGGCGTCGTGCACCGAGGCGAAGGTACCGACGACCGTGCACTTCGGTGCCTGCGGCGGCAGCAGCCGCAACGTCACCTCGGTGATGATGCCGAGCAATCCCTCGCTGCCGACGAACAGTTTCGTCAGCGGCAGGCCCGCCGAGTCCTTGAGTTGCTTGCCGCCGAGCCGCACCGCGCGACCATCGGCGAGCACCACCTCGAGCCCGAGGACGTAGTCGGTCGTCACGCCGTACTTCACACAGCACAGGCCGCCGGCGTTGGTCGCCGCGTTGCCGCCGATGGTGCAGATCTCGAACGACGACGGGTCCGGCGGATACCAGAGTCCCTCGGCGGCGGCCGCGGCCTTGACCTCGGAGTTGAACAAGCCCGGCTGGGTCACCGCGGTGCGTGTCGCGGTGTCGATGGTCATCTCCCGCATCTTCTCCGTCGAGATCATCACCGCACCGTCGACGGCGGTCGCACCACCGGACAGGCTGGTGCCGGCGCCGCGGGTGATGATCTTGACGTCGTTCTCCGCGCACCACCGCACGACGGTCTGCACCTCGGCGGTGGTAGTCGGCCGGATCAGCGCCAGCGGCGTCCCGGCGTCCGGATCCTGGGCGCGATCCTGCCGGTAACCGGCAAGGATGTCGGGATCGGTCACCACCATCCCGTCCGGGAGTGCGGTGGCCAACGATTCCGTGCTCAAGGTGGTGACGCTCATGTCACCACCATAGGCACCCGCACCCGGCACAATGAAGGGCGTGAGCGACTTCAATAGCCAGATCATCGACGAGTTCCGCACGAACAACGGACGCGTCACCACGGCCGGATTCGGGAGCAACCTGATCCTGGTGCACACCGTGGGCGCCAAGTCCGGTGCGCCACGCGTCAATCCGCTCCTGGCGCTGCCCGACGACGGAGCCTGGCTCGTCATCGGATCGGCCGGCGGCTCACCCAAGACGCCGGCCTGGGTCCACAACATCCGCGCGATGTCCGAGGTGACCGTCGAAACCCCGGCGTCCGACGGCATCACCGAGCACCACGCATCGGTGTCCGAGGTGCCCGACGACGAGTGGGACGCCGTCTGGCAGCGGTTCCTCGACAAGTCCGACGGTTTCCGCAAGTACACCGAGACCGCCGAGGGCCGACGGTTCCCGATCTTCCGGCTCACCCCCACCGACTGATACCGCTCCGATGGCCACCACCGGCGAACACTCGGGCATCCGAGGGGCACTGCGGTCCGACGGCGTGCTCGCTGCGGGCCGGGTGGTGGCCGACTACGTGATCGACGCCCATGTCGGCAGCGGCAGCAGCGCCGACGTGTATCGCGCGCATCGCATCGACGACGCACGACCGGTCGCACTCAAGGTGCTGCACACGCGGTCGGTTGATCCGATCCGACTCCGGGACCGATTCGACCGCGAGTTCACCATCGCCTCCCTCCTGCATCACCCAAACATCGTCGAAATGTACGCACGCGGCGAGATCCCCTCGGTCGATTCACCCGATACCGATTCTCCCGCAACAACGTTGTGGATCGCGATGGAGTACGTCGCCGGCACCTCCGCGATGAACTTGATCCCGTCCGAGAAAACCGAACCCGACATTGCTCGGATCGTGGCGCTCGGCGACCAGATCGCTGCCGCCCTCGACCACGCCCACCGCCACGATGTACTGCACCGAGATGTGAAGCCGGGCAACATCATCGTCGAATCAGACGGCCACTCGACGCATGCAGTCCTCACGGACTTCGGCATCGCACAACTCCTCGATGATGCACGCCCACTGGCCCGCAACGGTCGAGTCCAGGGATCTATTGCGTATGCCGCACCGGAACTCTTGACTGCACAACGCCTCTCACCGCAGACCGATGAGTATGCGTTGGCCGCCAGCATGTTCGAACTCCTGGTGGGTTCGCCGCCGTATCCGCGGCCGACCGCGTTCGCGGTGACCCATGCCCACCTGCACGACCAGGTCCCCCTGCTGACCCGCACCCGGCCCTGGTTACCGTCGTCGTTGAATTCCGTGTTCGCCAAGGCTTTGGCGAAAGATCCGCGTGACCGCTACGACACCTGCGGCGAGTTCACCGCGATCATCACCCGCACATTGCGCGACGTTCCGGTGCCCGAACCCGCCCCACCGCGGCGCTTCGGGTTGCCCCGTAAGTCCGATTCGTGACGCCTGTGGTTCGGTGACATAGATTTAACGTCCGTCGAGATGCCAGCGGTCGTGAGCGCGGCTAACGTTGGCTGACGTTGTGCCCGAAACCAATGGGGTTTGCGTGATCCGCGACGCCCACAACAATCAACCGCCACACCCGACACCGAGGGAATCATGACGGCCGAATCGCCCACGACATATGACAATTCAGCACTCGCCCATGAGGACGAGGGCTATCACAAGAGTCTCAAACCGCGCCAGATCCAGATGATCGCCATCGGCGGCGCGATCGGCACCGGCCTGTTCATGGGCGCCGGCAGTCGACTGCACGACGCCGGGCCGGGCCTGTTCCTGGTGTACGCGATCTGCGGTGTCTTCGTCTTCTTCATCTTGCGTGCGCTTGGCGAACTCGTGTTGCACCGCCCGTCGTCGGGCTCGTTCGTCTCGTATGCGCGTGAGTTCTTCGGCGAGAAAACGGCTTTCGTCACCGGATGGTTGTATTTCTTCAACTGGGCGGCCACCGCGATCGTCGACGTGACCGCTGTTGCGCTCTACGTCCACTATTGGGGCATGTTCGAGGCGATACCGCAGTGGCTGATCGCGCTGATCGCGCTGTGCATCGTGCTCACCATGAATGTCATCTCGGTGAAACTGTTCGGCGAGATGGAGTTCTGGGCGTCGATCGTCAAGGTCACCGCACTGGTCGCGTTCCTCGTTGTCGGAATCGTGTTCCTGGCCGGACGGTTCGAGATCGACGGCCAGCCCACCGGTATCAGCGTCATCACCGACAACGGCGGTCTGTTCCCGGTCGGCGTCTTCCCACTCTGTATCGTCACGTCAGGTGTCATCTTCGCCTACGCTGCAGTCGAATTGGTCGGCATCGCGGCCGGAGAAACCGCCGACCCGCCCAAAGTGATGCCCCGGGCGATCAACTCGGTGATCGTACGTATCGCGGTATTCTACGTCGGGTCGGTGCTGTTGCTCGCACTCCTGTTGCCCTACAACGCATATCACAAGGGTGAGAGTCCGTTCGTCACGTTCTTCTCCAAGGTCGGTATGCCCGCCGCCGGCGGGATCATGAACGTGGTGGTGCTGACGGCGGCGTTGTCGAGCCTCAATGCCGGCCTGTACTCCACCGGCCGCATCCTGCGGTCGATGGCGATGAACGGCAGCGGGCCCGCGTTCACCGCGAAGATGAACCGCAATGGGGTGCCGTTCGGCGGGATCGCGCTCACCGGCGCACTGACGCTGCTGGGTATCGTGCTGAATCTCTTTGTGCCCGAGGATGCCTTCAACATCGCGCTGGACCTGTCGGCGCTCGGCATCATCTCGACCTGGGCGATGATCGTGGCCTGCCAGATCCAGCTGTACCGCTGGGAGCGCAAGGGCATCGTCACTCGACCGAAGTTCCGACTCCCGGGTACCCCGTGGACCAGCTATGCGACGCTGGTGTTCCTGGCCGCGGTAACGATCCTCATGTGCTACGAAAACTATTGGAACGCAATCGCCATCGGCGTGCTGATCCCGATGCTGATCGGCGGCTGGTATGCGGTGCGCGGCAAGGTGATGGCGATGGCCGCGGCGCGTGAGGGGTACACCGGCGAATACCCGGTGGTACCGCAGCCGCCGGTGCCGGAGGGACCGCATCACGGCGACCACCGGGGCGGTGCGGAGGAGTGAGGGTTTTCGGGTAGCGGCTGTGGGTTTCGACCAGCGTCGGGCTCGCTCCGCTCGCTCGTCGCGCTCAACCGGCGGGGAGAACTCGTCGCGCTCAACCGGCGGATGGGCTCGATCAAACCGAGGGCGGCGGGTCGATCCGGTAGACGCGCAGGGCGGTCTCCCGGAACACGTTGCGCAGCACGTAATCCCCGCGGTCGGCCAAGAGGTCGACGAGAGCGCCGACCATCATGTCGATCGTGGCGTTGGGCTTGTCGATCGGGAAGTTGGAGCCGAACATGATGCGGTCGGAACCGAAGTGCCACATGAGGTGATGGACCAGCGGGCCGATCATCTCGGCCAGTGTCGCGCGACTGCCGATGTTGCCCCAGCGTTCGCGCCCGTAGCCGAGGATCGGGAGGGCGAGCCCGGACAGCTTCACCTTGACGTTCGGGTAGGCGGCGAGGGTGACCATGCGTTCACGCCAGAGGCGCAGGATGTCGGCGCGGGCGCTCGCGCTCTGACCGGTGCGCGCACCGACGGGGCCGAAGATGCCCACGGGTGCACCGAGATGATCGACGACGATGGTCACCTCGGGGAACTCGCGGGCCAGGGTCGCGACGTCGTAGAGCTGATGCGAGTAGACGAACGCGTCGAAGACGAGCTTGCGACGCGCCACCTCCTGGAAGCCCTTCAGGAATGCGCTGGTGGCGAGGATGCCGTCGGCGTCGACGCCGTCGCGCACACGCGGGTCGGGGTGTCGGGTGGTGATCCACCGGACGCCGCGGAGACGGTCGCTGACCTCGAGGTGATCGTCGAGTAGTTGACCGAACCGCTCCACCCGTGGATCGGCGTGCGCGACAATCGCACCGAGCCGTGGTGTCTGCCCCACCCCAAACGGCAGGCCCTCCACATATCGGGTTTCGTCGACGGCCGAGTCGCGGGTCACCGACGCGGTGGTGCCGGACAGTCCGGCTGCACGCCAATGGGACTCCATGTGCACCACGGTGTCGATGCGGACTCCCGCGATTGTCGGGACCGCTGCGGCATCCGCGAGATATTGCGGCGGCTCATACAGGCGGCCGACGGTGTTCGGGGTGAGGACGTACTCGCGGTCGGACTGCGGCACGACCATCGGGAAGATCCGGTCGCCGATGCCGGGGATGAAGCGGTACAACTTCGAGAGCCGGGTCGCGGCCCACGGGGTGGTGCGTGGATTCCACTGGTGCAGATGGGCATCGACAATGCCCGGCACCAGCCCCTCCAGCGACGTCACCACCTGAGCGTGCCACACGTGGCCGCCGGGCGATATCGGTTGTCCGATCCAAAGTTCCCGTCGAACACCTATTACCTTCGATAGTCTGGTCGGAGCCCGGAATCGGGGACGATCGGCGGTACGAGGAGGTGAGCGACGCGTGGCCAATCATTCACGGCACACGCTGCATCACCTTCGCCAGTTGATCAACCGTGACCCCGACCGCTTCTCGACCAACGTGTACAGCCGGATGTTCGCGATCGACCCGGACCTGCGTGACCTGTTCCCGGCCGTGATGGCCGGTCAGCGTGATGCGTTCTTCCGGGTGATCGATCACATCCTCGACGTCATCCCCGCCGAGACCGGACACACCGAACTCGTCGAGTTCCTCGCCCAACTCGGTCGCGACCACCGCAAGTTCGGGGTCCGGCCCGAGCACTACGAGGTCATCTACCGCGCGCTCATCGACGAGTTCGCCTACCTGCTGGGCGACCACTGGGATACCGAGGCCGAGGAGACCGTCGCCCAGGCCATGATGCTGACGACCGGGGTGATGCGCGGTGCGGCCGAGACCGCGCCGATGCCTGCGCTGTGGACGGCGCGGGTGGTGGAGAAGTTCCGCATCACCCGGGATCTCGCGGTGGTACGCCTGGTGACGACGGCGCCGCTGCGGTTTGCCGCCGGCCAATACCTCGAGGTCCACGTCCCGCAGCGGCCGCGGCTGTGGCGCAACCTCTCGCCGTCGATTCCGCCGAATCCGGCAGGCGAACTGGAGTTCCACGTCCGTGCCATCCCGGGTGGGGCGATGAGCGGCGCCATCGTCGCCGAAACGCGGCCCGACGACGTGTGGACGTTCTCGCAGATGCACGGCACCCTGCGGGTCGACCCGAGTCGGCCGGTCCTGATGATCGCCGGCGGCACCGGGCTGGCGCCGCTGCGCGCGCTGCTGATCGATATGGCCCGTCGCGCCGATTCACCACCGACGCACCTCTTCTACGGCATGCGGTACCCGGGTGAGCTGTACGACCTGTCCGTCCTCCGACGACTCGCTGCCACCAACCCCTGGCTGACCGTCACGGCCGTGTCCGAGGAGACCGCCGACCCATGGTGGATCACCTCACCGAACACGCCTGAGGCGCTCGGCATCGAGCATCTCGTCGGTACGCTCGCCGACGTCGTGCCACTGGCCGGCGACTGGACGGAACGGCAGGTACTGATCGCGGGGTCGGCGGGAATGATCGAGACCACGCGGCGACGACTGCTGATCGCTGGGGTGCCGGGACGGTTGATTCAGCACGATCCCGTGCACTGAGCTGTGGGTGCGCAGGCGCCCTTCGTGGCTCGCCTAGCGGCTCGCTCAGGGAGCGGGGGACACACCCCCGCCGACGCCTCCGTTGGCGGTTTCGGTGACGGTGACCGTCGTCGGGTCGGCGGTTTCGGTGACCGTCTCGGTGACGGTTTCCGTTGCGGTGCTGGGCTGGGCGTCTCGAGAGGCGGTGACGGTCTCGGTTTCACGCTGGGTCTCGACCTGGGTCTGCGTCACCGCTTGAGCGGTCTCGGTGACGGTGGTCGTCGACGCCGGTTGGGTGATGGTGGTCGTGGGTGCGGCCTCGTCCTGGTCGGCTTCGACACCGGCGAAGACTGCCGATGCGGCGATCGCACCGAGGGCGATGGCCCCCGCGAGGGCGGCGCCGATCAACCACCAGCGTCGCTGATTGGACGAATTACGGTGCGCGACAGTATTTTTGGCAGCCACCAGGGCGGCGCCGACGGCGGGTGCGAGGGCGGGTTGGTCGACGACGGTGACCGGACGGGCGAGTGCGTACTCCAGCGTGGATGCGGCATCGGGGATGTCGGCGCCGGGGCCGGTGCACACCACCGAGGTGACCGACGATCCGCCGGGGGCGGCAGTCAGGGCGTCGGCGACCTCCCGCGCACAGCTGGGATCGGTGACCGGGCCGGGTGAGCCGTAGGCGAACTCGGCGGTGCCGAGGACTTCGCCGGTGGCCGAGTCGAGGGTGACCAACGATGCGCCGGGCGAGGGCACCGCGGAACGGTCGAGGTCGATGGCCGCGATGATGCCGCGGGCGGGGAGTTCGTTGCGGGCGGTCTCGGCGAGGGCGGCCGGCAGGTCGGTGACCGACACCTTGGCGTACCACACCGGACGCGACGACCCGGGACTCAGATTGGCCTGCAGATAGTTCTGCGTGGCGGGCCGGGCGCAGGCGATACCGATCCGCTCGATCTCGTAGGGCACCGAGTCGACGAGTTCACCGATCGCGTTCTGTGCGCTCTGCGCAGACGGGTCGGCCAGGTCAACCAGGTTGCTGGCGATGATCGCACCGTCCGGATCACGCACCACCGACGCGATCTGATCCTCGATCACCGAGACGCCAAGGACCGAACCCACCGACGGACCGCCTGTGCGCGCGGCGGTGGTGTCGGCCATGGTTCGGTCCTGTCGTCGGGTTCGTGGTCGTAGACGGCCCGGCCACACGTATGCGACCGGACGGTTGCGGTGTCAGGGTAGCGAACCCCGCGCCGTGCAGGTCAGTCGGTGTCGCGGTCAGTCGGCGCTGCGTTTGCGGCGCGGCTGCCACACCACCAGCGCGCTGGTTCGCGGCACCGGCACGAGTTCGCCACCGCGTCGTTGGGTGGTCTGCTCGAGTTGGGCCTGCAGTTCCCGGACGCGCTGCTGCAGGGCATCGACCTGGTTTTCCAGATCGATGATCCGCTTGATGCCGGCGAGGTTGACGCCCTCGTCCTGGGAGAGACGCTGGATCTCGCGGAGCAGCTCGACGTCGCGCGAGGAGTACCGGCGCCCGCCACCGCTGGCCCGCTGGGGCGTGACGAGCCCCAGGCGGTCATAGGTGCGCAGGGTCTGCGCGTGCATCCCGGCGAGTTCGGCGGCGACCGAGATCATGAAGGTCGCCGTCGCGTCGAGGTCCTTGTCGCTGGCTGCCACGGCTCATCGCCCCCAATCCGATCGAGGGTCGAAACCGCTGGCCTTCTCGGCCTCGGCGTAGCTGCGCATCGCGTCGATGGCGGCGTCGTCGAGCTTGGGCGGCACGGCCACCTTGACGGTCACCAGCAGGTCGCCGGCGCCTCCGGAGCGCTTGGGCACGCCGCGTCCGCGGACGCGCAGGGTGCGGCCGTCGGTGGTGTTGGCCGGGATCTTGACCCCGACCGATCCCTCCAGCGTCGGCACGGACACCGTGGCCCCGAGCACCAGCTCGGAGATACTCACGGGCAGCTGCACTTTCAGGTCGTTACCGCTGCGGGTGAACACCTTGTCCGGCGTGACGTGCACGACGACGTAGAGGTCACCCGACGGGGCACCGCGTCGACCGGCCTCGCCTTGTCCGGCGAGCCGGATGCGTTGACCGTCTTCGACGCCGGCGGGGATGCGCACGTTGATGGTGCGCGCCCGTACCTTGACGCCGGAGCCGTCGCAGTCGCTGCACGGGTCGTCGATCCGCGATCCGGTGCCCTGGCAGTCCTGGCACGGCTCGCTGAAGCCGAACGCACCCTGGTTGCGGCTGACGAAACCGGAACCGTTGCAGTTCGGGCAGACCCGCGGGCTGGTGCCCGGCTTGGCGCCGCTGCCGTGACAGGTGGTGCACGGCGCGGGGCTCGTGACCCGGAGTTGCACGGTGGTACCAAGTGCGGCGTCTTTGAAGCTCAGCGTCGTCTCGGTTTCGAGGTCGTTGCCGCGCTTGGGTCGGCTCGCCGTCGAGGTGCGCTGACTGCGCCCCCCGCCACCGGTGAACAGGTCACCGAACAGGTCGCCGAGGCCTCCGGCGTCGGCTCCCCCACCGCCGCCGAACAGGTCACCGATGTTGAAGTCGCCACCGGTGGTTGTGTAAGTCGTGCCCCCACCCGGGTATCCCCCGGGGAATCCGTTGCCGCCGCCACGGAATCGTCCGCCGGCGAACATCGCGCGGGTTTCGTCGTACTCTTTGCGCTTGTCGGCGTCGGACAGGACGCTGTGGGCTTCGGACACCCGCTTGAAGCGTTCCTCGGCCGCCGTGTCGCCCGGATTGGCGTCCGGGTGCAGCTCGCGTGCGAGCTTGCGGTAGGCCTTCTTGATCTCTTCAGCCGAAGCGTCAGAAGCAACGCCCAGGTCCTTGTAGAAGTCTTGTTCCAACCACTCACGTTGCGGAGCCATCAGACGTCACCTCCTTCGATATGTCTGTTGTCTGGATGAAGTTGTGTGTTCGCCCCGTGCGGAGCGAGCCACGAAGGGCCACCTGGGCCCTTCGTGGCTCGGCTAGCGCCTCGCACCTCAGGGAGCGGGATTGCGCTTATTGTGCACCAGTCTCTTCGGTTTCCGGTGCTGCCGCGGGTGCGGCGCCTGGCGCGGGATCGGTGACCGTGACCATCGCGGTACGGATCACCTTCTCGCCGAGCCGATATCCGCTGCGGTACACCTGGCCGAGGACCGGGTTGGCGCCGTCACCGTCGTGCTGGACGGCTTCGTGCAGTTCCGGGGCGAACGCGTCGCCCGGTTCACCGAACTTGGCCAGTCCTTCACCGGTGAGGGTGCTGCCGAGCTTGTCGGCGATGGATTTCATCGGGCCGTCTTCGAGGTCGCCGTGCTCGCGGGCACGGTCGAGATCGTCGAGCAGCGGCAGCAGTTTCTCGATGAGCACCTGCTTGCCGAAGGCGACCGAACCCTGCTTCTCTTCCGCGGCACGCCGCTTGAAGTTCGCGAACTGGGCGCGCTCGCGCTGGAGCGCGGCGGTCAGTTCGGCGATCTCCTCGTCGGCCACCGAGCTGGGGACCGCCTCTTCCGAACCCGGTGCCGGCTCACCGGCCGGCCGGCGCACCTCTCCCGTGTCGGGATCGATGACGCGCCGGTCGGTCACGGTGATCGGCATGTCGACCTCGTTGTCGGGGTCAACCGGATCGAGTTCGGGACCGCTCTGGGTCACTTGTTGTCTCCGGAGTTGCTCGGCTCGTCGACAACCTCGGCGTCGACGACGTCACTGTCGGCGTCGGCGGTGGCGCCCTCGGGGCCTTCACCGTTCGACGACTCGGCAGCCGAAGCAGCGTAGATCGCCTGACCCATCTCCTGCGACTCCGTCGAGAGCTTCTCGATCGCGGACTTGATGGCCGCGATGTCGGTGCCCTTGAGCGCCTCGTTGGCCTCGGCGATGGCCGCGTTCACCTTGTCCTTGACCTCGCCGGGAACCTTGTCCTCGTTGTCCTTGAGGAACTTCTCGGTGTGGTTGACCAGGGACTCGGCCTGGTTGCGGGTCTCGGCCTCTTCACGACGCTTGCGGTCCTCGTCGGCGTGCGCCTCGGCGTCCTTGATCATCCGGTCGATCTCGTCCTTGCTCAGGCCGGAACCGTCCTGGATGCGGATCGAGTTCTCCTTGCCGGTGCCCTTGTCCTTCGCGGTGACGTGCACGATGCCGTTGGCGTCGATGTCGAAGGTCACCTCGATCTGCGGGACACCCTGCGGCGCCGGAGCGATACCGCCGAGCTCGAAGCTGCCGAGCAGCTTGTTGTGCGAGGCGATCTCGCGCTCACCCTGATAAACCTGGATCTGCACCGACGGCTGGTTGTCCTCAGCGGTGGTGTAGGTCTCGCTGCGCTTGGTCGGGATGGTGGTGTTGCGTTCGATCAGCTTGTGCATCACGCCGCCCTTGGTCTCGATGCCGAGGGACAGCGGGGTGACGTCGAGCAGCAGCACGTCCTTGACCTCGCCGCGCAGCACGCCGGCCTGCAGGGCGGCGCCGACGGCGACGACCTCGTCCGGGTTGACACCCTTGTTGGGCTCCTGGCCGCCGGTCAGTTCCTTGACCAGATCGGTGACCGCAGGCATACGGGTCGAGCCGCCGACCATGACCACGTGGTCGATGTCGCCGACCGAGATCCCGGCGTCCTTGATGACCGCCTGGAACGGAGCGCGGGTGCGCTCGAGCAGATCCGAGGTGATCTTCTGGAACTCGCTGCGGGAGAGCTGCTCGTCGAGGAACAGCGGGTTCTTGTCGGCGTCGACGGTGATGTAGGGCAGGTTGATCGAGGTGCTCTGCGAGGCAGACAGTTCGATCTTGGCCTTCTCGGCAGCCTCACGCAGACGCTGCATCGCCATCTTGTCCTTGGTCAGGTCGATGCCGTTCTGGCTCTTGAACTTCTCGACGAGCCAGTCGACGATGCGCTGATCCCAGTCGTCGCCACCGAGGTGGTTGTCACCCGAGGTCGCGCGGACCTCGACGACGCCGTCGCCGATTTCCAGCAGCGAGACGTCGAAGGTGCCGCCACCGAGGTCGAAGACCAGGATGGTCTGTTCCTTCTCGCCCTTGTCCAGGCCGTAGGCCAGAGCGGCCGCGGTCGGCTCGTTGACGATGCGCAGGACGTTGAGGCCCGCGATCTGTCCGGCTTCCTTGGTGGCTTGACGCTGCGAGTCGTTGAAGTACGCCGGCACGGTGATGACCGCGTCGGTGACGTCCTCACCCAGGTAGGCCTCGGCGTCGCGCTTGAGCTTCATCAGCGTGCGGGCGCTGATCTCCTGAGCGGTGTAGTTCTTGTCGTCGATGCTGACGGACCAGTCGCCTTCGCCGATGTGGCGCTTGACCGACCGGATGGTGCGGTCGACGTTGGTGACCGCCTGGTTCTTCGCCGGCTGTCCGACCAGCACCTCGCCGTTACGCGCGAACGCGACCACCGACGGGGTCGTACGGGAGCCTTCGGCGTTGGCGATGACGGTCGGCTCGCCACCCTCGAGCACGGAGATGGCCGAGTTCGTGGTGCCGAGGTCGATTCCAACTGCACGGGACATATGTTTTTCCTCCTAGTTCATGGGTGTGCACCCAAGTACGTGTCTTTCGAACCTGGACTTCAGCGCAACCGACTCATGTCTTACTGAACGATCGAGTCGGAGTCAACCCGACTTGAGCCTACATCACTCAGGTTCTCGTAGGGTCCAACGGGTCGGCTCCCGGGATTGTTCCCGAAACGCGAGAAAAAGTTGCGCGAGATCGACTCAAGTTTACGCGGGTGATTCAGCTCACCCTCTCACTGGTCTCCCGTCGCGGTGTCCGGCTGACCTCGGTCCGTTTACACTCACTGCAACGCGATGTGGGGGGCCTTGGGGTGAGCAGGAACGCGGGCACGAGGGGCGATGCCGCGCCGGATCGGCGCACACGGTTCGCCCGTGCGACGCTCGAGGTCATCTCGACGCGCGGCCTGCACGGCCTCACCCATCGCTCCGTCGACGAGGCGGCCGGACTGCCCGCCGGATCGGTCAACTACTACGCGCCAACTCGATCGAAGTTGCTCGCGCTGGCGATGGAAGCCGCCCATGAACTCATGTGGAACATCGCGATGCGGGCCTTCGGCCCGATGCTGGCCGGCGAGGACGCCTCACCCGATCTCGTGCTCGACTGCACCACCGACTTCGTGATCGCGGTGTGCGCCGAGGGCGAGGTCTTCGTCAAGGCGCACTTCGCGATTCTGGTGGAGGCGCAGTTCGACGAGGACCTGCGCGCGCTGATGCTGCGGAACCGGGCGGCATTCATCGACTTCACCGAACCGTTCGTGTCCCGCTACGAGCCGAACCGGCCCGAGCGCACCGCCGAACTGGTGGTCGCGTTGATGGAGGGACTGATCCAGCAGCAGACGCTGGTGGCCACCGAGATGTTCCCGCGGTTCATCATCAAGGGCACCATCGCCCGGATCTTCGGGTTTCCGGGTGGGGAGTTGGAGCGGATCGCCCCGCCCCCCTCGCTGGTCGAGTAAGCCCGGCGACGAAGGAGCCGAGCGCATCGAGGCCAAGGCGCACAGTCGATCTCGATGCGGTTCCTCGCAAGCTCGGAGCCTTACTCGATCAGCGAATGGGCACTCGATCAGCGGACAGGCGCCTCGGGCTCCGGCGGGAGCGCGTCCCCGGGGAACCCGCGCGCCGGGTGCACGTCGAAGGTGAAGACTCCACCCTGGACGCCGGGGTCGTCGTTCATCAGCGCCCGCGTCGTCTCGAGGTCACGGTCGAAGATGCCGACGCCGCAGACGTCGGAGTCGTCGATGACCGGCAGGACCACCGAGAGAGCGCCCGCCGCGCGCAGTGCCATGTTGCGGCGGCCGTGTTCCCAGATGATCTGCGCCGCTTCGGGTGCACCGTATTTCAGGCCGGCCCGCAGGATGACGATCGAATACGGCTGGGCGTATTGCAGGATCGTCTGCATTTCTTCATCGGTGATCTCCGGCAGTTCGGACATACGATCTCCTCTGCTCGCGTAAACAACACGAAATACGCGGTACCGCGACAATTATTGTCGCGGTACCGCGCATTCGTGTCGGTTATGCGGATCAGGCAGCAGCAGTTGCCGTTTGCTCTGCCGGCTCCAGCGCCTGCTGCACGATCTCGGCCACGTCGGCCACCGGCGTCACCGTCACCGCGTCGAGCACCTCGGCCGGCACGTCGTCGAGGTCGGCCTCGTTGCGCGGCGAGATGAACACCTGAGTGAGTCCATTGCGTTGGGCGGCAAGCAGTTTCTGCTTGAGTCCACCGATGGGCAGGACCCGACCGTTGAGCGTGACCTCACCGGTCATGCCAACCTCGGCGCGCACCTTGCGGCCGGTGGCCATCGACGCCAGCGCGGTCACCATGGTGATGCCGGCGCTGGGGCCGTCCTTGGGCACCGCCCCTGCGGGCACGTGTACGTGGATTGTCCCGTCGAGCGCGGTCGGGTCGATACCGAGTTGGGCCGCATGCGCCCGGACGTAGGAGAGTGCGATCTGCGCCGACTCTTTCATCACGTCGCCGAGTTGTCCGGTCAGCTGTAGTCCACCCTTTCCGTCGCCGGCGTCGGTGCGGCTCGCCTCGATGAACAGGACGTCGCCGCCCATGCCGGTGACCGCCAACCCTGTTGCGACGCCGGGCACCGCGGTGCGTTCCTCGGATTCCGGGGTGAACCGTGGGCGTCCCAGGTACTCCTTCAGGTCGGATTTCTCGACCGTCACCGGCGTGGTGGCCTTGCCGGACTCGACGTTGGTCGCGACCTTGCGCAGCGCCTTGGCGAGCAGCCGTTCGAACTGTCGCACACCGGGTTCGCGGGTGTAGTTCGCGGCAATCTCCCGCAGCGCGTCGTCGGTGACCGTGACTTCCTCGGGGGTCAGTGCGGCGCGGTCGGCCTGCCGCGGGAGCAGGTAGTCGCGGGCGATGGCCACCTTGTCGTCCTCGGTGTAGCCGTCGATGGTCACCAACTCCATCCGGTCCAGCAGTGCCGATGGGATGTTCTCGATGACGTTGGCGGTCGCCAGGAACAGGACGTCGGACAGGTCGAGGTCCAGGTCGAGGTAGTGATCACGGAAGGTGTGGTTCTGCGCGGGGTCGAGGACCTCGAGCAGCGCCGCCGCGGGGTCACCGCGGTAGTCCGAACCCACCTTGTCGATCTCATCCAGCAGCACAACGGGATTCATCGATCCCGCCTCGCCGATGGCACGCACGATCCGGCCGGGCAGCGCGCCGACGTAGGTGCGTCGGTGTCCGCGGATCTCGGCCTCGTCGCGTACACCGCCGAGGGCGACGCGCACGAACTTCCGACCCAGGGCACGGGCGACGGACTCCCCCAGCGACGTCTTGCCGACACCGGGCGGACCGGCCAGCACCATCACGGCACCGGACCCGCGGCCGCCGACAACCTGCAGGCCCCGTTCGGCGCGACGCGCCCGCACGGCCAGGTACTCGACGATGCGGTCCTTGACGTCCTCGAGTCCGTGATGGTCGGCGTCGAGGATCTCACGGGCTCCGGCGACGTCGGTGTTGTCGTCGGTTTTGACATCCCACGGCAGGTCCAGAACGGTGTCCAACCATGTTCTGATCCAACCGGTTTCGGGTGACTGATCGCTGGCACGTTCGAGCTTGCCGACCTCCCGGAGCGCGGCTTCGCGCACCTTGTCGGGCAGATCGGCGGCTTCGACGCGACCGCGGTAGTCGTCGGCGCCCTCGGGTTCGTCCTCGCCGAGTTCCTTGCGGATGGCGTTGAGTTGTTGGCGCAGCAAGAATTCCTTCTGCTGCTTCTCCATGCCGTTGCGGACGTCGTCGGCGATCTTGTCGCTGACCTCGGTCTCGGCGATGTGCTCGCTGGTCCAGTCGATGAGCAGCCGCAGCCGTGCATCGATGTCCGGGGTCTCGAGCAGTTCGCGCTTCTGGACGTCGGTGAGCCACGACGAGTAGCCCGATGTGTCGGCGAGTGCGGACGGGTCGGTCATCTTGTTGACGCCGTCGATGATCTGCCACGCCTCGCGACGCTGCAGCATGGCCAGTACGAGTTGCTTGTATTCGGCGGCGAGCGCCTTGATGTCGGGGGTGATCTCCGGGTCGTCGACCTCGGTGACCTCCACCCACAGCGCGTTGCCGGCCCCGGTGGTTCCGGTGCCGATGTGGGCGCGCTTCTCGCCCTTGACCACTGCGGCTTGGCCGCCTCCCGGCATACGTCCCACCTGCACGATCGAGGCGATCACGCCGTAGGTGGGGTACCGGTCGTCCAACCGTGGCGCGACCAGCAGTTTTCCGGACTCACTCGCCGGGGCAAGCGAAGCGTCGGGGGATGTGCGCGCCGCGTCGACGGTCGCCTGCGCGGCGTCGTCGAGCGGGATCGGCACCACCATGCCGGGCAGGACGACCAGGTCGGGGACGAAGAGGACGGGCAGTGAATATGTCTGCGACATGTAACCTCCAAAGTTCAGTCTGACCGACTCAACTGTCGTGGCGGGATGTTTGTTCCCGATGGGTTTTCTGCCGTGGGCGAACACCACCCTCCACCAATCGGCGGACATCGACATCAACCGGTACATCCACCGGCCGGCGGAATGTCATCGACCTTGCTGGGCGGCAAAGTCATTGGTGTCAGAAACACCGCCCAGCCCCGACCGGGACCGGACGACACACTTCAGGAGACATCATGACCATCTCGAAGAACGTCAAGACCCGCACCCTCGCCGCCATCGCTGGGCTCGGAATCGCCGGCACACTCGCGGTCGGCGGGGCCGGATTGGCCAACGCCGGCACCCTGCCGATCACCCATCCCGGAGAGCCCACCGTCGCCATGACGCTGACCAACCACACCAACAAGACCGAATGGCTCGCCTCGGCGACCCCCGGCAGCGGCCACTGGGTCCAGGCACCCTCGCGCTCGCTGGCGCCCGGAGCTTCGGAGACGGTTGTGAGCGTCGCACCGAACAGCACCTACGAGACCGTGTTCGTCAACTACCGAATCGGCGCCGTCGGCCCGACCGCCACTTACAACCTCGAGAACGTGCGCGGCAACGTCAACACCGCCATGACCGGCACCTCCGGCGGCGGTCACTACTTCATCAACCAACCCCACATCAGCACGGGCTACCCGAACGTCAACGTCAGCTACGACCTCTGGTGACCCTCGTCCTGAAATCCTGATTCGAACGGAGGCACGATGAACACCTTGCCCGGTCAACGACGCACCGCCGACGTTGACCGGGCTGCTCGTCGTGAACGGTTGCTGATCGCAGCGTTGACCTCGACCATGGTGCTGCTCGTGCTCGACTCGAGCATCGTCGGCGTGATGCTCCCCAGCATGACCCGCGATCTGGAGCTGTCGGGATCACAAGGGGCATGGCTGGTTTCGGCGTACCTGCTGACCCTGGCCGTGTTCCTACCGCTCGGTGGGCGTCTGTCCGACGCGTACGGGCCGGTCAACCTCTTTCGCATCGGCATGGCCGGGTTCATTCTGTCGTCGTTGGGAATTGCGCTGATTCCCGACTTCGCCGGTGTCGTGGGTTGCCGGGCGATCGCCGGGATCTCCGCCGCAATGCTCATGCCAGCGACGCTCAGCGTGCTCACCCAAGCCGTTCGGGAACAACGACGTGCCGCGGCAATGGCCATCTATACCGGTGTCGGACAGGGGTTTGCCCTCATTGGTCCCGCCGTGGGCGGCATCTGCGCCCAGTTCGTCGGCTGGCAATGGGGTTTCCTGATCAACGTGCCGGTTGGCGTCGTCGGCATCGTGCTCATCGAACTCGTACGACCCGACACCACCCGACACCCCGTGCGCTCATGGGATCTGCTGGGTGTGGTCCTCGTCGTCGGAGGCCTATCGGCCATCATGACCGCCCTGCTGCAGGCCCCCGAATGGGGCTGGTCATCGCCAACGTTTCTGGCGGTCGCCGCGGTCGGAATCGCCCTGACGGTGGGTTTCGTCGTGCACGCCCGACGCGCCGCCGATCCGATCCTCGACATCGGACTTTTCGCCAATCGGCGATTCGCCACCAACACCGCAGCGCTTGCCGCGCTGGGATTCGCTATGACGATCGCAACGATCTACGGAGCCACGGCGTTGCAGGACGCATTGCACCTGACTCCGGCCGAAGCGGGGATAAGTCTGTTGCCGTTGGTGATTCCGCTGCTGGTCACTACCCGAACCGTCGGTGCGCGTTACGAGACGCTCGGTTTGCGGCGCGTCGTCGTCGCGGGAAGTCTCGCTCTCGCGGCCGGGCTGGCCATTGCCGCAATCGGTTTCGCGGTGTCGTCGTTGGTCGTCGTGAGCGTCGGCATGGTGTTCGCCGGTTCAGGAATCGGTGCGATTCTCAGTCCCTTGACGACCGCGACGATCGCGACCGCACCCGCCGACCAGCGCGGACAGGCATCCGGATTGATGACCACGTGCCGGCAGACGGGCGGCGTCGTCGGAATTGCGGTGTTCTCGGCGGTGATCGTCGACGTCCACGGGACATCCGGCACCGCCGTTGGCTTCGCCATCACCGCCCTTGTCATGGCGGCCGCGGCCGCCGCGGCCTACCGCGGGCTCGCCGAAGGCGAGTGATGAGGTAGGTCAGATCACCGACGTGCGATGGTGCTGGGTCCCGACCCGATCTGCACCGGCGGCAGCGCGCGAATGACAGTCACCAGCGGTCCGCAGTAGATGGCGCTCGACATGCACACGAACCGGCCGGTCTTGTCGTAGTTCCAGGCGTCGCCGTGGAACGACCACGTCAGTCCGTCTCTCGACGGCGACATCGGGCACTGGGACGTGGTCGCGCCCTTGCATGGCCCCTCGATACGCCAAGGACCTACGGGATAGGCGTCGGCCGCTCCCGCCGCCACGAAGCCGCCCGATACGGCAGCACCCGCGAGCACCGCGGCGGCGACTCCTCGGCGCAACCAATTGATTCTTGCGGCGCTGGTGATCTTCATCTGTCCGCTCCTCGGCCGGGCGGGAACCACGGTGTGGCTCTTGCCTTCACTATCGCGGACTGCACCGGCCGTCGTTACGAGTGAAGGGTGGTTGGCCGGTGTGACAACACACGGGTATCCCCTTCGTACGAGTCCGAGTGAAATCGGCTGTCACCCGAGGGATCGATCACGCACAATGGAGCCAAAGACGACGCCAAGCCAAACCATCAGGAGGTGAATATCGTGGCCACACAATTCGAATTCCATCTTCAAGGCGCTAATGCCCCCGAGGGGCAGCTGGCCGCTGATGACTTGGTTGCGATCATCCAAAGCCTCAAGAGCGTCGCGCTGAGCATCGGACGGCATGGGACAGATGCGGAGCGGCTGGGTCGCGCCCCTGCGCGGGTCCATCGAGTTGCCACCTTGGTCATCGGGATGGCGCCTGGCAGCACGACGATTCTTGCCCGTCGAGCCGGAGCCGGTGCAGACACTTTGGATTTCGACCTTGCCGACGAGGAAGCTTTCGACACGAGGTTCGAAGCGCTCATAGAATCCATCGCGCTGGACCGGAGACCTGAGTGGGCCGATGACACACTCGCGGTAACCGTAGCACAATTGGCTGCTGCGCTGCAGCACGCCGCCCCTGAGGTCGAATTCAAGGTCAATGGCCGCACGCAGAGCCGCTTCTCCACTACCGGTCTGCAATCGACAACATGGACCTCAACGGCCCCAAAGCCGCTGAGTGACACCACCTTCGTGGGCCGCTTGCTCGCAGTGAACCTGCACACACACCGCCTGTCGGTTCACGACGACGTCGGTCACCAGGTGGCATTGCCTAACGTGACAGACGATGGCGAACTCGGACCACTCCTGGGAAAACACGTAGTCGTCACCGGGTCACCCGAGTTTGATTCTCAAGGACAGCTGAAACGCATTCACGGAGCGGCTATTACGGCTGCAACCGACCCGATCGGTTCGCACACCATACCCGAGGCACTATCGCTAGAAGAGATCCTCGCCAGTGCTCCTGGAATCGAGCCGGGCGGAATCGAAGGACTGACCGAAGCGGAATCGGGCGCTTTCTTCGACGCGATCGGCTTGTGACGGCATCCGTGGATGTAAATAGTCCTCGTAGACACAGATGTCTACAGCTCGCTCTACATAGACCCCGCCGTTGCCCAGAAGCGCGGCCTTCCGGTTGAGGTGTGGCGCACCCAACTCTCCGGTGTACACGTACTCATTTCCTTTCAGACAAGGGCTGAGGTGATCGCGGGGACACAGATTGGCAATTGGGGCGAGCGACGAGTGTCTGATGCAAGAGACAAGCTTGACCTGACCCCCACGATCCCCGCCGACAAGGAGGTCATCGAGTCGTACGCCGCGCTAACCGCAGCCTGTCGAAGCGATGGTCATGCATTACACGACAAGGTCCACACGGCAGATCGCTGGGTCGCAGCCTGCGCTATTGCTAAGCGACTTCCGCTACTCAGCGGGGATGGCATCTACCACGATGCACCGCAACTTCAGCTCCTAAGAGACTGAAACCAGCGTCGAATCTGAGTCCACCGTCCAGTGGGGCTGGGCCTAGTTTGTCGGCGCACCTGGCTCCTCCAGACCCACGCGGACTCCGTCGGCGACCCGTCGCGCATCGGCCAGGACGAGACGGGCGCGCCATTTGGTGAAGCGCAGCATTGCGAATCCGCCCGCTCGGACGTGTGTGCGTTCAGCCGATTCATCCGACTAGTTGTCGTAATCGGGAAGAGAAAGACGGTCATGTCACACACAGCTGCCAGAATCCGTCAGATGGATGTGACCGCCGTGAATGGAGAACGCATGGAGTTCCGCGCGATCGTCGAGCCACCGGAACCGATGAAGGGGCTCGAAGTCCCGACCGGTCTCGTGGAGGATCTCGGTGCCGGAAGTCGTCCGCGGGTCATCGTGACGATCAACTCGCATACCTGGCACACGCGGATCGCCTATCTACGCGGCCGACATCTGATCGGCGTCAGCCACGCCCATCGTGCCGCAGCCGGAGTCGAGATCGGTGACGAGGTGCTGGTGACCGTCGACCTTGATCTCGAACCCCCAACCGTCACCGAGCCTGCCGAATTGACCGCCGCGTTGGACGCATCACCGTCCGTGCGGCAGGCCTTCGATCGACTCACAATCAGCCAGCGTCGTCAACACATCCGCGTGCTCGAACAAGCGAAGAAGCCCGAAACCCGGACACGGCGAATCGAGAAGCTGATCTCGCAGTTAACCGGCTGATCCGTTGGCGTGGGCCGATCGTCAAGCCGGTTCGAGCGACCGCTTTGCCTTCTCCAGCGCCGCCAACGTGCGCAGCACGACATCACGTTTCGCGGTCAGGTCGGCCACCTTCGCCTTCCGGCTGAGCCCCGAATCCTGCTCCGCGACCGCGAGGCGTTCGTCGATGTCGGCGAGCTGCGCCAGCAGTCCCTCGGCACGGCTCATGAGTTCGGCGTGGTCTGGGCGGGAGACCGTCGGACGACTGGTCGTTCCGGACATGACCATCTCGGCCTTGGTGGTGCCCGCCCCGCCCGCCTTGCCGGCAGTGGGGGTGGAGCCCGCCTTGGTCGCACGGTGCCCGGACCGCGACGCCCGGCGAGGCGGAGTGTGCGTCCGGGTCCGGGTCAGCTCTGCGTACGCCTCGCGGGCGGCGACCCGGTGGTCGCGCTCCTCGTCGTCCTCGGATTCCACGGACCCGCCGATGGGTCGCAGGCCATAGAACCGGACGAACTCGCGGGCCTCGGCGATGGCGTGTTCCAACGTGCGGCAGCGCCCGCATCGCGACTCACCACCGAGGTTCGCGATGTCGTCGGTGGACGAGCACCACACGCAGTCGGGGGCGGTGGCATGGGTCACAGAGGCAGTGGCAGCGGGCGAGATCACGAGTGAACAGACTACGACACAACGGCTTTCATCTCATAACGGGCTTCTCGATTTCATCCGGTTTCGCCTCACCACGAGGCCATATCCGCCAATCGGGGGACACCACGATCCCCCGGACGATCAGCCGGTGGGTGGACGGTGGACTTCCTCGCTGACCGGCAAAGTCATGGGTGTCAGAACAGCAACCGCCCAGCCCCGACCGGGACCGGACGACAACTTCCAGGAGACACATCATGACGATGTCGAAGAACGTCAAGATCCGTACCGCCGCCGCTCTGGCCGGCCTGGGCATCGCGGCAGGACTCGCCGTCGGCGGCAGCGGACTCGCCAATGCGGGCACCTTGCCGGTCACCCACCCCGGGGAGCCGACCGTGGCCATGACTCTCACCAACCACACCAACCACACCGAGTGGCTGGCCTCGGCCACCCCCGGCACCGGGCACTGGGTGCAGGCGCCGTCCCGGACGCTGGCGCCCGGCGCGTCGGAGACGGTCGTGAGTGCCGCGCCGACAACCCCCTACGAGACTGATTTCGTCACCTACCGGATCGGTGCGTTCGGCCCGACGGCCACCTACAACGTCGAGAACGTGCGCGGTGACGTGAACACCGCCATGACCGGTACGGCGGGCGGCGGGCACTACTTCATCAACGCCCCGCACATCGCCAGCGGGTATCCGAACGTCAACGTCAGCTACGACCTGTGGTGACGTCCGCGTCGCCCGGCCAACTCGGCGGCGCGATCGGCACGGTCGTCGTCGCGGCACCAACCGCATCCAGCGCGGCGGTGGTGGCGGCGTCGAGTTCGATGCCGCCGACCGCCAGGTTGGTCTCGAGGTGCGCGATGTCGCCGGTGCCGGGAATGAGGAGCGTGTTGTCGGCGTGTCCGAGGAGCCAGGCGAGGCCGATCTGCGCGGGGCTCACCCCAGCAGCCTTCGACGCGGCGATCACCTCGGGAGCCTCGGTCACCTTTGGGATGCCGGGGAACGCAGATCCCAGAGGAAAGTAAGGAACCCACGAAACTTGTTCGGCTGCACACAATTCGAGCGCGTTCTCGAATCGTCGGTCGAGCAGGCTGTAGGGATTCTGCACACAGGCGATACCTGCCGGCAGGGCACGCCGGATCGTGTCGACCGTCACCGCGCTGATGCCGATGGCGCCGATCTTGCCCTCGTCGCGCAATGCGATCATCTCGGCGAGTTGGTCGTCGACGTCGACGATCTGATCGCCGTGAGCGGCGAGGCCGGGCCCGATCTCGAGGCGGCGGAGATTGACCAGGGCGATCGAGTCACGGCCGAGGGCGCGGAGGTTGTCCTCGACCGCGGTGCGCAATTCGGCGGGCTGCTGGGCAGGCCGCATCGGAAACGGCCCATCGGGGTCGGGTGCGGCGCCGACCTTGGAGGCGATGAATACGTCGCTGTCGGCGGGGATCGCCTGCCGAATGAGGTCGTTGACGAAGCCGTTGCCGTAGAACTGGGCGGTGTCGATGTGATCGACACCGAGTTCGAGGGCGCGTCGCAGGACCGCCACGCCCACGGCCGGATCGTCGTGGTGACGCTCGAGTTGCATTGCGCCATAGCCGATTCGTGCGACGGACCGCCCGGCAAGGGGTCCGGTCCCGCCCGGACGAGCATTGGTCGTGGTGGATCGATCGCTCATCGTGGACTCCTGTCCTTGTAGCATTCGAAGAGAAGCGGAGGAAGCTCCGGTTCGCTACCCACCGTACACCTAAGCGGAGGAGCCTCCACTTTGTCGACGCCCTCGTCACCCCGACCTAGGGCAGATGCCCACCGCAATCGGGAGAAGTTGCTGGTCGCCGCGCGCGACGCGTTCGCTGCCGGCGAGGGCGACGTGACGCTGGACGCGCTCGCCCGGCGCGCCGGTGTCGGGATCGGCACGCTCTACCGCAACTTCCCGACCCGGCAGACGCTCGTCGAGGCCGTCTATCGATCCGAACTCGACGACGTCGTCGCGAGTGCGGAGGCATTGCTCGAGAGCCGGCCGGCGGATGTGGCGCTGCGCCAGTGGATCGACCGGTATGCGACGTTCGTCGCGACGAAACAGGGTATGGCGGAGGCGTTTCAGCAGGCGGTGGCCTCTGGTTCCATCGCGGCGAGTGACACGCGCGGTCGCATCCGCGCCACGCTCGCACGATTTCTGGTGGCGGGCGCCGAGTCCGGCACCCTGCGCGCAGACGTCGATCCGGACGTCGCGACGATGGCGCTGCTCGGGGCGTTTCTCGGTACCACAGCGGCGACCGATCGCTCCCAGCGCGACCGGGTCCTCGACCTGCTGGTCGACGGACTCCGGCCCCGCTGAACCCAGCGCTCTGGATTTACTTGCGCCAGAACAGATGATGGATCACGCCGCTCGGGCTGGGGATCACATCGCAGTGGTAGCGGTCGAACAGTTCCTCGGGTGATTCCCACAGCCGTTCGCCGGAGCCGAGCGTCACGTGCGGTGACATCGCGATGTGCAGGGTGTCGATGAGACCGGCGTCGAGGAACTCGCGGATGACCGTGACGCCGCCGCCGAGCCGGACATCCTTGCCGTCCGCGGCGTCCTTCGCCTTGTCCAGGACAATGGCGGGTTCGTCGTCGACGAAGTGAAAGGTGGTGTCGGACAGAGTGAACGATGGCCGCAGGTGATGGGTCATCACGAAAACCGGGGTGTGGAACGGCGGTTCATCTCCCCACCAACCGAGCCATTCGTGATCGGCCCATTCACCGCGCTGATACCCGAACTTGTTGCGGCCCATGATCTCCGCGCCGATGTTGTAATGGAAATCGCGGACCAGGTGATCGTCGAGACCCATGCTGCCGCCCGGGTCGGTGCGGTTGGGCCAGCTGGCGGTTGCGCCGGCCCAGGCGGCCAACTCGGCGGGATTGGCGTGACCGAACGGACGCTCCTGGCTCTGCCCTTCGCCGGTGCCGAACCCGTCGCCCGACAGGAAGAAATTCTGCACCTTCAGCAACTGACTCATCCGACTCTCCTACGCTCGCACCGATGTTCTACCGATGGTGAGACCATAGGCGAGTGCCGGATTCATCGGCGTCAGGTCGGTACCTTGTCGAGAAAGCCACGCACGTCGCGGATGCGATCGTTGTCGTCGGCCACCACCACGTCGAATCCGACGACAACCGGTGTCTCACCGGACGGGCCGAGGCCCCACTGGAAGCGGGCTTGCTGATGGTGGGTGTCGACGTCGCCGACCTGGCTGAACACCCACCCCGGGAATTGAGCGTGCACGGCTTCGATGGTCGCGCCCACCGCGTCGCGGCCGGCGACGTCGGCGAGTGGGTCGACGTAGGCGCAGTTCTCCGACCAATGCGTGGCCAGCAGTTCGGCGCGCGCCGAATCATCGGTGGCGTTCCAGGTGTCGAGGTATCGAGTCACGATCTCGTTCATGGTGTTCCCTTCTCGGTTGCGGTTGCACCACGAACACTCCCCTGTCCGCCTGCACGCGTCGATTACCTGTGAGGTCATGGTCACCATGACCTCGGATGCCTACGCTGGCGAGCATGTCCTCCACTGCGACGCCCTCGGTCGGCAGCGAACTGCGGCGCTGGCGCAAGACGCGGTCGCTGAGCCAACTCGCCCTGGCCACCCGCGCGGAGGTGAGCACACGGCACGTCAGCTTCGTGGAGAACGGGCGGTCGCGGCCCACATCGGAGATGATCGTCCGTCTCGCCGAGGTGATGCAACTGCCTTTGGCCGAGCAGAACCGGTTGCTGCTGGCCGGCGGTTTTGCCCCGCGTTACCCCCATCGCGGCACCGACGACGCGGCCCTCGCCCCGGTCATGGCCGGATTGCGCGCCCTGCTCGATGCGCACGCGCCGTACCCGGCGCTGCTGCTGGACGATCAGTGGGATGTCGTCGACGCCAACGAGCCGGTCGACATGCTGCTCGCCGACTGCGATCCCGCCCTGCTCGACCCGCCGCTCAACGTCATCCGCCTGTGCCTGGACCCACGCGGACTAGCGCCGCGTATCCGAAATCTGCCGACGTGGCGGGCCCATCTCCTTCACCAACTCGCCCAACGTATCTCGCACACGGGTGGCGATCCGGTACTCGTCGCGCTACAGGCGGAGATGCTCGGTCATGCCACCGACGACGCGCCTCCTCCCCGACCGCTCGTCGATCCCGTTGTGCCGCTGGAGATCGAGGTCGGTGGGCACGTACTGCGGATGTTCAGCGTGGCGAGTCGGATCGAGAGCGCGGCCGATGTGACGCTGAGCGGACTACACCTCGAGACGTTCGTACCCGCCGACCATCAGACGCGGGAGCTGCTCACGGGGTGAGCATGCGGTCCGCTCCGGCGGTGCGGCCGCAAGAATTACGCGCGCAGTTCTTCCCCCTGCTTTGCGAAGACCCTACGGTTGCAACCGAGGGATGAACAAGTTTGCGGGGGAAGAACTTACGGGCGGACGGCGGCGAGCACCGCCTCGATGCGCCGTGTGCGGGTCTCCTCTTTCTTGGCGTCCGCGACCGAACGCGCGAACTCCTTGCGGCGGGTGTAGGACAACTTCTCGAAGGCGGCCTGCGCACCGGGTTCAGCGGCGAGCGCCTCCGCAAGTGCCGGTGGAATCTCGACCTCGCGCGGCGCGTCGTCGAGGGCGATCTCGATTTCGATGGTGTCACCTGCGGCCACCCCGAGGGTGGTGCGCGCCGCCTTGCTGAAGCCGATCAGATTCTCCCCGCCCATCCGCGCGATCCGACCCTGGACGCGAATCCCGTTGACGGTAACCGCGACCGGCAGCGTCTTACCTGCGCCGAAGGAGGCGACCTGTTCATCGGTGAGGATCACCGCCGCAGCCGGCCCGCGAGGCTCCAATACCGTTGTCAACCGCAGTGTTTCAGCCATCTGTCAGAATCCCTCTTTCATCTGGACTATGCGCATGCGGTTGCCGAAGGGGTCGCGGATGCCGAAGTCGGTGCCGTAGTCGCGTTCGACGGGGTCGTCGGTGAAGTCCACACCTTTGGCACGCAACTTCTCGGCGGCGGCGAACGCGTCGTCGGTCGTCATGGAAAACCAGCCTCCGCCAGCACCTTTCGTCAGCGCATCGCGGACCTGCGCGGCGATCTCCGGGCTCAGCGACGGTGGCCCGGGGATCTCGAGCATGATCTCGCGGTCGCGTTCTCCGGGCAGGTTCACCGTCAGCCAGCGCATGAAGCCCATGTCGACGTCGGAGTGCACCTCGAAACCGAGCTTGCCGACGTAGAAGTCGAGGGCTTGCTCGTGGTCGAGGACGTAGATCTGGGAGAGTCGGATCGAGTTCAGCATGGTTCGAACCGTACTGATCGCAGCGATGGATTCCTTGTCCAAAACTGCTCTCTTCTCACGCCGGCCGCCGCAAAGACTTCACCGCGCAGGTGGGTGCGACGCCGTCCCCGGACCGCAGCCGATGACTGCTGGGCGTCTCCCCGATGATCTGCCCGAAGGTGCGGGTGAACGTGGCAAAGCTACCGAAGCCGACCGCGGTGCTGATGTCGCTGATCGACATCGTCGTCTCCCGCAACAGCGCCGAGGCCCGCTCGATCCGTCGGCGCTGCAGGTAGCGGTGCGGGGTCTCGCCGAATGTCGCCTTGAATACGCGGCTGAAGTGCGCGGGCGAGATATGGGCGACCGCGGCCAGCGCGGCGACGTCGAGCGGCTCGGCGTAGCGGCGGTCCATCGTGTCACGGGCACGCAGCATGCGCCGGTTGCGGTCCTCGGCGTAGTTCACGGGTCAATTGTGCCGTGTGGTTGTCCACAGACGCGGCAAATGTCGGCTGTGCTGTGGAGAACGCGGATCGTCGGTCGGACTCCGGCGGGGTTCGTGGTTCGTTTGGGTCATGCCTGCACAAGCATGGGCGACCCTTGTCGTCGGCGTTGTCGCGACGGTCGGCGTGATCGTGACAATTCTTCAGCGGAATCGTTCGGAGAACCGCAGCGAGTGGTGGAGACGATTTCAATGGGCGCTCGACGCAACACACAGCGACGTCCCGCAACGCCGCGACGATGGCTGGGCAGTCATCGCCGAACTCATGAGGTCCCCACTGATGACGCCCAGCGAAGAAGTGTTCATCAAGGTCGTGGCACAAGCTCGTGCCATGCACGATACTGGGGCTGGGACAGACCCAGTCGATTAGAGGTGAATCCGTTGAGTAACCCTTACAGCCGACCGGGAAGCACACTTTCCGAGCGACAAGGCGCTGCCCGAGTCCTCGTCGTCCTCGCCGAGAAGCACAATGAACCAGTGCCGGACTGGGTCACCGAACTACTTGCCCGGAAGCCGGAGGCCATGCCCCGGCGGCCCCACGACGAACGATCGACTGGTCCGGACGAGAGTCCAGGTGACCGGTACAGCCAGCCCGGAAGCACGCTTTCCGAGCGGCAGGCCGCCGCACGTGTTCTCGTCGTCCTCGCCGAAAAGCACAATGAACCCGTACCCGACTGGGTCACCGAACTCCTCGCGCGCACGCCGGAGACCGACGCTCGACGCTGATCATCAGGATCGCGAAAAGTCGACCCATCCGATTCCCATCCCCATCCGAACACTCCGTATGACCCTGAAATCCAGAAGTTCGGCCCGTGTCCGTTCACGATTGGAGCGATCGGTGGTGCTGGTCGCCTGTCTCTTCGCTGCGCTCGGCGGCACCGCTCTGACCAGCGGCGCAAAGGCTGCTGCCGCTCCGGGCTGCTCCGACGTCGCGGTCATCTTCGCCCGCGGCACCGCAGAGCCGGCGCCGCCGATCGGACTGACCGGCCAGTCGTTCGTCAACGCGGTACGAGCGCAACTGCCCGGCAAGTCGGTGTCCGCGTACGGCGTCAACTACCCGGCAAGCAGTGACTTCAACAACCGTATGCGCATCGCGGAGAGCGTGGCCGACGGCGTCACCAACGCCCAGAACCGGGCCAAGTTGATCGCGCGCACCTGCCCCAACACCAAGATCGTCCTCGGCGGGTACTCCCAGGGCGCGGCGGTCGCCGGCTACGCGACCAGCGGCAAGATCACCATCCCCGACCGCTACCGCCAGTACGAGGCCAAGGTGCCGGCGCCGCTGCCGGCGAACGTCGCCAAGAACATCGCCGCCGTGGTGCTGTTCGCCCCGCCGTCGGATCGCTGGATCAGCGACGTCGGCGCACCGCCGATCCGCGTGGGTGCCCCCTATGCACCGAAAACCGTGCGCTACTGCATCCCCGGCGACACCGTCTGCGACGGCGCACCGGTTCAGCAGCCGAACGCACTGCACGTGCTGTACACGGTCAACGGTGACACCGTGCGCGGCGCGCAGTACGTGGCATCGCGCGTCTGATCGGTGGCGCGTGTCCACCTGACGGTCGATGTCGGTGTGCCGACGTAGTGTCGGTGACATAGCCAGCGCCGGTGCGCTGGGACGTCGATCGTGATCAGGGGGTCCGCGTGACAACTCCGTACTCCACCAACCGCGTGGTCGTGGTCTTCGGTGGTCCCGACGAGGTCACCGACCCTGCGGATGTGCTGCGGCAGATCGCCGGGATCTCCGAGGTCGCCAGCACCGCCGACTTCCACGGTCAGGCGCTCGACATGTCGCGGGCGGAGGCCGCCGATGCCACGGTGTTCGCCGAACTCGGGGTGGCGGTGGTCGACGCGGACCCCGACCAGGCCGCCGCCCTGCGGGCCGTCGACGGCGGGGTGATCCTCGCCGTGGAACCCGAACGGATCTTCTATGCGATCGATGCACCGGAGTCTGCGGATTACCTTCGCGGCTACCGGGATGGGGTCGCCGACCTGTCGGCGCGACTGATCCCTGGCGAGGGAGTTCCGGGCATGCGCGAGATCTTCGACGACACCGACAGCTACACGTGGGGGCTGCAGGCGACCGGCGCGGACGGTACTTCGACGACCGGCGCCGGGGCCAAGGTCGCGGTCCTCGACACCGGCTTCGCCTTCGACCATCCCGATTTCGCCGGCCGCACCATCGTCTCCAAGTCGTTCATCGCCGGTGAAGACGCCACCGATGTCCACGGCCACGGCACGCACTGCGTGGGAACCGTTGCCGGACCTGCACATCCGGCTGACGCGCGACGCTACGGCGTGGCACCCGACGTCGAGATCCACGTCGGAAAGGTGCTCGGCAACGACGGTTCCGGCACCGACGCAGGCATCCTGGCCGGCATCAACTGGGCGATTGCGTCCGGCTGCCAGGTGGTGTCCATGTCGTTGGGCGCCGACGTCCGCACGCCGTCGGTCGCCTACGAGCGGGTCGGGTCCCGGGCGCTGTCGGCGGGCACGCTGATCGTGGCCGCGGCCGGCAACAACGCCAACCGTCCCGGTGATCCCGGTTTCGTCGGTGTGCCGGCGAACAGTCCGTCGGTGATGGCGATCGCGGCCGTCGACCACACGCTGCGTGTCGCACAGTTCTCCGCGGCAGGCACCGCCGTCGATGGCGGTCAGATCGACGTGGCCGCACCGGGTGTCGATGTGTACTCGTCGTGGGTGATGCCGCAGCGCTACAACACGATCAGCGGCACCAGCATGGCGACACCGCACGTCGCCGGCCTGGCGGCGCTGTGGCATCAGCAGACCGGCGCGGTCGGCCGCGACCTGTGGACCCAACTCATCCAGCATGCGCAGCGACTGACCGCGGCGTCGACCGATGTGGGCAGCGGATTGTGCCTGGCGCCGCCTCCTGCCAGCTAACCTGAACGCATGCACGACGTCACGCTGACCGTGGCCGACGACCACCTGGGCAAGATCACCGAGGTCGCCGCAGCGGCGCGTGCCGCAGGCATGACCGTCGATCAGGTCCTCGATCAGGTCGGCGTCATCTGCGGAACGGCGCCCGAACGATGCGCACCCGCGCTGCAGGCGCTCGACGGTGTGGACGCCGTGGAACTCGGCCAGACATTCCGGGTGCCGCCGCCGGATTCACCGGTTCAGTAGGGCACGGTCGCGCGCCAGGAAGAAGAACGGGATCGCGGTGGCGATGCCGACGCCGAAGGTCAGAACCACCGACGCAATCCACCACCGCATGATGTTGAGACGTCTGGCTTCGGTCAACGCCCACGCGTGAAATCCGATGACCACGTAGGTCAGATCGACCATCGCGAAGCGGCCCGGCGTGGTCTTGAGGATGTCACCACCGAAAAAGTCTGCGGTGGAACGCCATCCATTCTTGCGGACGTAGGGGATGGCAATCGCGTTCTGGGTGACGAACGCGGCGAGGAAGATCGCGAGCAGGGAGCGTTGGCGCCATTGCGTGGGAATCTCGGGTGGAGTCATGTTCGTCAGTATTCCTCACTGGCCGGCTCCGGCGGCTGACAGGCGTGACTCACCGACGGCTGCACATGCGGTCGGGGACCCGCCCCGGACCGAATCGTCGCGAAAGCGATCAATCCACCTGCTGCACAACAGATCGCCGCGATGATCATGGCTGTGGAGAATCCCGAGCCCAAGGGTTGCCCGGGTCCGGTGTCGAGGCCGGCGACGACGGGCAACACTGCAACGGCGAGCAGGCTCGCGATGCGGGCGACCGCATTGTTGACCCCCGACGCGATGCCGGAGCGGGTGGCGTCGACGGCACCGAGCGCGGCCGCGGTCAATGGTGCGACGGTGATGGTCATGCCGAGACCGAAGACGACGACCGCGGGGAGTACCGCGTCGTAGTAGCCGGTGCCGGGAACGATGCGGGCCATCAACGCCAAACCCGTTGCCGCGATGAGCGGTCCGATGGTCATCGGGAGCCTCGGTCCGGTCAGGCCGGCGAGCCTGCCCGCCAGTGGCGAACCAAACAGCATGATCACGGTGAACGGCATGGTCGCCATGCCCGCCTCGAGTGCCGAATAGCCCATGCTCTGCTGTAGTTGCAGCGCAAGCAGAAACAGCGCGCCACCGAGTCCGGCATACACCATCAGCGTGGTCAGGTTGGCGCCGGTGAATTGAGCCGATCGGAACAAGTCGAGCGGTAAGAGTGGTGCGGTAGCGCGGGTTTCGATCACCATAAACGCAATAATGGCCAGCACGCCGATCGCAGCGGCGGCGATAATGGGGGCATCCCAGCCTTGCGCCGGTCCTTCGATGAGGGCGTAGATGATCCCGGCGAGACCGACGGTGATGGCGGCGGCGCCGGCGATGTCGAGGGACCCAGCGTCGGCGAGGTCGCGAGACTCCGGGATGTGCCGCACCGCAATCCACATGGCTCCGAGGGCGAGGGGAACGCTGAGGAAGAACACCCACCGCCAGGACCCGGTGTCGACCAGCCAGCCTCCGACGAAGGGACCCAATGCCGTTGTCGCACCGGACATACCGGCCCACAGGCCGATGGCGCGACCGCGTTCCTCGGGAACGATCTCGGCGTCGATGAGCGCCAGACTGCCCGGGACCACTGCGGCCGCTCCGACACCTTGCACGATGCGGGCGGCGATCAGCCAGCCGGCGGTCGGCGCCAATGCGCAGGCGATGGTGGCGATTGCGAACAATCCGAGGCCGAGGACGAACACCCGTCGGCGGCCGTAGCGATCGCCGGCCGCGCCGCCGGCGAGGATCAGCGCGCCGAGGGTGAGCATGTAACCGTCGAGAACCCATTGCTGCCCTTGCAGTCCGGTGTCGAGGTCGCGCGAGATGGCGGGCAGCGCAACGTTGACGACGGTGCTGTCCAGGAATGCGACACCCGAACCGAGCACGCTGCCGGCGATGAGCCAGCGGCCGGCGGCCGACGAGACGGTCACTCCGGACATGTCAGGCAGCGATCAGACCGACGGCCAGTCGGCGGGTCCGGACGACCCGGCGGGGTACTCGTCGAGCGGTACCTTGTCGGCCTTCCACGCATCGAGGATCGGTGCGACGATCCGCCAGCACTGTTCGGCGGCGTCGCCGCGCACCGCGAGGGTGGCGTCGCCGTCGAGGATGCCGGCCAGCACCTCGGCGTAGGCACGTACCGACCCGGCCCCCAGGTCGGTGGTCACCTCGGCGCGGGTGAGCTCGAAAGGCTTTGTTCCGCTGTGCACATTGACGCAGATGGTCATCTGGTCGGGCGAGAAGCGCAGGTGCAGCCGGTTGGGTCGGCGATCGCCGCTGAATTGCTCGGGTAGGTGTCGCACCGGGCGGAATGTCAGGACGATCTCCTTGTCCGCGGGCTCTAGCGCCTTGCCGGACCGCAGGGTGAACGGCACGCCCTGCCACCGCGCGGTGCGTACTTCGAACGTTGCCTCGGCCAGGGTTTCGGTGTTGCGGGACGGGTCCACACCGTCCTCGTCGACGTACGACGGGAGCTGTTTGCCGTCGACCTGCCCCGCGGTGTAGCGCGCGCGTCGGGAGGAGGCGACGGGATTGTCGTCCCAGATGTGCGTGGCGCGCAGAGCAGCCGTGGTGGCGTCACGCAGGTCGCGTTCACCCAACGACGCAGGCGAATCCATGGCGATCACCGCGAGCAACTCCAACAGGTGGCTCTGCAACATGTCCTTGAACGCGCCGGAGGCGTCGTAGTAGCCGGCGCGGCCTTCGAGTCCGAGCGTTTCGTCGTAGCGGATGACGACGGATTCGATGTGGTCGGCCGACCAGATCGGCTCGAAGATCCGATTGGCGAAGCGGACGCCGAAGAGATCGAGCAAGATCGATTGCCCGAGAAAATGATCGACCCGGAACACCTGGTTCTCCGGGACGAGTCCGGTTAGCAGCTCGTTGAACGCGTGCGCGCTGGCCTCGTCGGTGCCGAAGGGTTTCTCCGGCGCCAGGATCGTGCCGTCGGGGATGTCGACGTCCTGCATCGCGGTGCAGGACGCCTGCGCCACACTCGGCGGCACCGCGAAGTAGAGCACCGCGCGCCCCTGTGCGTCGTCGAACACGGTGCGCAGCCCGTCGGCGGTGGTGACGTCGGCGGTCAGGTAGGTGGCGTCGTCGGCGACCTGGGTGGCCGACGGACCGACGTCGTCGCCGAAGCATTCGCGGACCTCGTTGCGCCACTGGTCGTCGTCGACCTCGCGTCTGCCGACCCCGACAAGTCGGACTTTGCGGTCGGCTTCCAGCGTCAGCAACTGCCCGAGTGCGGGGAGCAGAAGTCGCTTGGTGAGGTCGCCGCCGGCCCCGAAGATGAACAGTGTCGTGGTATCGGCCATATACGACGGTAACCGCATCGGCCACAATCGAGCACATGACCCGTATCGAGGATTACGCCATCGTCGGAGACTGCCGCACCGCCGCCCTGATCTCGCTGCGCGGCGGCATCGACTGGTTCTGCCTGCCGCGCTACGACTCGGCCTCGATCTTCGCTGCGCTCCTCGGCACCGAGGAGCACGGACATTGGACGTTGGCACCGAGCGATCCCGACGCCACGGTCAGCCGACGCTACGACGGCGACACGCTGATCCTCGTCACCCGCTGGGAGACCGGCACCGGGGTCGCCGAGGTCCACGAGTTCATGCCGATCGACGGTGGGCGGGTCGATCTGGTGCGGCGGGTGGTGGGAATCTCCGGGCACGTGGAGTTCACCTCCGAGTTGCGGATGCGGTTCGACTACGCGCGGGCGGTGCCGTGGGTGCGGCAGGTCGGCGACGAGAACGGGCCGGGGCTGCGGGCCATCGCGGGACCGGACGCAATCGTGGTGCGGGGCCTCGAACATCACGCCGCCGACAACGTGCACCGTGGCTACTTCACCGTGGAGCCGACCATCACCGAGAACCTGACACTCACCTGGTATCACTCCTATCGACCGGAACCGGATGTGCTCGACATCGATGCGGTGCTGACCGAGACCCGTGACTGGTGGACCACGTGGGCGAGCCGCATCGAGCATTCCGGCCCGCATCACGAGGCCGTCACCCGATCGCTGATCACGTTGCGCGCCTTGAGTAATCTCGACACCGGCGGGATCGTCGCGGCGGCCACCACGTCACTGCCGGAACAGTTCGGCGGTGGACGCAACTGGGATTATCGCTACGTCTGGCTGCGCGACGCGTCGTTGACCCTGGAAGTTCTTGTCAATCACGGTTTTCTGCACATCGCCGAGCACTGGCGGATGTGGTTGCTGCGGGCGATCGCGGGTAATTCCGACGAACTACAGATCATGTATGGCATTGCCGGAGAACGGGATCTGCCCGAACGGGAACTCGCACACCTGCCCGGCTATGAGTCGTCGACGCCGGTCCGTGTCGGCAACGGCGCGGTCGGCCAGTATCAGGCCGATGTGATCGGCGAGGTGATGGTCGGACTCGAATCGGCCCGCACCGCCGGCCTCACCGAGACGAAACTGTCGTGGTCGCTGCAGAAGTCGTTGCTCGAGCTGGTCGAGTCGACGATGGAACGGCCGGACAACGGTATCTGGGAGATGCGCGGGGAACCCCAGATGTTCACGTACTCGCGGGCGATGATCTGGGCTGCGTTCGATCGTGGTGTCCGCGCGGTGGAGGACTACCGGCTCGAAGGGTCCGCCGATCATTGGCGTGAACTGCGCGACCGGGTGCGCGATGAGATAGATACCGAAGGCGTGCACAAGGATTCGGGATATTTCACGCAGTACGCGGGCAGCGACGAGGTCGATGCCTCGTTGCTGCTGCTCCCCCAGGTCGGGTTCTGCGCCTACGACGACCCCCGCATGCTGGCGACGGTCGCCGAGATCGAACAGAAATTGATGCGTGGTGGGCTGGTCATGCGCTACCGCACCGGTTCCGGCGTCGACGGCCTGGCCGGCGGCGAGCATCCGTTCCTGGCGTGCAGTTTCTGGCTGGTCACCCAGTACGCCTACAGCGGCCGCCGCGACGACGCGCTGGCATTGATGGACCGGGCCTGCGGCACCGCCAACGACGTCGGGTTGTTCGCCGAGGAGTACAATGTCGACGACGAACGACAGGCCGGCAATGTGCCGCAAGCCTTCTCGCATCTGGCGATGGTGCAGGCGGCGGATGCGCTGGCGGCTCAGGGAGCCGACGAGGCGAGCTGATCGGCGGCCGACCGGAGATCGGCAGCCAGCGCTCGCGGCGTGATCAACCGCAAGGGCAGGACGCCCGGCGCGACCATGACGGGGACGGTCAACCACGCCCGTGCCCGCACATCGGTGGGTCCATCGTCGGTGCCGTCGAAGTCGAGGATCAGGCTGGCATCGACGAAATACCACTGCCCGATCTCCCGCCACCGTCGCGGTCGGTCGGCTTCGACGACCTCCATCCGCGGCGAGATACCGGGTACCGCAGTGACATCGGTCCAGGCCGTCCCGACATCACCACGGATCGAACCCGCCGTGCGCAGATCGTCGATGCGTCGCAGGCTCGACTGCCACCGCGGACGATTGGCCGGGTCGGCAAGATAGTCGAACGCCACGTCCGGTGGGGCGCAAACCCGCACCGTCACATCGGCAATCCGCACACGGCGGGTCTTTCCGAGCACAGTGTTACGACTCGCCGGCCTTCTCGGTGACCCCGGCCTTGATCCGCGCACCGACGTCCGGATCGATGCGGCTCCAGTATTCGAAGGCACGCGCCAGCACCGGTTCACTCACCCCATCGAGGAGATGACCGACGACGTTGTCCACCAACCGGTCTCGTGCCGCGTCGTCCATCACCTCACGGACCAGGGTGCCCGGCTGCCCCCAGTCGTCGTCCTCGGGATGATCGACGTAGGCGCTCCGGACGATGTCGCCGTCGGCCGCCCACTGCGGTTCGGGCTGGCCCGGATATTCCGCCTTGGGGCCACCCTTGGAGTTCGGGGCGTACACCGGATCGGACACCGGATTGATGCGCATCGCACCGTCTTTCGAGTACGAGTGCACCTCGTTGCGCGGCGCGTTGACCGGGATCTGCTTGTAGTTCACGCCGAGTCGGGCGCGATGGGCGTCGGCGTAGGAGAACACCCGGCCCAGCAACATGCGGTCGGGGCTGAATCCGATGCCGGGCACGACGTTGTTCGGTTCGAATGCGGCTTGCTCGATCTGCGCATGATTGTCGGTTGGGTTGGTGTGCAAGGTCATCTTGCCGACGACGTGCAGCGGATAGTCGCTGTGCGGCCACACCTTGGTGAGATCGAAGGGGTTGAACCGGTAGCTCACCGCGTCGTCGTAGGGCATCAGCTGCACCTTGAGTGTCCAGCTCGGGCGGTCGCCGTTGGCGATCGAGTCGAACAGGTCGCGCATGTGGTAGTCGGAGTCCTGCCCGGCCATCTGGTCGGCGTCGTCCTGGGTGAAGTACTCGATGCCCTGATCACTGATGAAGTGGTACTTCACCCAGTGTTTGACCCCCTGGGCGTTCACCCACAGGTAGGTGTGCGAGCTGTAGCCATTCATGTGGCGCCACGTCTTCGGGATGCCACGGTCCCCCATCAGCCAGGTGACCTGATGCGCGGACTCCGGCGACAGCGTCCAGAAATCCCACTGCATGTCGTGATCGCGAAGATTGTTGTCGGCGCGACGTTTCTGCGACCGGATGAAGTGCTGGAACTTCATCGGGTCCTTGACGAAGAAGACCGGCGTGTTGTTGCCGACCATGTCGTAGTTGCCTTCGGACGTGTAGAACTTCAGCGAGAATCCGCGCGGGTCACGCCACGTGTCGGGGCTGCCCCGCTCACCGGCCACCGTGGAGAAGCGCGCCACCATCTCGGTTTTCACGCCGGGCTGGAACAGTGCGGCGCACGTGTACTCGGAGATGTCTTCGGTGGTCTCGAAGGTGCCGAAGGCACCACTGCCTTTGGCGTGCGGCTGGCGTTCCGGGATGCGTTCCCGGTTGAACTGGGCCATCTGTTCGATCAGGTAGTGATCGTGCAGCACGATGGGGCCGGCGGCACCGACGGTCAGCGAGTGTTCGTTGCTGCCGGCCGGGGCTCCAGAATCCCGCGTCGTGTAGAAATCGTTCTTCTCGGACATATCGCCTCCAAAGGCGTCGGATCCGGCGTCGCTCGGACGATGATGGTGCCGGGCTGTTTCAGCACCTGCCCTCGACTCTAACGCGGTCCGACGCCGAGATTCGGGTATCGCTCGAACACCTGAGCGGCAGCAGTGCCGAACCCGCCTGGTGATCCGGTGGATTCGAAGGTTTCGGCGATCTGCCGCATCTCCTCGACCCAGCGCCATGCCTTGCCGGACGCCGAGGACACCGCCGATTCGTGGCGGGCGATCAGGTCCGGTTGCGAGTGCCGCCACTCCGCGTCGAGCGCGTCGCCGACGCCGAGGTCGTCGGCGACCGCCCGGGCCGAGAGCAGCAGTGCTGCGGAGATCTTGGTCCAGGAGGCGTAGGCCATCTTCAAGCTCGATGCCGCGAAGGTGTCACCGGGCAGCACGGGGATCTCCAGTTCCGGGCCGCAGGACAACAGCGTGGCGGCCGCATCCGCGGCATCTCCACTCAGATAGAGGCGCGTCGCCCGAGCCCGGCCCGGATCGGGCGGCGCTCCGATGATCGACCCGTCGACGTAGGTGCCACCGCTTTCCTCGACGACGCGCGCGACTCCGGCCGCCGTCGCCGGGCTGATTGCGTTGGCGTCGACGTAGAGATCCGCGGCGTGCCCGAAGGACGCCGCGGTCTCCTGCGCGTGGGCGGGCGGGACCACCGAGAGCACCAGGTCGGGCCGATCGGCCGGCTCCCACGGCCGTAGGCCGGCCCGGTGCGCGCGTTCGGCGGTCTCGGTGCTGCGGCCCGCGGGCACCCAGCTCACCCGGTGACCCGCGGCGACGAGCGAGGCGCCGAGGCCGGCTCCCATGTTCCCGGGATGGAGCACGAGGATGTGCGTCATGGGTTCGATCATGCCGCGTCAGGCGCGGTGCACGATCCGCTCGTCCTCGAGATAAGCGGTCTCGGCGAGGATCGACTCCTCCTCGACGGCCGGGATCTGCATCACCGCGTCCTCGGCATCCTGCCGTTCGCGGGACTCCGGCAGTTCCTCTTCGCGGTCGGCGACGTCGAGGGCGGCGTGCACGGTGCTCAGAACTACCGCACCGACGGCGACGGCGATCGCGCCGATGATGAACGGAACGTGAGCGTTGTAGTGCTCCACCAGCTTTCCGGCGGCGAATGGTGCCAGGCCGCCACCGATGAAGCGGACGAAACCGTAGGTTGCCGAGGCAACCGGACGCGGCACCGGCGCGATGCTCATGACGGCGGTGGTGACCAGGGTGTTGTTCAGGCCGACGAAGATGCCCGACGCGATGACCGCGCCGATGACGACCCAGCGATCATCCGACCAGATGCCGATGATCAGGCAGACGACGGCCATCCCGGCCAGGGCACCGTAGAGGGTCTTGGGAGTTCCGAAGTGCGACTTGAGGAGCGGCGCACCGAACACCGCGAACAGGGCGACAAGGATGCCCCAGCCGAAGAACACGAAGCCGAGCTGGATGGCCGACAGGTGCATCAGGAACGGGGCGTAGCCGAGGATGGTGAAGAAGCCCCAGTTGTACAGCAGGCCGGTGACGCTGGTCGTCGCCAGGCTCCGATGCTTCAGTGCGGCAATGGGTTCGAGGATCGATGACTTCTCGGTGGGTGTCGGGGTGGCGGGCAGCATCACGATCGTCGCGACGAGGGCGATCAGCATGAGGACGGCGACGCCGAAGAACGGGCCGCGCCAGCTGACCGTGCCGAGCAGGCCACCGACCAGTGGGCCGAGCGCGATGCCCACTCCGAGCGCGGTCTCATACAGCACGATCGCGCCGGCGAATCCGCCGCTGGACGCCCCGACGATCACCGCGAGCGAGGTTGCGATGAACAGCGCGTTGCCCAGGCCCCAGCCGGCGCGGAAGCCGACGATCTGGGCGATCGAACCACTGAAGCCGGCCGCGGCGGCGAACACCACGATGAGTACGAGTCCGACGATCAGGGTGCGTTTGGCACCGATCCGGCTCGACACCCAGCCGGTGATCAGCATGGCGAACGCGGTGACCACCAGGTAGCTGGTGAACAGCAGAGTGACCTGCGACGGCGTGGCGTTGAGCTGGGCCGAGAGGGACGGGAGGATCGGGTCGACCAATCCGATTCCCATGAAAGAGACGACGCAAGCGAACGCAACGGCCCAGACGGCTCGTGGCTGCTTGAACGCCGACGTGATCGAAGCTGTGGAAGACATAAGTACATAGATACTCTATATAAATGTTCTATGCAATCACCGTGTGAGCCAATAGACTGATCCGCATGCACGACGACCTGCACGAATCCGCGAATGCCCTGTACTCGCTGATCTCCGACTTCCTGCGCCAGCAGCCACGCGACATGAGCCTGACCTCGGTGTCGACCCTTGGCACCCTGCGTCGGATGGGACCGCAGCGCATCACCGCGCTCGCCGGCATCCAAGGCGTCGCGCAGCCCTCGATGACCTCGCTGGTCGGCGCGCTCGAGAAGTCCGGGCACGTACGTCGCCGGCCCGATCCCGCTGATCGACGCGCCACCCTCGTCGAGTTGACCGAACTCGGCATGGAGTACTCACTGGGCCGGGTGGAACGCGGCACCGACCGCATCGTCGAACTACTGGGTCGACTACCCGACGATCAACTGCGCGCGCTCGTGGACGCCACCCCGGCCATCCGGCGGCTCGACGAACTCTCCCAGGAGTCGCCGGCCGCCGCCGGAGCGAAGTAGCTCATCCCCCCATCTGGGCGAGAGCCGCCATCAGCGTGTCTCGGTTGCCATCCCGCTCGGAGAACCGCAGCGGCCGAACGCGTTCGACGAGGATCTCGCCGGTGGCCGTGGGCAGCAACGACATCACCTCGTCGAGGAAGTCGTCGAGCGGCATCGCCCAGTCCGCCTCGGCCTGTCCAGGCATCAGGTCGGTCTGCACCGCCGGCGGGGCGAGTTCCAGGACCTCGATCCCCTTGTCGGCGAACTGGATTCGCATGCTGTCGGTGAACGAGTGGATGGCCGCCTTGGTGGCGCTGTAAGTCGGGGTACCGGCCATCGGGGTGAAGGCCAGCCCGGAGGAGACGGTGATGATGGTCGCCCCATCGGGTTGCGCGGCAAAGAACTTGGTGAATGCAGCCACCAGACGCAGCGGTCCGAGGATGTTGGTCTCGACCTCGGCGACCGCGGTGTCGAGGAACGCGGGATCGCTCAGATCCTCGGCACGCATGATGCCGGCCATCGCGATGAGCACGTTGGTGTCGGGGAAGCGGTTCTGCACGTCGGCGGACACCCGGGCCACGTCGTCGGCGTCGGCGGTGTCGATGCGCACGGTCTCGATGCCGGGATGTGCATCGGCGATCTGGGTGAGCAGTTCGGTGCGGCGTCCGCCGATGATCACGGAGTTGCCGGCGTCGTGGAGCCGCAGCGCGAGTCCAAGTCCGATGCCGGAGGTGGCGCCCGGGATGAAGATGGTGTTTCCGGTGATGTTCATGCCTCGATTTCACCGGAAGTCGGTGGACACCGCCAGGCATCAGACATCCACGGATCGCGAGTCCCTGGATACCGTCGGCGATCTGCCGCACAGTGGACGCATGACGACCGACCGGGCCGGACTGGCCGAGTTCCTGCGACTTCGACGCGAGGCCCTGACCCCCGCCGACGTCGGGCTCGCGCCGGGGTCGCGGCGCCGGACCGCCGGGTTGCGGCGCGAGGAGGTCGCGCTGCTCGCCGGGATGTCGACGGACTACTACAGCCGCCTGGAACAGCAACGCGGCCCGCACCCCTCGGAGCAAATGCTCGGCGCGATCGCCCGGGCCTTGCACCTGTCGCTCGATGAGCGCGATCATCTGTTCCGGCTGGCCGGGCAGCACCCACCCGACCGGATCACCCACGACGACCATGTCGGCCCCGGGATGATGCGCATCGTCGATCGGCTCGCGGACACGCCGGCCATGGTGGTCAACAGTGCCGGGGAGACGCTGTTCCAGACCCCACCGGCCATCGCTTTGGTCGGCGACGAGATGCACCTGAACGGATACAACCGCAGTATCGCCTATCGCTGGTTCACCGATTCCGTGACGCGCCAACGGTTCCCGGCAGAGGACCACGAGCTACATAGTCGCGCGCACACGGCGCGGCTGCGGGAAGCGGTGACGCGACAGGGTAAGTCGTCGCGGGCGGCCGCGATCGCCGACGCGCTGCTGGCACACAGCGCGGAGTTCAGCGAGTACTGGCAACATCACGACGTCGCGACCCGTCTCACCGATCAACGAAAACGGTTGCTACATCCCGAACTCGGGCTCATCGAGGTGAACTGCCAGACCCTCGTCGACCCGGCCACGACCCACGTGCTGCTGGTCTACACCGCGACGCCGGGCAGCGACAGTCATCAGAAGCTGGCGATGCTGGCCGCTGTGGGTGTCAGCTGATCAGAGCGTGTAGCCGACACCGGTGAGGTCTTCGGCGGTGTCCCACAAGCGAACTGCGAGCTCCTCGTCGAAGGCCTTGGCGTTCGGCGCGACGACGATCGGCGGTCCGGAGGAACCCATCGGGCCTGACGGTCCGTAGTACTGGCCGCCGAGCACACCGGGATCAGTGGCCGCCCGCAACGACGGCAACGCCCCTTCGGGTCCGTCCATGATGAAGGTGCGACGGATCGGCCGCAGCGACGGGGCGGTGAAAAGCCAACCGAGCAACCGATTCTGGTTGCGCATCACACCGCTGTGCGTACTGCCCGGATGTGCGGCCACCGACATCGTGGTGGTGCGTCCGCTCGCGACGAGACGTCGCTGGAGTTCGATCGCGCCGATCAGTTGCGCCAGCTTCGACCGGGCATACGCCTTCGCGGGGTTGAAACCTCTATCCATGAGCAGGTCGTCGAAGTCGATGACGCCGGCACGATGGACGTTGCTGCTCACCGTGACCACCCGCGCGGCGGGTGCCGCGTCCAACCTGTCGAGGAGCAATCCGGTGAGCGCGAAGTGGCCGAGGAAGTTGGTGCCGAAGTCCATTTCGAAGCCGTCGGCGGTGAGCTCGCGACGCCCGGACATCACGCCGGCATTGTTGACGAGCACGTCGAGGCCGGGAGCGGCGGCAGCGATCTCGTCGGCGGCCTTGCGGACCGACGCGAGGTCGGCGAGGTCGAGGGTGATGAGCTCGAGTTGCGCGCCGGGGGCGGCGCCGAGGATGTCGTCGCGGGCGGTGGTCGCGGCGTCGACGTTGCGGCAGGCCAGCATCACACGCGCGCCGAGGACCGCGAGGTGGCGTGCGGTCGCGAGTCCGACCCCCGAGTTCGCCCCGGTCACCACCGCCGTCTTGCCGACCATCGATGGCGCGTCGGCTGCCGACCAGCCCTTCCGAGACATCTGTTTCCCCTTTGTCGCACTGCGGTGATGGTGTTCCACAGTGCCACAGCGGTCGCGCACAGCATGCAGAATGGTCCGGTGTACCAGCGACCGACGACAGCACGCGCACTCATCGCCGCGTCCGTGATCCTCATCATGAGCGTTACGGCGGTGGGCTGCTCGACGTCGTCGGCCCCGCGGCAGCCGGCGGCAGCGCCGTCGTCCGCCCAGGTGCCGCAAGCCCACCGCGGTGGTCCCGGTTTGGCCATAAAGGATCTGCGCAACCTGCCGGAGTCGTCGACCATCGGCGTGCGGCGCTATTACTACTCGGTCCCCGACGGCCCGGCCGACCCGAAGCAGAACTGGGTCGACCTCTATCTGCCCGGGGCGGCCGGCAAAGAAGCGACGCCGGTGGTGGTGTTGATCCACGGCGGTGCGTGGCAATCGCAGATCGGCGCCGACAGCTTCGTCACCTTTGCCCGCCATCTTGCCGAACGCGGCCTGGCAGTGTTCAACGTCGAATACCGCCGCGTCGGCAGCGGCGGCGGCTGGCCGACGACCTTTACCGACGTCGCATCCGCGTTGGACACGATCCCGGAGGTCGCGAAGGGCTTGCCGCAACTCGACATCAAGGAGTCGGTCGTTGTCGGGCACTCGGCCGGTGGGCAGTTGGCCGTGTGGGCCGGTACTCGGCACCGACTCGACCACCACGAGTTGGGTTCGGCGCCGGAGTTCACCCCGGAACACGTGATCTCGCTGGCCGGACCACTGGACATGCGGCGCGCCGTCGCCCTCGGCGACAGCCGGATCGTGCGGGTGCTCGGTGGTACGCCCACCCAGTATCCGCAGCGGTATGCCGCCGTCGATCCGATCCAGAACCTCGATCCGAGCATCGGGGTGATCGCGGTCAACGGCGGCGCCGACACCACCGTCCCTCCGGTCCTCGCCGAAAAGTACGTCGATGCCGACAACGCCGCGGGTGGCCGGGCACGCGCGATCATCATGCCCGGCCAGACCCACTCGTCGATCGTGAATCCGCATACCCGCGCGTTCGATCAGATCGTCGAGTTGATCACCCGCATCGCCAACGACGCGCACGCCGACGAGTTGGAGTAGAGCTCAGCCTGCAGCGACCACCGCCGAGCGGAACTCACCCGCGGGTTCGAAGCGGCGGAGGACGTCATCGGCCGGTTCGCCGGACACCGCGGAGATGAAACCGAGGACGTCGTCGCGGGTCTCCAGCGTGAGCAGCGGGTTGGGGTCGGACAGCAGTCCGAACAGTGCGGACGCGACGTTGGTGTCGACGGCGGCCGCCGGGAACGACAGTTCGAGGTGCGTGGCGTAGGCGGGGTCGCCAAGGTAGAGGCGGGTGACCTCGACGGCGGCGCGGCCGCGGCGCTCCCAGTGCTTCTCGAATTCCTCCTCCAGCCAGTCGGCGGTGAACGGGCCATCGTGGTCACGAGCGGCCGCCACCAGTTCGGCGATCTGGATCAGGGTGTTCTGCGCGCCCTGCCCGGCGACGGGGTCGACGGCGATCGCGGTGTCGCCGATGGCTGCGACCGCATGTCCGCCGCGGGTGGTGGCCACCGCGTGGCGCACGGTCGGGGTGACCGCACCGGTCAGCCAGGACACCGGGTCGTCGTCGATGACCTGCAGGCGGTCGATGACAGGAGCGTCGTGCGGGAAGTATTCGGTGAAGATGTCACCGATCACCCGACGAGCGGATGCGGCGTCGGTGACGTCGTCGATTTGGGGTGCCCAGGCCCCGTCGGGTTTGGCGAACACGATGAACGACCAGGTGGCACCGGCGTCCTTGTGCAGGAACGGGCCGACGAAGATCTCCCCGTTCTCGCTGTCGAGGTTGAACAGCGAGTGGCCGCCGCCCCCGCGGCTGCGGTAGCCGAAGGTGTCGGGTCCGTGGTCGAGTCCGGTCAGTGTGACCTGCAGCAGTCGGCGCTGCGGTTCGCGGTAGTGCGTGCGCGATTCGTTGACCGGGAACAACGACGACAGCCCGCCCTTGCCGGTGGCGACGAGGGTGAGCTCGTGGGTGCCGGCGATCTCGTCGAGCCGATCGAGGTCGATGGCCCCAACCTCGAAGCGGCCACCGCTGTCGAGGAAGCGGGCGAGCCGGTCGTCAGCGCGTAAACGCAGGTCGACGGCCTGCGCGGTGTAGCCGTAGTCGGGGTTGAACTCGAGGACGTCGGCCCGGTCGTCGCCGCTGCCGGAGTGCAGGCGGACGCTGATCCCCGAGGTGTTCCCCACGTCGTAGAGGTCTTCGATGATCTGGGCGTCCCAATCGCGGGACGCACCGAACAGCACTCCGACGCCGGTGGGCGGCACCTTGTCGCGCAACGTTTCCCGATCGCGGTCGCTGTAGAGCGTGACATCGAAACCGGCGTCGAGCAGTCCGAGCGCGGCAGTGGTTCCGGCGAGTCCGGCGCCGATGATCGCGGCGGTCCGCGGGGCGTGCTGTGGCATGGGTGTTCCCTTTCGCAAAGTTCGTGATCTGCCGCGAACAGTGCCGGTCGAAACCCCGCAACTGAAGGGTTACGCGCACGCCGAATGAATCGCCACGAACCGCCGCGCTGCCGGTTATGTCGTCCTCAGGAAGTAGCATCGCTGCCTGTGAGCACTGTCGTAACCGCGTCGCCGGGGAGTCAGCCGACCCCGAACGAGGACGCGGCGACGGGCAATACGTCGGCCTATCGGCACGATCTGGACGGTCTGCGCGGCATCGCGATCGCGCTCGTCGCGATCTTCCACGTCTGGTTCGGCCGCGTCTCCGGCGGCGTGGATGTGTTCCTGACCCTGTCCGGCTACTTCTTTGTCGCATCCCTGCTCAAGCATGTGATCGCGACCCAACCGGCGTCGGTGTCGTGGTCGGCGGCAATCAATCCGTGGCCACGGCTCTGGCGGCTGGTACGCCGGTTGCTGCCGGCGCTGCTGGTGGTCTTGGTCGTCATCACCGCGCTGATCGCGCTGATCATGCCGAAGACGCGGTGGGGACCACTCGGCTCCGAGGTGCAGGCGAGCGCCCTGTACTACCAGAACTGGCACTTGGCGTTCGATTCGCAGGACTATCAGGCCGCCGACTCGGCCAACAGCCCGATGCAGCACCTGTGGTCGATGTCGATGCAGGGCCAATTCTTCGTGTTGACGCTGGTGTGCGCATTGGCGCTGGGTGGGCTGCTGCGGTTGCTGTCGCGACGATTCCCCGCGGTGGGCACGCCGTCGGTGATCCGCGCGGTGGTCGGGGTCGCGCTGCTGGCCGTCGCTCTGCTGTCATTCGCGTGGGCGAATTATCGGCACGGGGTGAACCAGCCGTTCAACTACTACGACACGGTGTCGCGACTGTGGGAGCCATTGGCCGGTGGGCTGCTCGCGGTGTGGATGCCGCGAATTGCGCTGCGCGGTTGGCTGCGGACCGCGCTCGGCGTGTTCGCTCTCGCGCTGATCATCACGTGCGGCTGGTGGATCGCCGGCGTGCAGCAGTATCCCGGGGCGTGGGCGCTGGTGCCGGTGGGCGCGACCCTGCTGCTCATCTGGACCGGCGCGCAGCAGGGGGCACCGGTGACCCGCGCGCTCGCCCACCCGCGGCTGGTATGGCTGGGATCGATCGCGTACGCGCTGTACCTGTGGCACTGGCCGCTGCTGATCTTCTACTTGGCGTGGCGCTATCAGGACGATGTCAACTGGCTCGAGGGCACCGCGATCCTCGCGGTGTCGGTGGTGCTGGCGTGGGCGACGACCAAGTTCATCGAGGCACCGATGCGCTCGGGGCGGGCGACGACGCTGCCGCGCGCGTATCGGCGGGCGCTTCTCGGGATCATCCTGGTCTCCAGCGTCATCGCCGGCTCGACGGTCGTCGTGTGGCAGTACAACGCGGCGAACGCCACGGTGAACACTGCCAACCTCGACCCGCGGCTCTACCCGGGTGCCCGGGCGTTCCTGGATGGCGCGCCCGTACCGAAGGTGGACCCGCAGCCGAGTCCGGAGGTCGCCGACAAGGACTGGCCGATCACGTCCTACGACTCGATCATCAGCGGGTGGAAGGACCCGTCGATCAAGGTCGGGGTGTACGGCGACAAGACCGCCACCCGCACCATCGCGCTGGTCGGCGGGTCGCACGCCGAGTACTGGATCACCGCGCTCGACGACATCGGCAAGCGGCACGGATTCCGGGTGACCACGTACCTGAAGGTCGGGTGTGCGCTCACCACCAGCCACGTGTTCACCTGGTTCGGGCAGAAGTACTACCAATGCAACGACTGGTCACGCCGCGTGATGGATCGTCTCGCCGTCGATAAACCCGACGTGGTGTTCACCAATTCGACGCGACCGGTCGAGCAGGGGCCCGGCGACTACGTGCCGCAGGACTACCGCGACATCTTCGCGCAGTTCCGCGACCGCGGGCAGCAGGTCGTCGCCGTCCGCGACAACCCGTGGGCGCACGGCAAGCTCAAGCCACCGGAGTGCCTCGCCGAGGGCAAGAAACCACAGGTCTGCGGGGTGCCCCGGGATCTCGCGCTGGCCCCGACCGATCCGGCGCTGGCGATCGCGCCCGACTACCCGAACATGACGTTCCTGGATTACTCCGACGGCATGTGCACTGCGACGTATTGCCCGGCCGTGGTCGGCAATATCCTGCTGTGGCACGACTACCACCACCTGACCGCCACCTTCGTCCGCAGCCTGATCCCCTATGTCGAGCAGGATCTGCAGACCTCCCTGCACTGGTGGTGACATCGCTCACATAGGGGCGATCAAACCTGCAGGTCAGCGCATGTAACGGGAGCGTCACAGGATGACCCAAGGTTGGGCTGTTAACGTGGCTTCGTTGCTCAATCAAACGACTTATCGTGTCGAACAGGGGATGGCTGAAGCACGCGTATGACCACGATCGCGCCGGAACAGGACAAGGCAACCGCAGCATCGGCGGTGCTCGACACCGTCACCCGCTCGTCGGATGCGGTTCGGCAAGCCGGTCGGCGGGCGTATCTGCATCACCTGGATCTGATCCGCGCGACGACCTTTTCGTTGGTCATCTTCGTCCACTGCCTGACCAACACGACCGACGAGTTCGGCAGCCTCGGCGTCAACACCACGGCACTGCTACTGCACTTCACGCGCAACACGTTCTTCGCGCTGACCGGTTTCGTGCTGATGTACCAGAACTTCGACAAGGCGGACTTCAGCACAACTGCGTTCTGGCGCAAGCGAATCAAGCTGGTGATCTTCCCGTACCTGGCGTGGTCGGCGATCTACTGGGTCGTCACCGACATGTGGGCCAACGGGCGGCTGACCGAAATCCCCACCAGCCTGGGCGAGTTCGCCGGCAAGGTCAGCTGGGGCCTGTCCGGCTTCCAGATGTACTTCCTGTTCGTGATGCTGCAGGTCTACCTGTTGTTCCCGCTCGTACTGTGGCTGGTGCGCGCCACCGTCGGCCATCATGCGCAACTGCTGGTGGCGAGTCTGGTTGTCCAACTGGCCATTACCTCGACGATCACCAATTGGAATCCGCCCGCGGTGATCGCCCAGTACTGGTGGCACAACTACGCGACCTTCGTGCCGTACCAGTTCTTCATCCTCTACGGCGCGATCGGCGCAGTGCATCGCGAGCAGATCGGCCGCTGGCTCGCCGGCAAGGGCTGGTGGCTGTTCGGCGCGCTCGTCGCGACCGGTGCACTCGCCGTCGGCATGTACGTCGGCGGGGTGTGGTTCGCGGGCAAGCCGGTGCACGACAACAACTCGGCGTTCCACCCGACGCTGCTGCCCTTCCTGATCGTGGCGATGACATGCCTGTACGCGATGGCGCTGAACTGGGGCGAACGGTGGCGTGAGTTCACACCGCGGTTCGCTCGCGCAGTGTCGTTTGCGTCGAACCGGTCGTTCGGCGTGTTCCTCTCGCATGTCCTGGTGCTCTGGCTGCTGCTGCGCCCGAAGTCGGGCGACCAACCGTGGCTGCTGGCCACACTGGGTCAGCCGTGGGGCACGGCGGTCACCTATCTGCTCACCATCGCCGGTTCCCTGCTGCTGGTCGAGGTGTTGCGTCGACTGCCGGGGTCCCTGTATCTGACCGGCCGCCCCCGGTTGGCGCTGCCATCGCTACGGCGCAGGGCTGCCGTCGCCGCGTGATGCGCTCACCCGCGTAGCTGCGCGGCCAGAGCTCGACGATCGGGTTTGCGGAGGCGCCCGGCACGCGGGATCTCGTCGACGACGACGATCCGGTCGGGCTGCGATCCCCGGTCGATGAGATCGTCGAGATGTCGACGGACCCGATCCTCGGCGGATGGTTCGTCGACGACGAGTGCGAGGACCACGGTGGGATCTCCGACGTCGTCCCCACCGATACCGACGATCGCGCACTCCCGGACCCCGGAGATGGCCGAGATCGCGGGCTCGTAAAGCGCCGGATAGATGTTGACCGTCCCGCGGATGATCATGTCCTTGGTGCGACCGATCAGCGCGAGTCGTCCGTCGACTTCAGTGGCCAGATCCCCCGTGGCGATCTCGTCGACCGCGGTCAACGTGCCGTCGACCGGCGACAGATAGCCTGCGCAGAGGCCATGGCCGGAGATGACCAGTTCACCGTCGTCGAGCCGGGTACGCACGCCGTCGACGACGGTGCCGAGCGGGTCGCCGGGCCCGGTCCACACGAGTTTCTCGGCGCCGGTGGCGACGGCGATCGGGACGCGTTCGGTCATCCCGTAGATGGCGTAGAGGTCGACGTCGGGCAACCGCTGCGCCACCATGCGGGCGAGTCCGGGCGTGACCGGTGCGCCGCCACAGACGATCGCCGACAACCCTTTTGGCGGACCGTCGAGACGGTCGAGGACCTCGGGCAGTTCGCCGGGCACGACGAACGTGTGGGTGATCTCGGTGTCGGAGCCGAGGATTCGGGTCATGCGCGCCGGCCCTGCGTGGGTGGCCAGGCCGAGACGCGGCAGGATCCATCGGGCACCCGACAGGAGTACGGGCAGCCCGATCATCGCCTGGTCGGTGAGGACCACGGCGTCGGGATCGATCCGCAATGCCGCAGTGGCGCTGCGGAACCCGGCGAGCAGGGAGTCGTGGGTGTGGACCACCCCGCGGGGCTGCGCCGTAGTGCCCGAGGTGAACACGATGAGCGCTTCATCGGGGATCGATGCCATCCGCGGTATGGGCGCCGGCCGACGACGTAGGCGTCGGGTGGACGACGCGGCTCGGGGCACGCCGGGAAGCCATGGGCCCGAACGAATATGAACGACGTCGAGGTCCGCGAGACGCGGCAGCGTAAGACCACGACGACGGGCGAGCGCGCCGATCGGACCGCGGGCGCCCGCGGAGTAGATGAGCGATTCGACCGCCGCGTGCGTGGGGGCGACGACACGGACTCGCGCGTCGAACAGCGCTCGGCTCATGCCTGGGTCGGCGAAGACGATCGAGCCGCCGGCGGCCAGCGCGGCGGCCAGGAAGATCATCGAGTCCGGTGCCGGGCGGATGGAGAACAGCATGCGATGCCCGGGTCCGAAGCCGTTGTCGCGCAGAGCTTCGGCGGTACCTTCGATACGACCGCCGACGTCACCGTAGGTGACCGGCGCGCGATGCGGAGTTCCGATCGCCGGACGATCACGATACGTGGTGCAGGCGTCGAGGATTGCCTCGGCGAGGACTCCGGTCCTCGGATTCGGATGTCGGCTCATCGGATGTCGACGATGTCGGGTCGGTAGCGATGATCGGCGTACCAGCCGAGGGTGCGGATGACCCCCCAGGCACGTTCGCGGCGCGCCGACACCCGCACCCGCACGTCGCGATGGGTGGCGTAGTCGGTGGTGACGGTACGCACGGCGTTGACCAGGGCACGGTCCTCGTGCACGTCCTCGATCCGGGTACGGGGGAAACCACCACTGCGCGTATAGAGTTCGGCGGTGATCGCCATGTTGCAGCCGGGCGTCATCATGTACGGGCCGAGGTACTGCGGGCCACGGTTACCGGGCCGGAGCTTGCCGAACCACGCCGCGACCTCCACCAATCCGAGCATGAAGACCGCAGCGGGACGGGCGATCTCCTCGTCGGGACGCGGCAGCATCTGCCCGGCGATCAGCTGACTTCCGTTCCCGAAGGCGCGTCGGACCGAGCTGATCCAGTCGGGTTCGGGCAGGCAGTCGGCGTCGGTGCGGGCCAGGTGCGTCGCGCCGTGGGCGATGGCGTACCGCATCCCGGTGTCGGCGGCGGCCCCGGTCCCCTTCTCGGATTCGGTGATCACCGCGATCGACATCTCGGGGTGCGCGGCGATGAAGTCGGCGATGATCGCGGCGGTCCGGTCGGTGGATGCGTTGTCGACGATCACCGTGTCGAAGTCCCGATCAGCCTGCGTAGCAAGGGACTCCAGGACCCCTCCGATCCAGTTCTGCTCGTTGAACGCCGGGATCACCACCGACAGCGTCATCCGGTCACCGCCAGTGCGTCGACGCCGCCGATCTCGTCGATCCAGCTCCGCAACCGGGCGATTCCCTCATCGCGGGTGACGGTCGGGCGGAATCCGAGGTCGCGGCGTGCGGCGGTGTTGTCGTAGGTGGCCGAGCGGGTCAGCAGCGCCAGCGTGTAGCGCGACACCGGAGGTGTGCGGTCGGCCGCCAACACCGGCAACCGCCACACCAGTTCGGCGATGCGGGCGGCGACGGTCACCGCGGGTAGCGGGAGGTGTGGGCCGGGTGGCGGCAGGTCGAAGCGTCCGGCGATGTCCCGCAGCATCGGCCAGATGTCGACTGGCTCGGTGTCGGCGATGAAATAGGCTCGGCCGGAAACGGTCTCGCCGGGTGCATCGAGTGCGGCGACGGCCGCGTCGACACAGTGGTCGAGGTAGCAGAGTGAGGCGAGAACCGGATGTCCCGGATCGAGATCGGGGAACCGCCGGTGAGCAAGCCGGTCGAGGACGATCGCGATGGGTCCACGGCGATCACCCGGCCCCCACACGGCGCGCGGGCGCAGCGCACAGCAGGTCATCGTCGAATCATGCTGGAGCACCAGCTGTTCGGCAGCAGCCTTGGTGGCGCAGTAGTGGTTGAAGAAGGTGTGCGGGTAGGGCAGGGACTCGTCGATGTCGTAGTGGTCCCCACCGTCGGGTGCCATCAACGCGCTCGGCGACGAGACAAACACGAAGCGCTGCACCGCGGATGCGGCGGCGGCCGCCAGCAGGCTGCGGGTGCCGTCGACGTTGACCCGCTGATAGTCCGCGGCCGGTCCGGCATCGCCGAGGTGAGCGGCGGCATGAAAGACGGCCTCGACGCCCGTGACCGCGGGCAGCAGCGTCGCGGGCTCGGTCAGGTCACCGATCGCGATCTCCGCGCCCCGCTGGCGAAGTGACTGCACGCGTGCGGTTTCCGGGTTTCGGACGAGTACTCGCACCGGGCGGGCGGCGGCGAGGAGCCGATCGGCCACCGCTCCCCCGACGAAGCCGGTCGCGCCGGTCACCAGTACGGTCACCGCGAATCCAGGGAAGGGCGCGTGTAGGTCATGGCCGCCGCTTCGGGTCCACCGCCGGCGGCGACGAGGGTGATCCGGTCGAGGCCACTGTCCCGCGCGGCGAGGAGACCGAGCACCGCACCACAGGTGTGGACCGAGCCATCTACGCGCACAACCTGTTCTGCGGTGATGTCGACATCCGCGGGTACCGCGGCAAACACCGCAGGCGTACGTTCCCCACGCGAGAGGACATCGTCGACGAGCGGTTGCAGCACGGTGGACGCGGTGGGTTCGACGACGATCGTGCGCCGTCCCGCAGGACCGACCTCCGGAATCCGTGCGAAGCCGACCGGAGCGGCCTGCTCCGCCGACGCGGTCATCAGTGCGCCCAATGTGCCTGTCCCCCGGCCGATGAGGACGGCGGCGCCGGTCGGGGTGTAGGGAAAGTCGGGCGACCGATCGGCAGCGTCCCCGCCGGGGTGGGCGTCGGCGGCGGTGATGAGCACCGTCGATGCGCCGGTCGCGAGCAGTGCGCCGCCGACCGACATCGCGGTGAGCACGCCGCAGGCGCCGTTCATCAGGTCGAAGGAATACAGGTGGTGGTCGCCGGGGCGGTAGTCGAGGCCGATGCCGATCTTCTTCTGAATCAGTGCGGCCACTGCGGGTTCCACGATGTTGTCGTCGCGGTAGACCCCGACGTGGATCAGCACGTCGACGGTGTCGACGCCGGCGTCGGCCATCGCGGCCCGGCCGGCCCGTGCCGCAAGGTCGATCGCAGAGGTACCGTCGTCGACCACTGCCAGACCCAGTACGGCAACGTCATCCACGGCGGACCGGGTCTGTCCCCGCATGATCACCGGCGCGGTCATCGTGCCACCTCCTGCTCGACGAGGTCATGCATCGTGGTCGAGATGAATCCGCCGACCACGCCGCTCGCGGCGGGGATCAGCAGTACGCGGGAGCCGGGTCGGATCTCCTTGTCCCGCAGATACTTTGCCAGCACCAGCAGATGGGAGGTGGACGCGGTGTTCGCGTATTCGTCGAGGACGTTGAGGTGGGGTGGCATGGGCGTGCCGAACTCGCGTTCGGCGATCGTCTGGACGAACGCGATGCCGGGCGCACTGACCTGGTGATGCACCATCACGTCGTAGCCCTCGTCGGCGAAGGTGCTGCCGCGGTCGGCGAGGAAGTCCCGGTGCCGGTTCATCCACAGCAGATAGCGCGACTCGTTGTGCATGACGCGGTTGTCGGTGTAGAGCGCCACGCCGGGCCGTTGATCGCTCGGCATGCCCAGACATGCCTCGGCGAACTCGGCGGCGGTGAACAGTTCGATGTACTCGATGCGGTCGGCGGGGTCGACGGAGACGTCCAGGATGGCCGCCGACGCCGCGTCGCCGACGGTCAGCGACGCGAACTGCGGGTCGTAGGGCAGGGTGATCTCGGCGATCGCGGTCTCGCTGATCGGGGTGATGTCCTCACCGCTGACCACCAGGCCGGTGCGCACTGCGCCGCTGCGGATCATCGCGTCGAGCACCTTGATCCCGGTGAGCACACCGGCACACGCGTTGGTGATGTCGAAATGCAGTGCGGCGGTGGCACCGATCTCCTGGCAGATCCGCAACGCCAGCGACGGTTCCAGGGTGAAGCAACCGGGTTCGACGGTGCGAGTGATGGAACAGGAGATCACCACGTCGAGATCGGCGGCCCCGTACCGGGAGCCGTTCAACGCGTCGTCGGCCGCCCGGAGTGCCAAGTCCAACGACGACGTGCCGGCCACCCGGCGCGAGTGAATACCGGTGATCGCCTCGATGTCGAGGGAGACCTCGTCGGGGAGGCGACCGAGCAGCTCGTTGGTCGACACCGCACGCTCGGGCACGTAGGCGCCGATCGATTCGATCCGGGAGAAATCGGTCATGGGGTCAACGTACTCATCGGGATCGTCGTTGAGATGAGTATTTCCCGCCATTTCGGCCAAGCATGTTCACTCAGATGACACGGACGGGACCAATGCTCGCGGCCGCGCGAGGAACAGTTCCCGGAAGTGATTGCGCACCACCGTGACGGTCGGGCAGTCGCAGCGGGCGGCGACGCCGACGGCGTCGATGCCGTGGCGGCGGCACAGCGCGATCGCGCGGGGCAGGTGGAAGTCCTGGGTGACGATGACCGCGCGGTCGAGACCGTACACCGAGCGGGCGCGGGCGCAACTGTCGTCGGTATCCATCCCGTCGGGGTCGTCGACGATCGCCGCCGCGGGCACGCCGTGCGCCTGCAGATAGTCGCGCATCACCGCGGGCTCATTGCCCGCCTCCGCAGAGCCATTGCCGGAGTTGATGATTCGCGTGACATGGCCGGATCGGTATAGGTCGATGGCGGTGTCGAGTCGCCCGCGGACGTAGTCACCGGGGACGCCGTCGTCGACCAGGGAGCCTAGAACGAGTGCGGTGGAGTGGGGCGGGACGTCGTCGGGTGCCAGTTCCCGTCCGGACGCCGAGACGTACACCCAGGTGGCCGCGATCGTCACGATCAGTTCAAGACCGACCAGTGCGATCAGCAGCAGTCGGGAGAGCAGATGCACCGCCCCAACATACGTAGGTCATTGGTCACGTTCTTGGGGAATCGCTGCTGCGATCACAGCTTGCGGCCGATACTGGACGGATGGATTACATGCCGGTCACCTCGTCGATGTTTCTCATCGCCGAAACACGAGAACAACCGATGCACGTCGGCGGCCTGCAACTGTTCATCCCACGGGAGGGCCAGACCGCGCACGAGCTCGCCGAGGAGATCTTCGCCAACTTCCACGCGTGCAAGAACGTCCGCAAGCTGTTCCGCAAACGACCCGCACCGCCGGCGTCGCTGCTGGGCAACTTCGCCTGGACCTACGACGACGAGATCGATTTCGACTATCACGTGCGGCGCACGGTGTTACCGCAACCGGGACGTGTGCGTGAACTGTTGCGCTACGTGTCGCTCAATCACGGCGCCCTGCTCGACCGCACCCGGCCGATGTGGGAACTACACGTCATCGAAGGCCTCGCGGACGGTCGCGTCGCGCTGTACAGCAAGATCCACCACTCGCTGATGGATGGCGTATCTGCGCTGCGGCTGCTGGAGAACTCGTTGTCGCGCGATCCGGAGGACCGCACCGGCACGGCCATGTGGGATCCGGCGTTGCGTCGTAAGCGGAAGCCGGCGCCGCCGTCGTCGGGTCGCCGTGTGCCCATCGTGTCGAATGTCACAAAGCTGGCCGGACAGACCATCAACGTCGCCGGGCAACTCGTCGGAACAGGCCCGGCCATCGCCAAGATCGCCTGGACAGCGGTCACCGACGACGACTTCACCTCGCCGTTCGTCCCGGCGCCGACCACTCTGCTGAACGGATCCATCGGCAGCGCCCGCCGGTTCGCCGCCCAGCAGTGGGAACGGGAACGCCTGCGCGCCGTCGCCGCGGAACTCGGCATCACGCTCAACGACGTCATCGTCGCGATGTGCTCGGGCGCGCTACGGGCCTATCTCATCGATCAGGATGCGCTGCCCGACGCGCCGCTTCTCGCAGCGGTTCCCGTCTCGACCCGCACCGACGACTCCGATGAAGGCAACTCGGTCACCCTGGTCCTGGCCAACATGGCGACCGATCAGCCCGATCCGGAACGTCGGCTGGCGACGATCGTGGCGTCGACCCGCAAGTCGAAGCAGGTCATCCGCGGCCTGAGTCCGCTGCAGGCGCTGATGTACGGCGCGGCGTCGGCCGCCCCGCTCGCCCTGGCGACCGTGCCGGGCTTCGTCAATTTCACCCCACCGCAGTTCAATCTGTTCATCAGCAACGTGCCCGGCCCGACCGATCACCTGTACTGGAACGGCGCCCGCCTCGACGGCTCCTACCCGGTGTCCATCGCGATGGAGGGCTTGGCGCTCAACGTCACGGTGACCTCGACCGGCGACCAGATCAATTTCGGTCTGATCGGCGCGCGCAAGGAGCTGCCGAGCATGCAGCGTCTCCTCACCCATCTCGACACCGCGCTGGAAGAACTCGAGAAAGTAGCCGGGATCACAGCCTGACGGCACATTCTGACTCGCTAGTAAGTTACTCGCGAGTATCATTCTGATCAGCGTCGCCCGGCCTGCGTCTAGTTAGGTCAGCCTTGGCAGCGCCGAAGAGCCGTGAGGAATTACGGTTACCTTCAAGCACACGTCGACCTTGCGCATCTCAGCCCTGCGTTAACCACCACGGTCGGCGAGGAGACCAGAGAGGGGCCGGGACGCCGTGAATGCCACGACGATCGCCATCGGCACGATAGCTGCGGTCATCAGCCTGTTCTGTTGGGCATTGTTCCTTCGCGGGGTCTGGACCATGGTCCGGGCCATCGGGCAGGGTCAACGCGTCGACAGCTCACGCTTCTGGCCCTTCGTCCCCCGCATGTGGACGATGCTCAAAGAGTTCATCGCGCACACCCGGATGGCGAAATTCCGCACGGTCGGGTGGGCCCACTGGCTGGTGATGGTCGGCTTCCTTCTCGGATTCATCCTGTGGTTCGAGGCATACGGACAGATCTTCGATCCGCACTTCCACTGGCCGATCATCGGCGCCTGGAACATCTACATCCTCGCCGACGAACTTCTCGGCCTGGGCACCGTGATCGGCATCATCGCGCTGATGATCATCCGCCAGCTCAATCACCCCCGGGTGCCCGAGCGGTTGTCGCGCTTCTCCGGGTCCCGGTTCGGTGCCGCCTACTTCGTCGAGTGGGTCGTCCTGCTCGAGGGCCTGGGCATGATCTTCGTCAAGACCTTCAAGATCGCCTCGGGCATCGAGGATCCGCCGATCTGGACGTCGTTCTTCACCCACTACCTCGCTCAGCTCTTCGAGGGCTGCTCGGAGTACTGGGTCACCGGCGCTGCAGTCGTGAAGCTGATGAGCGGCATGATCTGGCTGGCCGTCGTCGGCAGTCACATCGACTGGGGTGTCGCCTGGCACCGGTTCGCCGCGTTCTTCAACATCTACTTCAAGCGTGAGCAGGACGGCGGGGTCGCGCTCGGCGCCGCCAAGCCGATGATGAGCAACGGCAAGGTCCTCGACATGGAGACCGCCGACCCGGACGTCGACGCGTTCGGCGCGGGCAAGGCCGAGGACTTCTCCTGGAAGGCCTGGCTGGACTTCACCACCTGCACTGAGTGTGGCCGCTGCCAGTCGCAGTGTCCGGCGTGGAACACCGGTAAGCCGCTGAGCCCCAAGCTGCTCATCATGTCGCTGCGCGATCACGCGCAGGCCAAGGCCCCGTACCTGATCGCCGGCGGCCGTAAGGACATGGGCGGCGACGAGGTCGGTCTGGTCGACGCCGACGGCAACGTGCTCGACGACAAGCTCAACGCCATCCCGGCCGCCGCGCGCGCCGAGGCCGGCCGCCGGCTCGTCGGCGAGAGCGCAGGCACCGGTGCGATCGAGGACGGCGAACTGGGCGCGGTCATCGACACCGAGACGCTGTGGTCGTGCACCACCTGCGGCGCCTGCGTCGAGCAGTGCCCCGTCGACATCGAGCACGTCGACCACATCATCGACATGCGCCGCTACCAGGTGCTCATCGAGTCGGACTTCCCGTCCGAGCTCGCGGGCATGTTCAAGAACCTGGAGAACAAGGGCAACCCGTGGGGCCAGAACGCCTCGGCCCGCACCAACTGGATCGACGAAGTCGACATCGACATCCCGGTGTTCGGTAAGGACGTCGAGTCGTTCGAAGGCTTCGAGTACCTCTTCTGGGTCGGTTGCGCCGGCGCCTACGAGGACCGTGCGAAGAAGACCACCAAGGCCGTCGCCGAACTCCTCGACGTCGCCGCGGTGAACTTCCTGGTCCTCGGTGAGGGCGAGACCTGTACCGGCGACTCGGCTCGCCGTGCGGGCAACGAGTTCCTGTTCCAGATGCTGGCGCAGCAGAACATCGAGATGTTCAACGAGGTGTTCTCCACCGCTCCCGAGCAGCGCAAGAAGATCGTCGTCACCTGTGCGCACTGCTTCAACGCGCTCGGCAACGAGTACCCGCAGGTCGGCGGCAAGTACGAGGTCGTGCACCACACGCAGCTGCTCAACCGCCTGGTGCGGGAGAAGCGCCTGGTGCCGGTCGCGCCGATCGGCGAGGGCGTCACCTATCACGACCCGTGCTACCTCGGACGCCACAACCAGGTCTACGACGCCCCGCGCGAACTGATGGGCGCCTCCGGGTCGACGCTGACCGAGATGCCGCGGCACGGCGAACGGTCCATGTGCTGCGGCGCCGGTGGTGCGCGCATGTGGATGGAAGAGCAGATCGGTAAGCGCATCAACCTCGACCGGGTCGACGAGGCGCTGGACACCCTGTCCGGGGTCACGCAGGAGACCAAGAAGGTCGCCACCGGCTGCCCGTTCTGCCGCGTGATGCTCACCGACGGTGTCACCGCACGCACGGCAAGGACCGAGGACGAAGGCAAGATCGAGGTCGTCGACGTCGCGCAGTTGCTGCTCGAATCGGTCAGGCGCGGCCTCCCCGAGGTCGATCGCGGTGGGCGCCACCTGTATCCGGCCGCGGTGCCGGCCGAGGAGCCCGAGCCGGAGCCGGCAGCCGCCGAGGAGGCAGCACCTGCTGCGGCAGCAGCCGCGACGGCCACCGCCACCGAGGCGAAGCCCAAGGTGGGCCTCGGGATGAAGGGCGGCAAGAAGCCCGGTGGTGCGGCCAAGACTGCAGCAACCGCCGCACCTGCCGAAGCCCCGGCGGAGGACAAGAAGCCCGCCGCCAAGGGCTTTGGCATGAAGGGCGGCAAGAAGCCGGGTGCGGCCAAGACGGCCGAGCCCGATGCGCCCGCTGCCGAAGCCGCCGCGCCGGCTGAGGAAAAGAAGCCCGCAGCCAAGGGCTTCGGGATGAAGGGCGGCAAGAAGCCGGGCGCCGCCAAGGCAGCGCCGGCACCTGCCACCGAAGAGTCGTCGGAGGAAGTCGAGGCCGCAGCCTCGTCGGCTGAGCCCGTCGAAGAGAAGAAGCCGGCCGCCAAGGGCTTCGGTATGGGCAGCGCGAAGCGTCCGGGCATGAAGAAGCCGAACGCGGCGGCTCCGCAGGCCGGGGTCACCGCTCCGGCGGAGAGCCAGGTCGACGAGTCGGAGAGCGACGCCGGTGCGGCGGCCACCGTGGACACCGCGTCGTCGGCTGTCTCGGTGACCGAAGAAAAGCCTGCGAAGGCAAAGGGATTCGGCATGGCCGCAGGCAAGAAGCGGCCCGGCGGCGCAGGTGCGGCGAAGAAGCCGGCTGAGGCAACTTCGCCGGCTGAGACTGTCGAAGCCCCAGCGGAGCCGGCCGAAGCCGCGGCGGAGTCGGCCGAAGCCTCGGTCGATGAGGCACCTGCGGCGGCGGTGACCGAGGAAAAGCCTGCGAAGGCAAAGGGTTTCGGCATGGCCGCGGGCAAGAAGCGGCCGGGTGGCGCAGGTGCGGCGAAGAAGCCGACTGCAAGTGCGCCTGAGCCGGAGCCCACGCCCGAACCCGAACCCGAACCCGAGGTGCCCGCCGAGCCCGAAACCGCCTCTGCGAGCGAAGAGGCAACCCCGGCCGCCGACGACACCCCGTCGCCAAACGGTTCCTCGGCGCGCACGATCGGCGAAACCGGTGCGGCCAAGGCCAAGGGGTTCGGCATCGCGGCCGGCAAGAAGCGGCCGGGACACAGCTAGCCGTCGAAAATCGATTTGCGGCCTGCTGTCACAATTGAACTCGTGAGTAGACCGTACGTATCGCACCTGAACCAGAACCTCAAGCCACTCGAGCAGTCACTGAAGCTGCAGAACGTGTGCTACGAGATCCGGGGACCGGTGCACGCGCACGCGTCGCGCCTCGAATCCGAGGGGCACCGGATCATGAAGCTGAACATCGGCAATCCGGCGCTCTTCGGCTTCGAGGCGCCCGACGTCATCATGCGCGACATGATCCACGCGCTCCCCTACTCGCAGGGGTACTCGGAATCGGCGGGTGTGCTGTCCGCGCGCCGGTCTGTGGTGACCCGCTACGAACTCATCCCCGATTTCCCGTACTTCGACGTCGACGACGTGATCCTGGGCAACGGTGTGTCCGAGCTGATCACCATGACCATGCAGGCGTTGCTCAACGACGGCGACGAAGTCCTGATCCCGGCCCCCGACTACCCGTTGTGGACCGCCATGACATCGCTGTCCGGCGGTCGCCCCGTGCACTACCGGTGCGACGAGGACAACGGCTGGAATCCCGACATCGAGGACATCGCCAACAAGATCACCAGCCGTACCAAGGCGATCGTGATCATCAACCCGAACAACCCGACCGGCGCGGTCTACTCCCGCGAGGTCCTGCAGAAGCTCGTCGACCTGGCGCGCGAACACTCGCTACTGATCCTCGCCGACGAGATCTACGACAAGATCCTCTACGACGACGCCGAGCACGTGAATGTCGCATCGCTGGCGCCGGATCTGTTGTGCCTTACGTTCAACGGACTGTCGAAGGCCTACCGGGTGTGCGGATATCGCGCAGGGTGGCTGGTCCTGACGGGACCGAAGGACCACGCACGCGGCTTCATCGAAGGTCTCGGCATCCTCGCGTCAACCCGCTTGTGCGCCAACGTTCCCGGGCAGCATGCGATTCAGGTCGCCCTCGGCGGCTACCAGAGCATCGACGCCCTCGTCGCGCCCGGCGGCCGACTCTACGAACAGCGAAACGTGACCTGGGAGAAACTGAACGAGATCCCCGGTGTCTCGTGTGTGAAACCGATGGGGGCGTTGTACGCCTTCCCGCACCTCGATCCCGAGGTTCACGAAATCCACAACGACGAACTGTTCGTCCAGGACCTGCTGCTGCAGGAGAAGATCCTCGTCGTGCAGGGCACCGGCTTCAACCTGACCGACCACAACCACTTCCGCATCGTGACGCTGCCGTGGTCACGGGATCTCGGTGTCGCCGTCGAACGGATCGGGAACTTCCTCTCGTCGTATCGGCAGTGACATTCGGACTTCCATCCGTTATCGTCACAACATTCGTTGTCACATGAGGATGGGTGGGTCCGATGGTGAAGTGGGAGAAGCGCTACGTCGACTCGGGTGATGTACGGCTGGCGGTGTTTCGCCTGGTCACGGGTGATCGGGCCACACCAGGGACGCGTCCTGCGGTAGTCCTGGTGCACGGCTGGCCCGACTCCCATCACCTGTGGACCCAGGTGGCGCCGCTGCTCGCCGGCGCGTTCGACGTGTATGCCTACGACACCCGCGGTTACGGCGAGAGTGACAGCCCGTCGGGCGTCGAGGCCTACCGGCTCGACCACCTGGCGCGAGATCTGTTCGCGGTCATCGACGCGGTCGGTGGGGGTCGACAGGCGCATGTGATCGCCCACGATTGGGGATCGATCCAGGCGTGGGAGGCGGTGACCACGCCCGACGCCGAGGCGCGCATCGCATCGTTCGTGTCGGTGTCGGGTCCGAATCTCGATTACGCCGACGAATGGGTCCGCGAGCAGTGGCACCCGCCCACCGCGCGCAAGGTTCGCGACTACTTCGTCCAGCAGCTGCACATGGGTTACACGCGGCTGTTCCGCATTCCGGGGCTCTCCGACGTGCTGGTGCCCGCGACAATGTCGCCGGGCCGGTGGACCCGGTTCGTGGCCCTCACCGAACGCATGGACCGATCGCGGGTCGTCGTGGGTCCGACGTTCCGCCGGGATGTGCGATCGGGCCTGCGGTACTACCGTGCCAATCTGAGCCGACGTCGTCGACCGCCGAACCTGCGGCCGACGAAGATCCCGGTGCTCGAGTTGATCAATACCCGCGACATCGCTCTGCGGCCACCACTCTTCGCGCACACTGCCCGACACGCCGCGGTCCACGCGCGACGCGATTCCCGCACCGGACACTGGTTGCCGCTGGCCCACCCCGAGTATCTGGCGGACTGCGCAACCGAATTCATCCGCACCCACAGCGACCTCGACGGAAACCCCGATGTCCGCGCCCAGGCCTGACGCGACCGATCCGGGTCCGGTCGAACTGCACGCGCGCAACGTCACCTTCGACTGGACCGGCACTCCGCTGCACTGGATTCCCGGGCACCCGGTGGCGTCCAACTTCATCAGCGTGCTGAATCTGCTTCTGCCCGAGGGAGAACGGTGGTTTGTCGCCACCTACAACGAGGCGCTTCCGCTGGTGGCCGACGACGAACTCGCCGCCACCATGCGCGGTTTCATCGGTCAGGAGGCCATGCACGCCGAGGCCCACGACCACGTGTTGTGGGAGTTCCTCGATAGCAACGGGATCGATCCGCGGCCGTTCCAGCAACAGATGGAGTGGATCTTCCGAAAACTGGTGGGACCCATGGACGGCGGCACACCGGAAGCCCGCCGCAAGCACCTCATCGAACGCCTGTGGTTGATCGCGGCGCTCGAACACTACACCGCGATCCTCGGTGACTTCGCCCTCAACAGCACGTGGTTCGACATCGGTGCCGATCCACGGATGGCCGATCTGTTCACCTGGCACGGCGCGGAAGAGGTCGAACACCGGGCGGTCGCCCACGACGTGGCCGTCTATTTCGGCGACAGCTACCTACGGCGCGGGCGTGCCATGCTGCTGGTGCTGCCCATGCTGCTCAGCCTCATCCACCGCGGCTACCGCTACGTGATGATCAACGATCCGACGGTGTCCCACAACTGGTTTGCTCGTCGTCGGGAGTATCGACGCGGCGTGCGGGCGGGAGTATTGCCGCGGATGACCGATGTCGTGCTGGCCAGTTTCAGCTACTTCCGCCCGGGCTTCCACCCCGACGAGATCGGTAGCACCGCACAGGCGGTCGCCTACCTCGCGTCGTCGCCCGCGGCACGCAACGCCGACTGACAGGCGAGACGATGAACCAACGCGCACATCCACATTCGACCGCACTCACCGCGCCACCGCCCCATCTCTATGGCCGGTGGCGGCACGACCCGTACCTGATGGTGTGGACCGGGCTCTCGAAGATGTGGTGGCCGTTCTGGCGCGTGATGTCGCCGCTGCACCCGACAGCCGCCGACGACGGTGTGACCGTGGTCGAGGTGATCGACCGGGAAATGGTGGCCGGCGACGAGAACGTCGTCGCGCTGACGCTCGCCGCACCCGACCGGTCCGTGCTCGAACGATGGTATCCGGGAGCACATCTCGACCTGCTGCTGCCGTCGGGCCGAATGCGCGAGTATTCGTTGTGCGGCGATCCCGCCGATCCGCACACCTATCGCATCGCGGTCCGTCGGATTCCGGACGGTGGCGGCGGTTCGGTCGAGGTACACGACACCATCGGGGTCGGCGATCAGATCCGTATCAAGGGTCCGCGCAACGCTTTTCCGTTCACCGCACCCGGATTCGGCTCACCGGCGCGGTCGATCCGCTTCATCGCCGCCGGTATCGGGATCACGCCGATCCTGCCGATGCTCGCCGCCGCCGACCGCCTCGGACTCGACTGGTCGATGATCTATACCGGCCGCACCCTCGACTCCATCCCGTTCCGCTCCGAGGTGGCTCGGTACGGGGATCGGGTGCGCATCCGGACCGACGACGATGCAGGGCTTCCGTCGATGAAAGATCTTCTGGGACCGGTGGATTCGTCCACCGGGCAGGCGCCCGCGGGATTGGCGGTGTATTGCTGCGGGCCCGTGCCGATGTTGGAGGCGCTGCGTAAGCATCTCGGCGATCGTCCCGACATCGAACTGCACTACGAGCGGTTCAGCCCGCCACCGGTCCACGACGGCTCGCCGTTCGAGGTGGTCCTCGCGTCGACAGGGCAACGGATTTCGGTGGCGGCCGACGAGACGACGCTCGCCGCGATCCGGCGGGAACTACCGTCGGTGCCGTATTCGTGCCGCCAGGGATTCTGCGGCACCTGCAAGGTGCGGTCGCTCGCCGGCGCGGTCGATCACCGCGACAACATCCTCACCGAGCCCGAACGGGCCGACGGTTACCTGCTGACCTGCGTATCCCGCTGCGCCGGAAACGAACTCGTCGTAGAACTCTAGAGGTCGATGACCAACGACTCGCTCGCCGCCCGCGACACACAGGGGAGCATGTAGCCGTCGGCGCGTTCGTGGTCGGTGAGCACCGAGTCGGCGTGGTCGACCTCGCCGTCGAGGACTCGCACCTTGCAGGTGCCGCAGAATCCTTGCCGGCATGAGTAGGTGACCGACGGGATCTCGCGGGCCACCGCGTGCAGCATCGATTCGTCGGCGCCGACCTGGGTGCGTTGGCCGCTGGAGCCGAGGACGACGGTGAACTCTCGGCCACCGGTGACCGGGATGCCGAAGCGTTCGAAGTGCACCTCGGCGCCGGTCGAGGTCTTCTCGAGTTCAGCCAGCAGACCGTCGGTCAGGACCGGCGGACCGCAGAAGTAGACGGCCGCGTCGGGTCGGATGTCGGCGACAAGATCGGCGGCACTGGGCAATCCGTGCACGTCGTCGGTACGCAGGTGGACGCGGTCGCCGTAGGCGGCGAGCCGGTCGCGGTACGCGGCGGAGGCGACGGTCCGACTCAGGTAGGTCAGCGACCAGGAGACGCCGAAGCGCTCGGCGGTCTCGATCATCGGCAGGATCGGCGTGATGCCGATGCCACCGGCGATGAAATGCAGATGCCGTGCGGCAGAACCGTGTCCGGGCAGCGCGAGCGGAAAAGCGTTGAGCGGACGGGTGATCCGCACAACGTCGCCCACCTGGAGGGTGTGCACCTCGGCGGAGGCGCCGTCGGCGGAGAGTCGTCGGACAGCGATCCGGTAGGCGGCGGTGTCCCCGGGATGCCCACACAGCGAGTACTCGCGGATCCGCCCGGACGGCAGCATCAGCCGCAGGTGCGCGCCGGCCGTCCAGTCGGGCAGGGTGTCCTCGGGGTGGTGCGGCGCGAAGGCGAGTTCGACGACGCTGCCGTCCGCGGCGACCGAGGTGCGTTCCACCACCGCCACGTCGATCGTCGACGACTCGGGCTTGCGCATCTCGTAACGGAGCACCCGTTCCCAGATCGGCATCCACGCGCCGAGCAGCCACCGCGTGGAGACCATCGAGTAGTCCACGCGCTGTGCACCGTAGAGGTGTTCGGGGGCGGGGCGTCGGCCGAACACCGACTTACGCGCGTTCACAGCGCGGCCCTCGCCGCCGGCGACGATGCGAGGTACGCGACCGCCTGGGCGGTCGACCCGAAGTCGTCGGGTCGGTATCCCGGCTTGAGGTAGCCGATCAGCGACGTGAGGATCTCGAACCCGGGCACCAGCCCGGCCTTGGAGTCGGCGTAACCGGCCCGCCACAGGGCGACCTCCGATTTCGGCGCCTCCGGATCGTGATGGTTGATGAAGTGGGTGCCGCGGACCAGCAGCGAGAACAACAGCGGAAAGGCTCCCACCATCGCCCACACCCGACGGAAGTAGCTGTCGCCGAAGTACGTCGCGACGTCGTGCGCGACCGAGCGGTGCTCGACCTCCTCGGCGCCGTGCCAGCGGTAGAGGTCGCACAGCACTGGGTCGGCGCCGGCGTCATCCCAGTCGTTGTTGAGCGCGAAGTGCCCGAAGACGGCGGTGAAGTGCTCGACGGCCGCGATGATCCACAGTCGGGCGATCAGGCGCTTGCGGCGGCGACGCGCCGAGAGCTCCGGACGCGGACCGAGGACTCGCCGGAAGACCCAGTGCACCTGCCGCGCGAAGGGCGCGGGGTCGACGCCGTTGTCACGCAGAAATCCCCATTGCACGCCGTCGTGGACGCTGGAGTGTTTGGCCTCCTGGCCGATGAACCCGCGCATCGCCTCGCGCAGTTCGTCGTCCTCGACGTACGGGAGTGCCTCGTCGAAGGCCTCGACGAACCATCGCTCCCCCTCCGGCAGGACCAGGTTGAGGGAACTGATGAAGTTGGAGGCAACCGGGTGCCCGGGGATCCAATGCAGCGGGGTACCGCTGCAATCGAAACTGACGTTCCGCGGTCGGATCGCCACCTGGCCGGGGTCGCCCGCGGCCTCACTGAGGGACATCGCTGCTCTGCTCCACTGACATCGTTGAGCGCGGTCCCCGAACCGCACATCACCTGAACTGATGGACTTCAGAGTCCATCTCGTTCATCACCTTCATCGTTACTGCCGTCTACCTGTACCACCCCGATCGGGGGGTGGGACAACTCGCAATCCCCGTTCCTTCCGCCTTTCCTTCCATGACGTGGGACACCATGCCATACGGGTGTAACGAACACCACACGATTCGATGGCGGGGACGGCACGTCGATGGGCTCCTCGCGCAGTAGCCACAGCGCGGCGACGGCGGCCACCGCGGTGACCACAACCGCTGCCCAGACCGCGTGATGCAACCCTGTCATGAACACGTCCTGCACCGCGGTGCGGATCGCGTCCGCCACCCCGGCCGGAGCGCGTTCGGCGACCGCGACCCCACCCATCACCGACTGTTGCGCGATCTCGGTGACGGTGCGCGGGACACCGAGGTCGCCGAGTCGGCTCCCGACGCCGGTCACATAGGCCGAGGTGAGGATGGAACCGAGCACCGCGACACCCAGCGTGCCGCCGATCTCGCGGGTGGTGTCGTTGACCGCCGAACCCGCACCGGCCTGCTCAGGTCGCAAGGCGTTCATGATGACGTGGGTGCACGGACCGGAGATGCAGGCCAGGCCGGCCGCCATCAGCGACATCGACCACACGATCAATCCCCAGTAGGTCGACGACGATGTGGAGAATTCCACCAGGGCGAAACCGGCGGACATCAATGCCGCGCCGCCTGCGGTCACCATCCGGGGTCCGAAGCGGTTGGACAGCACCATCGCGACCGGCGACAGCACGGCCATGACGATGGCGAACGGCAGCGTCCGCACCCCGGCGTCGAGCGGCCCGTAGCCCTTGACCGCCTGGAAGAACTGGGTGATCAGGAAGATGAAGCCGAACAGGGCGAAGAACGCGACGCTGATCATGGTGGCCGCGGTGGCGAAGTGCCGGTTGGTGAACAGTCGGACGTCGAGGATCGGGTGGTCGGTGGTGAGTTGCCGCCGCACAAAGAGGACGAGCAGCAGGCCGGCGAGCACCAGGCCACCGATGGTTCGCACCGAGACCCAGCCGACGTTCGGGGCTTCGATGACGCTGAAGGTCAGCAGCCCCAACGTCAGGATCGACAGCACCAGGCCGGGGAGGTCGAAGCGGCCGACATGCTCGGGTCGCGTGGATGGGACGACGGCGAGGATCGCCGCGAGGGCGACGGCACCGATCGGCACATTGACCCAGAACACGGATGTCCAAGAGAAGTGTTCCAGCAGCCACCCGCCGAGCACCGGGCCGATCGCCACCGCGACGCCGGAGACCGCCGCCCAGATCCCTACGGCGGCGGCGCGCTGCCGAGGTTCGGTGAAGATCGTGGTGACCAACGCCAGGGTGGCCGGAAAGACCAGTGCCGCAAAGACTCCCAATCCGGCGCGGGCGGCGATGAGTTGGTCGAGGCCGCCGGCGAGGGCGGCCAGGATCGAGACTCCGACGAAGCCGACGATGCCCACGCCGAGCATGCGCCGGTGACCGAAACGGTCACCGAGGTAGCCGCCGGTGAGCAGCAGCCCGGCGAAGGCGAGGGTGTAGGCGTCGACGATCCACTGCAGCCCGGAGATCCCGGCGTCGAGATCGTGGGCCATCGTCGGCAGCGCGACGTTGACGATCGTGTTGTCGACCATCACGAGCAATTCGGCAAAGCACAGGGCGGCCAGCGCCACCCAGGGATTGCGGGTCAAACGATTCATGGCGAGCCTCCAGGGGCACCGTACGTATAGGACACTGATCTACAGTTATAGAACATTGTTCTTCTTCAGTAGAACACCGTGCCAGTAGGCTGTCAATATGTCTCCCGCGCGATCGACCACCCGCACTCCGGCCACCGAGGTCCGCTCCTCGCTGATCACCGCGGGCCGTCGACTTCTCGAACGCGAGGGCGCCGCCGCCCTGACGGTGCGCGCCGTCGCGACCGAGGCCGGGGTCGCGCCGATGGGGGTCTACAACCATTTCGACGGCAAGGTCGGGCTACTCAACGCGGTGGTCACCGATGGTTTCACCGAGTTCGCCCGGATGATCGCAGTGACCGACGCCGACCCGACCGAGCGGCTGCTGAGCAGTGGGCGGCGTTATCGCGAGTTCGCGCTCGCCAACCCGACTCTCTATCAATTGATGTTCTCGGTGGAGTGCGAGCCGGACATCGACGCCGCCTCCGACGCCTTCGGCGAACTCGTCGAGATCGTGCGCTACGGGCAGGCCGCCGGCACGATCCGTGTCGGCGATGCCGCCGAGATCGCCGCACAGGTCTGGGCGGGCGTGCATGGCGCGGTGTCGCTGGAACTCGCGTCGACGTATCCGCCGATCGTGGACGCGACCCGCGTCTATACCGAGTTACTCGACCTCATCGCTCGGGGCATCAGGCCATGACGCACGCCCCGCATCTGCGAGAATGTCGCGATGACTGAGTACCGGATCGACGATCTGGCGCGCGCCGCGGGCACCACGACCCGCAACGTGCGCGGCTACCAGGACCGCGGACTCCTCCCCCGCCCGGTCCGCCGGGGCCGCATCGCGATCTACACCGACGCGCACCTCGCACGCCTCAAGGTCATCAACGATCTGCTGCGTCGTGGCTTCACCATCCGCCACATCGCCGACTTCCTGACCGGCATGCAGCGCGGCGACGACCTTGCCGACGTGCTCGGGCTGGATGAGCTGGTGTCCGAGCCGTGGTCGACCGCGACCTCGACCACGATGTCGGCCGACGACCTCAAGGACCTGCTGAACTCGGGCAACCCCGCGCATTTCGAGCGGCTGATCGAGTTCGGACTGATCGCACCGAAGGGCGAGGGCAAGCACCCGGACAAGTACACGATCCTCGACCAGGAGACGGTGTCGGCCTACGGGCGACTGGTGAAGCTGGGCCTGCCGCTGAGCGGCATCCTCGACGTCCACGGGAAACTCGACGCGGAGATGGCCGCCGTTGCCAAGACGGTGATCTCGGCCGGGCGACGCGCTATCACCGAGGGCCACACCGACGGCTGGCTACCCCAAACTCAGGCCGAATCCGATTGGGCGACAGAGCTTCTCCGCGAGATGCGGCAGGCCGGGTCGGTGTCGGCGCACAACGCGCTCGACCGTGCTCTCGATCGCGACCTGGCCCGCCAGCTCGACGACTATCTGCGTCGATCGGCCGGGTCTTCGGGATCAGCCGGGTCCGCCGGGTAGCCGCGGGATCACGATCGGCGGCAGACCAGGGATCGGGTTGGGCACCGACCGGACGCGCGGCGGGGCCGGAGCCGGTCGGGGTCGGTTCTGCGGTTGTTGCGCGCCTCCGCCACCGCCGCCGCCAGTTGTCGTGTCCTGGGTGGTCACCGGAGGGGGTGGCGGGGTGTAGCGCACGGCCGGCACCTGCGCTGCGGCCAACGCGGCCGGATCGGCGAAGGTGGTCGGCGCAGCGACAGCCGGCACCGAGGTCGGTATCGAGGTCGGTGCCGACGAAGGCGCCGACGTTGAGGGGAACAGGCCGGCCGTCGGGGTCTCGGGAGCGTCGTCGTCGCCGGACATGGCCAGCGCGGTGGCGGTGCCGACCGCGATGATGGCTGCCGCGATGGCCGCCATGGCAAGGATCAGACGACCCGGGCGGCGGCGCGGGGTGGTCGTGGATCGCTGGGTGAGTGGGACGACCGGTTCCGGGTCGGCCGGCGCGTCGTCGGGTTTCGTCTCGGCGGCGCTCGAGCGGAGGGGCTTTGCGGACGCCGACGCGGCTGCGGCGGTCGCCGCGACGGGAGCTGCAGCTGCGGATGCGGGCTCGGCGAACTCGGGCGGCAGGTAGCTGGGTTCGTCGTCGTCGCGGACCGGGTGGTCGGCGGGGGCGTGCGACACGACCACCGGCAGGTGCAGGTCGCGCTCGAGGACCTTGTCGAGGCCGGGCCAGTCCTCATTGTCGTAGCCGAGGTAGACCGAGGCGGCCGAGAACTCCTTGCCCATCTCCCGCAGGGTGCGCGCGAGTTGGTCGGCGGCCGGTGCGGTGGCCTCGTCGAGGTCGCGCTGGGCGACGCGGAAGAATTGCACTTCGCCGTGGCCCATCACGAAGGTGCCGTCGGTGGAGGCGAGCTTTTCCCGCCCGCGGCCGGCCAGGTCGCGCAGTTCGTTCCACCAGACATCGTTGCCCGGTGCCTCGACCCGGCCGATACGGACGAGGTGTTCGGCGAGTGCCTGGTCCAGGGCTCGCGGATGGATCGCCCACAGCACGCGCTGGTCGACGATGTCCCCTTCGTCGGGGTCGACCGCAGAGATGAGGAGCCCGTCGTCGGCAAGGTCGACGAGCAGGAAGAACTTGTCGGCCGGCACTCCACTGGCGAGTTGCCGTCCGGCGATATCGGCCAAGCGCGTGGAATCCACGATTGATCACGACTCCCCGAGTGCGCTTACGGACATTCGGGGTACCAAACTAGCACGCTGTCCACCGGATCGCACCGGACCGCCGAGAGCGTGGTAGCGCCATCCGGCTGACCGCCAGGTCGTGGCGTCGAGGCAGCGGCGACCGTCGACGATGACACGATCGCGCACGACGTCGGCGAGTTCGTCGGGTGTCATGTGGACGAACTCGGCCCACTCGGTCGCGACCATCACCGCGTCCGCATCGGTGCACGCCTCGGTCACGTTCTGCGCGTAGGCGAGCATCGGGAACATCCGCCGGGAGTTGACCGCCGCCTTCGGGTCGAACACGGTGACCGACGCGCCCCGCAGTGCGAGCTGGCCGGCGACGTTGAGCGCAGGGGAATCGCGGACGTCGTCGCTCTCCGGCTTGAACGCGGCTCCCAGGACGGCGATGTTGACGCCGAGGACGTCGCCGCCGCAGGCATCGGACATGAGGTCGACCATGGCGGTCCGCCGGCGCATGTTGATGGAGTCGACCTCGCGCAGGAAGCCCACCGCGTCGGACGCACCCACCTCGGCGGCCCGGGCCATGAACCCGCGGATGTCCTTGGGCAGGCAGCCGCCGCCGAAGCCCAAGCCGGCGTTGAGGAATCGTCGGCCGATGCGCTGGTCGTAGCCGATGGCGTCGGCGAGGGTGGAGACGTCGGCGTCGACGACCTCGCAGATCTCGCTCATGGCGTTGATGAACGAGATCTTGGTGGCGAGAAAGGCGTTCGCTGAGACCTTCACCAATTCGGCGGTGGCCCAGTCGGTTCGGATGAACGGGACGCCGGTGTCGAGGATCTCTCGATAGACCTCGGCGACCACCTGTTCTGCCGATCCGGACTTGTCGGCGGGATTCGTGCCCAGGACAAGGCGATCCGGTTCCAGGGTGTCCTCGACGGCGAACCCTTCCCGCAGGAACTCGGGATTCCAGGCGAGTTCGACGGTGGAGCCGGGTGCGGCGAGGACCGAGATACGTTGAGCCAGTGCGGCTGCAGTGCCGACCGGCACGGTCGACTTGCCGATGATGAGGTGGTTTCCGCGAAGGAGCGGGGTCAGGGCGTCGACGGCGGATTCGACGTGGGAGACGTCGGCGGCGTAACTGCGCGTCTGCTGCGGAGTGCCGACCCCGAGGAAATGCACTGCGGCAAACGATGCGACCTCGCGGTAGTCGGTGGTGAATCGGAGGCGATCGGCGGAGATGTTGCGCCGCAACACGTCTGCGAGACCGGGCTCGAAGAACGGCACCTCACCGGACTGCAGTAGCGCGACCTTGTCGGCATCGACGTCGATCCCGAGGACGTCGTGCCCGAGTTCGGCCATGCAGGCGGCGTGGGTCGCACCGAGGTATCCGCATCCGATCACCGTGAGCTTCATGTCTCGATGGGTACGCGCGGTTTCCTGCGGTGCCGCAACGACGACGTTGCCCGGGGTTTAGGACTGGGTGAAGTTCAGATACGCCTTCGACGGCGTGGGCCCGCGTTGGCCCTGATACTTGGAGCCGACAGCGGCGCTGCCGTACGGGTGCTCGGCCGGGCTGGAGAGCCGGATGAGGCAGAGCTGTCCGATCTTCATGCCGGGCCACAGGGTGATCGGCAGGTTCGCCACGTTCGACAACTCCAGCGTGATGTGGCCGGAGAACCCGGGATCGATGAAACCCGCGGTGGAGTGCGTCAGCAGTCCAAGCCGTCCGAGCGACGATTTGCCTTCCAGTCGGCCGGCGAGGTCGTCGGGCAGGCTGCACACCTCGAGGGTGGAGCCGAGCACGAACTCCCCCGGATGCAGCACGAACGGCTCCCCCTCGGTCGGTTCGACGAGGGTGGTCAGTTCGTCTTGTCGTTGCGCCGGGTCGATGTGGGTGTACCGGGTGTTGTTGAACACGCGGAACAGGCTGTCGAGCCGGACGTCGATACTCGACGGCTGGACCAGCGCCGGGTCGAACGGCTCGACGGACAAGCGGCCGTCGGCGATCTCGGTGCGGATGTCGCGGTCGGAGAGCAGCACGTCCCCGAGGTTATCGGACGGCGCCGGGCCTACCGCGTTCAGCGGAACGTTTCAGGCGGCGATCGGCTCCTCGGTGTGTTCAGTGGCGTCGGCGGCGTCGGCTTTCAGCGCCCAGATGGCGTAGAGGACCTCGGTGGCGTACCCGAGTTTCAGGCGACCGCCGCCGACCGGGGCCGGTGCATACGGGTCGATGCTCTGATCCGGTTCCCATCCGCCAGGCGCGTGGGTGTCAGGCGCGATGTCGATCACCGATCCGCTCGGCCGGTGGAAACTGAACCGCTGTTTGCCCAGGGCTTTGATGCCGAACTCGCCGCGATGCAACGCCCGATGATGGGTGGAGCACAACAGGATCAGGTTGTCGGGCTCGGTCGACCCCTGCTGCCCCCACGGGACCACGTGATGCACATGGAGATGCCGCGTGCGTCCACACCCGGGGTGGGCACACCCCTGATCGCGCATCGTCACGATCCGGATCAGCGCGGCGGTCGGTACCCGACGCTTGCGCCCGTACTTGAGGACCGCACCCTTGCGGTTACTGCGCACCTCCCGCAACACCGCGGCACAGGAGGCCTCCTCGACCTCGACGTCGGCGAGCACCGGCCCGTGGTCCAAGTGCGGGTCGGTCGCGATCGGCTGGTCGTCGATGTCCTCCCAGTCCTTGGCGTGGGTGTGGACCAAGATCTCCGCACCCGGCGCGGTCTCCGGGATCTCTACCGCGGTGTGCAGGGTGTCTGCCATCGCCACCACCGCTGGCGCGATGTCGGTCGGTACTCCGCGCCACAGGTCCCGCTGTTCATGGAGGTCTGCATCTGGTGCTTCGGCGTCTGGCGCTTTGGGTTCGCCGTTCTCGTCGGGTGCGTGCAGCGCGTTCAGCGGAACGTCGTCGTCGCCGGCGATGCGGGTGCGTTCGTACTCCGAGCGCACCACCGCGGCCAGAAACCGTGCACCATCCAGCGGCGACAGGCGCAGTGACACCCTCAGCGAACCGTCGAGCTTCCACTCCCACCGACCACTGGACTCGATCAGCTCGGTGACGCCGTCGCCCTGCCCGCGGTCGATGTCTCGCATCGACTTGACCAGCCGCTCGACCTGTTCGGCCGTCGCCGACAAGGCGAAGTTCAGCAACTGCTGCTCGCGATCAGGGGTGGCGACCCGGGTCAGCGCCCGCACCTTGGAGTAGGTGACCCGCCCCTGACCGAATGCCTCCTGCAGGACCGGCAACTCCGCCAGTGCGTGAGCGACACGAACATGGTCCTGGGCAGTGCGCAGCGACATGCCCACCCGCCACGACAACCAGTGCGCGCAACTGCGGATGCCTTCTCCGCTCCAACCGTGCCGGTCGTCGAAGGCGACCAGCAGCTGCAGGAACCGCGCGGTCATCGCCGCCAACTGCCCGGCGTAGCCGACCACCCGGTCCCTTAGCTGGTCATCGGACAAGTCGCCGATCGGGGTGTCATCGAACAGACTCGCCCCGGCTACTTCGCTTGAATCTTTTGCGCCACCAACCGAATCCAACGACACAACAGTCATCGCAACCCCCCGACAGGTCAGAACCAACTGGACTACCTGCAGGTTATCGCGGGGTACCGACAAAAACGTTCCGCTGAACGCAGCCGATGGGATCGACACCGCGGCCGCGTTCCGCTGAACGCGTTTGCTACTCTGGCCGTCGCGAGGTCGCGAGGTCTCGCACGCCGATGTAGTTCAATGGCAGAACATCAGCTTCCCAAGCTGAATACGCGGGTTCGATTCCCGTCATCGGCTCCCCATGCCGATCTGGAGTGTCGCGAGTCACGGGTGAGCGTTGCGCTTGTTCAGCCAGACCTGCGGGTTGATTGCGTTGCCCTTCTTGTCCCGAACCTCGTAGTGCAGGTGGGGACCAGTGGACTGGCCGCGGTTACCGACGGTGCCGATCTGCTGGCCAGCGATGACCTTCTGGCCGGCGCGCACGAAGCTCCGGTCGACGTGGCCGAAGATGCCGGTCGTGCCGTCATCCTGCCGAACCCGGATCCACTGGCCGAAGCCTGACGCCGGCCCGGACTCGAGGACGACTCCATCTGTCACTGCATAGACGGGAGTCCCGATCTTGTTGGCGATGTCGACGCCTTTGTGGCTGGCGTTCCAACGAGGACCGAAACCCGAGGTGACGGTGCCCTTGGTCGGAGCAACGGCGCGGCCGGGACCGAGCCGGGGCGCAAACAGGTGCGGCGGAATGATGCCGCGCGCCAGATCGTCGAGTTGCGGCGGAAGGGTCAGATTCACCGGCGCGTTGGGCACTGCGGGAGCGGGCTGCGCCGTCGCGTGGGCTGCGCCGCCAACGGACAGTCCGATGGCGCCGACGAAGGCTGTGAGTGCACCGGCCTTGATCCTGCGAGTGACGCGCGGCTTCGATTCGTAAGTGGTCAGTTGGTGTCGTGGCACGTCGATGTCCATTTCGTATTTGGTAACAATTCGGTATCGGCAAGGACACGGCGAGGCTACACGCCGACGCGCGGCCGAGCCAGCGAGAGGCGCCGGAACGTGAGGGGGCTCACCCGCAACGCGGGGGAGCGACTCGTATTTACGATCGGGCTGAAATGGCAGTTGGGCTTCTAGCCCAGAACTTCCGGCAAGCGGCCGGTGAGCACGTGCAGTATCCTGCACCGGCACGATGGATTTGGTTTACGAAGTACACGACCTGATAGGAGCACCCGAATGGGTTCTGTCGCTCTCGACCTCGCTGGCACTTGGCTGGAAATGATTGTCAACGTTCTCAAGCTCCCGATTGACCTGGGAAGTAGCATCTGACACCGAGCGCACCGTAATTGGCTGACTTCGCTTCCCGTCGTCGGCCCAGCTGAAAGCCCTGGTCAAAGGAATCTGACCAGGGCTTTCGTGCTGCTCGAGCACACACTGGGGCGCGTCACCCGGTTGTCGCGGCGTACACCACCAAAGCAACCCCATTGCTGAACGACCGCGCATTCAGCAGCGACAGTTTCGACACCTCGAAGCCCTCGGGAAAGAGCCGACGCCCCCTCCCCTGCACCGTGGGATAGACGAACAGACGGTACTCGTCGACGAGGCCGGCGCTGATCAAGGTGTGGGTCAGCGTGATGCTGCCGGTGACGACGATGTCCTTGCCGTCACGCTGCTTGAGCGCACGAACCTCATCGAGCACGTCCCCGCTCAGGATCGTCGAGTTCTGCCACTGAGGTTCGGTCATCGTCGACGACACGACGTACTTGTCCACGGTGTTCAGGTAGTCGGTGACACCGGTCTTGTCGTTCTCCTGTTCGGGCCAGTAGCCGCGGAAGTCCTCGAACGTCTGGCGACCGACCAACAGCGCGTCGGCCTCCCGGTCTTGTCGGTGGCTCTCCTCCAGGAGATCTGGGGCTTCTTCGGTCGGGTCGAACCAGGTGGTGAGCATCTCGATCGAGCCGTCGAGCGTCATATTCTGCGTCACAACGAGTTTGCGCATCATTCTCCTCCGTACGTGCTTGCACTCGTACAGAGACAGACCACCTCAGCGCCGGAAGATCATCGGAGCCCCGACCCAGCCGCTCGCTGCTTCCGCAACTGAATCGCCTTGTCGACGCCCACGAACGCCGGAGTGATCAGCGACAGGCCGAACACGGTCAGCCACTGGCCACCGCTGAGGGACACGGTGTCGAGCAGGCGTTGCAGCATGCCGAGTTCGACGGCGGCCCAGGTGAGGATCCAGCCGGCGATGAGCCACCCGAAGTACGGGAACATCGGTTGCGACCACGGCACCTGACGCTCGCGCCGCATCACCACACCCAGGTTCACGCCGGTGAGCGCGACCACCGCGAAGGCCATGGTCATCGAAACGGACCCGTGGTCCGCGGACGGCTCGTCGGGTCCCCACTGCAGGAGCGCCAGCGCCGTGACGGCGACCAGGAAACCGCTGATGACCCACCGCACGATCTGCGGGCCGACGACGATTCGGGTGCCCGGGGGACGCGGCGGTCGCTGCATGACGCCCGGGTCGGACACGTCGACGATGAGGCCGACCACCACGGTCACGACGACGAACAGCTTGCAGAACAGCAACTGCATCGGCAGCATCGCGACACCGCCGTTGACGTTGAAGATCGTCGCGTACACCATCAGCTGGAGCACCGACGACAGAATGGTCAGCTGCAGCCGGATGTAGGTCGAGATGCGGCGGTAGATGTCGCGCCCGAGTTCCACCGCGCGCACCAGGGTGGCGAAGTTGTCGTCGGTGAGCACGATCTTGGCGGCCTGCTTGGAGACCTCCGACCCGCTACCCATCGCCACGCCGATGTCGGCCTGTTTGAGGGCAGCGGCGTCGTTGACCGCGTCACCGGTCATGGCGACCACGTCGCCGTCCTCCTGCATCAGCCGCGCCAGCCGCAGCTTGTCCTCGGGTGCGACCCGGCCGAAGACGTGGAGTTGCGGTAGTTGGGTTTTCACGTCGTCGTCGCTGAGTTTCTGCAGTTCGGTGCCGGTGATGACGCCCGGTCCGAGGCCGAGTTGGTCGGCGATGGCGCGGGCGGTGATGGTGTGGTCGCCGGTGATCATCCGGACGTCGATGCCGGCGCCGAGCGCGGTGTGCACCGCGTCGGTCGCCTCGGTCCGCAGCGGATCGATGATGCCGACGAGCCCGACGAGGACGAGATCGGTGACCGCGGCCATCGGATCGGCGGTCGCCGACGCCATGGCCGAATCGTCGAGACTCTTCGCGGCAAACGCCAGGACCCGCAAGCCCTTCTCGGATAGCTCCCGGTTCGCGTCGAGGATCTGCTGACGCATCTCGTCAATCGGCACGACTTCGCCGAGTCGCAGTGCGCCGCTGCAGCGGTCGAGGACCACGTCGGGGCCGCCCTTGACGACCACCAGGTGCGGCTGCGCGATGATCGTGCCGGTCAGCGACGCCGGTCGGTCATGGAAGGTCGCCATGAACTTGTAGTCGGAATCGAACGGGACCTCGGTCACGCGGGGAATCGACCGGCGGGTGACCTCGGCGTCGACGCCCATCTTCGCGGCGAGCACCACGAGCGCGGCCTCGGTCGGGTCGCCGATCACCGAACCGTCGTCGCCGACCGTGGCATCCGAACAGAGCGCCAATCCCAGCGCCAGCGGCGTGAAGTCAGGGGTGACACCGGCGGCACCGAGGATCGCGCCGGTCTTCGAGTAGCCGGAACCCTCGACCCGGTACCACTGGTCGCCGGCGTACAGCGAGGTGACGGTCATCGCGTTCATCGTGAGCGTGCCGGTCTTGTCCGAGTTGATCACCGTGGTGCCGCCGAGCGTCTCGACGTCGGCCAACGACTTGACCACCGCCTTCTGCTCGGCGAGATGCTGTGCGCCCGAGGACAACATCGTCTGCACGAAGGTCGGCAATCCGGTCGGGATCGACGCGATGGCGGTCGAGATGCAGAGCAGCGCCAGGGTTTCGCCGTTCTGTCCGCGGATGAGTCCCACGACGCCGATGATGGCGACCGCACCCCAGGCGAGGAATCCGAAAACCTTGGTCAAGCCGTCGAGTTCGAGTTGCAGCGGCGACTTCGTCCGCTTGGTCGCGGTGACCATGTCGGCGATGCGACCCATCTGGGTCGCGGCGCCGGTGGCCGTCACCACAAAGACCGCCGATCCTCGGGTGACCTGAGTGTTCTGGAAGACCATGTTCGTCCGGTCGCCGAGTGCGGTGTCGCCGCCGGTGATGATGGCCGGGTCCTTGGCCACCGGAGCACTCTCACCGGTGAGCGCGGCCTCCTGCACCTCGAGGGTCGCCGACGTGATCAGACGGCCGTCGGCCGGGACGAGATCACCCGCTTCGACCAACACGACGTCACCGGGAACGAGGTCGGCCGCCGGTACCTCCGCCACCTGCCCGCCACGACGCACCCGCGCACGCGGAACCTGCAGGCTGGACAGCGCGTCAACACTGGCCTGCGCCTTCATCTCCTGCCGGGTGCCCATCACCACGTTGAACACCACGAGGAACGCCACGACGAAGCCCGTCGCGAACTGGCCGATCGCGAAGGCGGCGACCGCGACGATGAGCAGCATGATGTTCATCGGGTTGGTCAGCTGGCCACGCGAGACCGCCCAGATGCTGGGTGGCGGCTCAGCGGTCACCTCGTTGGGTCCGTAGGTCTTCAGCCGGACGGCGGCGTCGACGGTGGCCAGACCGACGTTCGGGTCGACATCGGCATCGGCGGCGACGTCGGTCGCGCTGCGCAGATGCGCATCGTCGAACTTCCGCATCTCGGTGGTGCTGGTCATGCTTCACGTCCCCTGCTCGTGGATCTAACTATTGCGATAATCATGCCCGATGCCTGACGAACCACGCGCCCTATCTCCGACTATCGACGGCACATGTATCTGCAAGGAAGCGGCGAGTAGCCTGTGAGCTTGCTACCAATTCACGAATGCTGTTGTCGTACATCGTTATTGATAAAACTCGCGGTTTCCGACTTCGGGCGAAACCGGCAATCACGCCTCCCAGATAAGAAGCGGCACAGAATATCTCGAGCATCCTGAGAACAGGAAAAGAAATCGAATGCTTCGCTAACGAACGGCCCTATTCTCGTCTTCAGGGGGAATCAACAAGAACAGAAGGTCATCTCATGAAAAAAGTCATCACCATCGGTGCAGGTTTCCTGATCGCGGCCGGCGTCACCACCGCCGGCTTGGCACTCGAATCCGGCACCGCGAGTGCCGCGCCGGTTGCACCCTGCACGATGAGTCTCGGCAACGGGCAGTACGCACCCTGTCCGCCCGCAGCGCACGACAAAGACACCTCGCCCTACGGCCCCGATGATGTGGTCGCCGGCGAGTTCCCGACTGCCATCACCGGAACCCAGGCGATCGTTTAGGGCGTGTCCGATGAGGCAATTTCACGATTCGGCGATGGCGGTGAGGTTTCCCGGGCACTCTCGACTTGAGGACGTTCGGATACGAGGAGGAGCACTTGAGTACCACCGCTTGGATCATCATCGCGGTCGTCATCGTCGTCATCGTGCTGATCGTGGCCGCGTTTCTCATGCGGCAACGCACAGCCCGGCGACGCGCGGAAGCCCAGAACATCCGCGAGAACGCGGAAGAGAAGGTGTCAGATCTTCGGCATCGGGAGGCCCGGGCCGAAGAATCTGAGGCGTTGGCGCGCAAGGCGCAGGCCGAGTCCGATGCGAAGGCCGCCGAGGCCAAGCGGCTCAACGAGCAGGCGCGGGTCCATCAGGGACAGGCAGTCGAGTCGCGGGAGGACATCGAGAACGAGTTCGCGCGGGCGGACAAGATCGATCCCGATGTCGGCAGGGACGGAACGCGTCGTGGCGCCGACGAGCCGATCGCCGAAGACCGCACAGGCGTTCAGCAGGACCGCGAACCGCCACCAGAAACCCGCTGAGCCGAGCCGACGGAACTCTGGTCGCTACCCCAACCGCTTCAGCGTGCCGGGGACGACGCCCGGTCCGCCGTCGGCGGCCAGCGCCAGCACCTCGTTGAAACCGTCGACGAGGCATTCGGCGAAGAGCTCCGGCTCGGTGATCGACGCGGCATCGTGATTGATGCCCAGGCAGGCAATCCCGTTGTGGGTGATCAACGTGGCCATCACGGCACAGCCGGGTAGCGGCCCGAAGGGGAACATCCGCTCGACCTTCGCCCCCGCCACATAGGTGTCCCACGGAATGCCCGGCACGTTGCTCGCCTGCAGATCGTTTTGGCTTGTGGCACCGCTGAATTGGGCGATGACCTGGCCGGGCAACCAGGCGAGCACCGGGCCGAGGGTGTTGAAGACATCGACGGCCGGTTCGGTTCGGGCGGCGCGGACCTGCTCCCGCACGGTCAGCACCCGCTCGAACGGGTCGGCGATGCCGATCGGCCCCGCCAGTCGTCCGACCGCAATCCTGTTGCCGCCCACCGGATCATCGGGTTTGCGGACCGAAATCGGAATACACACCGGCATGGTCTCGATCTCGGTGCCGAGTTTCTCGTGATACAACCGGAATCCGCCGATCAACCCACCCAGGTAGACGTCGTTGATCGACGCCCGCATCGCGGTGGCCGCGGCCTTGAGATCGGTGAACGGTACCTCGAAGGCGCTGAATCGCCATGAGAGACTGCGCTCTTTCATCAGAGGCGATCCCGGTGGGCTCACCAAGCCCGCCACCCGCGGTAGCGATCGACCGTAGCGGAGCGTCTGGCTCAGCGCAGTCCTCGGATGGATCAGCGACCGAACCGCACGGAAGGCGGTGTCGACCTGGCCCGGAATGCTCTGGACCTCGTCGATCACCTGCCGGCGGAGGGTGTCGATGGCCGAGATGTGGTCCGGTGCGGGCCGGGGCGGCTGCGGCTTGTCCGGCATCGGCTCGCGGGTACGCGAATGTAGTTGGGCCAGCACCATGATCGCCGCCATGCCGTCGGTGAGGGCGTGATGCGACTTGAGGAAGTAGGCGGCCTTGCCGTCGGGCAGTCCCTCGATGAGCGTGCCCTCCCACGGCGGGCGTTCGGGATCGAGCGCGGTCATCGCGATCTGCTCGCACGTGGCCAGCAGTTCGCGCATCGATCCGTCGCCACCGAGCCGTATCCGGCGGACGTGGTAGTGCAGGTCGAAGTCGGGATCGATCGCCCAACTCGGCGTACCGGTGCCGAACGGTGAGTCGATGACGCGTTGCTGAAAGCGTGGCGCCATCCGGCTCGCCCACTCGTGGGCGGCCATCAGCCGGTCCCAATCCGGTGCGCAGTCATAGATTTCCAGCACGCTGATGGTGCTGCGGAGTCGTCGATCGAACCCGCCGCGCCACATGATGGTGTCGACGGCGCTCATGTAGGGATCGTTGGCCACGTCCAGCGGCTTGTCCGTGCTCATATCCAGTTCTCCGTCGATCGGGTCATGCGGCCGTCCTCGAAGGACTCCACCGGCCAGTCGGCCAGGGTGGTGATGAACATCTGACGTACCTCCTCGGCGTGCTCGCCCATCTCGTCGGCCTGCCAGCCGGAGGTGTCGACCGGTGGCAGCACCTTGACCTCGACGGTACCGGGCTTGATCAGTTGACTTCCCCGCCACATCAATTCGCCGGTGTTGCGCAGCACGATGGGGACGATCGGCACCCCCGCCTGGCTCGCGATGTGGAAGGGCCCCTTCTTGAACTGTGCGATCCGCGGGGTCGGAGAACGGGTGCCCTCCGGCGCGACCACCAGCGACATGCCTTCGTTGCGCAGCTTGTCCACGGCGGGTGCCATCTGCTCGATTGCCTTGTCCGTGTTGGCCCGATCGATGAAGACCAGTCCGGCGGCGTCGAGGATCTGGCCGAGCACCGGAACCCGCTTGATCTCCTTCTTCGCCACGCCGGTGGCGTCCCGGTGTATCAGCCGGATCAGCACGGGCATATCGAGTTTCGACTGGTGATTGAACACGAACACGCACGGCCGGGCCGACGTCAGGTATTCCTCGCCGTCGATCACGCGGACCTCGACGCCCGCCAGGGTGAGCCCCAGATCGTTGCCGACCGGCAGTGCCTTTTCCGCGAATTTCGGGTCGAGGGTCAACACGCTGCCGGCCACACCGACCGCGGCGGAACCGATGAACGACCCATAGAACGCTCCGGTGCGGGCCAGGCTGACGAGCGGATTGGCCGACGGGTTGCGCAGGTCGATGATCGGCCACCCCCGCGCCTGCGCTTCCGCTCGCATCACCCGACCCGGCGACACGGCCGCCGGCCGCCCGACCGACTCCAGGTACGGAATGTCCTCGTCGCCGTCGCTGTAGCCGAAAGACGCATCGAGATCCATCTCGTATTCGCGGGCCAAAGTTCTTACGGCGGCAGCCTTTCCGGGTCCCCACAGCGGACGGCCGATGACCTTGCCGGTGATGATCCCGTCGATGACCTCCACGTCGGTGGCCAGGGCGTGATCGGCCTCGATCTCCCGGGCGATCGGCTCGATCTGGAATCGTGTGGCCGACGAGGCGATCACGATACGATGCCCCATCTCCTTGTGCGCGCGGATGATCTGCCACATCTGCGGACGCAGTTTCGCCGCGGTCTCGTACTTGAAGAGCCGGTTGCCGAACTCGAGCATCTCCGAGTACGGCTTGCCCGCGAAGACAGGCTTGGTGGCCTCGAGTACCTCGGCGTAATCCTGCTCCGACTCGACGCCGCGCAGCGCGATGAGCAGGGTGCCGGCCAGCTCGCCCATCCCGAAGTCCATGCTGCGCAACCGGGATCGGACGATCGCACTGGCCGAGAATCCGTCGATGAGGGTGCCGTCGTAGTCGAAGAACGCGCCGACCTTCTTGCCGGTGGGCGCCGAACGGATGTCCCGCAATCGGTCGGTGAAGGCGCTCATGCGATCGCCTCCGCATGCTCGGCCTCTACAGAGGCGATGCGCGCCAAACGTTCTCGCATGACCTCGATTTCTGCAAGCCACGCCCGCCGTCCGGCCAGGGCCTCGTTGTCGGTGCCGATCAGGCCGCGGTTCTCGGCGAGCTGATAGGCGGCGTCGTACAACTCTTTTGACACCGAATCACGGGACCGCACAAAACCTTGCAGCGCCAACTGCTGCCCCAGTCCGAGGCAGTCGGTGAGCACGTCGTCCTTGGACCGTTCGTACGGACCGAGACTCACGAGCCGTTCGGCGACCACCAGCTGGGCGTCGAAGAACGGCTGCAAGGTGCGTCGCGCCAGCAGTGCCCCGGCGTGCTCGCGCAGGATGCGTTCGATCCGCGCGGGGGTGCGTTCGGTGAGCTCGCGCCACTGCGTGTCGAGGAGATCGATCTCGGCGCCGAGGTCGTGGAGGAATTCATCCTTGGCCGGGAAGAAGAACTCGAACTTCAGCAGATCACGGATACGCAGCGCTTCCTGTTGCGCGGCCGAGAACAGGTCGCCGTCAACAGCATCGAGATCCCCGTCGGCGGCCGCCAGCATCGCGAGTTCGACGATGGAGCGATCGACGAAGTGATGCAGTGCCCCGTTGCGGTAGTAGGCGGCGATCGTGTGGTTGCCCGGCGCGATCGACCAGACCGTGTCGGGGCCGCCGTCGAACTTCGACAACACACCGGCCTGGGTCAACACGCGCAACGTGTTTCGCAGTCCGGTGCCCTGACACAGCGCCCGATCGGGGCCGGGTAGGTGCCGCTGGTCGATGTAGTCGAGCAGCGGCACCAGGATCTCCTCGATCTCCGTTGCCGTGTACGCGCGGTCCCGGGCGCCGAGCAACGCAAATCCGGCGAGCGACGTCGCCGAGATCGGGGTGGCGTCGTTGATGCCGTCCATCACCTTGAACGCCACCTTCTCCAGCCGCGAGCGCCCTTCGCCGGCATCGGCGAGGGACTTGCGCAGCGAGAACGGTTCACCGAACCGGACGCGCGCCTCACCCATGTATTCGCGTTGCTGCCGAGCGTAATTGAGCAACCACTTGACTCCCTCGGGCTTCTTCTTCGCGCCCGCCAACTCGGCGGCCACCGCCCCGATCTCCTGCAACTGGTCGTAGACGATCGCGGTGGGTACCACCAACACATCGGCCTCATCGACCTGGTCGAGGGCGTCGACGACGTAGGCGAGCAGCCCGAGCATCGGTTTGCGCAGCTTCCCCGTCCGACTCCGTCCGCCCTCGATGTACCACTCGAGGTTGAATCGCTTCTCGACGATGAACGCCAGGTAGGACCGCATCGCGAACTTGTAGACCGGGTCCTTGCCGAACTTGCGGCGGATGAAGATCATGCCTGCCCGACGTCCGATCGGACCGACCGGCCAGAACGAGAGGTTGTTGCCGCCGAGCACCAGGTTCGGGGGAAAGTTCTCATGCCGCAACACTTCCGCGAGCACCAACGGGTCGACGTAAGAGCGGTGCGACGGCAGGAAGACCAGGCTGCAGGACTTGTTCTTCTCCCGCAGATCGGCCAGCGTGTCGAGGTCGACCGACACCGACCAGGTGCGTTCGTGCAGGTTGCTGAAGATGGAGGTGAACACGTCGTCCATCAGGCGGCTCTGCGTCGCGACGAATGCCGACATCTTCTCGGTGGCGTCGGCGACCACGTCGGCAGCCGGCCGGCCGAGTTCGGCGGCCAGCTTGGCGGCGTTGGTCTGGAACCGCGCCGACGAGCTGATCTGGTCGGCCACCAACCGCGGCACCTTATAGCGATCGCCGACGATCTGCCGCTCGGCGCGCTCGGCCGACAGCGACGCCTGCACCGCCACGAAGGAGCTGAACGGCTCGCCCTCGGCGAACTCCTTGGCGAACCGCTCCCGCAGATCGGCCACCGTCGCCGGCTCACCGGCCACCACGCGCGCCCGGTCCGGATACCGTTTCTTCAACGACGATTGTCGCCACGCCGGTGGACGGCGCGGATTGGACAGCACCAGCACGTCGGCCAGCGATACCCGGCGCTCACCCTTGCGCATCGGCGGCAGCCACACCACCCGCGCCGGGATCAGTTCGGTCTCGACATGGAGGTCGTCGGCGGCGAGTTCGTTGACGGGACGTACCGTCGCCGTCGGATGCGCCTGCGCCGCCCACTCCGTGACCGCCTGCAGTTCACATGCTGTGCGCACTTCGGCCAGCACCATCGAGTCACCCACGCCGTACCACCTCTCCTGTCTGCAAGGGCCATTGTCGCGCGGGACGACGATGAAAATGCCGGGTTCGCCGATCCGGACCCAATACGATCGCGATATGAGCGCAGACGCCGATCGCACCAGAGCCGCCATCGATGATGCCGTCGGTGAGATCTTCACCGACCTTGTCGAATGGCGCCACCACCTGCACGCGAATCCGGAACTGTCCAACCGCGAGGTCAACACCGAGACCTTCATCGTCGAACGACTCACCGCCGCCGGCGTCGACGAGATCCATCAGGGCATCGCCGGGCACGGGGTGGTCGCGATCCTGCGCGGTGGCCGGGACGGCGACCGGATGGCCGCGCTGCGCGCCGACACCGACGGCCTGCCGGTGAAGGAGGTCTCCGGGGTGCCGTTCGCGTCGACAGTCGTCGACGAGGACTATCCGGGCGGTCCGTACCCGGTCGCGCACGCCTGCGGTCACGACTGCCACACCGCCACGGTGCTCGCCGCCGCCCGGGTCCTCGCGTCGGTGCGCGACGACCTGCCCGGTTCGGTGATGTTCATCTTCCAGCCGGCCGAGGAGGGACCGCCGGTCGACGAGACCGGTGGTGCGCAGGCCATGGTCGACACCGGGATCTTCGCGTCGTCGACGCCGTCGATGGTGTTCGGCATGCACGTGACGCCGTTCCCGAAGGGCACCGTCGGGGTCCACGTCGGCAACGCGTTCGCGGCGTCCTGCCTGGTGAAGGTGACCGTCGAGGGCAAGCAGGTACACGGGTCCACGCCGTGGTATGGCGTCGACCCGTATCCGGTTGCCGCACAGATCATCTCCGGCAGTGCTCAGCTCTACCGGCAGGTGCCGGCGACCAACGCCATCACCGTGTCCTTCGGGCATCTGGAGGATGTGGGTCGGTTCAACATCATCGGCGCGACGGTGACGATGTGGGGCACCATCCGCTGCCTGGATGCCGGGGACATGTCGGTGGTGCAGAACCATCTACGCCGGCTGGTGGAGAACACGGCGGAGGCGTTCGGAGCCACCGCGACCGTCGAGTTCCTCCAGGATGTGCCGCCGGTGACCAACACCCCCGAATGGGTCGAGGAGATCCGCCCGATGATCGAACGTGTCGTCGGTGCCGAGCGGGTCGTCGACGCACCGGCCGCGCTCGGCTACGACGACATGTCGGTGTTCGTCCGGGATTTCGGTGGTGCGTACTTCACCTACGGCGTACAGGACACCGTGTTCACCGCCACCGACATCGCACCCGAGGAGGGTGGCCGGGGCATGGCGATGAACCACAACCCCGGCTTCTACGCCGACGACGAAGCGCTACGCGACTACCTGCGCATCTTTGCGCACGTCGCCTTCGAGCATCTGACCGCCGGTCAGTAGCGTTCCGGCACCCGGGTGATCGAGGAATCGGGCTCGTGGTCGGGGCTGACCTTGCGCTTGGGGAGGGTGATGTCGGGTGCCGCGAGCGGGGTGTACGGCACCTGGTCGAGTAAGTGCCGAATGATGTTGAGCCGTCCGCGTTTCTTGTCGTCGTTGTGCGCGATGTGCCACGGTGCCCAACCGGTGTCGGTGTAGCGGAACATGTCGTCGCGGGCATCGGTGTAATCGTCCCAGCGGGCGTAGGATTCGACGTCCATCGGCGAGAGCTTCCAGTACTTGCGCGGGTCGGTGAGCCTGCTCTCGAGCCGTGCGGTCTGCTGGTCCTCGCTGACCTCGAGCCAGTACTTGATGAGGATGATCCCGGACCGCACCATCGCCCGCTCGAACTCCGGTGCATCGCTGAGGAATTGCTTCGCCTGCTCCTCGGTGCAGAAGCCCATGACCCGTTCCACACCGGTACGGTTGTACCAACTGCGGTCGAAGATGATCACTTCGCCGCCCGCCGGGAAGTGCTCCACGTAGCGCTGCAGGAACATCTGCGACTTCTGCCGCTCGGTCGGCGTGGGCAGCGCGACGACCCGGAACACCCGGGGGCTCACGCGTTCAGTGAGCGCCTTGATCACCCCGCCCTTGCCGGCAGTGTCGCGGCCTTCGAACACCACGACGATCTTGGCCCCGGTGGAGCGCACCCACTCCTGCATCGCGACGAGTTCGGCGTGCAGGCCCTTGAGTTCCTTGCGGTATTCTTTGTTCTTCATCAACGGCTTTGGCGCGGAATCGGTCTCGACCGAGGCACGCTTCTGCTGCTTCGAGTGCTTACCGTGCGACTTCTTGGATTTCTTGCCCACGCACCGACTTTACGCCAGTCACGGTCGGGTCAGGGACGCATCGATGGCCAACAGTTGTTCGGGTCGGACGTCGCGGAGCACCGCCAGTGTCGCGGTCACCGCGAGATCGCAGGCCGCGTCGATGTCCGCACCATCGACGATCAGTGCGCGGTAGGCGATATCCAGGCTCATCCCGATCATCAGTGACGCCAGGGTATCGGCGCTCGCCGCGATGTTCGCGCCCCGCGTCGCATAGTTCTCCCGCAGGCGGGCCGCCACGCGCGGCTCGAGCGTGGCGTAGAGCCGGCGGCCGGGATCCTCGGCTTCCTGCCGGTGCGCCAGCAGGACCCGCAGCCCTTCCGGATTCCGGCGGGCGTATTCGAAGGTCGCTTCCACCGAATGACGGGCGCGTGCGCCGAACGGCATGTCGAGACCTTCGTCGTAGGCGGCGAACATCCACGCGGCGAACTCGTCGAGTTCCCGCACGATGACCCGCTCCAACAGCTCATCCCGGGAACCGAAGTGTGCGTACAGGGTCACCCGGGTGGTGCCGGCGTGCTCGGCGATCATGTCCATCGTCACGCGCTCGCCGCCCTGTTCGGCGACGACGGCCCGCGCGGCGTCGAGCAACTCGGCGTCGGTCGGCCGGTTGCGCGTATTGAGCTTGCGTTTGCGTCGCCCACTGGGGTCGGCTGCTCCGGACTTGGCCACGCTGTCTCCTCCGGTGTCGCGCTACGGCATGGGTCTACGACTCGGACAGGTGCCCGATCCGGCCGAAGTAGGCATCCTCGACGGTATCGCGCCGGTCCCGCAGTTCGCGCGCCGAGCCGGTCAGTGCGACGCGGCCGTGGTGCAGGACGATGGCCGTGTCGGCGATGCCGAGTGCCAGGTCGATGTGTTGTTCCACCAGGACAACGGCCATCTGCTGGTCGTCGGCGATGGCCCGCAGGCGCGGCAGCAGATCCTGGACCGCGATCGGGGACAAGCCCAGACTGAGTTCGTCGATCAGCAGCACCGACGGTCGGGTGAGCAGGGCCTTGGCCAGCGCCAGCATCTGCTGTTCTCCGCCGGACAGGTTGCCACAGCGGCGGCTCCGGAGATCGCGGAGCCGGGGGAAGTGGTCGTAGACGGAGTCGATGCTGCCGCCGCCCTTGCGTTTGGCCAGCCGCAGGTTGTCGGCGACCGACAGTCGGTGGAACACACCCCGGTTGTCCGGCACGAGGGTGATGCCGCGGCGCGCGTTGCGTTCTACGCGGCCGTCGATCGGTTCGCCGAGCGCGGTGACCGTGCCGGACATGAGCGGTAACGCACCGACGGCGGCCAACAGTGTGGTGGTCTTGCCTGCGCCGTTCGGACCGAGAAGGGCGAGGATTTCGCCGGCCCGGACCGAGGCGGAGAAGTTGCGGACCGCGGGAACCCCGCCGTAGCCGACGGTGATGTCGTCGATCGAGAGAACCGAGGTGTCGGGTGTGGTGGTCATGTCAGCCCTTCTCCACTGCGTCGGCCTGGACTTCGGCGCTGCCGAGATAGGCGGCGATGACTGCCGGATCGTCCTGGATCTCGGCCGGCGACCCGGCGGCGATGACCTTGCCGAAGTCCAGGACATAGAGCCGGTCGCAGACGTCGAGCACGAGCGACATGTCGTGGTCGATCAGCAGGATGCCGATCCCATCGGCGGCGATTCGCCGCAATTCCCCGCCGAATTCCCGACTTTCGTGGGTGTCGAGACCGGCTGCAGGCTCATCGAGGAGTACCACCCGGGTGCCGCCGACCAGCGCCCGCGCGACACCGGCGAGTTTCTGTTGCCCGAGGGTGAGTTCGCCGGGGCGTCGGTCGGCGACGTCGGTCAATCCGACCTTCGCCAGCGCGTCCTCGACCACTCCGGCCGGCGGCGGTGAGCCGGTGAACACGTCGAAGAACAGGGCCCGCAGCCCGACGCGCTGCACCGCGACCGCCAGATTCTGTGCAATTGTCAAGTCGGCGAACAGCTCTCCCGCCTGCCACGTACGGGCCATCCCGGCGTTGCGGAGGCGGTGCGGGCTCTTGCGGTCGACTCGCGCACCGTCGAGCAGGACCTGCCCGGACGAACGGGTGAAGCCGGTGACCGCGTCGACGAACGTGGTCTTGCCGGCACCGTTGGGGCCGATCAGGCCGACGATCTCGCCGGCGCCGACCGCGATGTCGATGTCCGCGTTGGCGGTGACACCGCCGTAGCGGACCGAGAGTCCGTGGGTTTGCAGGAGGAGTGCGACGTTCTCAGACATGGGCGCTGGTCTCCGAATTCGATTGCGCGATACCCGGTTCAGCCTGCTGGTCGGGCGGGTCCGCTCGATGGGAGCGGATCTTGTCGACGAGTTCGGAGACCGCGCCGGTGACGCCGACGGGGTTCATCACCGCCATCAGCAGCAGCCCACCGGCGGCGATCAGGTCGTAGTACTCGCCGAGGTTGAGGGTCTGGTTGAGGAACACATAGCCGACGCCGAGGGGTCCGATGACGCCGGCGAGGAAAGCGCCTGCGACCGAGGTGATTCCGCCTACGTAGGTCATCGCGAGCAGGGTGAGTCCGATCATCACGGTGAACGAGCCTGCCGAGAGTTGACCGCGGCTGTAGCCGATCAGGCATCCACCGATCCCCGCGAGGAACGCCGACAGCGCGAAGCCGAGCAGTTTGGTGGAGGCGACGTTGATACCGACCGAGGCGGCAGCGCGTTCGTTGGACCGAACGGCGAGGAACGATCGTCCGGTCGATCCGGCCATGAACCGCATGACCGCGAGCGTGGCGATGACGACCACCACCAGCACCATGATGGCGAATCGGAGGGTCACCAGGTTGGTACCGTCACGAACCCCGAGGTCGAGACCGAACAGGGTGGGGTCCTCGATGAGATTGCCTTCGAAGGCGGTGATCTCGGGATTGGCGAACACGAAACTCTGAATCGCCACCGCGGCCGCCAGGGTGACCACCGCGAGTTGCGCGCCACGTATCCGCAACGCGGGCACGCCGACCAGGATGCCGAGGAAGGTGGCGATCAGTGCGGCAAAGAAGATGCTGAACGGGAACGGGATATGCCAGTTGACCGTGAGTTTCGACAGCGCGAAACCGGCGGTACCGGCAAAGGCCATGGACGCCAGCGAGATCTGGCCGAGGTAACCGGTCAGCAGGACCAGCGACAGCGCGATGAGCGAGAGGATGATCGAGGTGACGACGCCGAATCGCCAGGTCCCCGAGGTGAATACGATGGCAGCGACCACCACTGCAAGGACAGCCACGATCGGGACCACCCGCAGCCGGGGGATGCGCACCTCCGGCATCTTCACCTCACCGAGCGAACCCCGGGACGGGATACGGCCGCCGAACGCGAACAGTGCGATGACCACGATGAGGAACGGCAGCGCGTCGCCGAGTCCGGCCTGCGCCCACTCCGGCCACCAGTCCTTGGTGGTCAGCCAGGTGATCACCGCCTGGAACGATCCAAGTACCAAACCTGCGGCACAGGCGATTCCGAAGGACGAGAGACGTCCGACGAGGGCCACCGCGAGCGCCGGGATGACGTAGAAGGTGTAGCTGGTGACGTTGAGTCCGATAGTGAAGGCGGCCAGGATGACGATCAGTCCGGTGGCCGCGCCGGTCAGCGCCCAGACGATCGCGGCGAGGCGGTCGGGCGAGTAACCGGTGAGGCGCGCGGCCAGTTCGTCCTCGGACCCGGCGCGGGTGGCCACACCCAGCGTCGTCAACCGGAAGTAGGCCCAGAACATGACCGCGATCAGGATGGCGACGCCCGCGAGGATCAGGTCGGAGACGTTGATGACCGCTCCGGCGAAGTCGATCGTGGTGTCCGGCAGAATCGCGAGAGCAAAGAGATTCTCTGTGTCGAAACGCAATTGGACGAGTGCCTGCACGAACAGCATCAGGCCGACGGAGGCCACCACCTGGGCGAGGACCGGCGCCCGACGTAGCGGCCGAAAGACGAGCAGGTGCGCGGCGAGCGACCAGATCACCGCGTAGACCACACCGATGACAATGGCCAACACCATCGGGGTGGGGTGGGCTTCACTGCCGAGCGGTATCGACCCGATCGGTAGCACCAGGGTGCCGTCGGTCCGCAGGGCCGCAACGACATACACGGCCCACAACCCGATGGCGCCCTGGGCGAAGTTGATGATGCCGGTGGCCGCGTGAACGGCGACGAGCGAGGACGCGAGGACCGCGTAGACCGCGCCGGTCGACAAACCGAGAAAGACGAATTGCAGGAACTGACCCATATTCGGGACCCAATCACGAGGCGATCGCGGTCGGCGCGATGGCGGACGACGGAAAGGAGAGATCGGGCGGTGGCCGGTCGGATCGGGATCCGGCCGGCCACCGCGAGCTCAGGGATGTAACCGCGTCACGCTATGCGGCGCCCGGGATGGCCTTGAGCACTTCCGGACTCGGTGTGATGAACCCATCGCCCACCGGCTTGGTGGTCTTGTCGGAGGTCACCTCGAACAGCAACATCTCGGTGGTGCAGTTCGGGGTGGTGGGCTTCCCGCAGGTGAGCTGCGGGCCGAGGAAACTCTGGAATCCACTGAGTCCCTTGAGCGCGGTGAGCACGTTGGGTCCGGTGAAGTCGGTTACCTTCGCCTGGTTGAGGCCGTTGACGAAGTCGGTCAGGATCGAGAACGTGCCGTAGGCATAGAAGCCACCGGTACCGCCCGCCTCGTCGATGTACTTCTGCGCGACCTTCAAGTTGCTCTTCGCCGGCTCCGGAGCCGATTCAATCGCCGGCGGTTGCCATCCCGGCGAGTAGGTCTCCGCGCCGACAGCCTGGGAGCCCATGGTGTCGATGAACTCGGTGCAAGCCGCCATGAACATCGTGCCCTTGTAGCCCACCGAACGCAGCGACTGCGCCAGCTTGGTGCAGGTGTTGTCATTGGCGGAGGTCATCAGGCCGGCTGCGTCCGGATTTCCCTCGGCGAGAGTTGTTGCCAGAGCGGTGAAGTTGGGTCCGGCCGGTGGATAGTAGACACTCTTGACGTCGATGCCGAGCTGCTTGCCGAGCGGGGCGAGCAGTCCGTCGAAGACCTGATGCGCCTGCGGCAGATCGGCATTGGCGAGCGTCAGCGACGTCTTGCCCTGCTGCTTGAGGGTCTGCATGAAGCCGACGAGGAAGGCCGCCGGCGGCGGGCCGAAATACACCCGGTTGTCGGCCGAGGCGCCGGTGGCGGTGTTGAACGGGATCTGGCCCACCAGCGGGATTTTCGCCGACGTCAGAATCGGCACCGCAGACTGCGATTCGGAGTCGTATCCGTCGATCGCGGCCACCACACCGGCTTGCACGAACTGGTTGGCACACGAGATGGTGGATTCTGGGGCCGTCTGATCGATGCCGCAGTCGACGACTTCGATGGGCCGGCCGTTGATGCCGCCGAGTTGGTTGTTGATGTAGTTGACGGCGGCATCGCGTCCGGAGGTGACGCCGCCCTGGGTGGCGGGCCCCTTCGACGGATTGAAGAGTCCGACCTTGACCGGGTCGCCGGTCGCCTTGACTCCGCTCTCCTCGGCGGCGCTCGAGTCGGCACCCGATCCCGAGCTGCTGTCGTCGCTGCTACAGGACACCACCGAGAATGCACAGGTCGCGGCGATGGCCGCCGCAACAATTCGGCCGGTTCTTCTTCGCATTCGCATTTCGCCTTCCACCGATTTGAGCACGACAGAATCAGCCCGGGTCGGGCTGCGTGGTCACGGAGATCCTCGACCGGTCACCGGGTGGCGAACGATCGGCGCAAGTCCGACATGTGACTTACGCCACTCGAAAAGTAGTCGAAGCCTTACAGGCCTGTCAAGCTGTTCTTAGGACACCAAATCAGTTGCGCGCGAACGATGCACCCGGTTCCCGGTGGGTCAGATGTCCAATTCCAGGCAACCACCCTCTGTCGCGTATGTCCGAATTAGCCTGATTTACATAGGTTTTCGATGAAAATGTTGGCCATCTCACATGCCGCCGATGCCCACATCAGGCCTCCACACACTTAGCCTGGCAAAGAAGTTGTTTTCGTTGCACTAATCAACTTTTCCGTAAAGGGGGCGGATGTTGACCAGAACCACGACCGAGCGGACACCGGCGACGCCGAGCCGTGCCGCCACGGTCCACCGGGACCTGATCCGGATCGGACGCGTGGTGCGCGCACGGTCGGGTGAGCAGAGCCTGCCCGAGGGTCAGCTCTCCGCGCTGTGGACCATCGCCGAGCACGCACCTATCCGGGCCAGCGACCTCGCCGAGCGGGAAGGTGTTGCCGGACCGACGATGTCGCGGGTCGTCGCATCGCTGGAGAAGAACGCGATGGTCGAACGCGCGACCGATCCGCACGACGGGCGGGCATGTCTACTCAAGCCCAGCGACGACGGTCTCGCCTACCTGCGCGGTTCGTCGTCCCGCAAGGCCGACGTGTTCGATCAGGCGCTCGATCATCTCGACTCGTCCGAACGCGACGCCGTGCAGCGATCGGTACGGCTACTCGCCGACACCCTCTGCCAACTCGATCCCAGCCCGACTCGATCCAGCAAGGAGGAACCTGATGCGTAATGGAGTGATCCGCGGCGAGGTCCGCCGATCCGACGGCCAGCCGATCGCCGACGCCACGGTGACCGTGATCGACCCGAGCGGGCACCAGGCCGCCCGGACGACCGGCGACGCCGGCGGAGCGTTCGTGATCGAGGTCGCCGCCGACGGGCATTACGTGCTCGTCGCCTCGGCAGCCGATCATGAACCCGCGGCGGTGACGGTGACCGTCGGCGCCGCGCCGGTCGACGCCGAGGTGGTGCTCACCTCGATGGCCACGCTCAGCGGCCTCGTCACCACGTCGGCCACCGGCGAGCCCGTCTCCAAGGCGACCGTCACGGTCGCCGACCGCACCGGTCACGTCGTCGCCAATGCCGCCAGCGGCGCAGATGGTCGATGGAACGTCGCCGGACTGTCCGATGGCAGTTACACCGTGATCGTCACCGCGGCGGGCTGCGATCCGGTCGCCGAGACCGTGACGACCAGCGGAACCTCCCGCAGCACAGTCGATGTCGTGTTGACCACGGCGGCCGAACTCGGCGGGGTGGTGACCGATGGCCACCACGGCGGCGGTGATCCGGTGACCCACAGTCAGATCGCTCTGCTCAACGATCAGGGCGAGATGGCGGCGAGCACCGTCACCGACGAGCGCGGTAGCTACTTGTTCGCCAATCTCACGCCGGGCGATTACACGGTCATCGCCAACGGCTATGCACCCGTGGCCGCGACGATCGACGTCGTCGCCGGCCGCGTGACCACACACGAATTCGTTCTCGGGGCAAGGGGGCAGGCATGAGCGGAACGATCACGGCACGCGTCACCACGTCCGGTGGACGAGCACTCGACGGCGCGGTGACCACGGTGATGTCGCAGACCGGCGAACAGTGCGCGGTTGTCCGCGCCGACGTCGAAGGGACCGTCACGGTCGGCGAACTCCCCAGCGGCACATACACGGTCGTCACGACGTCGGAGGGCTATCAGCCGAGCGCGCGGGTCGCGGTGCTCACCGGGGCCGGATCGATCGGCCTGGGTGAGATCACCCTGTCGCGGGCGGGTGGCGCACCGGTTCCCACACCCGGCCGCTGGGAGATCGACGCCGGGCACTCGGCGATCGAGATCAGCGTGCGGCACCTCGGAATCGCCACCATCCGTGGGCGTTTCGCCGACTTCTCGGGATGCCTCGAGGTCACCGACGACATCGAGCTGTCGTCGGTGGTGGCCGAGATCAAGACGGCGAGCATCGACACCGACAATTCGATGCGGGATCAGCACCTGCGCTCGAGTGCGTTCTTCGACGTCGAGCAGCACCCGATCGCCGAGTTCCGTGCGGCGCGGGTGACCCCGGCGACGGGCGAATCCTGGACCCTACCCGGCACATTGACGCTCCGCGGGACCGCTGTGCCGGTCACCCTGGACCTGTCCTATCTCGGCGAGGTCGATGACCCGTGGGGTCAGCGGCGCGCCGGATTCCGCGCAACCGGGACGTTGCGCCGTAACGACTTCGGGATCAGCTTCGACGACAAGCTGCTGACCGGTGTCGCCCAGATCGGCGGGACGGCCACGGTGTCCCTGGACATCCAGGCCGTCCGCACCGACAACTGACTTCTCCGACCTACTGACCTGAAAGGCTGACGCATGTCGAATCACGCAGTGACCGAAGCGAGTAGCGCTCCGCCACGCAGCTCGCGGCACAAATCGATCGACGAGCTCGGATCGAGCTACAAGTGGATTGCCTTGTCCAACACCACGTTGGGCATGCTGATCGCCACCATCAACTCCTCGATCGTGCTGATCGCCCTGCCCGACATCTTCAAGGGCATCAACCTCAACCCGCTCGAACCCCAGAACACCAGCTACCTGCTCTGGATGATGATGGGCTTCCTCGTCGTCACCGCGGTCCTCGTTGTCTCCTTCGGCCGCCTCGGCGACATGTACGGCCGCGCCCGCATGTACAACATGGGCTTCGCCGTGTTCACCGTGTCGTCGATCTTCCTGGCCATCACCTGGTTCGACGGACCCGCCGCCGCCATCTGGCTCATCGTCTGGCGCATCATCCAGGGCGTCGGCGGCGCCTTCCTCATGGCCAACAGTTCGGCCATCCTCACCGACGCCTTCCCCGCCAACCAACGTGGCCTGGCCATGGGCATCAACGGCGTCGCCGCCATCGCCGGCTCCTTCCTCGGCCTCCTCATCGGCGGCATCCTCGCCCCCATCCAGTGGCACTACATCTTCTTGGTCTCAGTTCCGTTCGGGGTCATCGGCACCATCTGGGCCTACTTGAAGCTGCATGATCTGAGCGAGCGGCGCGACGCGAAGATGGACTGGTGGGGCAACCTGACGTTCGCGGTGGGACTGATCGCGATCCTGATTGCGATCACGTATGGCATTCAGCCGTATGGAGATTCGAACATGGGCTGGACCAATCCCTGGGTGCTGACCGGCCTCATCGGCGGCGTCATCATGCTGGCCATCTTCGTCTACATCGAGACCAAGGTCGACAGCCCGCTGTTCGAACTGTCCCTGTTCCGCAACCGGTCGTTTGCCTTCGGCAACGCCGCCAACCTGATGGCCTCCATCGGCCGCGGCGGTCTGCAGTTCATCCTGATCATCTGGTTGCAGGGCATCTGGCTGCCCCAGCACGGCTACGACTACTCCCGCACCCCACTGTGGGCCGGCATCTACATGGTCCCCATGACCATCGGCTTCCTGCTGTCCGCACCGGTCTCCGGCGCGCTCTCGGACAAGCTCGGCACCAAATGGTTCACCACCACCGGCATGGTGATCACCGCCGGCACCTTTGCCGCCCTGATCGCCATGCCCGTCAACTTCGCCTACCCGGTGTTCGCGATCGTCATGTTGATCAACGGCATCGGCATGGGCCTGTTCGCCTCGCCGAACCGCGCCGAGGTGATGAACAGCCTGCCGATCACGTCTCGCGGATCGGGTGCGGGCATGATGACGACATTCCAGAACGCCGCCATGGTGCTCTCCATCGGCCTGTTCTTCTCGCTGATGATCGCCGGACTCTCGTCGCACCTGCCCGATGCAATGTTCAGCGGTTTGACCAGCAACGGACTTCCGTCCGAGCAGGCAAATGCGTTGGCGCACCTGCCGACTGTCGGCATCCTGTTCGCCGCGTTCCTGGGCTACAACCCGATCCAGCAACTGCTGGCCGGACACGCCTCAGGACTGCCGCAAGCCAGCGTCGACCACTTGACCGGGTTGGACTTCTTCCCGCACCTGATCTCCGACCCGTTCTCCGACGGTCTGACCGCCTGCTTCACCTTCGCGCTGATCTGCTGCCTGCTCGGTGCGGTGTTCTCACTGTTCACCGGCGACAAGAAGTCCGCGCACGTTGCGGCTGAGCCGCTCGGGGCCGAGCTGGCGGCGGTCGCCGCCGATGCCGGGGTGGCGACGCCGAGCGAGTTGATCGACGAGTCGCGGCCGTCCACCGGTCCGCGGCATCGACTGGCGGCGGACGACACGGTGACCGACTCGGATCGTCCGCGGGTGGCCGGCCGGGTGGTGGCCGAAGATGGCTCATCTCTGCCGAATTCGGCCATCACCGTCACCGATCTGCGAGGCCACCAGACAGGCTCAACGGTGGTGCACACCGACGGGTCGTACGCGGTGCACGATCTGCCGGACGGCACCTTCACCGTCATCGCGACGGCACCCGGCCGCACACCGCGGGCGCTGACCGTGTCGGTGGCCGGTGACCTGGTGTTCCGCCGCGACTTCGTCCTGGCGGGGGGCGCCGCGCTGCGCGGCACGGTCCGCGACGCGCAGCGGCCCATTGCCGCCAATCTCGTGGTCACCGACCAATCGGGGGCGGTCATCACCCGGGCGCACGCCGACTCGGCGGGCCGCTTCGCGATTGCCGGCCTCACCGACGGTGACACGGTGGCCGTGACGGCCTCGGCACCCGGCTACCAGCCGACGAGTCAACTCGTCAGCATGGACGCAACGCGGAGTGGCGCACCCGCCGACATCGAGATCGTGCTACTGGCCACCGGCGGTGTACAGGGGACGGTGCGCACCGTCGACGGCACCCCGCTTGCCGGTGCCACGGTGTCCGCGATCGGGCCGGAGCGCACCATCGTCGCGTCGGTGACCACCGACGAGGACGGCCGCTATCGGATCGAGGGTCTCACCGATGCGGAGTTCACCATCGTGGCCAACATGTATGAGCCGGCCGCGTTGCCGGTGACGGTGCTGGCCGGCGCCCGCAACACTGTGGATGTCGGGCTGCGGGCCGCGACGTCGTGAGCCGTGCGGCGGTCACTCGCGGCTGCTGAGGGTTTCTTTCATCTTCGCGATGGCAAACCCCCAGCCCTGCGAGACCGTCGGGCGGGGCGGCACCGAGATCTCGTCGGGGTTGGTCCGCAGATCCAGCAGGTAGGGGCCGTCATGCGCCAGCGCGACGGCGACGGCGTCGGGAACATCACCGGGTCGGGTCACGGTGATCGCCTGCAGTCCCAGCGCCGTCGCCACCGCGGAGAGATCGGGATTGTCGAGTTCCGTACCGAACTCGGGCAGCCCGCTCTGCTCCTGTTCCAGCTTGACCATGCCCAGACGACCGTTGTTGAACACCACGAAGGTCACCGGCAGCCGGTAGGTCACCGCGGTTCGTAGATCGCCGAGCAGCATCATCAGTCCGCCGTCACCGCAGAAGGCGATCACCTGGCGGTCGCGGTCGAGCGCCTGCGCCCCGAGCGCTTGCGGCATCGCGTTGGCCATCGATCCGAGATTAAAGGACCCGAGAAGCCGTCGCTGACCGCGCATCTCGACGAATCGGGACAGCCACACCGTCGACATGCCGGTGTCGGTGGTGAAGATCGCGTCGTCGGTTGCGGCCGAATCGACCGCTGCGGCAACCAGTTCGGGTCGGATCAACTCGTCCGGATTGTCCAGGTGCTTGCGCAGCCGACCGACCAGCTTGGTGTCGTGATCGGGATCGACGAGACGGCGCTGGGCGGCCTGCCACACCTCGTATTCCTTGCGGTGCCCGGTGAGATGGCCAGTGTCCGCACGGCGCTCGAGCAGCGGAACCAGCTGGGCAAGGGTCTCTTTCGCGTGCCCGACCAGACCGTGGGCGACCATCGCGCGCCGGCCGATGTGTTCGGGCCGTTCGTCGAGTTGAATGACCTGCTTGTCCTGGGGCAGCCAGTCCCGGTAGGGAAAGTCGGTGCCCACCAACAACAAGGTATCCGCACTGTGCAGTGCAGCGTGCGCGGCCGGATTGCCGATGAGGCCGGTCTGACCGAGTTGGTAGGGGTTGTCCTGCTCGAGCCCCTCTTTGGCCTTGAGCGTCAGCACTATCGGTGCGCCGAGGGTTTCCGCGACCGCGAGCACCTCGTCTCGTGCCGCTCGGGCACCGTGGCCGACGAGCATGGTGACCTTGCCCCCGCTGTTCAACGCTGCCGCCGCAGTCTCGATGTCCGAGCGGGCAGCAACGGTACGACGCAGCGGTGCAACGAAATTCGTCGAGCTCTGGTCGACGTCGAGCTCACCCACGTCACCGGGCACGGTCAGCACTGCGACGCCGCGTCGGGCGAGGGCGGAGTTGACCGCCTGTTCGAGCAGAAACGGCATCTGGGAGCCGGCGGTGACGGTGGCGCGAAACACGGAGACATCCGCGAATACGGCGTCGTTGTCGACTTCCTGGAAGAAGTTGCTGCCCACATCCGAGGTCGGTACCTGCCCGCAGATCGCGAGCACCGGCGCATGGGATTTCTTCGCGTCGTAGAGCCCGTTGAGCAGATGCACGGATCCGGGTCCCACGGTGCCCATGCAGACGCCCAGCGAGTCGGTGAGTTGTGCCTGCGCGCCCGCAGCGAAGGCCGCAGCCTCCTCGTGGCGGACGCCGATCCACTCGATCCGATCGTCGGTGCGGATGGCGTCGGTGATCGGGTTGAGGGCGTCTCCCACGACTCCCCACACCTGCCGGACGCCGAGGTCGGCAAGTGCGGAAACGATGGTTTCGGCGACGGTGGTCATCGTGTTGAAGTCCTCTCAGCAGAGTGGTGCCGGGCGTTGAATCCGGCCGGCGAGAAGGAATCCGGGTCCGCCAGGTTCCAGTCGGCCCGCCACGAGTCGGGCGGTTCGGTGAGCAGCTGCCCGTCGGAGAGCCACTCGAATAGTTCGGCGTAGGAAAGCTGTTCGGTGGCTGACACACGTTTGCGCAGCAGGTGCGGCGACAGCTGGGCGGGATCGGTGACCCCCATCGACGCCATCAGTCGCATGGCCTGATCGACGGTCGCCTTCTGGTAGCGATAGGCGCGCTCGCTTTTGTCCTCGACGTCGAGGGCACGCGCCCGCTTCGGGTCCTGCGTCGCCACGCCGACCGGACACTTGTTGGTGTGGCAGCGCTGGGACTGGATGCAGCCGACCGACATCATCATGGCGCGTGCGGCGTTGGTGTAGTCCGCACCCTGGATCAGCCGCTTCACGATGTCATTGCCCGACGCCACCTTGCCACTCGCGCCGATACGAATCCGGTCCCGCAGCCCGGTTCCGACGAGAGCGTTGTGCACGGTCATCAGACCATCGGTCAGCGGCAGACCCACGTGGTCCTCGTATTCGAGTGGCGCAGCAGCGGTTCCACCCTCGGCGCCGTCGACGATGATGAAGTCCGGGGTGATGTCCTCGGCGACCATGGCCTTACAGATGGCGAGGACATCCACCCGAGACCCGACACACAGCTTGAATCCGATCGGCTTTCCCTGCGCGAGTTCCCGCAGTCGCGCGACGAATCCCACCAGTTCCCGAGGCGTGGAGAACGCCGAATGACTGGCCGGACTCACACATTTCTCGCCGGCCGGCACACCCCGGTACTTCGCGATCTCGTCGCTGACCTTGGCGGCGGGCAGCACCCCGCCGATACCCGGCTTCGCACCCTGACTGAGCTTGATCGAGATGCACTTGACCCGCTCATCGGACGCTTTCTCGGCAAATTGTTCGGGGTCGAAGTGCCCGTCGTCGGTGCGGGTTCCGAAGTAGCCGGAACCGATCTCCCAGATCACGTCGGCACCGCCGAGGTGGTACGGAGTCAAACCGCCTTCGCCCGTGTCGTGGGCGAAGCCACCTTTGCGGGCACCATTGTTCAAAGCGCGCAACGCATTTGCCGAGAGTGCCCCGAAACTCATGGACGACACGTTCAACAGCGCCATGTCATACGGTTGGGTGCAATGCGGACCGCCCACGCGGACCCGGTGCGGCTCGTCGGGCGGGTCGACCGGGGCCGTCGAGTGCACCAGGTATTCGTAGCCTGGCGCGTCGATGTCCCGTTCGGTGCCGAAAGAGAGTTCGGCGGCAGTACCTTTCGCGCGTTCGTAGATCAGGGACCGGACATCGCGATCGTACGGCCGGCCGTCGAAGTTGCGCTCGATGAAGTACTGCTGCAGTTCGGGACGTATTGCCTCGAGCAGAAACCGCATGTGCCCCAACACCGGGTAGTTGCGGAGCACCGAGTGGCGCCGCTGAAGGAGGTCGTACACACCCACTGCGGCCGCCACCGTCGCGACCACGGCCGCCACGAGCCACCACCAGGAACCGATGACAACGAGACAGATCGTGACCACCGCGAGCACGGCGAGGGCAGCCACGCCCACTATTCGAAACACGCAAACCTCCTCTTCACGACAACCCGGACATCGGGATATATGCGTGATTGCGGGGCGCCGACACGGGCTCGATCGGCGAATGAAGGAGGCTGCCTCTGTGTCGAGTGTACGGGTCCAGACACAGCAGGGGCGGGTTCTCGCGCCTACCGTGCTTGCGAGAACCCGCCCCTACTGCGGTTCAGGTCGGACCGGGCGTCGTAGCCCGGCAGCGGCCGATGATCAGGACCCGAAGTCGAGCGATCCCCACGGCTGCGGCTGCGGCTTGGGCTGCGGCTTGGGCTTGGGCTTGGGCTTCGGCTTGGATTGCGGCTTGGGTTGCGGCTTCGGCTTGGGTTGCGGCTTCTGCTCAGGATGCGGCGCCGGCCGGGTCTGCGGCGGCGCCGGCTGCTGGCGCGACCCGGAGCCCGACTCGCACGCAATGCCGTCGCCGTCGCGATCGAGCTTCGATCGGTAACCGTCCTGACCGCGATACAGCGGGGCGACCCCGGCGTCACGCGCCTCGGAGCAGTTCGAGTAATACGCCACCGGTGTTGCCTGCGGGGCCGCCATCGCGGCGGGTGCCACGGCCAGCGATCCCGCGAACAGACCACCGGCAGCAATCGCGCCGACAAGCCGAATCTTCTTCACATTCACTCCATCGTCGTCATGTGTACGCCGCCCCGACCGAACTCGATCGATCACCGCCTCGTGAACGATCCGGCATCCAGGATTGTGCATCATGAAGTGCCGTTTGACCGAATTGCGGTACTTTATCAACCAAGACTGATAAGTGTAGGTTGATCATATGTCCCAGCCCGATGCCCTCGACGTCGCGTCGCACCTGCGTATCACCGTCGGCACCCTGGTACGTCGTCTTCGGCAGCACCGCAACGCCGACGATCCGAGCGTGCCGGAGACCGCGGTCCTCGCGCGGCTCGACCGCTGCGGTCCTACGACGTCGGCAGAACTCGCCCGCCTCGAGCAGGTCACCCCGCAGTCCATGGGCGTCACCGTTGCCGCACTGCAGGGACGCGGATTTCTTGAACGCGCAGCCGACCCGAGCGACGGTCGGCGCATGCTGCTGAGTCTGACCGGTGCCGGCGCCGACGCGCTGACCGATCGACGCAACCACCGCACCCGCGCCATCGCCGACGCCATGTCGGAGACGCTCACCGACGAAGAGATCGGAGTCGTCGCGGCTGCCCTGCCACTACTCGACCGCCTGGGGAGCGCACTGTGAGCACACGACAGATCGACGGGATCGAGAGCACGCCACCACCGCCGAAGGACGACCGGTACCGCTGGGTCGCGTTGTCCAACACCACCGCAGCGGTGTTCATGTCAGCGCTGGACGGGTCGATCGTGATCATCTCGCTGCCGGCGATCTTCCGCGGCATCGGCCTCGATCCGCTCGCGCCGGAGAACATCGGCTTCCTGCTGTGGATGATCATGGGGTACCGCCTCGTCCAGGCAGTCGCGGTCACCACGCTCGGCCGACTCGGTGACATGTTCGGGCGCGTCCGGATCTACAACTTGGGGTTCGTGGTGTTCACCATCGCGTCGATCCTGTTGTCGTTCGATCCCTTTCACGCATCGGCCGCGGCAGTGTGGTTGATCGGCTGGCGCATACTGCAGGCGCTCGGCGGATCGATGCTCACCGGCAACTCCGCAGCCATCCTCACCGACGCCTTTCCCGCCGAACGCCGGGGATTCGCGTTGGGCCTCAATCAGGTTGCCGCCCTTGCGGGTCAGCTCACCGGTCTCGTCCTCGGCGGCCTGCTCGCCGCGTGGGACTGGCGAGCAGTGTTCTGGGTGAACGTCCCCGTCGGCCTGTTCTTCACAGTATGGGCCTACCGCAAACTCCGCGACAACGGTGAACGCCACCCCGGCCGAATCGACTGGTGGGGCAACGGGAGTTTCGCCATCGGGCTCTCGGCGATCCTCATCGCCATCACCATCGGCCTGCAGCCCTACGGCGGACACACCATGGGCTGGAGCAACCCGAAGGTCATCACCCTGCTCGCTGTCGGCGCGGGTCTGCTGGTCGCGTTCGTCTTCATCGAGAAACATGTCGCGGAACCGATGATCGAACTGGGGCTCTTCCGGATTCGTGCATTCACCGCCGGCAACATCGCGGCCCTGTGCGCGTCGCTGGCGCAGGGCGGACTGCAGTTCATCCTCATCATCTGGTTGCAGGGCATCTGGTTGCCGCTGCACGGCTACAACTACGAGGACACCCCACTGTGGGCCGGAATCTTCCTGCTGCCGTTGACCCTCGGCTTCTTCGTCTCCGGTCCGCTCACCGGTGCCATGTCGGATCGGTTCGGTGCCCGCGGGTTCGCGACGATGGGCATGATCGTGTTCGGGTCGAGTTTCGTCGGCCTGCTGTTCCTGCCGATCACCTTCCCGTACTGGGCTTTCGCCATCCTGATCGCGTTGAACGGGGTGGGCACGGGCATGTTCGCGGCACCGAACACGTCGTCGATCATGAGCAGCGTGCCCGCTCGCTATCGCGGAGTGGCTTCCGGCATGCGTGCCACCTTCCAGAACACCGGCACCGCCCTCTCGATCGGTGTGTTCTTCTCGCTGATGATCGTCGGGTTGTCGGAGCACCTGCCGTCGGCGATGTCGGCGGGGCTGCAGGGGCAGGGTGTTCCGGCGTCGCTGGCCGGCGATGTCGCGAACCTGCCACCCGTCGCGTCGTTGTTCTCCGCGATCCTGGGCGTCAACCCGATAGAGCATCTGCTGGCCGGGACCGGGGTGCTGCCCACGCTCACCGACGCCCAGCAGGCCACGTTGACCGGTCACAGCTTCTTCCCGCAGTTGCTGTCCGGGCCGTTCCATGACGGACTCGTCGTGGTGTTCGCGGTGTCGATCGGGTTGTCGCTGTGTGCGGCGGTGGCGTCGGCGTTGCGAGGGCCGCGAACCGCCGTTGAGCCTCTCGCCGCCAAGTGAGGCCGGCGCTACACTTGCGCCCATGGCGGCAAAACCTGACGAGGACCCCGCCTACCTCTCCGATCAACTGCTCACCTACCTCGGCAACAAGCGCGCACTGCTGGGGGTGATCGATCGAGCCGCCGCGCAGGTCCAGGAGCGGCTCGGCCGGAAGATGACGGTACTTGACGCCTTCTCCGGCAGCGGTGCGGTGTCGCGACTGCTCAAGGCCCGCTCATCGACGATCATCGCGAACGACCTCGAATCCTATGCCAGGGTGATGAGCGAGTGCTATCTGGCGAACCGCGGCGAGGTCGATCTCGACGAAATCACCTATCTGGTAGGCGAGTTCACCTCGAAGGTCGAGTCCGGATACCGCGTCGACGGTTTCATCGAAGAGCTGTACGCCCCGACCGACGACACGGACATCCAACCCGGGGAACGTGTCTTCTACACCGTCGACAACGCTCGCCGCCTCGACGCCTACGCGTCCCTGATCCACTCCCTCGATGAGCGCATCAAACCATTTCTGTTGGCGCCGTTGCTGTCTGCGGCATCGGTACACGCCAACACGTCGGGGGTGTTCAAGGGGTTCTACAAGGATCGCTCGACCGGCGTCGGGCGGTTCGGCGGTTCCGGCGGGGATGCGTTGCTGCGCATCCTCGGTACCATCACGCCGGCGGTACCTGTCCTGAGTCGGTACGACGCGGATCGGGTTGTCCTGCAGATCGATGCCAACGATCTGCCCGGCCGCATCGGCCACGTTGACCTCGCCTACCTCGATCCGCCGTACAACCAGCATCCGTACGGGTCGAATTACTTCATGCTCAACCTGATTGCCGATTACCGACGGCCGACGCAGATGAGTGCGGTGTCCGGGATTCCCGTCGACTGGAATCGGTCCGGGTACAACGTGCGCCGCGAATCACCGCAACTGATGCGGGCGCTCGTCGAGGACCTCGACGCGTCATTCCTGCTCGTGTCGTTCAACGACGAAGGCTACATCTCCCCCGCCGAGATGACCGACATCCTGTCCGCCGTCGGCACGGTAACCGAATTCCGAGAGCGCTACAACACTTTTCGCGGCAGCCGAAACCTCCGCGGCCGTGCCACGCACGTGACCGAACATCTCTTCCTCGTCGAAAGGCACTGATGCACATCGGAATGACGATGCCCGTGATGGAACCCGACCTCGACGCCGCACTGCTGCAGATCTGGGCGCAGGGCATCGACGACGGTCCGTTCTCCTCGGCGTGCTGGGGTGAACGTATCGCCTTCGACAACCCAGACTGCCTCACTCTCCTCGGCGCACTCGCGGCGTGGACCGACCGTGTCCGGTTGGTGACCACCGTCGTCGTACCGCAACTCCATGACCCGGTGCTGCTGGCGAAGTCGCTGGCCACCGGCGACATGCTCAGTGACGGCCGGCTGACCGTGGGCCTGGGGATCGGCGGTCGGCACGAGGACTATCACGCCGTCGGCGCGGATACGACGCGGCAGAACATGCGAACCCTCGCCGAGAGTGCCGCCACGATGCGCCGGGTGTGGGCCGGTGAGAAGCTCACCGATTCGGTCTTGCCCGTCGGGCCACCCAGCGTTCAGCCCGGCGGACCCGAATTACATGTCGGCACAACGGGTCCGCGGACCATCCGCAGCGCCGCGGCGTGGGCATCGGGGGTGGCCGGGGTGACGCTGGATCTCGACCTGACCAAGCAGCGCGAACTGTTCGACATTGCCCGCGACGCGTGGACCGAAGCCCGAAAACCGCAGCCGCACTTGGCCACGTCGTTCTGGTTCGCACTCGGCGAGGGCGACGGTCCGCGCGAGCAGATGCACCGACATCTGCGGCACTACATGAATTGGATTCCGGCGGAGTTCGTCGATGCGATGGCTCCGACCACCGGCTTCGCCGGCACGGAGGAGGAACTCACGGAAGTGTTGCGGGGGTTCGCCGGGATCGGCACCGACGAGGTGCAGTTGATCCCGACGAGTAGCGACCCGGACCAACTGCGCCGGGCGGTGGAGGTCGCGGCCGAGTTCTCTTCGTGAAGCCTGGGCGACTATCGCCCGAATCGGCCCACCGAGACTGTCGGACCTGCCCGATAGACTGATGGATTCCGGGTCTTTCGGGACGCGAAAAGTATTCGTGCACAGTCGATTTTGATGCTTCAATTCCATTGCCTCGAACGTGTGTGCGAGTAGAATTGAGGTATGCCCTCCACCACCGCTCCCACACCCGCCGACCTCCTCGCCACCGCCCGCGAGCTGACCGTCACCGGACTGACCCGACGCCAGGCCTTCGACACCACCCGCGCGATCATCGACCTGTCCAACACCCTCGGACACTTGCTGAGTGTGTGTGCCGCAGAGATGGACCGCCTCGGGGTGGCCACCCAATGCGGTGGGAAGATCAAACCCTTGCTCATCGAGATGGGATTGGCACCCTCGGTGGCCGACCGAGTCCTACGCATCGGCCGCGGTCTCCCGGCCATGCAGTTGCTCCCCGGGTATGCCGAGGACGGGGTCTTCCCGATCGAACACCTCGACGCCATCGTCGCCGGACTGGGCCACGTCGAGCGCCGTGCGCTGGACGGTCTGTGCGACGAAGAGAAGCGAGAGGTGGAATCGGCGCTGATCGCCCAAGCCGCCTCCGGCGCCACCCCCACCGAGATCACGGATAAGGCCCGGGCGCTGGGCAATGAGTACGCCACGGAAACCGGTGGGCTGCCCGCGGCCGAGGACCACACCCTCAACGAACTCACGTTGAGCAAGGTCGACGGCCGGGTGCGCATTCGGGGGGGACGTCGACATCGTGACCGGGGAGAAGTTGATGGGCGCCATCAGTTCACTGTCGAAGAAACGGCCCGAGCCGGACGGGTCGGAGGATTCACGGTCGACCGCCCGGCGTCAGAGCGATGCGCTCGACCTGATCGTGGATGCGGCTGCGGCCACATCCGCAAGGCGATCATCATCCGGGACCAGTGCTGCATCAAGTGCGGGGCACCCGCCCGCTGGGGCCACGCGCATCATCGGCTGTTCTGGAGTGAGGGAGGTCCGACCGACCTCGACAACGGATGCCTCCTCTGCCCGTCATGTCACGCCGACGTTCACCACCTGGGCTGGGACAGCATCATGGGCGCCGACGGACACCCCTGGCTCATCCCGCCGGCATCGAGAGATCCACGACGACAACCCATCCCGGCCTACAACCGGCGCACCATGAGCCTTGACGATCGGAGTGCCGCGTGAGGGTTTCGACACGCCCCTCCTTCGTCGGGGCTGCTCAACCAGCGGAGAGCTCAGCACATTTCCCGCGCACCCGACCACCATCGGGACCGCGCACGATCTTTGACAACAAAATAGTGATCCCCCGGGGCCACCCCCTGCCGTCGATGTCTCACATTGAGACGTTGGCACGCTCAACCGCGGGCCGGACGCTCCTAAGGTCACGGTAGACGGTGTGACAGCCACCACGCCGCGAGAGAGGATGCGTGATGTACACCAAGGACGGGAACAGCTTTTTCATCGTCGATGCCCACATCGCACTGTGGGATGGTCGGCCGGAGAATCAACGCAACATCCACGGCAAACAGTTCATCGACTGCTTCTATGACTATCACCGAAATCTGTCGCCGGAGTCCGAGGTATGGAGCTACGAGGACTACCTCTATCAGGGTGGCGACCGGCTGATGAAGGATCTGTTCGAGGATGGTTACGTCGACCACGCGATCTTCCAACCCGCCTATCTCGGCGAGTTCTACTACAAGGGGTTCGGACAGACCGCGGAGGCGTCGGAGCTGGCGAAGAAGCATCCCGACAAGCTGACGTACAACCATTGCTTCGATCCGCGCAACGGTGAGGTCGGGCTGGATCAGCTGCGTCTCGACGCGGAGAAGTACAACCTGCAGGGCGTCAAGCTCTACACCGCCGAGTGGCACGGCGAATCGCGTGGGTACAAACTGACCGACCCCTGGGCCTACCGCTACCTCGAGGCCTGCCGCGAACTCGGCATCACCAATATCCACATCCACAAGGGCCCCACCATCCGCCCGCTCGACCGCGATGCCTTCGACGTCGCCGACGTCGACCATGTGGCCACCGACTTCACCGACCTCAACTTCATCGTCGAGCATTGCGGGCTTCCCCGCCTGGAGGACTTCTGCTGGATCGCCACCCAGGAACCGAACGTCTACGCCGGACTGGCCGTGGCGATCCCGTTCATCCACACCAGGCCGCGCTACTTCGCCCAGATCATGGGCGAGTTGCTCTACTGGATCGGCGAGGACCGGATCTTCTTCTCGTCGGACTACGCCCTCTGGACTCCGCGGTGGCTGATCGAGAGTTTCGTCGACTTCAACATCCCCGAGGACATGACCGAATACTCGCAGATCACCCTCGACCAGAAGAAGAAGATCCTCGGACTCAACGCCGCCAAGATGTACAACATCCCGGTTCCGGCCGAGTTGCAGCTCGCCGACGCCGACGAAACCGCCACCGGCCCACGAGGTGCCGACGAAGTCGTGGGGGCGTGAGGATGACTCTCCACGACGAGGTGATGACCGCACTCGGCGCCGTCATCGACCCCGAACTCGACGAACCCATCACCGACCTCGGCTTTGTCCGATCGGTGGCGGTCGACGACCACGACGTCGAAGTGCATCTCCGGCTACCCACGTCGTTCTGTTCCCCCAACTTCGCCTACCTCATGGCCTCCGATGCGAAAGATGCGCTGACCGGCCTGGATTCGACCCAACACGTGGTAGTGGAACTCGACGATCATCACGATTCCGAGCTCATCAACACCGGTCTGGCCGCCGATGCCGGCTACCGCGGCACATTCAAGCACGAGGCACACGAGTCACTCGACGAACTGCGAAACACGTTCATCCGCAAGGCGCATACGGCGGCGATGGAACGGTGCCTCACCGGCCTGCTGCGCGCCGACCCGGATCGTCCGATCGAGAACCTCGGCACCGTCACCCTCGCCGAACTCCCCGACGACGACCACACCGCTGCGCTGCTGCGGCGGCGTTCCGCACTCGGATTGTCCACGGCACCAACCGCAATCGTGATGGTGGACGCCGATGGTGCCACCTATACCCCCGAGCAGGTGCCGATGGCGTTGCGGCGCGCGAGATCCACCCGTATCTCCATCGACGGCAACGCGCACTTCTGTCGCGGACTGCTGCGCACCCGCTATCCCGGATCGGAGGACGATCAGGCGCCACGCTTGCTCGGCAGCGAGCCGGCCGACGTTTCCTACGATCCGACCTTCATCCCACTGTCTGACCTCACCGTTCGACCCGCATCCCCGGAAGGAGCACTGTTGTGAGCACCATGCGCGCCGTACAGGTTGTCGGCTATCACCAGAATCTTGAGATGTCGGAGGTGGAAAAGCCTACGCCGACAGGACCGTTCGACGTCATCGTGAAGATCGGCGGCGCCGGTGTGTGTCGCACCGACCTGCACATCCTGGAAGGGCAGTGGGCCGAGAAATCCCAGGTGCAATTGCCGTACACGATCGGCCACGAGAACGCCGGCTGGGTCGAGGCGGTGGGCCCGGATGTCACCAACGTGGCCGAGGGCGACAAGGTGATCGTGCATCCGCTCATCACCTGCGGGCTATGCCGCGCGTGCCGCTCCGGCGACGATGTGCACTGTGAGCAGAACGCCTTTCCCGGCATCGATACCAATGGCGGGTACGCCGAATACCTGAAGACGTCGGCGCGCAGCGTGGTCAAGATCGACGATTCGCTGGAGCCCTCGGATGTTGCGGCACTCGCCGACGCCGGCCTGACCGCGTACCACGCGGCGGCGAAGGCGGCCAAGCGACTGACCCCACGTGACAAGTGCGTCATCATCGGCGCAGGCGGTCTGGGCCACATCGGGATTCAGGTCCTCAAGGCACTGAGCCCGGCCGAACTCGTCGTCGTCGACCGCAATGCCGACGCGGTGAAACTGGCCCTGTCGATCGGCGCCGATCACGGTGTGGTGGCCGATGGCTCCCAGATCGAGCAGGTGCAGGAACTGACCGGCGGCAACGGCGCCGAGGCGGTCGTCGACTTCGTCGGCGAAGGTGGCGCCACAAGTGAAGGTGTCGCGATGTTGCGCAGGGCCGGAGACTATTACGTCGTCGGCTACGGCGAGAACATCAACGTGCCGACGATCGACATCATCTCCACCGAGATCAACTTCATCGGCAACCTCGTCGGGTCCTACAACGATCTGTGCGACCTCATGGCACTCGCCGCCCGCGGCTCGGTGAACCTACACACCCAGAAGTACTCGCTCGACGATTTCCAATCCGCCATCACCGATCTCGACAACGGCAACGTCCGCGGACGGGCGATCCTCACGCCGTAGGCACACCGCTCCGGGAGCCGCGGCCGGCCAACACGAACGCCACCACCGCGATCGCGGCCGCGGCCAGCATCACGACGGCCAGCGGTCCGGCGGTGTCCTCACCCCGAATACTCACCAGTGGGGACACCGCGGCTGCCAGGCCGAACTGGAGTGCGCCGAGCACCGCCGACGCACTGCCCGCGGCCTTCGGAACCGACTGCAGTGCCAGGGCGGTGGCATTGCCGAACACCAGGCCGAGGCTGCCGACGGCAACGAAGATGGGTACCGCCAGCCACCCGGCGGGAACGTCGGCGATCACCAGGAGCCCGAACACCACCGTCGACGCAGCGACGAATCCGATGCCGACTGCGACGACGCCGCGCACCGAGTAGGTGACGGTCAATCGCGCGGCCAGCCCGCTGACCGCGGTGAGCGCCAACGCATTTGCGCCGAACGCGAGTCCGTAGCCGACCGTGCCGAGTCCGATCATGTCCTGGTACAGGAACGGCGAGGCGGAGATGTAGGCCATCATCACCGCGAACGCGAACGCAAAGGTCAGCGAGTAGCCGACGAACGGACGTGAGCGGAGGGCGGCCAACGGGGATTCGTCGTCGGCATGCCGGTGAGCGAGTTCGGCTCGACGCTCCACGGGAAGTGTCTCGCGCACCACGGCCAGGATAGACACGAGCATCAGCACCGCAAGCGCCAGCACGACGCCGAGGATGCCGCGCCAGCCGATCGGTCCGACGAGGAAGCCACCGAACAGCGGCGCGATCACCGGTGCCACCCCGCCGACGATCATCATCAGACTGAACGCCCGCGCAGCGGCCTTGCCCTTCGCGAGGTCGGAGATGATCGCGCGGCCGATCACCATGCCGGCCGCACCACCGAGGCCTTGAAGGAAGCGGGCGATCACCAGCACCGCGATACTCGGCGCAAACACCGCGACCGCGCTCGCGACGACACAGAGCGCGGCACCGAAAACCAGCGGCCGGAACCGCCCCAGGCGATCGGAGATCGGACCGAAGACCAACTGACCGATGGTCACGCCGATGAGGAAAGCGGTCAACGTCAGCTGCACGGCGGTCGCGGACGCGCTGAGCTCCTCGGTCATCTGCGGGAAGGCGGGCAGATACATGTCGGTCGCAAAGGGGGCGACCGCCGAGAGCAGCGCGAGGACCAGCAGCAATGGCCCACTCACCGACGACCGTCCGGTGTCACGGGACACAGCGGTGCGCGACAGTTCCTCGATTTCCATAGTTAGTTATGGAATCATAATGGTTATGAGTTCGCAATCTATGCCGCTCGGGACCCTGGCTGATCTGATCGTGCGGATCGCGCGCAGCGTCGAACCGCATCGCTTCGGCCTCGCCCCGCTCACCGACACCGAGGCTGCGGTGCTGCATTGGATCGACGCCAACGAGGGCACCTCACCGAGTGCGACCGCCACCGCGACGAACCTGCAGAAGAGCAACGTGAGCGTGGCTCTGAAGAGCCTGGAGGCACACGGCCTGATCACGCGTGGCCGCGACGACCAGGATGCGCGACTGGTGCGGTTGTCGACGACGCCGCAGGCCCGCCGAAATATCGACCACCTCTATCAGGAGTGGACGAGATGTCTGGGCGACGCCCTCGACGGCGACCTCACCGGAGTCGAGGAGACGCTGGCGGTGCTCCGTCGAATCGAACTCGGCCTGCGTCAGCCCTGACTCCGCTCACCCGGCCGAACGGCCCAACCTGTGGTTTCGTGGGCGGATGAGCACCACACACCTCGGGCGGATCTTCCACGTCGCCGGCCGACCGTCGGTGTCGGAGGCCGACGCAGCCCTCGTCTGGCTGCCCGATGGTGCGCTCGTGCTCGACGACGCCGGCATGATCGTCTACTGCGGGCCGCGTGATCGCCGCCCCGGCGTGGACGACCCCGACGAGGCCATCCTCGATCACGGTGACGCGTACCTCATCCCCGGCTTTGTCGACGCCCACATCCACTTTCCGCAGACCTACTCGGTCGACGCCTACGGCGGCGGGCAACTGCTGGAGTGGTTGGACAACTGCATCTTTCCGGCCGAGGCACGCCTGGCCGATCCCGAGTTCGCGGCACGCATCGCCCGCGATTTCACCGCCCGTCGAATCGCCGCCGGCACCACCGCGGCCATGGTGTTCGGCTCCGCATTCCCGCACGCGCAGGACGCGCTGTTCACCGAAACCCGCAGGGCGGGACTGCGATTGGTCAGTGGACGCGGCATCCAGACGGTGGGTGGGCCGTCGGCGGCGCCGCTGATCACCTCCGAACAGCACGCCGTCGACCTCACCGCCGATGAGATCAACCGTTGGCACGGCACGGATTCCGACGATCCCGACACCGCCCTGACCTACGCGGCGATCGTGCCGCGCTTCTCCCTGTCGGTCACCGTCGACACCCTCGCCGCGCTCGGCGACCTCTACGCCGACGTCCGCGACCGCGGCGTCTACGTACACACTCACCTGAACGAGAACAACCGTCCCGGCACCGGTGAAATCGATTTGGTGAAGCGCGGTTTCGGGGTGGAGAGCTACCTGCACACCTACGACGGGATGTTCCTGCCCGGCGGCAAGGTCGGCGGCAAAGGACTACTCGGACGCCGGACGATCATGGCGCACGCGGTGCACTGCACCGACGACGAACTCGCCCGCATGGCCGACACCGGCACCTCGATCGCACATTGCCCGGTCTCGCAACTGTTCCTGGGCTCCGGCACGATGCCGTGGCGCCGGACCGTCGCCGCCGGCGTCACCGTCGCGGCAGGCACCGATGTCGGGGCGGGTGACGAGTGGTTGATCTCGCGGGTGCTCTCGGATGCGTTCAAGGTGCACCTGAGCGAGCCCGGCGACGACAGCGTCGCCATGCATCCGGCGGAAATGCTGTTCACCGGAACCCTTGCCGGCGCCCGCGCACTCGACCAAGAACACCGCTTCGGCAACTTCGATGTCGGGAAGGAGGCGGATTTCCTTGTCATCCAACCTGATCGGTGGATGCCGTTGGAAGCCGCACTCGCCCATGGTATTCGCGCCGACGACGAGATCCGCGCCCGCGATCAGACCCTGTTCACCTTGCTGATGGCCTTGCGCGAACCCGCGATTGCGGAGGTGTACGTGCAGGGGCGACGAATAGAGGCACCGCTCTGACCGCAGCAGCGGCAGTTGCTACCGGGCTGTAACACGCGCGAGGGAAGCGAGTGGTGCACTCGGGGCGATGGAGGAGCAGTTGTTCACCGGCGGTCTTCCGGCAAAGCGCGCTTGAAGGAACGGCACGGCTTGCGCCAAAGCGTATACGCCGCTGACGGTGTGCTCGACGCCGGGAAGTTCGCGGTAGTCGACGGCCACCCCGCGATCGCAGAGAGAATGCGCGAGTGAGCGTTGGTCGGCGGCAACCATGACTCCGTCGCCGATGCCGTCGCTGTTTCCGGCGATCATCATGATGGGGAACCGCGGGGTCCCGGCGGTCCCCATGGTCAGTCTCTTGCTGATGTCGACGAATGGCGAAAGATGTTGGTAGTTCTGGTATTGCGGCTTCAGCATCCTGCGCATCGTAAGTACCGGCAACTGCTGAAGATCCGCGCCACACATGCCGCGGGCGCGTTTCACGATAGCGGTGCCATATGGGGACAGGTAGCGGTTGACGTCGTAGTCGTAACTCTCGAGAGTGCCGGCGAGGACCAGCGGAATGACCTTGGACCAGCTCGGGCTACCGTCGATGTAGTCGAGCATGCGCAGGATATTGACCGGCAATCCGGCGACGACAGCCCCCACGATGTTGAGTTCCGGTGCGTACGTGGCGGCCAGTTCGGCAGCGAATTCGGTGGCAATACTGCCGCCGGACAGACCGATCATGGCCACAGGAGTCGATCGCGGATTCGTCTTGATCACCCGCTGGGCTGCTCGGATGCCGTCGAGAGTGCCGTAGCCCGACTCGTGGCCCGCCCCGAAATGCATGTCGGCACCTTCGTAGTCGGTGGTCACCACGGTGTATCCGGCCGTCAGAGCGGCGGCGAGCGCGGCCTGATCCACCGTCGGCACTCCGTTGATGGTGGTCGCATACGACGGGTTGCACCGAGAGTCGAGGGCATCGTAGGGCTGTTGGTAGGCCACGATGCGCGTCCCACTCTTGCCCGCACCGTTCGGCCGGACGACCAGCGCCGCGGTCACGGCGGGTCGGCGCAATTGATCGGTGGTTCGGTAGAGAACCTGCGTCGCGGTGCCGGGCAAGGGCGTGGTGACGGGGCGGCTGCGCAGCACCGTGCCGGGAGCGACTCCGGCGAGCGGGCCGTCGTAACGATAGAAGGCGTCGGCGGCCGGCCGAGGTAGCTCAGCATGGGCAACAGCCGTGGTGGTGAGGCCAAACGACAGGGCCACCATCAACACGCACAGTACGGCTTTTCGCACGGGGCAATCTCCCTCATGATCCGCTGAGTCATGCACCGTCGAGGTATCGAAGTGCTTTGACGAAGGAACTTAGGTGAGCAATCGCACTCTTGTCAACGTGTTACAAGAGGTCAGGTGGTCTGGCGAATGACCAATTCTGGCGCCAGCAGTGTGCGCGTGGCGTATTGCCCCTGCGTCTGGATCTGCGCACGAAGGATCTGAGCGGCCTGCCTGCCGGAATCGACGAATGGCTGGCGGACCGTGGTCAGACCCAGCCCTTCGGCCAGCGCGCCGTCGTCGAACCCGGCAATGGCGATCGCCTCGGGCACCGCCGTGCCGATCGTGCGCAGCTCGGTCAGCAGACCTGCGGCAAGAACATCGTGGTGAGCGATGACGGCCGTCGGACCGTCGGAACGTTCGACGAGTGTCGGTGCAAAGTGTCGCGCGGCCGCGAAATCGGTTCCCGGAAGGATCATTTCCACGCATGCGTCGTCGTCATGGCCGGCCTCGCGCAGTGCACGGCGGATGCCACGGAGGCGAAGCATGGCAGGGGAAACGTAATCGCCGGATCGTTGGGGTTCGTGTAGATACGCCAGTCGGTCGTGGCCACGGTCGAGCAGGTGTGCGGCCAAGAGATGCCCGGCTTCCTCGTCGTCGAAGGCCACCGTACTGAACGAAGGGTGGGCGGAGTCCACCAAAACGGCCGGCAGACCCCAGCGTTTCAAGCGGTCCGCGCCCTTGTCACCCAACGGCACGCCCATGATCAGCAATCCGTCGACGTCTCCCCGCACCGGGAGTGTCTCGAGCAGGGGGGAACTCGCCTCGGCCGCCGACGGCGCATCGAGGACCACGACATCGACATCGTCGGGCCCGAACGTGTCGAGAACGCCGACAAGCCTGGTCAGGTAGGACTCGTAGCTACTGAACGGAGCCAGCACGGCGATCCGTTCGACGCGCAGCCGCGCCCTCGACGAGGGTGTGGCCCGAGGCCGGTAGCCGAGTTCGCCGGCCGCTTCGATCACGCGATCGCGCGTCGTCGGACTGACCCGATCGGGATGATTCAGCGCGAGCGACACCGTCGAAATACTGACACCGGCGGTTTCTGCCACTTGGTAGATCGTCACACCCGACTGCCCCACGCCGTCAGCTTAACTGCCGTACGCATCATTGACTTGCCGCGGCTCCCTTCGTAAAGTTCTTCGTAGAAGTTCTTCGATGGGTCTGCTGCATGGAGGTCTGATGCCCGATTATCTACGCGCCGCGCGCGACGCCGGCTGCGAGCCCGCAATTCTGGAGTGGCTGGCGGCGGCACAGGAGTTGGTTGTGCACATACCTGCCCTGCAGGCCGCCGACTGGGCGGAGCGTCGGGTGGGCGCGCACCAGCTCTCTGATGCATTGGCGGAGCGATTTACCCTGCCTGGGCCGTCGGAGTGCACCGTGATCGAGAGGCGCGTACCGACCCGGTCGGGCGAACTCACCGTGATGCATTACCGACCGGCGGTTCGAGGCTCGCGACTGGCGCATGTTGCTTTTCACGGCGGTGGTTTCATCCTCGGCAGCGTGCGAGAGATGGTGAACGATCGGTTGTGGCGGGCTCGGGCGGTGGCCGGCGGTGTGGATGTCTTCGATGTCGACTATCGATTGGCTCCCGAACACCCCTTCCCCAGCGCACTCGACGATGGTCTGGACGTCCTGGATTGGCTGCTCGAGCACGGGGCCGAGTTCGACATCGCGCCGGACCGCATCGGCGTCGGCGGCACATCGGCCGGCGGCAACCTCGCCGCGCTCGTGGCGATGCACGCCCGCGACCGCGGTGTGAGTCTGGATCACCAAATCCTCGAGGTGCCGGCGGGAAGCCTGCATGCCGAACATGACGAGTCGTTCCGCAACTACCGCGACCTCGCCGATATGGGCGGCGATTTCTCCGCTCTACGTGCGGCGTACCTCGGCGGCCACAGCGATACGTCCGGCCCGGCCGCGCCCGATGAGATCACCGATTTGGCGGGTCTTCCGGCAACGCTGCTCATCACCGCTGAGCTCGATCCGCTCCGCGACTCCGGCGAGATCTATGCGGCTCGTCTCAGAGAAGCCGATGTGCCGGTCCAGAGTTGGCGTGCCCCAGGGCAATTGCACGGCAGTGGATCACTCACCAAGAATTCAGAGACCGCCCGTGACTGGCAGAACCGCGTCGCGGAGTTCCTCCGTAGCCGTGTCGCTCTGAGCTCGGCCATCGCTTCCTGATCGGGTGAGCTGGATGACCCTCGACGCCTCGCCGGAGGACACCAAGGCCAGTCCCTCGGCCCGGCCGCAAACCGCGGCCTTCCTGCCGGCACTGGTCGCAGCCTATTTCGGCGCCGCACTGGCGGTCATGTCCGCGGGGTTCATCAGTATCCCCCTGCGTTTGTCGGAACTCGATCCCGACAACAAGGCCCAGACGCTGGCAGTGACGGCCGCGATCGGCGGCGTCGTGATCATGCTGGTGTCCGCACCACTCGGGCGTATCAGCGATGTCTCGACCTGCCGGTTGGGCATTCGCCGTCCGTTCATCCTTGGCGGCTCGTTTCTCAGCGCAGTGGGCATGTTCATCTTGGCGTTCGCGCCGAATGTGCCAACTCTTGTCGCCGGCTGGGCCGTGGCCCAGGCCGGTTTCGGCGCCACCACCATGGCGCTCAATGCGCTTCTCGCCGACCAGATCCCGACCCGCATCCGGGCTCGGGTGGCGGCCGCGTTCGGGATGAGCCTGGGCCTGTCGCCTGCGCTGGGTAGCGCGATGGTCAGCGCACTGCCCGGCAATCCCGTCTACTGGTTCGGGCTTCCGGCGATACTCATGGTCTTGGCCAATCTCGCATTGTTCGCGGTACTGCGCGACATCGTGCGCACCGAGCCGGAGTCGGTGAGCTGGACCGGCCTGTTGCGCAGCTACTGGATCAACCCGATCCGTCACCGCGACTTCGCCTGGGCATGGCTGTGCCGACTGCTCGTGACGCTGGCGCTGACGTCGGTGTCGACCTATTTGCTGTACCTGATCACCGATCGGCTCGGCCTGACCACCGAGGAAGCCACCAAGGCCCAAGGCCTCGTGGCGGGCGCGCTGTTCGGCGCAGGCATCGTCACGAGCGTGCTGTTCAGCTGGCTCTCCGACCGGACCGGGCGCCGTAAGCCGATCGTGTTCGGCTCAGTGGTTTTGACCGCCGCTGGTCTGCTGGTTGCTCTGTGTGCCCGCGACCTGTCGGTATTCGCTGTCGGCATCGCGCTGATCGGCATGGGACAGGGCGCATTCGTGTCCGTGGACGTCGCCATGATGACCGAGTTGCTTCCCGACTCATCCGCCGCCGGCACCGGCCTGGCGGTGATCGCACTGTCGTATCAGATGCCCCAGCTGCTGTTGCCGCTCATGGCGACTCCCCTGCTGGCCATCGGATCAGGGGCACCCAACTACGGCGCACTCCTGGTCGGGGCGGTGGTGGTCACCGCGCTCGGTGGACTGGCCGTCCTCCCGATTCGGGGCGTGCGGTAAGCGTCGCCGACGGACTGGTTGGTCTCACTCGGAGATCCGCAGGCCATCCCATTCGTGGTCGTGCATGAACCCCTCGGCCAGGCCGACGTGGTACTTCAGACAGCTGCGGAGGACGCCGAGGTAGGCGATCGGCAGACCGATGGCCGGGCGCTGGTCGCCGGGGCAGGTGATGACGTCGTCGGCGGAGCGGAAGTCGCGGAAGAACTGCCGCATGCTGCGATCGCGGCGTGACGGTTTGCGCCACCCGTAGAGCAGCATGCCCAGCCCGATCATCCGGTTGGTGTCCGGTTGCGGGGTGATCAGTTCGGTGTTCTCGCCGAAGAAGGCGCGGTCGATGCCGTCGTCGGAGTCGAACATCATGATGCCGCTGGTCGCGCGCGGATTGCATTCGATGCTGACCAGTCCGCGGTCGGGGTCCTCGATGAAGTCGACGCCGATCTGTCCGGTGAAGTTCACCTCACGGACGAACGACGACACGCGGTCGAGGATGTCGGGTCGATCGAGGGACCGGAAATTGAGGCACGAGTTGCCGTCGATCGCGTAGTCGACCGGGTAGGTGGCGTGGGCGTAGACCTTGCCCTCCCGCGCGATCGAGTAGGTGCAGAACTTCTCGCCCGATGCCCACTCCTGCGCGAGCCACGGGTTGGTCGGGTCGAAATCCAACCAGTCCAGCGGATCGCCCGGGTGCGCCTTGTGTACCTTCTGCGAGCCCCGCGAATAGCACTGCTTGAGGGCGAATGGCTTCTCGAAATCGAGATGCGCCACATCGTCGCGGGTGCGCAGTTGCGCGAACTTCAGGTGCGGACGTCCCAACGAGACCAGCAGTTCGGAGAACTCGTACTTGTTGTGCAGTTGGTTCTCGAGCTCGAAATCCGACAGGAACAGCTCGCACGACGGCGGGAAGATGTCGACCATCATCGAGAGGATGTCGGTCTCCTCATGGATGGGGATGACCATGTCGATCTTGTCCTTGGCGACGATCCGCGACAGGGCGTGACAGTAGGCGCGCGGCTCGAACTTCGGCGGCGGCACCTTGTAGAACTTGTCGTGTGCGTGCGACAGGCGGGTGACACCGATCGGAATGCTGTCGACGATGGTCACGTGGTGGCCGGCCGCCGACATCATGCGCGCCAGCTCCAGCGTCAGGAACGACCGTCCGAAGGTGATCAGGATGCGTCTGCGTTGCGAACTCCCCACGCTCAAAGTCTAAGAGTCTGCCGTTAGGCTGCCTAATTGGCGCTGAAAAGGAATAGCCACGCAAGCTGAGACGTTGGAGAATGGCGTCGTGTGGTTTCACCACAAATTGGCTGCACATCGGGGTGCAACCGGGGGTTGATCGACGGTCGGACAGAGACCGTCGGCTAGAGCACAGTGTAGAGCGGAGGTTGCTGAGATGTTCGTGATCGGCATCATCGCCGCCTGCCTCGCCGCCGTCGCCTACGGTATGTCGACCGTTCTCCGTGCGCTTGGCGCTCGTCGCGTCGCCACCGAGAACCGGGACAGCGGACATGGGACCGACGCCACCAACGCGGCTGGCGGTCCGTCCCTGCAGTCGACGATGTCCACACTCATCGACCCCGCGTTCATCATGGGCACGATGATGGTGGTCGTCGGCTTCGCCGGTGGCGCTGTCGCCGCGCGGTTCCTGCCACTGTTCCTGTCCCAGACGATCGTCTCGGCCAACCTCGTCGTGACCGCCCTGCTCGGCACGATCATGCTCAACATCGCCCTGCACACCCGCGACTGGATCGCGATCTGGCTGGTCGTGCTCTCGTTGTGTCTGCTCGGCATCTCGTCGGCGCCGCACACCGGCAACGGCGGAACCCCGGCCTTCCACTGGGAACTGTTCATCGCGACACTCGGCCTGTGCGCGATCGCGCTCGGCGGTGTCTATCGGGCAGGTAAGCACGCGGGCATCGTCGGCGGCGCGGCCGCCGGTCTGTTGTTCGGCGTCATCGCGATCTCCGTGCGCATCCTCGACGGCGTGCAGCCGTTCGACGCGGTCGCACTACTCACCGACCCCGCCGCCTGGACCATCGCGGTCGCCGGCGCCGTCGGCTTCTTCGTGCAGACCGTGGCCCTGCAGGTGGGTGCGGTCAACGGCGTGACCGCGGTGCTCGTGGTCGGCGAAACCGCCGGACCGAGCCTCGTCGGCGTGCTGTTCCTCGGCGACATGGCCAAACCCGGACTGGGGTGGCTGGCCGTCGTCGGCTTCATCGGCGCGGTGATCGGCGCGGTGCTGGTGGCCTGGTACGGCTCCGGCGATCCGGACCACTTCGGTGAGGCTCCCCCGCAGAAGGGTGGCTGGCGACGCGGCCGCATGGACGAGCCGATCGCCGACAGCGGGGAGATCTCCGTCGACGACACGACGCACCGCGAGTACCGGCACGGTTGACGCGCGGCCCGTCGGCCGTAACTGTGGAGGCATGACCTCGACCATCGACGAGACCGCCGCCCAGACCGCCCGCACCGCCTACGAGACGCTCGAGCCGTTCCATGTGCTGGCGTACTTCAGCCCCGGATTACGTGACGCGATGTCCGACACCGGACTCGACGGGCACGCCTTCTACGTCGGGGCGCGGGCCGCTCCGATGGGTGATTGCCATCCCGCGCTCGTCACCTCGTCCTTCTACAACTTCGCCCCCGATCTCATCACCAAGGCCTGGACGTCGGCCCGCGCCGTCGGTCTCGACCGCATCGCCGCCCGGCGCATGCAGATGCTCGACGAATCGCTCCGTCCCATCCTCGGGGACCGCGTCGACGACCCGGAAACCGACGAACTCGCTTCGCGCTACACCGAACTCGCCGCCGGACTGCCGTTCGTCGGACGACCGCTGGCCGCGGGATGGGCGGCCGACGCAGCGCCCGAACAACCCCACCTGCGCCTGTGGCACGCGATCGCGGTCGTGCGAGAGTGGCGCGGCGACAACCATATTGCGGCGCTCGTGCATCACGGGCTGGGCGGCTTGGACGCTGTCGTCTTCCACGAGGCCGAGATCACCGACCCCGCAATCCATCGTCGACTGCTGGGCCGCAAACTCGTCCAGATCACCCGCGGCTGGTCCGACGAGCAGTGGGACGCCTCGGTGGATCGGCTCGCCGACCGTGGCCTGGCCGAGCGCACCGACTCCGGGCACCAACTCACCGATGCGGGCCTCACGCTGTATCGCACGATCGAGGACGAGACCGATGCGATCACCGCGCCCGCATGGTCGGGTGGCGATGTCGAGGACCTGATCGCTCGCACCCGGCCGTACTCCAAGGCAGTCATCGACGCGGGTGTGCTGCCCGGGACCCGAAAGAAGGAGTGACCCGCCCGCTGATCGGGACCAAAGTTCGTCGCGGGCGGGCGAAAAAGGGTAGGTGTTGACTCATGGACGATCTCGAGGCGATCAAAACCCTCAAGTACCGGTATCTGCGGGCCCTCGACACCAAGGACTGGGATTCCTTCGCCGACACCCTGACCCCGGATGTCACCGGCGATTACGGCAAGAGCCTGGCGTTCGCCAACCGCGACGAGCTCGTCGGGTACATGCGGACGTCGGTCGGACCGAGCGTGATCACCGAGCATCGCGTTGCGCACCCGGAAATCGAGATCGACGGGGACACAGCAACCGGCCGCTGGTATCTGCAGGATCGGGTGATCGTGCCCGACTTCTCGTTCATGTTGTTCGGTTCCGCGTTCTACGCCGACCGGTACCGCCGTACCGATGCGGGTTGGCGGATCTGTGCCACCGGTTACGACCGCACCTATGAGGCGACGGTGAACCTGTCCGATCTGCCGAGCTTCAAGCTCGACGTCGGACCGGCAATCCGGTTGTAGCCCACCATGTTCCGCCGCGCACAGACCTTCACCGATCGGTGTGCGGCGGGCCGGGCGCTGGGCGCACAGGTCGCCGCGTCCCGCACGCACGACCCGACCACCCTCGTGCTCGGCCTCGCGCGCGGCGGGGTGCCGGTGGCGCGCGAGGTGGCCGTCGCACTCGACGCCCCACTCGATGTACTCGTCGTCCGAAAGCTCGGTGCGCCAGGGCAACCCGAGTTCGCGATGGGTGCGGTGGCCGCCGGGGAGACCGTCATCAACGACGACACGCCCCGTCGACTCGGGGTCACCCCCGCACAGTTGCAGCGGATCGTCGACGCCGAGAACCACATCCGTGCAGAGCGGGAGCAACGGTATCGGGCTGGGCGCGAACCACTGTCGCTGCGGGGCCGCTCGGTGATCCTGGTCGACGACGGCGTGGCCACCGGCGCCACGATGGCCGTCGCAGTCCGTGCGGCCCGCGCCGCCGGCGCTGCCGCGGTGACCGTGGCGGTACCGACGGGACCCGCCGACACCATGGCGCGATTCCGGGCGGACCCCGAGATCGACGAGGTGGCGTGTGTGGCCATGCCGGAACCCTTCCGGGCGGTCGGCCAGTCCTACGACGACTTCCGTCAGGTCGACGACGGCGAGGTCATCCGGTGCCTCGCTTCTTCGTGACGTCCTTGCGCAGCAGCGCGGCGAGTTCCGCACGGTCGGTGACGTCGAGCTTGGTGCACGCCCGATAGATGTGTCCCTCGACGGTGCGCACCGACACCGTGAGGCGTTCGGCGATTTCCTTGTTCGACAGGCCGGCGGCCACGAGATTGGCGATCTCGCGCTCCCGCGAGGTCAGCGGCAACGGCTGCGCCGCCTCCAGCAGGGCGGGTGTCCGCAGGCCACCGCATTCGGCGGCCAGCCGGTTGGCGACCGCGGCGGACGCGACGGTGGCCGCGCGGGAGCCGCTCGCCTCGTGCAGCACACTCGCCTGGGCGGCCGCGTCGGCCGCCGACAACCGGATGTCGAGTCGCTCGAACTCGTCGGCGCACACGTCGAGTTCGACGGCGTCGCGCGCGGCGAGCGCGTCGGCGTGCTGGGCATAGAGGGAAACCAGTGGACCGTCGATCTGCTCGCTCAACTCCCGCAGGCGTTGCGCGGGTGTCGCGTCGCCGAAGCGGACCACCGAGTGCAAGGCCTCGGCCTCGGTGGCGAACTGCCCGGATTCGCGTGCCTGCGTGGCCGCCTCGCACGCGGTGGCCACCGCCAGGGACACGGTGCCCGCCGCGGCCTGCTGCCACGACTTGGCGATCGTCAGCATCGGGCCGAAGACCGCGACATGTTTGCCGTTGCGCTTCTCGGCCTTTCGCAGCACCTTGGCTGCGGCGTCGGCGCTGCCGATCGCGGACAGCGCCTGCACCCGGTAGATGAAGGCCGGGAAGTTCCACGACTCGGCGGCGCGTCCGCTGTCGAGGGTGGCCAGGGTCTGTTCCATCCGCCGGTCCACCGATGCGCAGTCGCCGCGGGTGAGTTCGACGGCGGCCACCAGGATGCCGGCCATCGCCCAGCCGAGAAACTTTCCGGCACTGGCGAATTTGAGGAAACGCTCGGCGTCGGCGGTGGCGTCGTCGAGGTGGGCGGTCAGGGTCAGGGCGAGGATCGGACCGAATCCGGCCGGGAACCGCAGGAGACCGTCGGTGAAGGCCTCGGCCTCGTGGGCCCGCCGGGCGAGGCCGGCCACCTCGTCGGCGCGGCCGGCCAGAGCACGGGACAGGCTGCCGCCGAACGCCGCCCACTCCACGGCCCACGGCAGGGTGGACGCCTCGAGCGCTTCGTCGGAGAGCGCGATGGCGTCGTCGATCCGATTCTCGAACACCGCGCAGGCCGAGGCGATCCCGAGGACAACGGGTTTGAGGTTGGGGTCGGTGACCTTCTCCAGCAGCACCTCGAGGAGGGCGTCGGCGCGATCGGCGTCGCCGAGCGCCCAGAACAGGTTGCCGAATCGGAGTCCGCCCCAGGCCAGGAGCTGGAACTGGTCGAGGTCGTCGGCATCGAACGTCGCGAGGATCTGTTCTGCTTCGTCGGCGCCGCCCTGCCACATGAGCGACCGGGCGAGTGCCTCCGCCGCGTCGAGGCCTCCGGCTTCGGCGGCGGCGCGGGCGAAGCGTTCGGCCATCGGGGCGTGCGCCAGCATGAGTGCGTCGCGCGCGGCGGCCCCCATCAGCTCGGTGTCCACCGAGACATCGCTCTCCAGAGACAGGTCGGCGAGCCGGATGCGTTCGGCCGGGCTGTCGACCTCCCGCTCCCGCAGTGCCTTGACCAACTTGCCGCGCAGCCTGCGTGACGACGCCAACCCCAGCCGATGCCGGATCACCTCGCCGAACAGCGGATGGTTGTACCGGACGTTGAGTCGTCGACCGTCCCGGACGATCCGCACCAGTCCGGCGATCTCGGCCTCCTCCACCGCCTCCTCACCGGCCAGATCGGCGAGGACATCGATGTCCAGGGGCTCACACAGCGCCAGGTATTTCAGGACGGTGAGCACCGAGTCGTCGAGTTGCTCGATGCGGCTTTCCAGCAGCGACGCCAGTTCCGAGGTGATCGCCGCCCGGCCGCGTAGCTGCCAGACCCCGTTGACCTGGCGCAGCGTGTTCGCCTGTCGCGCACCGTCGACGAGATGCCGCAGGAACAGGGCGTTGCCGCCCGAGGCCTCCCACATCAGATCGGCGGACAGACCTTCGAGTTGCCCACCCAGCACCGATTCGATGAGTTCGACGGACTGCTGTTTGGAGAACGGCGACAACAGGATTCGGGTGAGGTGGTTGTCCTTCCAGAGGGAGGTCACCGCGTCCGGGACGGACTCGCCGCTGCGCACGGTCGCGACGATGTGCACCGCGCGGTCGATCGCCAACTGATGCAACAGGGTGGCCGAGAGTTCGTCGAGCAGGTGCGCGTCGTCGACGCCGATGACCACATTCCCGTCCGAGAGCAGCGATTCCCGTGCGGCGGCGAGGTAGGTGACCGGGTCACTCGACGTCGACGGCCCGACGAGGTGGGCGAACACGCCGAGCGGAATGCTGCGGGCTGACTCGGTGCCCGCGACCCAGCGCACCCCGCCGCCGAGGGTCGCGGTGACGTGTCGCGCCAGTGTCGTCTTACCGACTCCCGAATCTCCGGTCAGCACCACTCCGCACGCCGTCGTCTCGCCGCGCAGAGCGGACTGGATGATGCGGTACTCTTTCTCGCGCTCGACCAAGGGCCAGTTCGAGGACATGGTGCAGACTTTAGTCTCATCGTGCCACTTGCGGCACGGGACGAAGACCCGAATGCTGCTCGGGTCAGACGTTTATCCTACGCGTCGCTACGCATCTCGCCGTTCGACGACAACGATCCCAATCACGAAGATAGCGATCGCAAATACCGCGAAGTAGACGAGCGATCCGTACACGCCCCAGTGATAGCCCCCGCCCGCCATGTCGGAGTTGTCGCCGGCGAGGAATCGGGTGGCGTTGCGGAACGGGAGAAATGGCGCGACGTGGGTGCCGACCCGCGGCAGGACGGCGACGATCGACTCGACCGCCAGATCCCAGATCAACACGATGACGATGGCACCGGCGGTGTGTCGCACGCTCGCGCCGACGCCTAGCCCGATGAGGACAAACAGCACCGCGATGATGGGCATCCCCCAGATCTGCCGCATCACTCCGCTGTCACCGAGTTCCAGCCCGGCACCCGATCCACCGATCACCCGCACCAGTAGGAGCGCGGCGACGGCCAGCACGACGGTGGCGATGAAGGCCAGACCCCCGAACACGCCGGCCTTGGCCAGCAGCACGATCCACCGTTTGGGGATGGCCTGGAAGGTGGTGCGGATGGTGCCGAACCGATATTCGTTGGTGATCGCCAGCACCGCCATGATCATCAGTACGAGCAGACCGAACGAGCTCAGTCCGAGCAGCGACATGTAGGCGATCTCGGACGACGACGTGCCGGCACCGCCCGAGACGGCGGATCCGGTGATGGCCGCGGCGCCCAACGCCAGGACGACCACAACTCCCACGCACCAGTACGGCGAACGGGTCGAGAGCAGTTTGACCCGCTCGGCATTGAGTGCGTTGATCATCGCGGACCTCCGCCGGCTTTCGGGGCACCGCCGTGATACTGCACCGCACCCGCTGTCATCTGCATGAACGCTTCCTCCAACGAGGCTGAGGTACTGGTCAATTCGAACACCGCGAGTCCGGCGCGGGCGGCCAGGTCGCCGACCGCGTCGGTGCTCACGTCGGCGATCGACAGGAATGGCCGGCCGTCGGGGGCGGTGCCGCCGACGACGACCATGCCGGCCTGCGCCAGCACCTGGTGCAGTTGCGGCAGTTGCGGACTGCGCACCCGGACACCCTGCGCGGCCCGTCCGGTGAACTCGGCGACCGAACAGTCCGCGATCAGCCGGCCCTGCCCGATGACGATGAGATGGTCGGCGGTCAGTGACATCTCGGTGAGCAGGTGGCTCGACACGAACACCGTGCGGCCCTCCGCTGCCAGCCGCCGCATGAATTCCCGAACCCACACAATGCCTTCGGGGTCGAGACCGTTGACCGGTTCGTCGAACAGCAGTGTGTGCGGGTCGCCGAGCAGCGCGCCGGCGAGCCCGAGTCGCTGCGACATGCCGAGGGAGAATCCGCCGGCCCGTTTACCGGCGACCGAGGTCAGGCCGACAATCTCGATGACCTCGTCGACGCGGCGGGTGGGGATGCCGTTGGCGGCGGCCATCCACCGCAGATGCGATCGGGCGCTGCGATTGGGGTGGACCCATCGGGCGTCGAGTAGCGCGCCGACCTGCCGCAGCGGGTGGTCGAGGTCGGCGTATGGACGTCCGCCGACGGTTGCGTGACCTGCGGTGGGGTTGTCGAGGCCGAGCATCATGCGCATCGTCGTCGACTTGCCGGCCCCGTTCGGTCCGAGGAATCCGGTCACCCGGCCGGGTTGCACGGTGAAGGTCAGGTTGTCGACAGCACGCACCTGCCCGAAGTCCTTGGTGAGATTCGCGACGGCCAGCATGAACTCGACGATAGCGTCCCGCCCCGACCACCGCCGCCGACCGCTACCGCGCCGGTGACGACGCCTGCGCCCAGAACCGTTTGGGAATGCGTCCGGCTCCGGCGGCGAGCCGACCGGCGATGACCGCCTGCCGCATCGCGGCCGCCATGCGTTCGGGGTCGTCGGCGCGGGTCACCGCGGAGGCGAGCAGAACCGCGTCGCAGCCCAACTCCATCGCCAGCGCGGCATCGCTGGCGGTGCCGATCCCGGCGTCGAGGACGACGGGCACCTCTGCCGCGGCGACGATCATCTCGATGTTGTGCGGGTTGGCGATGCCGAGCCCGGTACCGATCGGCGAGCCGAGTGGCATCACGGCGGCGACGCCGAGATCCTGCAGCCGCGCGGCGAGGACGGGGTCGTCGTTGGTGTAGGCCAGCACCGCGAATCCGTCGTCGACCAATGCGCGTGCGGCGTCGAGCAATTCGATCGGGTCCGGGAGCAGTGTTCGCTCGTCGGCGACGACTTCCAGTTTGACCCAATGGGTTTCGACGGCCTCGCGGGCGAGTTGCGCGGTGAGGACCGCTTCGGCGGTGGTGTGGCAGCCTGCGGTGTTCGGCAGGATCGCGATGCCCAGGCGCCGCAGCAGATCGACCATGCCGGTGCGGGATTCGGGGCTCACCCGTCGCAACGCGACCGTGGTCAGTTCGGTGCCCGAGGCGACGAGTGCGCGTTCGAGGACCGCGAGGTTCGCCGCCCCACCGGTGCCCATGATCAACCGGGACGTCAACTCCCGGTCCGCGATACGCAGCGGGTCGTCGACGATCGTTCCGACCGCGCTATCCACCTTGCACCGCCGTCACGATCTCGACCGCAGAGTTGTTACCCAGCAATCGGTCCCACTCCCCACGGGGCACCACCTCACCGTCGACGGCGACCGCTATCCCCCGGTCGGGCAGACCCAGGATCGTGATGAGGTCGGCCACCGACGATTCGGCCGCCACGTCGGTGGCATCCCCGTTGACGACGATGTTCAGCATGAGTTCTTCTTTCCCGCTGCGCTGGTGACGTCTCCCGATACGGTGTCGAGCAATGCCATCACCCGGTCGGCGGTATAGGGCGCCAACAGGATTCCGTTGCGTCCGTGGCCGGTCGCCACCAGGACCCGCTCGTCGACGCGGGCGATGACGGGCAGGCCGTCGGGGCTGACCGGACGCAACCCCGCACCGACCTCGACGAGTTCGTAGGTCCGCAGACCGGGCATCAGGTCGGTGGCGTCGGTCAGCAGATCGGCGACCCCACCCACCTCCGGCTCCCGCGATGCCTCGTCGAATGGTTCGTATTGCGTTGCACCGACGACGATTCCGTCGGCGCGGGGAACCAGGTACACCGACCGTCCGTGCATCCGGGCGCGCACCACGTGGGTCGGTGGCGGCACCGACCATCGGGTCGCCCGCAGCCGCAGCACCTCCCCCTTGACGGCGTGTACAGCGATGTCCGGGAGCAGGTTTCGGGTGCCGAGCCCTGCCGCGACGAGGACCTGGTCGCCGTCGAGGTCGGCGAGATCCTCGACGTGCCGGTCGTGGATCTCCCCGCCCGCCGCGACCACCGCGTCGCGCAGTCGGCCGAGCAGTGCCCGGTTGTCGACCGCCCCCTCGCCGACCGCCCGGAACCCGCCGTGCACCCGGGAGGTGAGGGCGGGTTCGAGTCGTCGGAGGTCGGCCGGGGTGACGGGCGCGAGATCATCGTGGGCGCGGGGTTGGCGGGCCCACACGAAGTCGGCGAGGGTGCGCAGGCGTTCGGCGTCGGCGGCGGTGGCAGCGACGAAGAGCGAGTCGGCGGCCGCCATGACCGTCGGATCCCCCAGGCGCGCCACCAGATCCGGCCATCGTCGGGCCGACGACGCCGACATCTCCAACAGCTGCTCTTCACCGGGGTGGCCTTCGCCCAGCGAGCCGAGCATCCCGGCGGCCACCCAGGCAGCGCGCTGCCCGATCCCGGCGTCGAGCACCCGCACGGAGAATCCGGCATCGGCGGCGGCGAGCGCACAGGTCAGGCCGATCACGCCACCGCCGACCACGGTGAGGGTCTCGATGCGAGACGGTAGAGGTTGCACCAATCATCCTTCCTTCGCCGGCATTACCCGGATCAGGTCTAACGGTCAGCGGGGGACGTCCCGCACTCTCAGCCCGGCGACCCCGGACTCCCGTGTGTGTGCGCCCCAGCCTACCTTCGAGTCCGTGACCGATTCCGCCCCCACCGCTTCCACCCGGACCGCACGCCTCGATCGGCTGGCAGCGGCGCGCCTGTATCTGTGCACCGACGCGCGGCGCGACCGCGGCGACCTGCTCGAGTTCGTGGCGGCGGCGCTCGCCGGCGGCGTCGACATCGTGCAGTTGCGCGACAAAGGGTCGGCAGGCGAATCGGCGTTCGGGGTTCTCGAGGCCGGCGAGGAGCTGGCCATCCTGCGTGATCTGCGCGACCTGACCCGCTCGGCGGGCGCATTGTTGTCGGTCAACGACCGCGCCGACATCGCCACCCTGGCGCAGGCCGACGTGCTGCATGTCGGACAGGGCGATCTACCGCCGACCCTGGCCCGAGCGATCGTCGGACCGGACGTGCTCATCGGGTTGTCCACCCACGACGAAGCGCAGGTGCAGGCGGCGGCCGCCAACGAATCGGTCGACTATTTCTGCGTCGGCCCGTGCTGGCCGACGCCCACCAAACCCGGCCGCCACGCCCCCGGACTCGACCTCGTGCGCGCGGCCACCGCGCTCGACACCGCCACTCCGTGGTTCGCGATCGGCGGCGTGGACGCCGACCGGCTGCCCGAAGTGACCGAAGCGGGGGCGGATCGGGTGGTGGTGGTGCGCGCGATCACCGGCGCCGACGACCCACGCGCCGCGGCCGCGGACCTGAAAAGTGGATTGTCAGCACCGCACGCGTGGGGTTAAGGTGGTCGCCATCATGTCGTACCGCAAGAGCATTCTCGTAGCCCGCCGCAGCGGGGTCTGATCTGACCGACCCCCCGCTGCGGGGTCGTCGTGCTCTTCTCGTCGGTCATCGATCCTCGACCGAAACGACACTCTTGAGATGCACACCCTTCATCTTGCTCGGCAATCCTGGCCTTGCGACACCCTTCCCCGGGGATTGCGTGAGGAGGCATTCGGCATGAGCCCACAGGGATTCACCGACGAATACGCACCGACCGGCTGCATTCGCCTGGGCGCGTGGAGCATGGAACCCACGCATGCGGACATGGTCACCTGCCGCGCCACCATCGCTTACGCGGACCGGATCATGTCCCTGCAGGCACAGTCGACCGGGCCGATCGGCGCGATGACCTCGATCCTCTACGACCTCGGCGCCCCGGTGCAGATCGTCCGCTTCCATCAGCGTGAGGTCGACGGCGCGATCACCACGTACCTGCTGTGCGAGAACGACGACCGGCAGTGCTGGGCGTGCGGCACCGGCGACACCCGAGACGAGGCGAACTTCAACGCCCTGATCGCCGGGGCCAATCGCCTGCTCGACGGCGCGGCATGACCGAACGGCTCAGCGCTGCAGATCCAGCGACGCAATCCGTTCCCGCAGGCCCGACCACGCCTGGTAGAACGCGGGATGCAACGGCAACGTGGTGACCTCGACCTCGGCCACCCACCGCAGCTCCGCGGATTCGAAGTTGGCGACGGTGTGCACCGGTTCGTCGACCTCGGCGATCACCGTTGTATAGGTCCAGCCGCTGGGCGCCTGGTGGGTGACCAGGGCGGCGAGGACTCGCAGGTCGGCGCTGCCGATGCCGGCTTCCTCGTCGGCCTCACGGACTGCGGTGTCGATGGCGCTCTCGTGGGAATCGCGGGCGCCGCCGGGCAGCCCCCAGGTTCCGCCCTGGTGCGACCACACCGCGCGGTGCTGCAGCAGCACGGCGAAGCCGCCCTCGGGCAGCGGCGTGCGCAGCAACAAGCCTGCGGCGCCGTGCCGTCCCCAATAGCGTGAACCATCCGGATCGATCACCCAGCCGTCGCCGTCACCGCGCACACCGTCTCCCGTCGTCGTCAACCACGGTATGTGAGAGCTACGACACTGGCCAGTGAACGAGGCGGAGTTCACGTGTCCGTCGCTTCGGACACGACCGGCGGAACACGACCTCGCATGTCGGGCCGCAGCACGCGAGTCAGCGTTAGGGTTGGAGATAGGCGTTCCGCTGAAACGTTGTGAGTCGACCAGGGCGACAGAGAAGGTAGGAGAAAAGTGACGGCGACGCCGGTGGACGCCGGTGACGTGAGGGCGTCGCGCGCAGGAAGGGGTCCGAGATGACGGGCGACGTGTCGTCGATGCGGACCGCGCTCAATCGTGCGACTCAGTCGTTCCGGCCGGCGCCGACACCCCCGATCCGGCAGGTCCTCGCCGACCGTCGGGAACTCATGGCGACGGCCCGCCAACGGGCCCAGTCACCGCTGACCACCCTGCGGCACTATGCGGTGACCAGCCCCGGCAAGTTGATCCTCATCCTGGTGGCCCTCGCGATCGCCTGTGTCGCCACCGGGCTCTACGCCTCCGACACTCTCGAGCGACGTACCGCGACCCTGCGAGACATGATGGAACGGACCGAGCCGCTCGCCGAGGCGGCGCAGGTGCTCTACAGCTCGCTGTCCATCGCCGATGCCGCCGCAAGCTCGTCCTTCATCTCCGGCGGACTCGAATCGCCGGAACTGCGGACCCGCTACTCCGACGCACTCGCCACCGCGTCGTCGTCGTTGATCATCGCGGCCGGAACGTCGCAGGACCCGGGGAGCGCGGAGAGCGTGAAGGCCGAGCGGGAGATCAACGCCGATCTCAAGACGCTGGCCACGACCATCCCCGTCTATGCCGGCCTGATCGAGACCGCACGCACCAACAATCGGCTCGGCAACCCGGTCGGGTCGTCGTATCTCGGGCAGGCATCGGCCATGATGCAGGACACGATCCTGCCGGCGGCGCAGCAACTCTACGAACGTCGGTCCGCGGCGATCGCCGATCCGCAGCGCGCGCTCACGGTGCCGCCCTGGGGTGTCTACATCGCGTTGATCATCGTGATCATCGGCCTCGTGGCAACCAGCCGGTACCTGACCCGACGGACCCGACGACGATTCAACATCGGGGTGCTCGCCGCGCTGGTCGCGGTTGTCGTGGGCACGGTCTGGCTGCTGGCGTCAGGCTTGTTGTCGGTGGCCGCGACGAACAATGCGCGCGTCGACGGCGCCGATCCGCTCCGCGAACTGACCTCCGCACGCATCCTCACCCAGCAGGCGCGATCGGCGGAGACGCTCTCCCTGGTGCGGCGAGCCGACCAGGGCAACCTCGAGAAGAACTTCGGGGACGCCACCACGGAGATCAAGCGGATCCTCGAGCGCGTCAACTCCGAACGCGGTTCGTCGAGCGCGGTGACCGAATCGCAGATCTACAACGCCAACTACGTTCTCGAGCAGTGGCAGAAGATCGACGCGCAGGCCCGGGAGGCGATGACCAAGGGTGACTTCGCCACTGCCCGCGTCCTGACGATCGGGGATTCCGCCAACTCCACCGCACAGTCGTTCAACGATCTCGACCGCGCGCTGACCGACTCGATCACCACGACCCGCAAGTCGTTCCGCGACGACATCAACACCGCCCAACGTGTCCTCGGCTACACCGGCACCGGCATCCTGCTGCTGACCCTGTTCGCCGCAGGCGCGGTCGTGTTGGGACTCATCCCGCGCATCCGGGAGTACCGATGACCGCTCTTTCTCGTCGTCTCCGGTTCCTGCTGCCACTGCTGCTCGTGGTCGCGACGAGCGCGGCGTGCGTGGAGTTCTCCGCGCCCCCGTCACCCCCGCCGGTTGCGTTCGCGGTGCAGCCGACACCGCCGGGCGCGGAAACCGACGTCGCACGCGAACCCGTACCCACCTCGGAAACCTGCAACGCCACCGAAAGCCTGCGACCGGGTCCGATGCCCGAGCCCGGTTCGATGCCCATACGCAGCACGATGGCCGACATCATCGATCACGGTCGCCTCATCGTCGGACTCGACACCGGCAGCAACCCGTTCAGCTTCCGCGACCCGATCAGCGGCGACATCCGGGGTTTCGACGTCGACATCGCGCGGGCGATCTCGGCGGCGATCTTCGGTGCCCCCGGCTCCATCGAGTTCCGGGTACTGAGTTCGGCCGAGCGGACCGAGGCCCTGCAGAATCACACCGTCGACGTCGTGGTCAAGACCATGAGTATCACCTGCGACCGCTTGCGGGAAGTCGACTTCTCCTCCCCGTACTATGTTGCCTCGCAACGGATTCTCTCGACGCGGGGGTCCGGGATCGATGGGCCGGACAAACTTGCGGGCAAGCAGGTGTGCGCGGCGCGGGGCGCGACGTCGATCGGCCGTATCCAGTCCATCGAGCCGCGCGCCCGGATGGTCACCACCACGACGTGGGCGGACTGTCTGGTGATGCTGCAGCAGGGGCAGATCGACGCGGTCAGCACCGACGACGGCATCCTCGCCGGTCTGGCCGAACAGGATCCGTGGGTGCAGGTGGTCGGCCCCGGCCTCGGCGAGGAGTACTACGGCGTCGGTATCCCCAAGGGGCAGGACGACATGGTGCGCTTCGTCAACGGTGTGCTGACCCAACTGCGGGTCAGTGGCCGCTGGCAGCAGATGTACGACCGATGGTTGTCGGTCCTCGGTCCCAGTCCCGGTCCCCCGCAACCGGTCTACCGCGATTGACGCACCATGAGTGACGCCGAGAACCCCACCGCCACCACGCCTCCCGACGAGGACGGGGGTGCCGTCGACGTGGGCACCCAGGCCGCCAGCCGCGACGAGCTGTGTCCTCCGGCCGATGTCGGCACGCGTGCGGCCACCCGCACCGAACTCGACGTCGGTACGCAGGCGGCGGTCCCGGACCCGTTCACCGCGCCCACCGACCGGGTGTCCGTCCGCTCCGGGCCGACGCTGCCGACGAGCACGGTGACCGTGCCGCCGCACCGACGGCTCATTCCGCGCAACCACACCGCGGTGCCCGACCGGCGGATCGGCGGCGGCCTGGTCGATCTGCCGAAGATCACCGACATCGAGCCGGCCGACGCGGTGCTCTCGCAGCCGCTCATCGCCGAACGCAAACGGAACTGCTGGCGGTGCGGAAAACCGGTGGGCCGCACCATTGGTCCCGGTAAGGGTGATCTGGCCGGGATATGCCCGCATTGCGGCTCGCGGTATTCGTTCGTGCCCGGTCTCGCGCGCGGCACCGTCGTCGCCGACCAGTACGAGATCATGGGCGCCATCGCCCACGGCGGACTCGGCTGGATCTACCTGGCGATCGACCGCAACGTGTCGGATCGGCCGGTGGTCCTCAAGGGCCTGCTGAACTCGTCGGACGCCGAGGCGCAGGCGGTGGCCGTCGCCGAACGACAGTTCCTGGCATCGGTCAATCATCCCGGCATCGTGAAGATCTACAACTTCGTCGAGCACCTCACCGAGTTCGACGACCGCTTCGGCTACATCGTCATGGAATACGTCGGTGGTCAGACCCTCAAGCAGATCACCGACGGCGAATCCACGCTGTTGCCGGTCGAGCACGCGATGGCCTACATGCTCGAAGTCCTTCCCGCCGTGGGTTATCTGCATTCGGTCGGCCTCGTCTACAACGATGTCAAGCCGGAGAACATCATGGTCAGCAGCGACGAGGTCAAGCTCATCGACCTCGGTGCGGTGTCCCCGATCAACGGCTACGGGCACCTCTATGGGACTCCCGGTTTCCAGGCGCCGGAGATCGTCAAGACCGGCCCGCAGGTGGTCACCGACATCTACAGCATCGGCCGCACCCTGGCCGCGCTCACCGTCGACATGCCCAAGGCCGAAGGTCGCTACCTCGACGGACTACCGGACCCCGACGACACCCCGGTGTTTGCCGAGAATCCGTCGTATTACCTTCTGCTGCAACGTGCCACGGCCGAGAATCCGGCGGACCGGTTCGCGTCGACCGATGAGATGATGACGCAGGTCCTCAATGTGCTGCGCGAGATCGTGGCGGTGCACACCGGTGTGCCGCGGCCGTCGCTGTCGACGGTGTTCACCCCGCAACGCTCGACCTTCGGCACCGACCTGATGCTCGCGCCGGTCGACGGGTTCTTCGATCCGGAGCAGGCCGCGTTCTACGACCCGAGCGACATCGCGCGCGCACTGCCGCTGCCGCTGGTGAATCCACTCGATCCGGCCGCGGGACTGCTGACCTCGGCCGCGTTGTCCGATCCGCGACAAACCCTGGACTCGATCCAAGCCGCACGCACCGAAGGGTTTTCGTCGTTGCTGGGCACCGCGGTCGACGACCCGCACCCGTCGTTGGAGATCGACCTGGCCGAGGCGCGCGCCCATCTCCAGCTCGACGACGTGGACACCGCGCTGACGCTCCTGCGGGAGGTGACGGTGTACCACGGCGACTCGTGGCGGGTGCAGTGGTATATGGCGTTGTGCGCGTTGATGAATGGTGAACCGGAGCTGGCCTACGAACGGTTCAGTGAGGTGCTGGGAGCGATGCCCGGTGAGGTGGCCCCCAAACTGGCGGTCGCCGGCACCGCGGAGATCATCGGGAAATGGCTGTCGGAGGAGAAACCCCCGGTGGCCGAACATGCTTCGCGGATCGCCGAACTCTACGACATCGCCACCCACCACTATCACGATCTGTGGCTCACCGATCACGGTATCGTGACCGCGGCGTTCGGTCTGGCGCGCCTGTACATGGCCGAGGGCAATGTGGCCGAGGCCATCGAACCGCTCGACGAGGTGCCCGCGACCAGCCGGCACTACAACACCGCGCGCGCGACGGCAGTGCTGGCGCTGGTCGGTGGTCGGCCGCCGGAAGAGGTTACCCGCGAACAACTTTCAGCGGCGGCGCGACGGATCGAGGCGATCTCGGACATCGAACCACGCAAGCCGCGGTTGCTGCTCATCGTCCTCGGCACCGCGCTCGGCTGGGTACATGCCAACCCTGATCACGATCCGACCACCCAACCGGACACCCTGCTCGGGTTTCCGTTCACCGAGCAGGGCCTGCGGGTCGGTACCGAGAAGTCGTTGCGCGCGTTGGCGCGTCAGACGCGCACCAATCGGGAGCACAGGTTCATGTTGATCGATCTGGCGAACTACGTCCGGCCGGATACGTTGTTCTAGCGGCGCAGCAACTGGGTGAGCCGATGGGCGTGGGCCAGTAGGGTTTCACCGAGACCGGACCGCCGTTCCGGCCGGAAGCGGCTCTCCACACCGGTGATGCTCAGTGCCCAGTCCGGTTCGCCACGAGTGTCGAAGACGGCCGCACCCATCCCCCAGCTACCCTCGACGAGCAGACCGGGATTGACCGCGTAGCCCGAGAGCCGGATCTGCGCGACCCGGTCGGCGATCGCCGCCGATGCGTGCTGCGGTCCCCACCGTGGGGTGAGGTCCACGCGCGCAAGGTAGTCGGCGATCTCCCGTTCGCCGAGGTTGGCCAGGATCACCATGCCGGCCGACGCCACCCCGAGCGGGAACCGGATCCCGACGTGCAGCACGTGGGAGCGCAGCGGGAAGTGTCCCTCCTCGGCGGCGAGGCACACCGTCTCGTCTCCGCGACGAGCGGACAGGAATGCGCTCTCCCCGGTCTCGCGCGCCAGATCCCGCAGGATCGGTTGAGCGACACTGGTGATGTCGTAGCGTTCGGCGGCCATCGCACCCAACAGATACAGCTCGGGCCCCAGCGACCAGGCCCCCGAGCGCACGTCGCGGTCGACGAGTCCCTCCTCGGCCAGCGCGGTCAGCAACCGGTGCGCGGTCGGGCGGGCGAGGTGGGTGGCGCGGGCCAGGTCCGAGGTCGTCGCGCCGCCCGATTCACGGGAGCCGATGGCGCGCAACAACGCACTCGCGCGGCCGATGACGTTGGGGCCGGGCCCGGCCGCCCGGGGTGTCGCAGGCATGGCCCGAGCATACGTCCATTGAGTGGACGCCAATCGACGATTCCTTCCGTCATCCGACCAATCTGCGGGTCGATTCTGCGAGAAGCTTGCATTCACACTGGTGGCGGGCGCCTACTGGATACCGAGAGCGCGTCCATTGGATGGACGCCAACGAGGAGGAGGGCTCATGTCGAGCAAGGTGTTCGATTCGCCGACGGCGGCGGTCGCCGACATCGCGGACGGGAGTTCGCTCGCGGTCGGCGGCTTCGGCCTGTGCGGAATCCCGGGTGGGCTGATCAATGCCCTGGCCGATCGCGGCGTCCACGATCTGGAGGTGTTCTCCAACAACTGCGGCGTCGACGACTGGGGGCTGGGCATCCTGTTGGCCGCCGGCCAGATTCGTCGGGTGACCGCGTCGTATGTGGGTGAGAACAAGGAGTTCGCACGCCAGTATCTGTCCGGCGAGCTCGAGGTGGAGCTGACCCCGCAGGGCACCCTCGCGGAGCGGATGCGGGCCGGCGGCTGCGGTATCCCCGCGTTCTACACCCCGGCCGGCGTCGGCACCCCCGTGTCCGAGGGCGGCCTGCCGTGGCGGTATGCGCCCGACGGTTCGGTCGCCGTGGCGTCGCCACCCAAGGAGACCCGCGAGTTCGGTGGCCAGACCTACGTGCTCGAGGAGTCGATCGTCGCCGACTTCGCGCTGGTACACGCCGAGGTCGGCGACACCGAGGGCAACCTGGTGTTCAACAAGACCGCGATGAACTTCAACCCGCTGGCCGCGATGGCCGGACGCATCACCATCGCGCAGGTGGAGAAGCTCGTCGAGCCCGGCGAGATCGAGCCGTCGCAGGTGCACCTGCCGGGTGTGTTCGTGCAGCGGGTGGTCCAAGTCGGCGAGGTCGAGAAGCGAATCGAGAAGAGGACGGTGTCGGCATGAGTTGGTCACGTGAGGAGATGGCCGCCCGCGCGGCGGCCGAGATGGTCGACGGCGAGTACGTCAACCTGGGCATCGGTCTGCCGACCCTGATCCCGAACTACCTGCCCAAGGGTGTCAAGGTGACGCTGCACTCGGAGAACGGCATCCTGGGCACCGGCCCGTACCCGGCCGACGACGCCGTCGATGCCGACCTGATCAATGCCGGCAAGGAGACCGTGACGGTCAATCCCGGTGCTGCGTTCTTCGATTCGGCGTTGTCGTTCGGCATGATCCGCGGCAACAACATCGACACCGCGGTCCTCGGCGGCATGCAGGTCTCGCGCACTGGCGATCTCGCCAACTGGATGGTGCCGGGCAAGATGGTCAAGGGTATGGGCGGGGCGATGGATCTCGTGCACGGGGCGCGTCGCGTCATCGTCGTCATGGAACACACCGACCGCAACGGCGGCGCCAAGATCGTCGACGAATGCTCGCTGCCGCTGACCGGACAGCAAGTGGTGCACCGCATCATCACCGACCTCGCGGTCATCGACATCACCGACGCCGGACCGGCGCTGCGGGAGCTCGCACCGGGCGTGACCGTCGACGAGGTCCGCGCGGCCACCGGCACCGAACTGCTCGTCGACGCCTCGGTGGCGGCGCAGTGAGCGCGGAGCGGACGTCGGTCATCGTCGGCGGAGCGCGCACGCCGCTCGGGCGACTGCTCGGCGGACTCAAGGATCTGTCCGGTTCGGATCTGGGTGCGATCGCGATCCGCGGCGCCTTCGAGAAGGCTGACGTGTCCCCGGACGCCGTCGAGTACGTGATCATGGGGCAGGTCCTCACCGCAGGCGCCGGCCAGATGCCGGCCCGACAGGCCGCCATCGCCGCCGGGATCGGTTGGGATGTCCCGGCTCTCTCGATCAACAAGGTCTGTCTGTCCGGCATCGGCGCAATCGCACTGGCCGACCAGCTGATTCGCGCGGGCGAGTTCGACGTGATCGTGGCCGGCGGCCAGGAGTCGATGTCGCAGGCCCCGCATCTGCTCGAACGCAGCCGCACCGGATACAAGTACGGCGACGTGACGCTGCGCGACCACATGGCATTCGACGGACTGCACGACATCTTCACCGATCAGCCGATGGGTGCGCTCACCGAGCAGCGCAATGCCGATGAGGATCAACGCATCTCCCGCGCCGACCAGGATGCATTCGCTGCCGCGTCGCACCAGAATGCCGCTCGCGCATGGAAAGACGGGCTGTTCGCCGACGAGGTCGTGCCGGTGACCATCCCGCAGCGTCATGGTGAGCCGATCGTGGTGGACACCGACGAAGGTGTCCGCGGCGACACCACCGTCGACTCGCTCTCCCGCCTGCGTCCCGCGTTCGCCGCCGACGGCACGATCACCGCGGGCACCGCCTCGCAGATCTCCGACGGCGCAGCCGCCGTCGTGGTGATGAGCAAGGCGAAGGCAGTTGAACTCGGTCTGGAATGGATCGCCGAGATCGGTGCGCATGGTGTTGTCGCCGGACCGGATTCGACGTTGCAGTCGCAGCCGGCGAACGCGATCGTCCGCGCCTGTGAACGGGACGGCATCGATCCGAAGGATCTGGATCTGGTCGAGATCAACGAAGCGTTCGCGGCGGTCGGGATCGCCTCGACCCGTGAACTGGGCATCGACCCGGACAAGGTGAACGTCAATGGCGGCGCGATCGCGATCGGTCATCCGCTCGGTATGTCCGGCGCGCGGATCGTGCTGCACCTGATCCTCGAATTGCAGCGCCGCGGAGGCGGAGTCGGTGCGGCCGCGCTGTGCGGTGGCACCGGTCAGGGTGACGCGCTCATCCTGCGCTGCTAGAACCGACCACCTCCGCCGCCTGCCGCGCGATGGCGAGTTCCTCGTTGGTCGGGATGACCAGCACGTCGATCGCGCTGTCGGCGGTGGAGATCCGGCGCGGTTCCCTGCTGCGCAGCGCATTTCGTTCGGCGTCGATGCGGATGCCGTACATCTCGAGGTCGGCCAGCGCGTCGGCACGCACCGATGCGGCGTTCTCGCCGACGCCCGCGGTGAACGTGATGGCGTCCACCCGGCCGAGCTGGATCATGTAGGCGCCGATGTACTTCCGTAGCCGGTTGATATAGATGTCATACGCGCGGCGGGCGCTCTCGTCACCGGCGTCCATCTTCTCGGTGATGGTGCGGAAGTCGTTCTCCCCGCACAGCCCCTTCAGTCCGGACTGCTTGTTGAGCAGGGTGTCGATCTGATCGACCCCGAGATGCACGACCCGGTTGAGGTGCAACACGATTCCCGGATCGAGATCACCACTGCGGGTACCCATGACGAGGCCTTCGAGCGGTGTCATGCCCATCGACGTGTCGATCGGTGCGCCATCGGAGATCGCCGAGGCCGACGCCCCGTTGCCGAGGTGCAACACGATCTGATGCAGGTCGTCGTAGGGCCGGCCGAGGAACTCCGCGGCCTGTCCAGACACGTATTCGTGGCTGGTGCCGTGAAATCCGTAGCGGCGGATCGCATGCAGGTCGGCAACCCCGCGGTCGATCGCGTAGGTGGCGGCGGCGTCGGGCAGCGCATGGAAGAAGGCGGTGTCGAAGACGCCGACCGACGGCACGTCGGGGAGCAGTTCCCGGGCCGCGGCGATGCCGATCAGATTTGCCGGATTGTGCAGGGGCGCAAGGGAGGAGATGCGGGTGATCTCGCTGATGACCTCCGGGGTGATCAGCGTCGGCTCGTAGAAGGTACGGCCGCCGTGTACCACCCGGTGCCCGACCGCCGAGAGTCCCGCCGTCCCGAGATCGATGCCACCCTCGGCGAACAACCCCATCATGAACTCGACGGCGGCCAGGTGATCCGGCATCGCCCGAATCTCGGTCGTCTTACTGCCGGCCTGCTCGTGGGTGATCGACGCATCGTGGTCGCCGATGCGTTCCGCGATGCCCTCCGCGAACACCTCCTCGGTGTCCGGTTGTACCAGTTGATATTTCAGTGAGGACGATCCGGCGTTGAGGACGAGGACGGCGCCGGCCGTCGCTGCGGCGCTCACTGGGCGACCTCGTCGTCGGACGCGGATTCGCCCTGCGCCTGGATCGCGGTGATGGCGACCGTGTTGACGATGTCGGAGACCAGCGCACCGCGGGAGAGATCGTTGATCGGTTTGTTCAGGCCCTGCAGCACCGGTCCGATGGCGATCGCATTTGCGCTGCGCTGCACCGCTTTATACGTGTTGTTGCCGGTGTTGAGGTCGGGGAAGATCAACACGGTGGCCGCCCCGGCGACCGGCGAGTTCGGCATCTTGGTCTGCGCGACACTCGGTTCCACCGCCGCATCGTACTGAATCGGGCCTTCCACCAACACTTCCGGCGCCCGCTCCCGGACCAGGTCGGTCGCGGTGCGGACCTTGTCTACGTCGGCGCCCGTTCCCGACTCGCCGGTCGAGTACGACAGCATCGCCACCCGCGGGTCGATGCCGAACTGGGCGGCGGTCTGCGCCGAGGAGATCGCGATGTCGGCGAGCTGCTCGGACGTCGGATCGGGCACGACGGCGCAATCGCCGTAGGTGAGGACGCGGTCGGTCAGGCACATGAAGAACACACTGGACACCGTCGACACACCGGGTTTGGTCTTGATGATCTCGAAGGCCGGGCGGATCGTATGGGCCGTGGTGTGCACCGCACCCGAGACCATGCCGTCGGCGATTCCGGTGTGCACCATCATCGTGCCGAAGTAGGACACGTCGTGCATGACCTCGGTCGCCCGTTCGAGGGTCATCCCCTTGTGTTTCCGCAGTTCGGTGTAGATCGCTGCGAACTCTGCGGTGTGGTCGGATGTCGTCGGGTCGATGACATCGACCCCGGTGAGATCGATCCCGAGTTCCTGTGCGCGCGTATGCACGACGTCCTCGACACCGAGCAAGGTGAGTCTCGCGACACCGCGCCGGATGAGCCGGCCCGCCGCCCGCAGGATTCGATCCTCTTCTCCTTCCGGCAGCACAATGTGTTTCGTCTCGGCCCGGGCTCGGGCGATCAGGTTGTACTCGAACATCTGCGGGGTGACCACCGACGGTGACCGCACATCAAGGATCTTGCGCATCTCCGCCGCGTCGATATGCTCCTCCATGAGGGCAAGCGCCGCATCGATTTTCCGCGCCGAGCCCACCGCCACCCGACCCCGGGTGTGCGCGGCGGTCCGCGCGGTCTCATAGGTGCCCTGCTTGCAGGAGATGATCGGCAATGTCGGCTTCAGTCCACTCACCAGCGCTTCGATCATCGGATGCGGATGCAGACCGCCATTCAGGATGATGCCGGACAGTCGCGGAAAGCCTTGAGCCGCATTGGCATTGACGAGCGCAAGGAGAACGTCGGACCGGTCGGCCGGGGTGATCACGACGGTGCCGTCCGACAGCCGTTCCAGGATGTGCTCGGCGGTCATACCGCCCACCATGACGTTGAGTGCCTCGCGGTCGAGTAATTCCTTGTCGCCGCTGTACAAGTCGGCCCCGAGCGCCGTCATGAGCTCACCCATGGTCGGGGCGATCAGCACCGGATCCTCGGGTAGACACCACGTCGGGATCCCGGTCTGGGCCACTTCCGAGCCGATGACCTTCATCAGCGCGGGCTCACATCGGTTCACCACGATCGCCGCGGTGGTGGCATGAGCCGCGGAGATCTCATTGACCGCCAGGTCGGCGAAGCCGCGCAGTTCGGCCGCGGTACGGTCGTCGGCCTTGATGGCCAGGATGACCGGCGCCGACAGATTCGCCGCGACGCGGGCGTTGTAACTGAGTTCGGACGGTGTACCGACATCGGTGTAGTCCGAGCCGATCACCAGCACCGTGTCGCAGCGCGACTCGACGGCGTGGAAGCGGGCGACGATCTCGCCGATCGCCCCGTCGGGATCCTCGTGGACCTGTTCATAGGTGACCCCGATGCAGTCGTCGTAGGAGATGTCGACCGAGTCGTGTTCGATCAGCAGTTCCATGATGTAGTCGCGTTCACCGGCAGCCGCGCGGGAGATGGGACGGAAGACGCCCACTCGACCGCCGGTCGCCGACAGCAGCGCGAGCAACCCAAGCGCAATGGTGGATTTCCCGGTGTCGCCTTCGGCGGAGGCGACGTAGATGGCGTTCGACGAGTCGGTGTCTGCACCCATGGTCAAGAAGCCTATCGGCGCTACGTTGGTATCACGTGGCAACCGAGCGTTGTCGAGGTCACACCAGCACTCCGGGGTTGCAGATGCCCGCCGGATCGAGGGTGCGTTTGACCGCACGCAGGGCCTCGAGGGCGAGTGGCCCTATTTCCTCGTGATAGGCGTCACGATGGTCGCGACCGACGGCGTGATGGTGGGTGATGCTCGCGCCCTGGGTTCGGATCGCGGTGTTGGCAGCGGATTTCGCGGCCGCCCACTGGCGGATCGGGTCGGCGGTCTGTGGGCAGGCCACGGTGAAGTAGAGCGATGCCCCGGCGGCGTAGACGTGGCTGATGTGACACATGACCAGCGGCGGGGTGCCCTGTCCGGTGAGTGCGTCGGTGAGAGCGGTGGTGACTGCGGCCTTGAGGTCGGCGAGGGCGGACCAGTAGGTGACTGTCTCCAGCGTCTCCACCAGCACGCCGGCGTCGAGGAGCGGGTCGCGCAGGTACGGGGCGCGGAATCGGCCGGTGCGCCAGGCTTCGCCGGGTGCGGTGCCCTGCTGTGTACCACCGAGCCGGGTCAGAGTGGCAATGACCGTCGTTCGGCGTCTCTCGACATCGTCGGCGCCGCCTTCGAATCCGACGATGACCATGCATCCGCCGGCATCGGCACCGATCTCGCTCGGGTCCGCGAGATTGATCGCGGTTTCGGTTTCGTCGGAGAGCCGCAGCACCGTCGGCATCGGACCGTCCTGGGCGAGAGTGCGCAGCGCGGCTGCGCCGGCGGCGAAGTCGTCGAACCGCCAGCCCTCGAACACGCGGTCGGTGGGCGCGGGATGGATGCGAACGGTGACGGCGGTGATGATGCCGAAGGCGCCTTCGGACCCGAGGACGAGCTGGCGCAGGTCGGGGCCGGCGGCGGATTTCGGCGCGGTACCGAGTTCGACGGTGCCGCGCGGGGTGGCGAGCACGATGCCCTCGACCATGTCGTCGAAGCGACCGTAACCGGCCGACGACTGTCCGGCCGATCGGGTGGCCGCGTATCCGCCGATCCCCGCGCCCTCGTAGGACTGTGGAAAATGGCCCAGCGTATAGCCTTTCGCGCGCAGTAGCTCTTCGGCGCGGACCCCGCGCAGACCGGCTTGTAGCGTCGCGGTGCGGGAGATCTCGTCGACGGTGAGCAGCTTGTCGAGTCGTCGGGTGTCGACGCTGACGACACCGGCGAATCCGGCCCGGTCGGGCGTGAGCCCACCGACCACCGACGTGCCGCCGGTGAACGGCACGACAGCCACCCGATGCTCGGTGCAGATCTCCAGGACGCGCAGGATGTCGTCGTGCGATCCGGGGGTGACGACGAGGTCGGGGGCGTCGGTGGCGTTCCCGGCTCGCAACGCGAGGATGTCGGGCGTGGAGTAGCCGCGGGTGTGGGCGATGCGATCGGTGTGGCGGTCGGAGACCTGGGCGTCCCCGAGTGCGTCGACCAGTGCGTCGCGCGCTTCCGGCGGCACCGCCGACTCGGGAAGGGAGATGTCGGCCGGGTCGACGGCCGGGTGAGAGGGTGCGTCGGGACCGGCGAGCGCGCGGGCGACGTCGGGCAGTTCGGTCACGGTGGCCGGGTCGCCCCACCGCGGACGTTGCATGGTCACCGCCGGCAACACGGTCTCATCCACGACTCCACCAGCCTCACGAGATCTGTCGTTACACATTTCCTTTGACTGTAACGTGCGGTCCCGGTCGAGTGGGCGCTGTCGATGGGATCGCGGGCGCTGTCGACGGGATCGCGGGCGCTGTCGACGGGATCGCGGGCGCTGTCGACGTCAGGTCACGATGGCGCGGACGACGAGATCGGCGACCTGTTCGTCGGTGAGGACGCTGTCGGGGACGAGCATCAGGGAGTAGATGGTGCGCACCAGGAACTCGGCGGCGGCTTCGGGCCCGGGGGTGAGGTGGGTGGCGGTGGCGGAGTCGATGTCGGGAGCGGTCTGGGCGACGATCTGCTGGATGAACGTCGGGCCGGTCGCGTCCTTGGTGACGACCAGGGCGCGCACGATCTCCTCCGGCTCGTTGCGCAGCACGTACTGCAGAGCCTCGTGCTCACGGATGTACGGCAGCACGTTCAGGATCTGGGCGCGCACCTTGCCGGCCGGATCGGGAGCGGTCTCGGCCCATTCGCGCAGTTTCACCCGCATGGTGGCCACCTCACGCTCGACGATGGCGGCGACCAGGGCATCGCGACCGCCGAACATCCGGTAGGCGGTGGCGCGGGCGACGCCGGCCTGGCGGGCCACCGAGGTCAGGCTGAGTGCCTTGGCGCCGAACCGCGACACCACGGCCACGCCGACGTCCACCATCCGATCACGATCCATGACGACCTACGGTAGTCGTCGGTCGTCGGGTCAGCGGACCGGCGTGGTGGTGGTCGTGGTGGTTTTCGGCATCGTCGGACGCGGCGGGCGCATCCGGTTCGGCGGCCCGAATCGCTGCGTCGTCGGCGTCACGGTCGGCGGCGTGACGGTGGGCAGCCGCAGTTGCGGTTGCTGCGGCAGCGGTGCGCGCGTCGTCGACGGCGGGGTCCACCGCGGAGGGGGCGACTTCGGCGGGGTCCATTGCGGCCGAGACGTCCGCGGTGGTGGCGGAGCGAAACCCGAACCGGTCACGGTGAACGTCACACGGCGCTGGACCGCATCGGCGACGGGCACCACACTGCGGCAGTCGACGGTGTACCGCTGCACCCCGGCGGGCACGGCCGCACTCAGCGAACCGCGTTCGCCCGGCCCCATGTTCGTGGAACTGAGCGGACGGTCGGACAGCGGCCACGTCAGGGCGCATGTCACCGGCGACGGTCCACGCGCGGTGTTGCGGAGCGATACCTGCAAGGTGCGGTCGCCGACGCGGTAGGCGCATGTCGGCGAGGGACCGGAGCCGGCGAACGATCCGCACGGTGTCGGCAGTGGCGCAGCCGTCGTCGGCGATCCGCCGGCGACCATCGCGGTGATCCCGGCACCGGCCACGACGACGGCAACCGCTGCCGCCGACACGGTGAGCTTGCGCATCTCCGCCACTCCTCGGGTGGCCCCCCTACACGGACAGCTTACGCAGCCGCGGCGCGAGGTCGGACTCGAAGTTGTCGAGGAATCGGCGCTGGTCGTGGCCGGGTGCGTGGAACACGAGATGGTTGAGTCCGCAATCGGTGTAGAACTTGACCTTCTCGACGGCCTCGTCGGGATCGGAGGCGACGATCCACCGCTTGGCGACCTGCTCGATCGGCAGTTCGTCGGCGAGGCGTTCCATCTCGGTCGAGCTGTTCACGCTGTGCTTCTGCTCGGCGGTCAGCGACAGCGGCGCCCAGAATCGCGTGTTCTCCAGCGCCAGTTGCGGATCCGGGTCGTAGGAGATCTTGATCTCGATCATCCGGTCGATCGCGTCGAAGTCACGTTCGGCCTTCTCCGCACCTTCCTTGACCGCCGGGATCAGCTTCTCCTGATACAAGTCGGCGCCCTTGCCGGAGGTACAGATGAAGCCGTCGCCCGCACGGCCGGCATAGCGTGCGACGACCGGGCCGCCGGCCGCGACGTAGACGGGGATCGGCTTGTCCGGGACGTCATACATGTAGGCGCCCTGGGTCTTGTAGTACTCGCCGTCGAAGTTGACCTCGTCGCCGGTCCACAGTTCGCGCATCAGCTTGATGGCCTCCCGCAACCGCGCGAAGCGCTCCTTGAACTCGGGCCATTCGCCCTGGTAGCCGGTGGCGTACTCGTTGAGTGCCTCGCCCGTGCCGACGCCGAGCATGATGCGCCCCGGGTACATGCACCCCATCGACGCGAAGGCCTGGGCGATGACGGCCGGGTTGTAGCGGAAGGTCGGGGTCATCACCGACGTGCCGATCTGCACGCGGTTGGTGCGCTCACCCACCGCGGCCATCCACGCCAGCGAGAACGGGGCGTGCCCACCGTTGTGGCGCCACGGCTGGAAGTGATCGCTGACCGCGACCGAATCCATGCCGTGTTCCTCGGCCGCCACCGCGATCTCCACGAGTTCCCGCGGATCGAACTGCTCCGCCGACGCCTTGAAACCGAGCTTGAGTTGCTGTGCCATGTCGTCCAACGTACCCAGGTCGATGCGCCGCCGGTGATCGGGATCTCACCTGATGAGGCGGCACCACTAGACCTCAAGTGAACTTGAAGTTCTACCCTGGTCGTCATGTCAATGCAATCCGTCGCCTGGGACACCATGTACAAGACGATGACGGCGCCCGACGAGCGGAAACTCCGCGGCGAGCGCCGCACAACACTGCGCCGGATCGTCGGTTTCGCCCGCCCACACCGTCGGCAGATCGCCGCGTTCCTCCTGCTGTCGATCGTGACCGCGGTCCTGACGGTCGTCACCCCGTTGCTCGCCGGGCATGTGGTCAATCTGATCACCGCAGGCGGGTCTGGCCGCGCGATCCTTGGCCTGGCCGCGCTGATTGCGCTCATCGCGGTGGTCGAGGCGGGCGCCGGGATTCTCACGCGCTGGTTCTCCGCCAACATCGGCGAGGGGCTGATCCTGGATCTGCGGCGTGCGGTGTTCGACCACGTCCAGACGATGCCGGTCGCCTTCTTCACCCGCACCCGCACCGGCGCGCTGGTCAGCCGGTTGAACAACGATGTCATCGGCGCACAACGCGCGTTCAGCGATACCCTCTCCGGCGTCGTGTCCAATATCGTGACGCTGGCCCTCACGTTGGGCGTGATGATCGCGATCAGTTGGCAGATAACACTCTTGGCACTGATTCTCCTGCCGATCTTCGTGATCCCGGCACGTCGGATGGGCACCCGGATGGCGGCACTGTCCCGGGAGGCTGCCGAGTACAACGCGCGGATGTCGACGCAGATGACCGAACGGTTCTCGGCTCCCGGGGCGACTCTGGTCAAGCTGTTCGGCCGCCCCGACGTCGAATCCGGGGAGTTCGCCGAGCGGGCAGATCGCGTGCGCGACATCGGGGTTCGTCGAGCGATGGTACAGAGCTGGTTCATGACCGCACTGACCCTGGTGTCGGCGCTGGCGCTCGCACTGGTCTACGGACTCGGCGGATGGCTTGCGGTACACGACCACCTGTCCGCCGGCGCCGTTGTCTCGCTCGCGTTGCTCCTCACGAGGATGTACGCGCCGCTGACCGCCTTGGCCAACGCCCGCGTCGAAATCATGAGTGCGCTGGTCAGTTTCGAGCGCGTCTTCGAAGTCGTCGATCTGGCGCCGCTCATCGTCGACAAGCCGGACGCGCAGGATGTGCCCGCCGGCGGAGTCTCGGTGCGTTTCGACGACGTCTCGTTCGCCTACCCGTCGGCCGACAAGGTATCCCTCGCCTCACTGGAAGAGGTTGCGCAACTGGATAATCGGGGTGGAGCGACGGTGTTGCACCAGATCGATCTCGAGGTGCCGGCCGGTTCGATGGTCGCGCTCGTCGGTAGTTCCGGCGCCGGAAAATCGACGATCGCCAACCTGGCCACCCGACTCTATGATGTCGACGACGGATCGATCACCCTGAACGGCATCGATCTTCGCGATCTGCGGAGCGATTCGGTACATCGCACCGTCGGTCTGGTGACCCAGGACGGACATCTGTTCCACGACTCCGTGCGCGCCAATCTTGCGCTGGCCAATCCCGCCGCCTCCGACGAGGAGATCTGGGATGCGTTGCGGCGCTCCCGACTCGACGGCCTGATCGCCTCGCTACCCGATGGGCTCGACACCGTCGTCGGCGAGCGCGGCTACCGGCTGTCCGGTGGTGAACGACAGCGGCTGACGATCGCCCGATTATTGCTGTCGCACCCGGCGGTGGTGATTCTCGACGAGGCCACCGCCCATCTCGATTCGACGTCGGAAGCCGCGGTGCAGGAGGCGCTTTCCGAAGCACTCGTCGGGCGCACATCGATCGTGATCGCCCACCGCCTGTCCACGGTGCGGGCCGCCGATCAGATCGTCGTGCTGGAAGAGGGACGCATCGTCGAACGGGGTGATCACCCAACCCTGTTGGCGCGCAACGGTCGGTACGCGGAGTTGTATCGCACGCAGTTCGCCGACGAGACATCGCGGGACGGGTGCTGCGAACTCATGGCGTGACACCGATGCCGGCGATCACCTCGTCGGCGACCCGTCGCGCCATCCCCTCGGCGAACGGGGCCGGCAGCATCAGCACGATATGGGTGAATCCGGCGTCGATCGCGGCCCGCACCCGGTCCCTGGTGATCCCGGGCTCATCGAACATCATCGGGATGGCCATCGATCGGGTGATCTCGGCGGGATCGCGGCCGATCGCGGCACACAGTTCGTCGAGCTGAGTGCTGCGCCGGATGGCCACCGCGAGATCGTCTCCGGGCGTGTTCCAGATATCGGCATGCTCGGCCACGACCCGCAATGTCGGCGTGGACCGCCCGCCGATGACGATCGGCGGATGCGGCCGCTGCACGGGTTTCGGGTTGCCGATCGCCCCGACGAGACGGTGGTAGCGCCCGTCGAAATCGAACGGCTGCTCCTCCGTCCACAGCCGACGGATGATCGTGCAGGCCTCCCCGAGACTGCCGACCGCGTCGGTCAGATCGTCGTAGGGCAGCCCGTGGGCCTCGTATTCACGGCGGGCAAAGGGGACACTGGGCCGGGATCCGGCGCCGATCCCGAAATCCAGCCGCCCACCGGAGACGATGTCGACGGTCGTGGCGATCTTCGCCAACATCGCCGGCGGCCGGAAGCGGTTGCTGGTGACCAAGATCCCCAGGCGCAGTCGCGAGGTCTGCGCGGCGAGCGCACTCAGCAGAGTCCACCCCTCGAAGATCGGGCCCTGCAGGTCGCCGGCGATCGGCAACAAGTGGTCGAACAACCAGGCGTGCCCGATCTCCGCGATACCGTCGGCCTCCTGCCACACACGGCGGACGGCGTCGTAATCGGTCAGCATCGGCGCGGTGGCGATACCCACGGTCACCGGCGAGGAGTGTGTCATGCGCGAATCTCTCGGTCAGGGCCATGCGTCGACGATTGTCTGGCATCATGACCAAACGGAACCCTGCTCCGGATACGATACGGAGCATTGTTCCGTTTAGCAACAGGCAAGGTGAGGAGACGATGGTGCCGCCGACGAAACGTGCGGACGCACGCCGCAACGAGCAACGCCTACTGGACGCTGCGGCAGCCGCCTTCGTTCGATCCGGTGTCGATGCGCCCGTGCGTGATATCGCGCTCGAGGCCGGCGTCGGAGTCGGCACGATCTATCGTCACTTCCCCACCCGTGCCGATCTGATACTCGCGGTCTACCGCCATCAGATCGAGGCCTGCGCAGAGGCCGGACCGACCTTGCTCGCCACCCGCGCCACCCCGTATGCCGCGCTCGTCGCGTGGGTGGATCTGTTCCTCGACTTCCTGGTCACCAAACATGGTCTGGCAACGGCGCTTCGGTCCGATCACACCCGGTTCGATGCCCTGCACGCCTACTTCCTCGAGCGGCTCGTGCCCGTCTGCGCCGACCTGCTGCACGCTGCGGTGACCGCCCACGAGGTGGTCGACACTGTGCGGCCGCTGGAGTTGATGCGGGCCATCGGCAATCTCTGCGTCGGGGCCGGCGACGCCGACTACGACGCGCGACGGATGGTCGGGATCCTGCTCACCGGGCTCCGCATCGGAGGCGGATCATGATGCGCGACCAATTCGCCGCAGCCCGGGTGGCGCGGTTGGCCACCGTCGGCGACGGCGTCCCCCATCTCGTGCCCATCGTCTTCGCCCTCGACGACGACACCATTTACTCGTGTGTCGACCACAAACCCAAGCGCAGCACCAAGTTACGGCGCCTGGACAACATCAGGAGCAACCCGGCGGTGTCGATCGTGGTCGATCACTACGCCGACGACTGGGATGAGTTGTGGTGGGTGCGGGTCGACGGACGCGCCACCGTGGTGGACGCCGCCGACGCGGTCGGCGCGCATGGGATCGACGTGCTCGCGGCGAAGTATCCGCAGTACCGGGAACGTCGGCCGAGCGGATCGGTGATCGTGGTGCGAGAGTTGCGGTGGCGTGAGTGGAGTGCGTCGGGGGGCTAGGCGTCGTCGTCTGTGGGCCGCTGCGTCGTCGGGAACTTGCGGCGCCGGAACTGCAGGAACACCAGGGCGATGTTGACGACGATGATCGCGATTCCGATCGCGACCCACACCCAGCGGCCCTCGTTCCACCAGTTCACGGTGAGCAACGCGACGCAGATCATCAGGATGACCGAACCAACGATCGTCATGCCGCGCGAGAAGCTCTGCGCGCCGCGCTGGAAGTTGTTGTTCATCACCATGTCAGTTACATCCTCACGTTCCGGCCACCAGCGCGATGGCGATCGCAATGGCAAGCACCACTATCGCAATGATCAGGTACATGACGTGCGACGGCCCGGGCATCTCGCCGCCATCACGCAGCGCCGTGATCGCGCGCTGATATCGGCGACCACCCAGAATCGCGATGGCACAACCCAATCCGACCATCAACAAGCCGAGGGTGGACAGGAGCGGGTGGGTGACGTCTTTCGACACGTAGACCACCGCGACCCCGGACGCCATGAAACCGAGGGCAGTCCGCACCCAGGCCAGCACCGTCCGTTCCGCAGCCAGCGTGAATCGGGCGTCGACCGCCCCGGGCGGCCGGTCGGGACCGGGCTCAGCCGGCTCGTTTGTCCTTCCGCTCGTCAGCGTCCTTCGCCTCCCGGATCGCCTGCGTTGCGAACGCGGCGGTCACCTCGATGGAATGCACGGTTTCCGGATGACTACCGGTCATCACCGGGAACGCGTGTATCTGCCAAGAGTAGCTGTGCGCGACCGCGTCGACGCCCGCCGCGTCGAGCAGCTCGATCAGATCGATGGCGTCGGGCTCGAGGAACTCGCCCTCGGCGGTGATGATCGCGGTCGGCGGAAAGTCCGGGCCCGCCAGCGCGGTGATCCGTCGCACGCCGAACATCGGCACCGGCCCACGCTCGAACAACGGGGTGAGCGCCGCCATCTTGCGTTGCGGGATGTAGGCGTCGGACCGACTCGACCGATCGGGGTGGGTGCCGGAGTCGAGATCGAGGAGCGGGGAGAAACCGAGCAGCGCCACCGGCCGCGGCAACCCGTCACGAGCAGCGGCCTCGACGACCTTGCCGGCCAGGAACCCACCGGCCGAGTCGCCGGCGACGATCACCCGCCGATACCCACGTTCCTCGATGAGTTCGCGGTAGGCGGCGACCGCGTCGGCGACCGACGCACCCACTCCCGCCTTCGGGAGTTGTCGATAGTCGAGGGAGAACACCGGGAGTTCGCAGGCGCGGGACAGGCGGCTCGCGATCGATCGGTGCGAACCGAGCCCGCACACGACGAACGCGCCGCCGTGTAGGTAGAGGACCGCGGTCTCGGCGTCGCGTCGCGACGGACCGGACGGCATGATCAGCTCGACCGGCCGGTCGGCGAGCGTCATGGACTCGCGGACCACCCCGGACGGCTTCGGTCCGACGGCGATGAGCCGATCGATCAGGAACAGACCCGCCATCCCCGGACGGTTCAGCGGCCATAGCGACAGGGTGGGCCGCAGGAACAGCCGCGACCCGAGCCACAGCGGGTAGGACAGAAAACTCGCTTTGCGATGGTGCACAATCGGCATGCTCAGCCCTCCTTCACACCGCACACGTGCTGAGATACATCAGTGCGAAAACTACACCCGAATACGTCGCCGGTGTCCCCTATCTGCGGGGTTTCGCGCGCAAGTTCACCCCGGAGCGGCACGGAGATCCGCACCACGAACTGTTCACCCGTGTCACACGTATCTGTCGACTTGATGGGCTATATTCTCCCGTTCGTGTCGAAACGATGGTGGTGACAGTGCCGATCCCGTCTCAATTCCTGCTGTCGTCGCAGGCCAGCGCCCCGCGCACGCTCTGCGACGTCCTCGACGAAACGATCGCGAGCCATCCGGACGCCCCTGCGATCGACGACGGTGACCAGACTCTCAGTTACGGACAGCTCGGCGTTCTGGTGCGTCGGGGAGCCGAACGCCTCGCTACTGCGGGAGTGGGTCGCGGCGGGCGTGTCGGCATCCGCATGCCATCGGGATCGCGTGACCTGTACGTCACGATCCTCTCGACGCTGTACGCGGGCGCCGCGTATGTCCCCGTCGACGCCGACGACCCGGACGAGCGCGCCGAACTCGTGTTCGGTGAGGCCAAGGTCGACGCCATCGTCGACGCCCACGGCATCCGGCCGATGGGCGACCCGGCCGCGGGCACCACTGCGGTCGGCGCTGCTCGGCCCACCGTCGACGACGACGCCTGGATCATCTTCACCTCCGGTTCCACCGGCACACCGAAGGGGGTGGCGGTCAGTCATCGCAATGCCGCTGCCTTCGTCGACGCCGAGGCCCGGATGTTCCTGCTCGACGAACCGCTCGGCCCGAGCGACCGGGTGCTGGCCGGCCTGTCGGTGGCCTTCGACGCATCGTGCGAGGAGATGTGGCTCGCGTGGCGCAATGGCGCCTGCCTGGTGCCGGCACCGCGGTCGCTGGTGCGCAGCGGCATGGACCTCGGGCCGTGGCTGGTGCAGCGCGACATCAACGTCGTGTCGACGGTGCCGACGCTGGCGTCGCTGTGGCCGCCGGAGGCGCTGGAAGCGGTGCGGCTGTTGATCTTCGGCGGTGAGGCCTGTCCTCCGGAACTCGCCGAACGACTCGCCGTCGACGGCCGCGAGGTGTGGAACACCTACGGCCCCACCGAGGCCACCGTGGTCGCCTGCGCCGCCTTGATGGACGGGACGGGCCCGGTTCGCATCGGATTGCCGCTTCCCGGTTGGGATCTCGCGGTCGTCGGACCCGACGCCACCCCCGTCGCCGAGGGTGAGGTCGGCGAACTGGTCATCGGCGGTGTCGGCCTGGCCCGCTACCTCGACCCGGCCAAGGACGCCGAAAAGTATGCGCCCATGCCGACTCTCGGATGGGAACGCGCCTACCGCAGTGGTGACCTGGTGCGACTCGACCCGGCCGGCCTGCTGTTCCAGGGCCGCGCCGACGACCAGGTCAAGGTCGGCGGACGGCGCATCGAACTGGGCGAGATCGACAATGCGCTGCAACAACTTCCGGGGGTCGGTGGTGCGGCGGCCGCGGTCCGCAAAACTGCCGCGGGCAACAGCCTGCTGGTCGGGTACCTGGTGTCGACGAATCCGGACTTCGATGTCGCCGCCGCGCACGCATTGTTGTCCGAACAGCTCCCGGCGCCGATGGTGCCCCGACTGGCCCTCGTCGACGAGTTGCCCACCCGGACCTCGGGCAAGGTCGATCGCAATGCGCTGCCGTGGCCGCTGCCGGGTGTCGGGAGTACCGAGGACGCCGGCGACCTCAGCGCGACCGAATCGTGGGTGGCCGAGCAGTGGACGGCCGTCCTGGGCGTCGGCATCACCGACCCGAAGGCCGACTTCTTCGCCGAGGGCGGTGGCTCGCTGGCCGCGGCACAGTTGGTGACGGCACTGCGCCAACGGTATCCGGAGATCACCGTCGCCGACCTCTACGACCATCCGCGCCTCGGGTCGCTCGCGGAGATGCTCGACGAGCGCGCGCCCTCGGTCGAGGTCGTCCCGCGCGCGGTCACCCCGACGCCGGGTAGTGCCGGGCTCGCACAGCTGCTGCTGTCGGTTCCGTTGACGACTCTCACCGGCCTGCAGTGGGCGACGTGGCTGGGTGTGGCCAACAACGTGGCCGCCGCAGTCGTCGACACCGCGGGCCGCGACGTGCCCTGGCTGGTGCCGGTCAACTGGTGGATCCTGTTAGCCGCCTTCCTCGTCTTCATCACACCGGCCGGCCGCATGGTGATCGCCGCCGTCGGCGCCCGCCTGCTGCTGCGTGGACTGCGACCCGGCACCTACCCGCGCGGCGGTCGCACCCATCTACGGCTCTGGGTGGCCGAACGGCTCCTCGATGCCAGCGGGGCGTCGAATCTGTCGGGGGCGCCGTGGATGATCTACCTGGCCCGCGCGCTCGGTGCGCAGATCGGCCGCGGCGTCGACCTGCACACCATCCCGCCGGTCACCGGTCTGCTGACCGTCGGCGAAGGCGCGTCGATCGAACCCGAGGTCGATCTGGCCGGCTGGTGGATCGACGGCGACATCGTGCACATCGGGGAGATCGTGATCAAACGCGGCGCGACGATCGGCGCCCGCTCGACGCTGTTCCCGGGGGCCGTCGTCGGCCGCGACGCCGAGGTGGCACCCGGTTCGGCGGTGATCGGTCGGGTCAAGTCACGTCAGCATTGGGCGGGTTCCCCGGCGGTCAAGTCCGGCAAGGCCGATCACCCGTGGCCCGACTACCGACCCCCGCGTGCTCCCTGGTGGGTCCCGATCTACGGGGTGTCGTCGATGCTGCTCGCCGCGATCCCGCTGATCGCTCTCGCATCAGGTCTCGCGGTGATGGGGTCCTGGGCGATCCACGCCGACCGTCTGCGCAGCGTCGCCCTGCGCTGCCTCGCGCTGCTGCCGGTCGCCACCCTGGTGAGCCTGTTCGTCTTCGCGGCGATCACCGCGATCCTGGTCCGGCTGCTCTCGCTGCGGCTTGAGAAGGGCTACTACCCGGTGCGCTCGCGCACCGGCTGGCAGGTCTGGATGACCGAACGGCTCCTCGATTCTGCCCGCACCTACCTCTTCCCGCTGTACGCGAGTCTGCTGACGCCGTGGTGGTTCCGCATCCTCGGGGTGACCGTGGGCAAGGGGACCGAGATCTCCACCGCCCTGGTGCTGCCGAAGTTCACCAGCATCGGCGACGGCGCATTCCTCGCCGACGACACGATGGTCGCGTCGTACGAACTCGGCGGCGGATGGCTGCACATCGACGAGGCGAAGATCGGCAAGCGCTCCTTCCTGGGTAACTCCGGCATGACCGGACCGGGACGCAAGGTACCGAAGAACAGCCTGGTCGCGGTGCTCTCGGCCACCCCGGACCGGGCGAAATCGGGGTCGAGTTGGCTGGGTAGCCCACCGGTGCGCCTGCGCCGGACCGCCGCGGCCACCGACACCTCCCGCACCTTCAATCCGCCGATGAAGCTCAAGGTCGCGCGTGCCGTGGTCGAGACGTTGCGGCTGATCCCGGTGATGGTGTCGTTCGGGATCGGATTGTTCATGCTGATCGGTCTGCAATACGTCGCGCAGCACACCACTTACTGGATCGCCGCCCTGGTGAGCGGCCTGCTCCTGCTGGTGGCCGGCGCGTCGGCGTGCTGCATCGCGGCCGCCGCCAAATGGATTGTGGTCGGACGTATCGACGTGTCCGAGCATCCGCTGTGGAGTTCGTTCGTGTGGCGCAACGAGCTCTCCGACGCCTTCGTCGAGACCGTCGCCGCCCCGTGGTTCGCCAACGCCGCCGCCGGCACCCCCATCCTCAACGTGTGGTTGCGGATGCTGGGTGCGCGGATCGGCAAGGGCGTCTGGTGCGAAACCTACTGGCTTCCCGAGGCCGACCTGGTGACCCTCGGTGACGGCGCGACCGTGCAGCGTGGCTGCGTGGTGCAGACCCACCTGTTCCACGACCGCGTGATGGCCATGGACCACGTCACCCTCGAGGCAGGGGCCACGCTGGGCCCGCACTGTGTGGCGCTGCCGGCGGCCGGGCTCGGCGAGTCGGCGACCGTCGGCCCGGCGTCGCTGGTCATGCGCGGCGACGTGGTGCCCGCGCACACCCGCTGGCAGGGCAATCCGATTGCGCCGTGGGCGGGGTGACCCCCTCCGTCTCGAAGGGTCAGTCGACGACGGCGTCGCGGCGACGGCGCCGGAAGATGTAGTGATCGGCCGCGGCGCGACCCGACACGGCAAACCCGACCGCCAACAGACCGGCGATGAGGGCCAGTGGCAGTTCGTAACCGCCGTCGCTGCCCCAGAAGCCGTGATCCCAGTGGGCGTAGATGATCGCGCCGACCATATCGATGATCAGCAGCACCGAGACGATCGGCAGGAACAGGCCCAGGATCAACAGGATGCCGCCGACGAACTCCACCCAGGTGGCGTACTGCGCCGCGAGGTCGGGCGCCGGTATGCCCATGCCCTCGAACATCTTCTGCACGTTGTCGATTCCGTTCGTGTGCAGCTTCTGCCAGCCATGCATGATGAAGATGTAACCGAGAATCAGTCGTGCCACAAAGAAGGCCACGCTGCGTAGTCCGAACATCGTTTTCCTCACTCCCCCGACCCGCTTCAACCGGACCGCAGTCCGCTTACCCACCGATGCTCTCATGCGCACGCCGCCGCGTGCACCTCGTGTGTGGCAGGTAACCTAAGTGTCCGCGAGATCATCCCGCCGTGGTGGGACATACGCGCCGCATAAGTCGTCGATGCAGAGCAGGAGAATCAGTGCCGGGAAAGTCGGGCAAAGGTCCACGACAGCCCCTTCTCGGTGCCCCCTCGGATGCCCTGGATCCGTACCTGCCGGATAACGGCAACCTCGGCTACCGCATCACCCGCTACGACCTCGACCTCGAGTACAAGGTGTCGGCGAACCGCTTGTCGGGCACCGCGACCCTGACCGCCACGTCGTACAACCATCTGCAGCGCTTCAGCCTGGATCTGGCGTCCACGATGGCGGTCTCCAAGGTGACGGTCGACAATGTGCGCGCCCGCTACTCGCACCGCAACCGCAAACTGACCATCACCCCGGCGAGTCCGATTCCGCCCGGCGGCGCCATGACCATCGTCATCCGCTACCTCGGCACGCCGCGGCCGATCCGCGGGCCGTGGGGTGAGGTCGGCTGGGAAGAGCTGTCCGACGGCGCACTGGTCGCCAACCAGCCCAATGGCGCGGCGTCGTGGTTCCCGTGCGACGACCATCCGGCCGCCAAGGCGCCCTACCGCATCTCGATCACCACCGACAGCCCGTACTACGCGCTGGCCAATGGTGAACTCGAGTCGAAGCGGACCCGCGCCGCGCAGACGACCTGGGTGTATCAGATGGTCGAGCCGATGCCGACCTATCTGGCGTCCATCCAGATCGGGCAGTACAAGAAGAAGTCGTTGGCCACCAAGCCCTTTCCGGTGAACGCCGTGCTACCGCAGCGGCTGATGGAGAACTTCGACGTCGATTTCGGCCGACAACTCGAGATGATCGAGGCCTTCACCGAGATGTTCGGGCCGTATCCGTTCCACAGCTACACCGTGGTCGTCACCGACGATTCCCTCGAGATCCCGCTCGAGGCACAGAGCTTCTCGACCTTCGGCGCCAACCATTGCAACGGCACCCGACGCTCGGAACGCCTCGTCGCGCACGAGTTGGCCCATCAGTGGTTCGGCAACTCCGTGACGCTCGCCCGCTGGCGCGACATCTGGTTGCACGAGGGATTCGCCTGCTACGCCGAATGGTTGTGGAGCCAGCGCTCCGGCGGCCGCAGCGCCGACGAGTGGGCGCGGCACTACTACGAGAAACTGGCCGCCCATCCGGTGCGCACCCCGCTCACCGATCCGGGCGCCCGGCACATGTTCGACGACTGGGTCTACAAGCGTGGTGCGATCACCCTGCACGCCCTGCGACTCACGATCGGCGACGGCAACTTCTTCGCGCTGCTGCGGCGCTGGACCGACAAGTACCGCTATGGGTCGGTGACCACCGAGGACTTCATCGCGCTCGCGGCGAACTTCTCGTCGATGTCGCTGGGCCCGCTGTGGGATGAGTGGCTGTTCCGGGCCGAGTTGCCGCGGTTCCCCGGACCCTCCTGAGACAGAGGACTGCCGACATGCGCACCGGGGCGATCGGCCGGGTGACGATCGCGACGTTGATCGCCGCCGCCTCCGGCTATCTGGTGTTGCTGATCGCCGCCCGCGACCTCGGTGCCGCCGGCTACGGCGTATTCGCCGTGTTCTGGGCGGCCTACGGCATGGTCACCGGCGCCCAGAACGGGCAGTTGCAGGAGACGACGCGGGCGGTACGGGCGGCGGTCGACGCCGAGGCGCCTCGCGATGCGACCCACCCGTGGCGGGTCAACATGGCGATCGGTCTCGTGCTCGGCGCGCTGGTCGCGGCGACGTCGCCGCTGTGGAGTCCGCACGTGTTCACCGAGTACCGATGGCTGTCGGTGGCGCTGCTGTCGGTGGGCGTTGCGTCGTTCGCGGTGTACGCCCATCTCGCGGGCGCACTGTCCGGGTCGGTGTCCTGGGGCGCGTTCGCGATCCTGTTGTCGGTCGATGCGCTGATCCGGCTCGCGGGAGCGGTCCTGGCGCTGCTGATCGGCGGTGGACTCGTCGCGTTCCTGGTGATCACCGTCGTCGGGTCGGTCTCGTGGATGCTGCTGTTGGTGGCCTCGCCGGAGGCCCGACGTGCGGTGGGCCTACCGGGTGACGTGCCGACGGGGCGGTTCACTGCCAACACAGTGACGGCGATGGCCGCGGCCGCCGCGAGCGCAGTGTTGGTCATGGGTTTTCCGGTGCTCATCAATGCGACCAGCGGGCACCGCGCCGCCGACACCGCGACGGTCGGTGCGGTGGTACTGGCAGTCACGCTGACGCGGGCGCCACTGTTGGTGCCGCTGAACAGTTTTCAGGGGGTGTTGATCACGCGCTTCGTCGACGGGCGGGCGCGGCCGATCGCGGCGCTGGCCGCCCCGTTGGCCGCGGTGTGCGCCATCGGTGTGGTGGGCGCGGTGGCCGCCTGGGCGATCGGTCCGTGGTTGTTGAGCACGGTGTTCGGCGCCGACTTCCGACTGTCCGGGCTCAGCGTCGGGTGGTTCACGCTCGGCGCGACCACGCTCGCGCTGCTCACGGTGACGGGCGCGGCGGCGATCGCCGTCGGCGCCCATCGCTGGTACGCCGCGGGGTGGTGGATCGCAACGCTCGCGTCGATCGGCCTGTTGCTACTGCCACTCGGGGTCGCGGACCGGGTGGCGATCGCGCTGATCGGTGGACCGATCGTCGGTATGGCCGTTCATGGCGCGGGCTTGGTGCTGCGCAGTCGTCCGACGGCGGCCACCGCCCGGGTCTGAGCGTGGTTGAGCCGTGACGTCGCATGCAGGCGGGCGGCGCGGGCGGCGCGTGGCCAACCACGGGCGGCACAGCGTCGGGCCTCGTCGGCGAAGAAGGCGTTCTCCTCGGCGAAGCGCCGCCCGTCGACGGCCTGCACCGAGCTGACCGATGCGTCGTGCCGGCGATACCGGAACACCACGGTCGGATCGTGGACGAGGGAGCCGCCGTCGGCGGCCAGATCGACCAGTAGTGCGAGGTCCAGCACGATCTCCAGTCCGGGCCGGAAGCCGACGTCGCGGACCGCGGCGGTGCGCCACAACAGCGACGGGAAGTAGGTCCAATTGCCGTGGTAGAGGCTGGTCGCCAGGGCTTCGCCGGTCAGGATCGCGGGCTTCGCAGAGTCGGCCTTCGGCGTCAGGAACGTCTTGATCCGGTCGCCCAGCGGGGTGACGATGCGGTCGTGGTCGTCGATGACCTCGACGCCCGGCGCAATCACCGCGGCGTCCGGGTGTGCGGCGGCCAGCCGGCGGACCGTCGCGAGGTAGTCGGGCAACATGACGTCGTCGCAGCCCATGACGACGAAGTGGTCGGCCTCGACCAGCTCGACGCAGCGCCGAAAGTTGCCGTTGACCCCGAGATTGGTCTCGTTGCGCCGGTAGTGCACCCGCGGGTCGGTCAGTGATGCCAGCCATTCGCGGGGTTCGGGATCGGGATAGCAGTCGTCGACGACGACGAGCCGGAGGTCGCCGTCGCGCTGGTCGAGGACGCTGGTGACGGCCTGCCGGAACTGTGCGACGTCGCCATAGAACGGCATCATCACGTCGATCGGCACGCGACCCAGGGTAGGACATGCCAGCTCATGGCTCCGATAGGGTTACCGGCATGACCGCGCCCGCCACCAACGACGATGTCTGGCTGGTGGTACCCGTGTTCAACGAGGCGACGGTGATCCGCGAGGTGGCCGCCACCGCGAAGAAGACGTTTCCCAACATCGTGTGCGTCGACGACGGCAGCCGCGACGAGTCGGCCGCCGAGATCGCCGCGGCGGGTGTGCACCTGGTGCGGCATCCGGTGAATCTCGGGCAGGGGGCGGCGATCCAGACCGGTGTCGAGTACGCGCGGGCGCAGCCGGGCGCGAAGTACTTCGTCACCTTCGACGCCGACGGACAGCATCGGGTCGAGGACGTGGTGGTCATGGTGGAGCGGCTGCGGACCGAGCCGGTCGACATCGTCATCGGCACTCGGTTTGCCGACGGACGCAGCGAGTCGGTACCGGTCGTTCGTCGAATGGCATTGCGCACCATCGTCTTTCTGAGTCCACGCACACGACGTCTCGGACTCACCGACGCGCACAACGGTTTACGGGCGTTCAACAAGACCGTCGCCGACGACCTCGACCTGATGGTCAGCGGCATGGGCCATGCGTCGGAGTTCATTTCGCTGATCGATCACCATCATTGGCGGGTCGCCGAGCAACCGGTGACCATCCTGTACACCGACTACTCACGCGCCAAGGGACAGTCGCTGATCAACGGGGTGAACATCGTCGCCGACGGCCTGCTGCACACCCGGATGAGGAAGTGAGTCGATGATCTGGTTCCAGATCCTGGCCGTCATCGGCATCCTGGCGCTCGTCGGGTTCTTCATCGCCAACCGCGGCACCGCGCGCGCCTCGGCGGGCGTGAAGTTGTTGTTCGTGGCGTTCATCGTATTCGGCGCGTACGCCATGTTCCGCCAGGACGACGTGACCTGGGTGGCCAACAAACTCGGCATCCAGCGCGGCCTCGACCTGGTGCTGTTCCTCCTCGTGATCGCGTTCGCCTTCACCACCGTCTCGACCTATCTCCGCTTCCGCGAGTTGGAGATTCGGTACGCACGCCTGGCACGCGCGATCGCGTTGCAGAATGCGAAGTCGGAGAACCACCCCACCGACCCCTGAGCTTGTCGAAGGGTTGCGTCTACGTATACGTCTACATATAGTGAACGCATGCCCAACAAGACCATCTACGTCTCCGACGATGACGTCGGGCTGCTGGCCCGCGCGCAAGAGGTGTCGGGCGGCAATCTGTCGGGGGCGATCATCGATGCATTGCGCGCCTACGTGCGTGCCGCCGACTACCGCGATGCCGGGTACGACGAGGTGGTCCTCCGCGAGGGCCCGAACGGCGTACGGCGAAAACGATTCTTCGGACGACTGTTGGCCGCCGACGTCGAATACGACGGCGACACCGGGAACCCCACCGATCGCCGCGTGTACGAGGGACGCAGCGGAAAGTACGTCTTGGGCACGCATTTCGTGGATTGGTCGACCTACCATGAACGCCCGACCAAGACGGGGAACTGGCTCAAGGACTTCACCGGGATCCCCAGCATGCGCAGTCTTTTCAGTGCCGAGCTGCCTGAATGGGGCACCTACACCGTCGAGGTCGTCGACTCCCTCGAGCAACTGAAAGACGCGGTACCGCAGCGGTTCTATGACATCGCCGCCGCCGCACAACAACCCGACATCGATGACCTAGACGTGTAAGTCACCGACCGGGACTCATCTGACACCGCCCGCCCGGGGCGTGTGTCTACCTAAACATGCATACATGCGCATGTCTTTATATGAAGGGAATCTGCCATGCCTCAACCCGTTCCGGCGATCTCCGTCGTCGGCCTCCGTAAATCCTTCGGTGAGCACACCGTGCTAGACGGCATCGACATCACCGTGCCCGCCGGGTCCGTGTACGCGCTGCTCGGTCCGAATGGCGCGGGCAAGACGACGGTCGTCCGCATTCTGTCGACTCTGTCTGTCGCCGACGCGGGCGACATCCGAGTGGCCGGTTACGATCCGGTGAACCAACGAGATTCGGTGTGCGCCTCGATCGGGGTCACGGGCCAGTTCGCGGCGGTCGACACCCAACTCACCGGCCGGGAGAACCTGCACCTGGTTGCCCGGCTGCTTCATCTACCGAAAGCGCAAGCGCGCGAACGGGTGGAGGGCCTGCTGACCGACTTCGATCTCACGGATGCGGCGGACCGCCGCGTGGGCGAGTATTCGGGCGGCATGACCCGACGCCTCGATCTCGCGATGACGCTGGTCGGACGTCCGTCGATCATCTTCCTAGACGAACCCACCACCGGACTCGATCCGCGGTCGCGGCACGCGGTGTGGGATGCGGTGCGCGGCTTGATCGCCGGCGGTACCACGGTCTTTCTGACCACCCAGTATCTGGAGGAGGCCGACCAGCTGGCCGATCACATCGCGGTCCTCGACCGGGGACGCATCGTCGCCGAGGGTACCGCTGCCGAACTCAAGCGCCGGATACCCGGAGCGCACATCCGTCTCGAGTTCGGCGACGAGGCCGAGTTCGATCGCGCTCGTTCTGTCTTCACCTCCGCCACAACAGAATCCGACGCGTTTGCGATATCCATCCCGGGAACCGCCGGTATCGACGACCTGCGTTCGGTCCTCACCACCCTGGATGACACGGGCATCACCGCAACGGCACTCTCGGTCCACACCCCCGGTCTCGACGACGTCTTTCTCGCCCTCACCGGCCGCGCCGCGGCCTGACCCAAGGAGAACCCCATGTCCACGCTCGCCTATACCGTCGCCGATTCGGCGACCATGGTCCATCGTAATCTCGTTCGGCTGCAACGCTATCCCACCATGATCTTCTCCATCATCGTCATGCCGGTGGTGGTGCTGCTGATGATGAACTACTTCTTCGGCGGCGCGCTCGGCGCCGCGCTGCCGGGCGGCAGCTACATCGACTACCTGACACCAGGTCTCCTGCTGTTCGTGCCGGCGTTCCTCACCGTGTCGGTGTCGGTGGCGGTCAATCAAGATGTGACGAGCGGGTTCATCAACCGACTACGGTCGATGGCCACTCCCCCAACCGCCATCCTCACCGGACATGTCGTCGGCGCGATCATCCAGGGCATCATCGGGCTGATCGTGCTGCTCGCCGCAGCCTTCGCAATGGCCTTCCGGCCCACCGCGGGTTTGTCGGATTGGCTTGCTGCCCTGGGACTCCTACTCTTCATGATGGTCGGGATGATCTGGGTCGCCGTCGCGATGGGAGTCATCGCCCGGAGCGCCGAGAGCGCGAGCAACATGCCGCTGCCGTTTCTGCTGCTGCCCTACCTCGGCAGCGGCCTGGTACCGACCGACAGCATGCCCACCGGCGTCCGGCAGTTCGCTGAGTATCAGCCCTTCACGCCCATCGCCAACACCATCCGCGGCCTGCTGATGGGTGGGGATACCGGCAGCTGGCCGTGGGCCGTGGGCTGGTGTGCGGTGTTCGCGATCGGCGGATATGTGTGGGCCATCAGGGCTTTTCGGCGGTCGGTGGTGAGTTGAGCTCGCGCAGGTAGGCGGTCACGTCGTCGTAGGTGGGTAGCAGACCGGAGTCGCGGGCTTCGAGTAGTCCGGGTGCGGACGTATCCTTCTCGGAGAGTTCATAGTTCAACGTGCTGCCGTCGCGGGCGGTGGTCGGCCAGACGATCCCGAGTTCGGGGTCGAGAGGATTGATGCCGTGTTCACCCGAAGGGTTGTAGCCGGTGGAGCAGAGGTAGGTGACCGTGGAGCCGTCGGCGAGTGAGCAGAAGGCGTGGCCGAGCCCTTCGGACAGGTACACGGCACGACGGTCGGTGTCGTCGAGCAGGACTGTGTCGTAGGTGCCGAACGTCGGTGAGCCGACCCGGATGTCGACGATGACGTCGAGGATGGCCCCGGACGGGCAGGTCACGTACTTCGCCTGGCCGGGTGGGACATCGGCGAAGTGGACACCGCGCAGCACGCCGGCCGCCGATACCGACAGGTTGACCTGCGCGAGGTCCAGGCGGTGCCCGATGGCCTCGGCGAGCAGGTCACCCTTGAACACCTCGGCGAACAGTCCACGCGAATCGCCGTGCTGTACCGGGGTGATCTCCCAGGCTCCGCCGATGGTCAACGGCCGCAACTTCATTCGTGCACCTTTCAGGCGTACCGGCCGCGGGCCAGTAGTTCGAGGAGGTAGTCGCCGTACCCGGACTTGCGGAGTTTCTCCGCCCGGGAACGCAATTCGTCATCGCTGATGAAACCCCGGCGCCAGGCGATCTCTTCGGGCACCGCGATCTTGAGGCCCTGACGCTGCTCGACGGTCCGCACAAAGTTACCGGCGTCGAGCAACGAGTCGAAGGTACCGGTGTCGAGCCACGCGGTACCGCGCGGCAAGACCTTGACGGCGAGCTTGCCGCGGTCGAGGTAGTGGGCGTTGACGTCGGTGATCTCGTATTCGCCCCGCGCACTGGGTTTCAGGTTCCGCGCGATCTCCACGACCTCGTTGTCGTAGAAATACAGACCGGGTACCGCGAAGTTCGACGACGGATGCGCGGGTTTCTCCTCCAACGACACCGCAGTCCCGTTCTCGTCGAAATCCACCACGCCGTAGGCCGTCGGGTCGGCCACCCAGTACGCGAAGATGGCGCCGCCGTCGACGTCCTCGAACCCCTGCAACTGGGTACCCAGACCGGGCCCGTAGAAGATGTTGTCGCCCAGCACCAGCGCCACCGAGTCGTCGCCGATGTGCTCGGCGCCGAGGACGAACGCCTGCGCCAGTCCGTCCGGGGACGGCTGGGTCTTGTACGACAGGTTGATACCGAACTGCTCGCCCGATCCCAGCAGCCCCTGGAACGCGGCGCTGTCGGCGGGGGTGGTGATGATCAGGATGTCGCGGATACCGGCCAGCATCAGCGTGGACAGGGGGTAATAGATCATCGGTTTGTCGTAGACGGGAACCAATTGCTTACTGACGCCCTGGGTGATCGGGTGCAGCCGGGTGCCCGTCCCACCGGCCAGAATGATGCCGCGCATGGGTCACAGACTAGGGCATGTTCACGTCGGACTCCCCCGGTAAGGTGTCCGAGAAACGAAAGGAGCGGGGCATGCGGGTTCTGGTCACCGGAGGTGCCGGGTTCATCGGCGCCAACTTCGTGCTGCGCACCCTGGCCCGGCGACCCGACGCCGAGATCACCGTCGTCGACAAACTCACCTACGCCGCCAACCCCGCCACCCTGACCCCGGTCCTCGACGCGATCACCTTCGTCAAGGGCGACATCGCCGACAGCAGCCTGATCGACGAACTCGTCGGCGACACCGACCTGGTGGTGCATTTCGCCGCCGAATCGCACAACGACAATTCCCTCTCGGACCCATCGTCGTTCATCCACACCAACCTGATCGGCACCTACAGCCTCCTGGAAGCCGTCCGCCGCCACGACGTGCGCTACCACCACATCAGCACCGACGAGGTCTACGGCGACCTCGACCTCGACGACCCCGCCCGCTTCACCGAGGCGACCGCCTACAACCCGTCGAGCCCGTACTCCTCCACCAAAGCCGGCAGCGACCTCCTGGTGCGCGCCTGGGTCCGCTCCTTCGGCGTGCAGGCGACCATCTCCAACTGCTCCAACAACTACGGCCCGTATCAGCACGTCGAAAAGTTCATCCCCCGGCAGATCACCAACGTGCTCTCCGGCGTCCGCCCCCGCCTCTACGGCGACGGCCGCAACGTCCGCGACTGGATTCACGTCGACGACCACAACGACGCCGTCTGGGCCATCATCGACCGCGGTCAGATCGGCGAAACCTACCTCATCGGCGCCGACGGCGAAGTCGACAACCGCACCGTCGTCGAGTCCATCCTGGAACTGCTCGGCCAACCCGCCGACGCCTTCGACTTCGTCACCGACCGCCCCGGCCACGACCGCCGCTACGCCATCGACTCCACCCGCCTCCGCACTGAATTGGGCTGGCAGCCACAGTATCTGGACTTCCGCTCCGGACTATCGGCCACCATCGACTGGTACCGCGAGCACACCGACTGGTGGCAGGCCGCCAAAGACGGCGTGGAGCAGAAGTACGCGTCCACCGAACAGGTCGTCGGCTGACGCGTCGGCCTCAGAAGCCCGCCAGCGGCACCGCGCGGTCCAGGAAGTCCACCTGGTCGGCGACGACCTCCTCGAACGCATCCCCGACGTAGATGTCGAAGTGGCCCAGCGGGTAGCGGATCAGCTGCGTTGTCGGGCCGTTGCGCGCGTAGCGCACGGTCGGCCGGGGTGGCGCGACGGTGTCATGGTCGCAGACGCACACCAGCACCGGGCAGGTGATCTGCGTCAGCGACCGGCCGGGGTGGTGCAGCGGGATCGACAGTCCGACGCGCGCGGCGACCGCGTTGGTGAAGTCGTAGTCCTCGGGCACCAGCGGTAGGTAGCCGTCGACCGCGTCCGGCGCGGTCATCAGGGCGGCGTCGTGCGCGCGGCCGGCGAGTTCGACGGTCACGGGTTTCCGCCCGATCACCGATCCGGCGAGATCGGCGATCCCGCGCGCGGTCACCTTCGCCGCCGAAATGGGATCGAGCGCAAGTGTCGAGGCGGTACCGCTGGTGAACGGGCACTGCGCGATGACCGCCGCCACCTTCGGGTCGCGCGCCCCGGCGACCATCACGTGCCCGCCACCGAACGACGATCCCCACAGCACAACGCGGCCGGTGTCGACGTCGTCGAGCGTGCGGGCGTGCGCGATGGCCGCTGCCCAGTCGTCGAGCTGGCGGCGGATGGAGAGCAGTTGCCGTGGCGTCCCGTCGCTGTCTCCGAAGTGGCGGTAGTCGAACACCAGGCAGGCGTATCCGGCGTCGCAGAACCGGTCGGCGAAGGCGTCGAGCCTCATCTGGATGACCGCGCCCAGTCCGTGGGCCATCACGATGATCGGCGGACGGGGTGCGTCCTCGTCGGGCAGGTACAACCAGCCGCGACACCACTGCTTTCCCGACCTGAACTGCACGTTCCTTCGTGCCACCCGTCACCTTCCGCTCGCCCGACCACCTCTGCGCACAGTATCCCCAGTGCGTGCGACCGACAACACACAGCAACCACCCGGCGAACTCGCAGGACTGCCGCATACGGTGGTCACCATGCGCGTACTCGTCAGCGGCGGCGCCGGCTACATCGGCTCGCACACAGTCATCCGACTCATCGACGCCGGCCACGACGTCGTGATCGTCGACGACTTCAGCAACTCCAAGCCGACGGTGATCGGCCGCCTGGAGGGCATCACCGGGGTGCATCTCCCGGTGCATTCGTTCGACCTCACCGACGTCGACAAGACCGAGCATCTGTTCGCGCACGAGTCGATCGATGCGGTCATCCACTTCGCCGGGTTCAAAGCGGTCGGCGAGTCGGTGTCCAAACCGCTCGACTACTACCAGAACAATCTCGACTCCACGTTCTCGTTGATGCGCGCGATGGACCGACACGATGTGCGGACACTGGTGTTCTCGTCGTCGGCGACGGTCTACGGTGCCGAGCCACAACTGCCGATGACCGAGGATCTGCCGACGTCGGCGACCAATCCGTATGGCTGGACCAAGGTGATGATCGAGCAGATCCTCACCGACATCGCGGCGAGCGACGACCGCTGGCGGATCGCCGCCCTGCGCTATTTCAACCCGGTGGGCGCACATGCGAGCGGCGAGATCGGCGAGGACCCCAGCGGCATCCCCAACAACCTCATGCCGTTCGTCGCGCAGGTCGCGGTGGGGCGTCGCGAGAAGCTGTCGGTGTTCGGCGACGATTACGACACCCCGGACGGCACCGGTGTCCGCGACTACATTCACGTCGACGACCTCGCTGCCGGCCATGTCGCGGCACTCGACCGCATCGCCAAGGACTCCAGCCCGATATCCATCTGGAATCTCGGTACCGGACAGGGTGTTTCGGTTCTCGAAGTGATCAAGGCATTCGAAAAGGCCAGTGGCAAGCCGGTTCCCTACGAGATCGCGCCGCGTCGTGTCGGGGACATCGCCGCGTCGTATGCTGATCCATCCCGGGCCAACAGCGAATTGAATTGGTATGCAACCAAGACCATCGACGACATGTGCGAGGACACGTGGCGGTGGCAGTCGGGCAATCCGAATGGTTACCCCGACGCCTGACCATTCCGCTCGTCCGGATCCATCTGCGCGTCGGTGACCCAGTCGATGTAGCGCTGCGCTGACGATGCGACGATTTCTGCTGCTTTGGGGGCGACGGGAGCGCCGAACGCGGCATAGATACGGTCGAATCGCAGCTCCGCCACCCGGTCGGCGATACCGCGAACCAGCCGCGGCGACAACGGGATCAGGTTGGGGAAGCTGCGCATGAAGGACACCATCTCCGGGTGCGGTACGGCCATGATGGTGTCGCCGGTCAGCAGCGCTCCGCGACCGTCCGCGGCCTGCGGCAGATGCAGCACGGCGCTGCCCGGGAAGTGGCCGCCGCATTGCACCAGGTGCAGCCCAGGCGCGATGTTGGTTGTGTCGCGCCAGAATTCGATGACCGGATCGGGGCGGGTCACCCATCGCCGGTCATTGTCGTTGAACCACACTGGAACCCGCCCGTAGCGGTGGCTCAGCGAGACACTCGCCCCGACGAGATGCGGATGACTGGCGGTGATCGCGCACAGGCCGCCGTGTTCGTCGAGCCAGTCCGTGAGTGACGGGCCGATGAAACCCGGTGGCTCCCAGAGCACATTACCGTCGGTGGATTCGATGACGTAGGTGTGTTGTCCGATGCCCACGCTCGGGCGAATGGTCAGTTGCCAGAATCCCGGCTCGAGTTCGGCGGCAGTCAACTCATTGTCGGCCGCAGGATTCAGCTCGGACCAACTCGGTCCGCTGCGGGGGATGAACTGACGGTCGTCGGCGCAGATCGGGCAGCGCGTCGGTGGCTGGCCGGCCGGCGGGAACTCGTTGCCGCACAGGTCGCAGATCCATCCCGGGTTCACCCGGTCCAGGCTATCCCGACTGCCCCGCGAAGACGTTGTCATTGACCCGATAGACGGTCACGTTGCCCTGCCGAAATTCCGGGGTCAGCCCGGGTGCCCCGTGTTGCCGCAACGCGAGGAACGGATCACCCTGCACTCCGTTGTCCGGGTCGGGTACCCCGTTCTGGAAGGGCCAGTAGCTCGGTGGGCTGTCGATCACCCAGTGCACGTTCATATCTCGCACGATGCCGTCGATGTAGGGGTCGGCACCGATCTGTGAGGCCCCCCAGTACAGGTCGCGTTGCCGTTGGGAGAAGTCGTTGGCGCGGTAGAACGGGAAGAGCGGGGTGAGTCCGGTGACCGGGTAGATCCAGCCGGTCCCCTGGTCGAGATTGTTGAGGATCAACGCATCTCGCGCTCCCGGTTGCTTCTCGAGCCAGTGGTAGGCGGCGAGGTCGTCGGGGCCGATGAACTTGCCGCCGCGTTCCTTGGATGCCAGTTGCGCGTTCGCCGGATACTTCCAGACCCCGCCGGCCGCAACGAGGACGAGCAACACTGCGAAAGCGGTCGGCACCACCCAGCCGGCACTGCGCGCCGGTACCGGCGTCGGGTCCGACGACGTCGCGCGGGACACCATCTGCGCCAGCCAGAGTGCGATCGCGCCCAACGCGATCCCGCTCGCCGCGGCGGAGAACATCGCGACGACGAAGGTGAGTCGGTGCGGCGAGTTGTAGAAGTAGCCGCCGACCGCGCCCAGCGGATAGGACAGGACACCAAGTGCGACCACCGAATTCGCGGTCACCAGCACGAAGATCAGCCACGTGACCAGGCCGGCCCAGCACCGCATCCACAGCAGCACACCGGCGCCGATCACGGAGAGAGCGACCAGAATCCAGATCGGGTAGTGGTCGTCGAGCGGGACGGTGCCGTTGAACGCCGCGCGCGCGAGTCCCTGCGCGACACCGATGGTCTCTTCGCGGAAGTCGAAGAACGGCAACGTGTTGGTGTCGGACACCTTGATGGTTCCGTAGATGACCGGCGCGATCAGGAGTAGCGACAGAATCCCGGTCACCACGAGGCTGACGAAGTCACGGAGGCGGCCGTACGCCGGGCGCCACAGCCCTTCGGCGAGCCACCACACGCCGATGATCACGCCCGCCAGGACCAGCCCGGACGGATGCGTGGCCGTCACCCCCGACACCGCAAGTGCCGCAGGCACGATTCGCCGTCGGTCCCGGATTGCGGAGATCGCCAGAACCGCGGCGATCGGCGCCATCGACACGCCAACCGCGTTGGGCACGGACGTCAGTTCGATCTCGACGTAGGGCAGCGATGGGAACAGCGCGCAGATCGCGGCCGCCGTCGCGGCGAGCAGTGCCGACCGCCGAGTGTCGAGGCGGTGCCGCGCCATCCAGTACGCCAGACTCGCGACGCCGAACGGCACGGTGATGGCAAGCACCGCAGGCGAATAGGCGTTGTAGATCTCGACCGGCTGCGCGCCGGTGAGCGGAATGACCAGCGCGCCGAGCGCATGCCAGGTGTTCGGGTAGTAGTTGAAGCCGTGGGTGTCGTAGTTCATCAGCTCACCCATGCGCAACGCCGAGCCGACACCGGTCTCTTGTATCCAGCGCAGAGAACTGGCGTGCCACAACGAGTCCCACACCTGCGGGATGTTGTTGAGTCCGGCGAACGCGGTTTTCACCAGCGGCCGGATACAGGTGATGGTGATGATGAGGCCGCCGAGGGCTGCACCGGCGATCAGCCAGACGATGCCGCGGCGGTCCAGCGGCGGATCGTCGTCGTCGGCGCTGATGGGCGTCAGACCGCGGAGTCGTCGGGTGCGCAGCAGTGCGGCGTAGCCCCATGCGACGAGCAGGCTGATCACCACCGCGAGCAGCGCCGTCAGCAGGTTCCAGCTGATGCCGATCGCGCTGTAGGTGACGGTGAACCAACTGACGATGGCGAAGGTGATCGGCGGTCCGGCGGCGATCGCGACCGGCCACGGCAGGGTCGTCAGGCGCCCGACAAGTGCCCCCGGGACGATCAGCACCAGTGCCGTCACCAGGCTGATCCACGCCCCCAGCAGCATCGCCCACAACCTCCCACGTTCAACGGATCCCCGAAGAGGTTACCGTCGGTGCGGCGTCACGCGGTGAGCGCCGTGGCTGCACGCCGGTCCGCACGATGTCCGGCGACGACCACCAGCAGGCACCCCAGCGCCGCCACGACACCGAACCCGAACATCATCGGATAGGTCACCGAGGTGTAGGTCTCGGAAATCCACGCGAGGATCGCCGGCACCGCGAAGCCGAGATAGGTGACGCTGTAGAAGACGGCGGTCAGGCCGGCGAGGTTGTGCGGGCCGGCGAGCCGCTGCACCTCGAGCAGCCCGGCCATCATGGCCATGCCGTAGCCGCAACCGAGGACGACGGCCGCGACCAGCGCCATCCACACCGTGAGCAGCTGGGCGGCCAGCGCGGCCAGGCCCATCCCGATCGCGACGACAACCAGCGCCGAGACGACGGCACGCACCCCGTTCGGGTCGTCGATCCGCCGACCGAACGTCTGGATGGCGAAGCCGGCGGCAAGACCGAGGACGCAGCACAGCGACGCGAACGCGATGGGTGCGCCCGCGGTGCGGGTGGACATCAGCGCCGGGATCACCGCATAGGCCGAGGCTGCTGCCCCGAACACCCACGGCGCCAGCGGCAGCACGACCAGCAGGAAGCGTCGATGGGCGACGCCGGGGATCTTGAGATCGTCGATCAGTCGGCCGGGCGACGTCTGTCGCTCGCGGGTCTCCGGGCTCTGGCGCAGCCAGCCGAGCGCCGCCGCCGCGAGGGCGATGTTCACCGCATACGGCAGCGCGGTCGGCCACGGACCCCACTGGGCGAGCACTCCGGCCACCCCGGCACCGACGCCGAAGCCTGCGGTCAGGCTCATCGCGGCGCGTCGTGCGCCGGTGGCCCGTCCGGCGCCGTTGTGCGCGGAGATCTCGGCGAGCCAACTGCCGCCGACGGCCATGGACAATCCGAGCGCGACGCCACTGCAGACCCGACCGACCGACAGCAACGCCAGCGAGTGCGGGCCGAGCGCCAGCAGCACCGAACCGAGGGCGGCGAAAATCGGTGCGGGCAGCATCAGCGGTCGACGGCCGAGGCGATCGGAGAGCGGGCCGCCGATGAGCAGCGCGGGGACGATGCCGAGCACATAGGTGAACAGCAGGGCGTCGACCGCGACGTCCGACAGATCCCCACCTCGCCGGTACATCACCAGCAGCGGGGTGAACTCATTGCCACCCCACGCGGCGGCGAACACCGCGAGCGACACCGGTATCCAAGCGCGAGCGTCCGGGCGGGTGCCTGCGACGGGCTTCGACGAGGTGAGAGTCATGGTCGAGCGCCTCCTCTCAGGTCGTGGACGCCGGCGAGATGGTCGGCGAGGGCGGTGGCGAAGCGGTCGGCGTCGCCGGTGTCGATGGCGGCGAGCAGGTCGCGGTGATCGTCGAGGATGCGGCCGGCCACCGTGTGGTCGCGGTGCACGCTCGCCGTCGTCATGCGACGATGCCGTTCGCCGAGGCTGCGGAAGAAGTCGGCGAGCAGCGGGTTGTCGCCGGCGGTGACGATGAGCTGATGGAACTCGGCGTCGAGGCGGGAGAATTCGGCGATGTCGGCCGGGTCCGCCGCGCGATGGGCGGTGAGGTTCGCTCGGAGTTGCTCGACCAGTCCGGTCCGGCGCGACTCCCGAGCGGCGACCGCCCGCACCGCGTGCTCTTCGAACAGCAGCCGCGCATCGACGACGTCGGCGGCCTCGCGCTCGCCGATCGGCACGACGAGCGCACCGCGCTTGGGATAGAGCCGCATCCAGCCCTCGGCCTCGAGTCGTAGAAACGCCTCCCGTACCGGGGTGCGGCTGACCTCGCACTGCGCGGCGACCTCACCCTCGCTGATCAGTTCACCGCCCGCGATCGCGTTGGTCAGGATCTGTTCCTTGACCTCGCGATACACCCGTTCGGCAGCCGGGACCTTAGTCGCATGCAACATAGATACAAGTTGTACCCCAAGGACGCGAACCGGCACAACGTGTGACCCAGCACATGGAGAGCAAGACCACCTTGATCGGCTCACAAGCCCGGTGCGACACTTGTCGAGTTCCTGTACCTGTCCATCCAGACAGGTACGGCAGCCGCGGTCACGGCAGGCCGGGTCACCCCCGACGCCGCCGGGGACCCGTTCGAGAAGAGTTTGACCGGGAGCGTCCCGCTGATGTGACGCTCCGTCGAGACCCGCCGACCTGTGCGGGCCGTCCAGGAGGAATAACCGTGGGAAGCACGGCAGACAACACCCCGATCGAACACAGCAGCGGACCCGTGAAGGAGCCCACCATCGACGAGCTCCCGATCACCGACGAAGAGATCTTCATGGCGCATGCGGGCGGCAAACTGTCCGTCGAACTGCGCTCCCCCATCGACACCCAGCGCGACCTGTCGATCGCCTACACCCCCGGCGTCGCGCAGGTCTCCCGCGCCATCGACGCCGACGCCGAACTGGTGAACAAATACACCTGGACCGACCGCCTGGTCGCCGTCGTCTCCGACGGTTCCGCGGTCCTCGGTCTCGGTGACATCGGCCCGCGTGCGTCGCTGCCGGTGATGGAGGGCAAGTCCGCACTGTTCCGCACCTTCGCCGGATTGAACTCCATCCCGATCGTGCTCGACACCAAGGACCCCGACGAGATCGTCGAGACCCTCATCCGGCTGCGCCCGAGCTTCGGTGCGGTCAACCTCGAGGACATCTCCGCGCCGCGCTGCTTCGAGATCGAGCGCCGGGTGATCGAGGCCCTCGACTGCCCCGTCATGCACGACGACCAGCACGGCACCGCGATCGTGGTGCTCGCCGCACTGAAGGGTGCGATGAAGCTGCAGAACCGCGACATCCGCGACCTCAAGGTGGTCATCTCGGGTGCCGGTGCCGCAGGCGTCGCGTGTGCGAACATCCTGCGGGCCGCCGACGTCGCCGACGTGGTCGTGCTGGATTCCAAGGGCATCGTCAGCTTCCACCGCGAGGACCTCAACGAGGTCAAGCAGGAACTGGCCGAACACACCAATCCGCGCAGTCTGCACGGCGGTGCCGAGGAGGCGCTCGAGGGCGCGGACGTGTTCCTCGGTGTCTCGGCCGGCAAGATCGGCGAGTCGCTGGTGGCGTCGATGGCCGAGAATTCGATCGTGTTCGCGCTGTCGAACCCGGATCCGGAGATCCACCCGACCGTCGCCGCCAAGTACGCGTCGATCGTCGCGACCGGCCGCAGCGACTTCCCGAACCAGATCAACAACGTCCTGGCGTTCCCCGGCGTGTTCGCCGGCGCGCTGGATGCGGGTGCCCGTCGTATCACCGAGCGCATGAAACTGGCTGCGGCAGAAGCGATCTTCTCGGTTGTCGCCGATGACCTGCGGGTCGATCAGATCGTCCCGAGCCCGCTCGATCAGCGCGTGGCACCGGCCGTGGCCAAGGCGGTCGCCGAGACCGCGAAGGCCGAAGGCGTCGCCTGAGCTTTCGACTGATGACTGAGATCGGCCCCGTCAGCGGCGGCCGAGGGGCATTGCCCCTCGAACCGTCCTGACGGGGCCGATCTTGGTCACGGTGGAGCCAACCCCGTCTGCGCCGCGTCTGATTATGTGTGGACTCGCATGTGTACAGCCGCGCAGAACTGCTTCATCGCGATCTCGGCGATGCAGACATTCGGCGAGAGGTCCGGCGCGGCACCCTGACGCAACTGCGGCCCGGCTACTACGCAGGTGCGGACGCCCACCCTGATGTCGTCCTCGCGGTGCGACGCGGCGGCGCCCTGAGCTGCGTCTCCGAGCTGAAGCGTCGCGGCTTCTGGATTCCGCCCGGCTACGACTCGTTGCATGTGCGGGCATCGCGCCACCACGCGAACAGCCGTCGAGACTTCTGTGAGCTCCCGGGTCGCCCCCTTGCCGTCACCGGCGCGGTCGATTCCGTCGCGACGGCCTTGGCCTGCGCAGCCGGATGCGCGACCGAAGAACACTGGATCGCCATCTGCGACTCGGTGGCCAACTCGACGGACACGACCATCCCCGATCTCGCCGCCCAACTGCCTCGGACATCCAAACAAATTGCAAGAATGCTGGACAAGTGCGACGCCCGGTCTCAATCAGGAACCGAATCGGTCGTGCGGATTCGACTGCGCGCCCGCGGCTTTCATATCGAAGTTCAGCCGTCGATACCCGACGTCGGTCATGTGGACCTCCGCGTCGGACGCTTGCTGATCGAATGCGACAGCAAGCTTCACCACACCAGCCTCGCGAGTTACCAGAATGATCGACGTCGCGATCGCAAGTCCGTGCTCCGCCATAACCAGCCACCGATCCGGTTGACCTACGACGATGTGATCTACGGCTGGGACGAAGTCCTCGAGGACATTCTCGAATTCACGGGGCAAGGATCGCCGTCGAATCCGCAGTCGCCGGAGCGCGTGACGGAGATCAGTCCCGCTCCTGCCAGGTGCACAGACAGATCTCGTTGCCCTCCGGATCGGCGAGCACCCAGAACGACGGCGCGTACTCGTCGGTGAGGAGTTGTCCGTCGGTGTCGAGGGCCGCGGCGATGCGGTCCTGGATCACGTCGTGCGGCACCCAGAGGTCGACGTGCATGCGGCTGCGCTGCGGGCGCGGTTCGCCCATCTGCTGGAACCACACTCCGGGCAGGATGCCGGCCGGGTCGGAGAGGTCGATGCTGGTTTCTTCGGGCTCATCCTGATAGCCGAGGACGGCTTTCCAGAATGGTCGGATCTTGGCGATGTCGAGAGCGTCTATGGCCAGTTCGAAACGGCTCGGCGGGGCGTCGAGCGGTGCGATGTCCAGATCCACCGCGATGGCCGCGAGCGCGTTGGCGAGCATCACGTCGGCCTCGGTGAGCCGATGCGCGCTGTGGGTCGTCAAAGCAAGATGAACTGAGCCATAACGTAACTCCACGTCGGGGTGATGGCCGGCCGCCTCCGCGGCGTCGATGATCTTGGCAACGAACTCACCGCCGCGCACCATGTTCCCGGTTTTGTACGCCGCGTACAGCGTGCCGGCGAGAACTCGCCACGGGTCGGAGAGCGCTTCGGTTGCCGCGGCGGCACTGACTGGTGTTCCGGTGGATCCCGTCATACTTCGACCCTACGCACGCGAGCGGATCGAAGGTAGGTTGCAGAGGTGCTTCTTCCCGTGCGGGTGGCGCAAGGAGTGGCGGACGGCCGTGTCGATCTGGCCTTCCGTCGGTGGAAGACCGCGCGTGTCAAGGCCGGTTCGCAGTTCCTCACCAGCGCTGGACTCATCGGGGTCACTTCCGTGGAGCCGATCGCCGTCACCGACATCTCCGACGACGACGCCCGGCGCGCCGGGTTCGACACCGCCGCGCAGGCGGTCAGCAAGCTCCGCGACAACGACGATCCGGTATTCCGTGTCGGCCTGCGCTGGGCCGGACCCGATCCGCGGATCGCGTTGCGCGAGGACGACGAGTTGTCCAGCGCCGACCTCGCCGACATCGTCGCCCGGCTCGATCGGCTCGACGCCCGCTCGTCGCACGGCGCGTGGACGCGTGCGGTACTCGAGCTCATCGGCCGTCGGCCGGCGGTGGTCTCCACCGAACTGGCCGCCGAATTGGGCAGGGATCGGCCCGATTTCAAGCTCGACGTGCGAAAGCTGAAGAAACTCGGTCTGACCCACAGCCTCGACGTCGGGTATGAATTGTCGCCGCGCGGGCGCGTGGTCTTGGCGGCACTCGATGAGCGCCGCTCCGACGGCGCATAATCGACCCATGCCCAGTCCGCCGCCGGCGCGACACCTGTTGCGCGCCAAGGATCTCGTCGATGTCCGGTTCGCCGAACCGCTGACCGTCGTCGACATGGCCGCCGCCGCGGGGCTCTCGCGGGCCCATTTCTCTCGGGCGTTCGCCGCGACGTTCGGTGAGTCGCCGCACGCCTATCTGCAGACCCGCCGTCTCGAACGTGCGGCCGCGATGCTCCGCAACACGGACCGGTCGGTCGCCGACATCTGCATGTCGGTCGGGCTGTCCAGCGTCGGGTCGTTCACCACGAGTTTCACCAAGGCCTTCGGCAAGACGCCCACCGCCTATCGGGCCTCGTTTCCGCCGGCCCATGTCTACGCCTGGGTGCCGGCGTGCGTATTACGGGTCTACCACCGACCGGCCCCGACAAGCAGGGTCGCCAAGACAGCACAAGGGAAGAAGACCGCAGGGTCCGACGGCTCGTAGCGTTGACCTCACCAACCACCGCATCACCCTCGGCGATGCACGAAAGATCAAGGTGATCAGCATGATTCAGATCGCAAGCGCGCAACTGTGGGTTCACGACCAGGACGCCGCCCTGGATTTCTGGACGTCCAAGGTCGGGATGGAGGTCCGTTCCGACGTCACGATGGCGGAGATGGGTGGCTTCCGCTGGCTCACCGTCGGGCCGCCCGGACAGGATGATGTGTCGATCGTGCTGATGGCGATTCCCGGACCACCTATGATCGACGCCGCCACGCAAGAGGAGATCCGCTCGATCATGGCGAAAGGCTTTGCCGGAACAGTGTTTCTGACGACCGACGACTGCCAGGCGTCGTATGCGGAACTCGCCGCCCGCGGTGTCGAGTTCACCGAGACACCGGAGCAGCGACCGTACGGCATCGACGCGGGATTCCGTGACCCATCGGGCAACAGCATCCGGTTGACGCAACTCGCGGAGAACTTCGCGGAACTGTAGAACCGCTGCCGAGTCGAGCAGTGGTGTGCAGAATGAGCTTCATGCGCATGCGTCGACTCGGCATCACCGGCGGACTGCTCGCGCTCGTCGCGGGCCTGACCACAGCCCTGGGTCCGACCGCCGAGGCCGCGCCCTATCCGGTCGTCACGGACCCGCAGCGGGCCATCGCCGACAACTATCTCAAGCCGGCGACGACATCGCCGCCCGGATCGAACCGCTTCGGCTGCCGGGACAAGCAGGGCCGCGACCCGGTGATCCTGCTGCACGGCACCGCGATGAACCAGGCCGCGAACCTCGCCTACCTGTCGCCGATGCTCGCGAATGCCGGCTACTGCGTGTTCAGCCTGACCTACGGACAGACCAGTTGGAGCGGCAGCGTCGGCGGCCTGGGTAACAAGGATCGGTCGGCTCGGCAGGTCGGGGCGTTCATGGATCGGGTGCTGGCCGCGACCGGGGCGGCCAAGGTGGACTTCGTCGGCCATTCGCAGGGCGGGGCGATCGCCCAGCTCGTCTCCCAACTGCCCGGCAAGGCCGCCCGGATCGACACCATCGTCGGCCTGTCCGCCCCGAATCGTGGCTACTCGCGGACCAGCACGATCACCGACCGGCTCCCCGCGGCGCGTGAACCCGGCGAGAACGACTGGGGACCGCGACATCCGACGATCACCTACGTGAACCTCGCGACCACCCACGATCAGATCGTCAGTCCCTGGCAGAACTCGCTCATGACACCCGGGTCGAACGTCACCAACCTCCCGGTGCAGACCGTCTGCCCGAAGTCGATGATCGGGCACGTCGGGATGGCTTACTCCCCGACCGTCGGTGCGCTGGTCCGCAACGCCCTCGATCCCGCACGCCGAGTTGCGGTGCCGTGCGGGGACGATTACCTGGCGTGACCTGGGGATCTGACGCACGTCCGATCCCGGTTTGGAGGGTGACCGGGGTGGTCGCTAGACTCGTGGGCGCTGTCTCGCACAGCACGCCGCCCTAGCTCAGTCGGTAGAGCAATTCACTCGTAATGAATAGGTCAGGAGTTCGATTCTCCTGGGCGGCTCCACGGTCCACCTACCGGGCGGATGCGACCTCCTATAGTGGTGTCGAGACCACTGGTCAACGCCGCGGCACAAGGAGCAGACATGTCGGACTTCATCAACAAGATCAAAGAAGAGGCCAAGGCCGTGTCCGCGGCGATCGATCAGGAGCTGACGGTCCTCGAGGGCGTCGACGGGTACGACCCGCTGCGCCATGACGACGACAGCGCCGACGAGAGCAGCGCGGACGAGGACGCCGCGGCAGCACCCGCCTCCGACGACACCGAGGGCGGCGGAACTCCCGCCTGACCTCGGTGCAGCAACGCCTCCCCGACCTCTCCGCCCTGGACGTCGTCGTCACGGTCGCGCGTCTGGGCAGCATGGGTGCCGCGGCGCGTGATCTCGGTATCAGCCAACAGGCGGTGAGTTCCCGGGTACGCAGCGTCGAACGGGAACTCGGCGTGGAGATCTTCGTCCGGTCGGCCGGCGGCGTCGACGTCACCGCCAACGGCATGGCCGTGCTGGAGTGGGCCAACGCACTCGTCGAACGCGGCGCGCAATTCATGGCCGGCGTCGACGCCCTGGTCGGTGCACATCACTCGACGCTGGTGGTGGCGGCGTCGAAAACCGTTGCGGAATACCTGGTTCCGATCTGGATCACCACCCTCGCGCACCGCAGTGACGTGAAGATCTCGGTGCGGCCGATGAACTCGTCGGAGGTGATGGCGGCGGTCCATGCCGGCGAGGCCGATCTCGGTTTCATCGAAAGTCCCGGCGCGATCAACGATCTCGACAGCGCGATGGTCTCCCGCGACGAACTGGTGGTGGTCGTCGCACCTGGTCACCCGTGGGCCACCGGCGCGACGATCGGCATCGACGAACTCGCCGCGACGCCCCTGATCCAGCGCGAGCCGGGATCGGGCACTCGCGTGACCTATGAAGCGGCCCTGCGGGATTCGGGCGCCACCCCGGCCGAGCCGTCAATCGAATTACGGTCGGTCACCGCGATTCGCGCTTCCGTACTGAATTCGCCTGGCGCCGCAGTACTTTCACGCCTGTCGGTGGACGACGACATCACCGCGGGACGGTTGGTCCGCGTCGACGTCGAGGGCCTGCGGATGCTGCGACCACTGCGTGCGGTGTGGTCGCCGAACATCAGGCTACGCGGCCCGGCCCGCGACCTCCTCGATGTGGCGTTGCCGGCCGGGCGCCCGAAATAGCCTCAGCGAGCACTGAATCCGGCGTCGACGGGCAGCGTGATGCCGGTGATATAGCGGGCGTCGTCGGAGACGAGGAAGGCGATCGCGTTGGAGATGTCGACCGGTTCCACCCACGGGATCGGCATGAGGTTCTTCACCGCGTCGATCTCGACGTCGGGGCCGAGCGCGTTGAAGATCTGCTCCATCACCGGGTTCTGGATCATCGGGGTCGCGACACCGGTCGGGTGCACGGTGTTGACCCGAATATTCATGGGCGACAACCAGTTCGCCCACGACCGCATCATCCCGACCAGACCGTGCTTGGCGGCGGTGTAGGCGACACTCGGACCACCCGAGCCGCCGGTGCCCTTCAGGCCCTGGGTCGAACTGGTGATCACGATCGACCCGGCCTGTTTGTCGATCAGGCTCTGCACACCGGCCATCACCGTGTAGAACACGCCGGTCATGTTGACATCGATGACGTCTTTCCAGCGCTCGACGTACTCGCCGTCGAGCCCGACGGGCGCAATGCCCGCGTTGGCGATGATGATGTCGAGGGTGCCGAGCTCTGCCTCACCGTCGGCGACCACCGACCGCAACGCATCGAGGTCACGCACGTCGACCTGCCGCGACACGATTCGCCGATCGAGCGCCTCGACCTGCTTGACCGTCTCGGCGAGATCCTCCGGGGCGGCCATCGCGTACTCGACCGACGAGATCTGGTCGCAGATGTCGACGGCGATGATGTCAGCGCCCTCCGACGCCAGCTTCACCGCGTGACTGCGGCCCTGTCCCCGCGCGGCACCCGTGATGAATGCGACCTTGCCGTCGAGCTTGCCCATGACCGACCTCCCTGTGTGCAGACACTTCCGCTCCGCACAGTAGAGGCCCGGCGCGCGCATGCGGGCCGAAATCCCACCCACCGGACGGTGGGGCATGATCTGATCACACGCCGTGTCAGTTGCCCTATACAGTGGCGTCTGACACACCCTCGCACGACGACCATCGGAGGCCTGCGCAATGCCCTCAATCCGCGACCGCATCGACGGACTGACCGACACCGTCGGCGCCATCCGCGTCCTCCATCGCGCCGGGGCGCTCGACTTCACCAAACCGCAGCAGGTGGCCAAGGCGTCGAAGCTCGCCAAGACGCTGGGGGCACCGGCCGCGATCATCCTGCACGGCGCGGAGGAACAGCCCGACGCGCCCGCGTTGACCGACGAACACGGCACCCTCACCTTCGGCGATCTCGATCGGGCGTCGAATGCGCTGGCCAACGAACTGCTCGGCCTGGGATTGCAGCCCGGCAGCGTCATCGGCGTGCTGGCCCGCGATCATCGCGGCCTGGTGACCGTGCTCGCCGCAGCCGGCCGCGCCGGACTGCGGCTGGTCATGATGAACACCGGTTTCGGCAAGACCCAGTTCGCTGAGGTCGCCGAGCGCGAGAAGGTCCGCGTCATGCTCTACGACGAGGAGTTCACCGATCTCCTCGGCGGTCTGCCCGACGACATGCCGCGATTCCTCACCTGGACCGACGGCAACCGCCCGATCCCAGACGGCGTGCGGACCCTGGAGGACGTAGTCAAGACCGGCGACACCACCGCCCCGGCCACGCCGAAGCAGTTCGCCGGCCTGGTCATCCTCACCAGCGGCACCACCGGATTGCCCAAGGGCGCCCAGCGCGCCAAGTTCTCCCCGTTCACCAGCGCCCTCATCCTCGACCGCATCCCGATCCCGCGGAACGGGTCGATGGTCATCGTCTCGCCGATCTTCCACTCCACGGGCTTCGCGATCTGGGGCGTCGGTACCGCGCTCGGCAACCGTACGGTCGTGATGCGCCGCTTCGACGCGGAGAAGACCCTGGCCGCGCTCGCCGAGTACCGCGCGGAGACGCTGGTGGCGGTGCCCACGATGCTGCACCGGATGGTCGCGCTCGGACCCGAGGTCATCGGCCGCTACGACCTGTCCGCGCTGAAGATCATCGTCGTCGCGGGTTCGGCGCTGTCGCCGACGCTGTCGGAAGCCGTGCAGGACGCGTTCGGTGACGTGCTCTACAACATGTACGGCTCCACCGAGGTCGCCGTCGCGGCGATCGCGCAGCCCCACGAACTGCGGCAGGCGCCCGGCACCGTGGGTCGCGCACCGGTCAGCAGCCGCCTGGCCCTGTTCGACGACAAGGACCAGCGGATCAGCGGCACCGACGTGCGCGGACGACTGTTCGTCCGCAACGGCGCACCCTTCGAGGGCTACACCGACGGCCGGAACAAGCAGATCATCGACGGCTACATGTCGACCGGCGACATGGCCCGCTTCGACAGCTCCGGGCTGCTGTTCATCGACGGGCGCGACGACGACATGATCGTCTCCGGTGGCGAGAACCTGTACCCGCTCGAGGTGGAGAACCTGCTCGCCGAACACCCCGAGGTCGCCGACGTGGCGGTGATCGGCGTCGACGACGAGGAGTACGGCAAGCGTCTGCGCGCGTTCATCGTCGCGGCGCCGGGCACCGATCCGCAGGCCGACGACCTCCGGGCGCACGTCAAGGCTCATCTGGCGCGCTACAAGGTGCCCCGCGACGTCGTCTTCGTCGAGGAACTCCCCCGCAACCCCACGGGCAAGCTCGTGCGGCGGCAACTCCCGACCGGGCCGCTCACCTGAGGTCGATCACGCGCCGCTGCGCATCACCAACCCGATCGTGGCGACCATCGCGTCGACCGCGAACTTGGGTTTGACGTTCTGGTCGAGCGCCGTGCGACAGGCGAGCACGGCCTCGACACAACGCAGCAGTTGTTCGGGGGTGGCGAAACCGGCCATCGGGGTGACGATGCTGTCGGTCTTGTCGGGGTGCATCGCGGTCACCTGAGCCCCCACCGACACGACGAGGGCGTCCCGGAACAGTGCGGCCAGGTCGACGAGTGCGCGGTCGAGGACATCGCGCGACACCCGGGTGGCCCGCGACTTCTGCTTGCGCTCCAGCTCTTTGAGTACTCCCGCGGTGCCGCGCGGCGGACGAGCGGTGCCCTTGCCGGTGCCACCCGCGCCGAGCGCGGTCTTCATCTCCTCGGTCTCGGCTTCGTCGAGTTCCGCACTGATCGCCTTGGCCGCGGCTTCGGCCGAACGAACCAGCTCTTCGGCGGCCGCGTACGCAGTGGAGTCGCGCGTCGCGGCGCGCGCCAAGCCGAGTGCCTGCTCCCGCTGGGCCCGCGCATCCGGGTCGGTGGCCAGTCGCTTGGCCCGACCGATATGTCCGCCGCACACCGAGGCTGCCCACTTGGCGTCGTCGGGTGTGAGGCCGTCGCGGTCAACCAGGACCCGCTCGATGTCGGCGACCGACGGCGTCGTCAGCGCGACGTGCCGGCACCGGGATCGCAGCGTCACCGAGATGTCCTCGGGATCGACCGACGGCGCGCACAGCAGGAACACCGTCCGCGACGGTGGTTCCTCGACGACCTTCAGCAACGCGTTCGCCGCCTGTTCGGTGAGCCGATCGGCGTCCTCGACGATGACGATCTGCCAGCGTCCGGTACCGGGACGACGGGAGGCAGCCTGCACGATCTCGCGCATCGAATCCACCGACAGACTCAGTCCCTGCGGCACGATGTGCCGGACGTCGGCGTGGGTCTGCGCCATCGCGGTCACGCAGGCGCGGCACTCGCCGCAGCCGACCTCGTCGTCGGAGTGGCACTGCAGCGCCGCCGCGAAACAGGTGGCGGCCACCGAGCGGCCACTCCCGGGCGGGCCGGTGAAGAGCCAGGCGTGGGTCATCGCGGCGCGGGACGGACCACTCGGTGCCACCTCCGGCGCGTCACCGAACATCGAGACGGCACCCATGTCGGCCTCGTCGAGTCGGGCCGCAACCCCCCGCGACGCCCACGCTGCCTGACGCAGTTCCTCGGCCACATCGGCCTGTCCGGTCAGTCGGTCGAAGACTTTGGTCACACCGCCACACTAATGCGCTGATCAGACACATCCCGACGACCAGCGCGTGTTTAACAATTGCAAGCAGGCAGCTACCGTAGAACGCGTGGTTAATCGTCGGTCCCGGTGGTCAAAGGCCCTGCATCTGGGCCGATGGCTGGTACACACACCGTGGCCGATCCTTGCCCTCGACATGCTCCGCGCCAACGTCATCGGCGCGTTGTTCACCTTCGCATTCCTGCGCTTCGGTATGCCACTCGAGGACTCGATCCGATTCGACGAGATCACCGCACTCAATCAGGCGATCTTCGCGGTCTACCTCATCGTCGCGATGCTCGTCGGTGCGATCGCGTCGATTCAGCTGTCGTTACCCGTCCTCGTCTGGCATCGGCGGCGCACCCGCCTCGACAACGAGGTCGCACGCCGACGAGCGCTGCGGCTGCCGTACCTGCTGTCGGCGGTCAACCTCGCGTTGTGGCTGATCGGCGGGGTGCTGTTCACCCTGGTGAACTTCGCGGTGTCGCACAAGGACGCATTCATCGTGGGCATGGCGTCGGCGATCGGCGCGCTCGTGACCTGCGTGCTCTCCTACATGCAGGCGGAGAAGGTGCTACGCCCGATCACCGTCGCGGCGATGGCCAACGACCCCGACGCGGCGTCGGCGCCGGGCGTGACCACCCGCATCGCGGTGTTCTGGGTGATCAGTGTGGTGGCCCCGCTCGCGGTGATCATCGGCCTCATCACCATGCAGCGCTATGGCTGGATCGATACCGATGCCGCAGGTCTGCAACGACCGATCCTGTGGATGTCGGCGTCGGCGCTCGCGTTCAGCCTCATCGCGATCATCCGGGTGGTCGCGGCGATCAACGACCCGATCAAGCAACTGCGCCGCGCCCAGAGCAAGGTCTCCGCCGGCGACCTCAACGTCGCCGTGAAGATCTACGACGGAAGTGACCTCGGCCTGCTGCAGGCCGGCTTCAACGACATGGTCGCCGACCTGCGCGAACGACAAACACTGCGCAACCTGTTCGGCCGGTATGTCGGCGAGGACGTCGCCCGCCGGGCGATCGAGACGGGCACCGAGCTCGGCGGCGAGGAACGCTACGTCGGCGTGCTCTTCGTCGACATCGTCGGGTCGACGCGGCTCGCGGTGAACCGTCCCCCGCGCGAGGTCGTCGAGCTGCTCAACGAGTTCTTCCGGGTCGTGGTCGCCGTCGTGGGACGGCACGGTGGTTTCGTCAACAAGTTCCAGGGTGATGCGGCGCTGGCGATCTTCGGTGCGCCGCTGGATCTCGAGGACTTCGCCGGCCGCGCGCTGGCCTCGGCACGCGAGCTGCGCATCGAGCTCTACCGCACCCTCGGCGACACCGACGTCGGCATCGGGGTGTCGGCGGGCAAGGCGATCGCCGGACACATCGGGGCCGAGGAGCGCCTCGAATACACGGTCATCGGGGATCCGGTCAACGAGGCCGCCCGCCTCACCGAACTGGCCAAGGACGAACCAACCCGGGTCCTCGGCTCGGCGCGCGCGGTGTTCCTGGCATCGCAGGAGGAAGCGCAGAACTGGGACATCGGCGAAGGTGTCGAACTGCGCGGCCGCGGGATCGAGACGCTGCTCGCCCGACCGCACGTCGATCCGATGAGCAGCGGTCCGATTCCGGTCACCGCGGTGCCCTAGTCGGCGGTTTTCTTCGCCGCCTTCTTCGCCGCGGCTTTTTTGGCCGGAGCCTTCTTCGCCGCAGTCTTCTTCGCGGCCGCCTTCTTGGCCGGGGCCTTCTTCTTGGCCGCCTTCTTCGCCGGGCCGCGGGCGCGGCGGTCGGCGAGCAGTTCCATCGCCCGTTCCGGGGTGATCGAGGCGACCTCGTCGCCCTTGCGCAGGCTCGCGTTGGTCTCCCCGTCGGTCACGTACGGCCCGAAGCGGCCGTCCTTGATGACCATCGGCTTACCGCTGACGGAATCCTCTTTCTCCAGGTCACGCAGCGGTGGTGCGGCCGCCTGCCGACCGCGACGCTTGGGCTCGGAGTAGATCTTGAGCGCCTCGTCGAGGGTGATCTCGAAGAGCTGCTCCTCGCTGGTCAGCGACCGCGAGTCGGTGCCCTTCTTCAGGTACGGACCATAGCGGCCGTTCTGCGCGGTGATCTCCTCGTTGGACGCCGGGTCGACGCCGACCACCCGCGGCAACGACAACAACTTGAGCGCGTCCTCGAGGGTGACCGTGGAGATGTCCATGGTCTTGAACAGCGAGCCGGTGCGCGGCTTGGGCCCGGCCTTCTTGGCCGCCTTTTTCGCGGCCTTCTTGGCCGGTGCCTTGGTGGCGGTCTTCGTCGCGGTACCGCCGCCGGCGGGTGCGTCGTCGAGCGGCACCACACCACCCTCGCCGCCGTCGCGGGGTGTGGGGCCGGCCGGCACCGTCGCCGGGGCCGATCCGTCGTCGCCGTCGTCGTCGGACGGCAGGATCTCGGTCACATACGGCCCGAAGCGTCCTTCCTTGGCGACGATCTCGTGGCCGGTCACCGGGTCGTTGCCGAGCGAACGACCCTCCTGCGGTGTCGCGAACAGCTTCTCGGCAACGGCCAGTGTCAGCTCGTCCGGGGTGATGTCGGCGGGCAGATTCGCGCGCTGCAGGTCCGGTTCGGCGTCCGGCGAGGCCGCAACATTCCGTTCCAGATACGGCCCATACCGTCCGACCCGGACGACGACCGGCCGTCCCTCCTCGTCGTCGAACAGCCGGATGGAGTTCACCTCGCGGGCGTCGATCTCCTCGAGATTGACGCCGACCAGCTTCTTCAGGCCGCCATGCTTCGCGATCTCGGAGCCCGCGATCCCCGAAGAAGGATCGACAGTGTCGTGCTCCGTATTGTTTGCCGCGTCGCCGAAGTAGAACTCGGTGAGCCAGCGGGTGCGGTTCTCCTGGCCGCTGGCGATCTGGTCGAGGTCGTCCTCCAGGGAGGCGGTGAAGTCGTAGTCGACGAGGCTCTGGAAATAGGCCTCCAGGAGCCCGACGACGGCGAACGCGATCCACGACGGGACCAGGGCGTTGCCCTTCTTGACCACGTAACCGCGGTCCTGGATGGTGCCGATGATCGACGCGTAGGTCGACGGGCGACCGATGCCGAGCTCCTCGAGCACCTTGACCAGCGACGCCTCGGTGTAGCGCGCGGGCGGATTGGTGGAGTGCCCGTCGGCGGTCACACCGGTGGCGGTCAGCGCCTGCCCCTCGGTGAGCTGCGGCAGGCGGTTCTCCGCGTCGTCGGCCTGTCCTCCGGCCTGATCGTCGACGGTCTCGACATAGGCCGAGAGGAAGCCGGGGAAGGTGATGGTGCGACCGGACGCGGCGAAGGTGGCGCGCTCCCCGGTCGTCGCGGTACCGCTGATCCGCAGGCTCATCGTGGTGCCCTTGGCGTCGGCCATCTGCGAGGCCACGGTCCGCTGCCAGATCAGTTCGTAGAGGCGGAACTCGTCGGCCTCGAGCTGACCGGCCACCTGGCCGGGCGTGCGGAACGTCTCGCCGGCCGGGCGGATCGCCTCGTGCGCCTCCTGCGCGTTCTTGACCTTGCGGTTGTACTGCCGCGGCGTCGGATGCACGAAGGCGTCGCCGTAGAGCTCGCGGGCCTGCGCGCGTGCCGCGTTGATCGCCGACTCCGACAGCGTCGTCGAGTCGGTACGCATGTAGGTGATGAAACCGTTCTCGTACAGTCGCTGCGCGATGCGCATGGTGCGATCCGACGAGAACCGTAGCTTGCGGCCGGCCTCCTGCTGCAGCGTCGAGGTCATGAACGGCGCATACGGGCGTCGGGTGTAGGGCTTCTCCTCCACCGACGTCACGGTCATCGCCGCGTCCTGCAGCGCGCCGGCCAGACTCGTCGCGCGCGCGCCGTCGAGCACCACGACGCCGTCGGACTTCTTCAGCCCGCCGCGGGCGTCGAAGTCACGACCGGTGGCCACACGGGCGTCGTCGATGGACACCAGGCGCGCACCGAAGGTCGACGGGGTCGTTGCCTCCCCGGCGTCCATGGTTGCCGCGATGTCCCAGTAGTCGGCGGAGACGAACGCCATCCGCTCACGTTCCCGCTCGACGATGATCCGAGTCGCCACCGACTGGACACGGCCCGCCGACAGCTTCGGCATGACCTTCTTCCACAGCACCGGCGACACCTCGTAGCCGTACAGCCGGTCGAGGATGCGCCGGGTCTCTTGGGCGTCGACGAGGTCGATGTCGAGGTCACGCGGATTCTCCGCGGCAGCACGGATGGCCGGTTCGGTGATCTCGTGGAACACCATCCGCTTGACCGGGATCTTCGGCTTCAGCGTCTCGAGCAGATGCCACGCGATGGCCTCGCCCTCGCGGTCACCGTCTGTGGCGAGGTAGAGCTCGTCGACGTCCCGCATCAGTGTCTTCAGTTCGGAGACGGTGGACTTCTTGTCCGCGGAGACGACGTAGAGCGGCTCGAAGTTGTCGTCGACGTTGACGCCGAGACGGGCCCACGACTCGCCCTTGTACTTGGCAGGAACGTCGGCCGCGCCGCGCGGGAGATCGCGGATGTGGCCGCGGGAGGATTCCACCACGTAATTCGACCCGAGGTAGCCCGCGATCTTGCGGGCCTTCGTCGGGGACTCGACGATCACGAGTCGTCGAATCGGGCTCCCGGTACCGGGAGTTGCGGTGCTGGTATCGGCCACCGGGCGTCCTTACGTTGCTTTCGCTGCACAGCGAGCAACTCCGTGGGGAGCTACTCGTTGAGGTTTGTACCTTATATATAGAGCTGTTTGCACATCAGTATTCCCATGAAGAATATGGGTCAATCGTCCGTGACGCCGACACGACCTGGGATATGCGCAGGTCAGCGCGATATGCACGAAGGTCTCGGTAGCGTATCAACGACGCTCAGAAGCCCGCCACGATCGGCCAGTGCCCCGCCGCGTCGGCGTAGGAGGGTGGTTCGCCAACGTACTCGATGAGATGGGTCAGTCGCCGTTTGCCCGCGATGCGCAGGGCCGGGGATGCACTACGTGTGCCGACCAACGTCGGGGCGATACCCACCCGCATCAGGGCCGTGGCGAGCATGGCGTGGGTGTCCGGCGCGTGCGCATCCAGACCGAGCAGGTAGCGGTCGCCCTCCCGGTTGCCGGCCGCGATGGTCCACAACCGCAACGCCCGGGGGGTGGGTACCCAGCCGGCAGGCATCGCCTTGACCGCACCGGCCGACCAGCGGCGGTGTAGTTCGTCGAGTTCGTGGGTGTGCGTCGTACGCGCGATCGGCGTGCCCTCATCGGTCGTCGCGACCTCGGCAGTGGCGCCGGTATCGGCGAACTCATCCACCAGAGCCTGTGCGCGCCAAGCATCTGCCACGACAATTGAGACCCGCGTACCGATATCGGAGCGGACGGCTTGCCCTTGTGCGGCCAGCACACCCGCGAGATCGTCATACGCAGGCCGGTCGATCTGCGCCGAGAAGAACGACAACTGGCCCACACCCCGACATTACTGCCTGCGGGCATCGACGGCGGGCGGACACGTCCGCACAAACGACACCGCTCCCGGCCACCAAGAAGTGACCGGGAGCGGCATTGCTCAAGCTCGCTGTGCAGCTTGTGGGAGTGATTTACTCCTAGACGGCGCGGACGCCGGTGGCCTGCGGGCCCTTGGTGCCCTGTCCCACCTCGAACTCGACGCGCTGGTTCTCCTCGAGGGTGCGGAAGCCCGAACCCTGGATCTCGGAGTAGTGGACGAACACGTCATCGGACCCCTCGTCAGGCGCGATGAAGCCGAAGCCCTTTTCCGCGTTGAACCACTTCACAGTTCCCTGTGCCATTACTGCATTCCTTTTCGACATTCCAACAGAACGCGACACGATGGTCTCGTGCCGTGGTCGGTTCCGACCGCCATACCTCTATTGGACCCCGCGGAGAACCCGCAAACCAGCTTCAGTACCACGGTCACAACACGTTCCCGCCCGACCTACCGGATCGCTCCGGAGCCTCACGAAAGCTGCGACCGCCACTAGTCAATCATGTCTGGGCCGTGCGCGATAGTCGCCCCAACCAATCTGGGAAAAAACCTGGTCAATCGCGGCGTGTCGGGGGTGCGCAGTAACATCGTGGCCACATCGGCGACCCCCGTCGATCTTTGAGTTAGCAACAATGCAGAAACACACATCATTTGGAGCCGAGCTCCTGCACCGCAGCCTGGCGGGCACCGACGAGGCCGCCCAGTCTCTCACCCACCTATCGGTAATCAATTCTCGGCCAGCATCTTTCGCCGACTGGCCGATGTGGGCCCCAGAAGAATTGACGACCCTATATCGCGAATTCGGAATCGAGAAACCCTGGATTCATCAATCGACGGCAGCCGATCACGCTTTTCGCGGAAATCACGTTGCGTTGTGCACAGGAACCGCCTCCGGGAAATCATTGGCGTATCAGTTACCCATTCTGACCTCGATGATGAACGATCCCAATTCGACGGCGTTGTATCTTTCACCGACCAAGGCGCTCGGGGCCGACCAGATCCGTTCGGTGACTTCCTTACTAGCCGCCGCCGGGGCGACCCCGGCGGGTCGGCCATTGTTCACCCATCTGCAACCTTGCGCCTACGACGGCGACACCGATCCCGAGATCCGGCAGTGGGCCCGTGCGCATTCACGGTGGATCTTCACCAACCCGGACATGGTGCACATCGGGATTCTCTCCGGACATGCCCGCTGGCGGCAGTTCTTTCGGCATCTGCGCTACATCGTCGTCGACGAATTCCACCACTACCGCGGGGTGTTCGGGTCGCATACGGCGCTGGTGCTGCGTCGGTTGTTGCGGATCGCCCGATCGGCCGGCGCCGATCCCGTGGTCATCGGCGCCAGCGCCACGATGGCGCAACCGGCAGAAGCGTTGGCCCGCTTGATCGGCGAGCCGGCCGTCGGGGTGACCGAGGACGGTTCGCCCCGTGGCGAGCGTACGGTCGCGCTGTGGGAGCCGGATTTCCTGCCGGCGGTGACGGGCGAGAACGGTGCACCGGTCCGCCGGTCGGCAGGCGCCGAATCCGCGCGACTGCTGGCCGATTTCGTCGTCGAGGGCGCCCGGACGCTGTGCTTCCAGCGCAGCCGACGGGGCGTGGAGGTCACCGCGCGACAGGCCCGCCACCTGCTGGCGCAGACCGCGCCAGAGCTGGTCGACAAGGTGGCCGCCTACCGTGCCGGTTATCTCGCCGACGATCGGCGGCGACTCGAACACGCCATCTCCGAGGGCGAACTCGTCGGCGTGGCAACGACCAATGCACTGGAGCTCGGCGTCGACATCAGCGGTTTGGACGCGGTCATCATCGGCGGCTACCCGGGCACCGTGGCGTCCTTCTGGCAGCAGGCCGGGCGCGCGGGACGTCAACGGACATCCGGTGATTCGCTGGTGGTCCTCGTCGCGCGCGACGATCCGCTCGACACCTATCTGGTCCACCATCCCGACGCGCTGCTGTCGCGGCCGGTGGAGGTGACCGTCACCGACCCGGGAAACCCGTACATCCTGCGGCCCCATCTGTTGTGCGCGGCAGCCGAATTGCCGCTGCGCGAAAGCGAGATCGAGGCCTGGGAGGCGCACGACGCGGTGGCCGCGCTGGTCGCCGACGGAATGCTCAAGCGCCGCAAGGCCGGCTGGTATGTGGCCGCGGGTTTGGAGCCGCATGCCGACATCGACATCCGCGGCGGCATCGGCGGCCAGGTCCTGATCGTCGATACGACGACCTCCCAACTGCTCGGCACGGTCGACACCGGCCGGGCGATGTCGACCGTGCATCCCGGGGCGCTGCACATCCATCAGGGTGAGTCCTACGTCGTCGACGAGCTCGATCTGGATGACGGTCTGGCGTTGGCCCATCCGGAGGAGCCGGATTGGACGACATCGGCGCGCGAGACCACCGACATCGACATCACCCGGATCATCGATTCCCGGACGTACGGCGAGCTGACCGTGGCGCTCGTCGACGTCGACGTGACCCATCAGGTGGTCGGCTATCTGCGGACCCTGCTCACCGGAGAGGTCCTCGACTCTGTCGAACTCGACATGCCGCCGCAGACGCTGAGCACTCGGGCGGTGATGTACACGCTGACCCCGGAGGCGCTCGACGCCGTCGGCGTGACCGCCGGCCGTCTGCCCGGCGCGTTGCACGCCGCCGAGCACGCCGCCATCGGGATGATGCCGCTGGTGGCCTCCTGCGACCGCTGGGACATCGGCGGTCTGTCGACCAACCTGCACCCCGACACCGGGCTCCCGACGGTGTTCGTCTACGACGGCCACCTCGGTGGCGCGGGCTTCGCCGACCGCGGTTTCGCCGCGTTCGGGACGTGGATCGAGGCGACCCGTGACGCCGTCGCGAGCTGCCGATGCGAGAGTGGGTGCCCGTCGTGTGTGCAGTCCCCGAAATGTGGCAACGGTAACGATCCATTGGACAAGGACGGCGCGCTCAAGGTGCTCAACCGGCTCGCTCGGGGATACTTGAATACATGAATGAAGATCGCACCGGCATATTTGAGGGGCTGTCGCAGGCGATCACGACCGCACGGCCCGCTTATTTCCTGTTCGCACGACCCACCGAGAATCCGGATGAACTTCCGGCGACGATCGGTGAACGGGACGTGTTTTTCGACGTTGACCAGGCCATGGATGCGCTGGATCTGCACTACGCGTGGTCGCACGCACGGCACGGGGAGCACAGCTCCGTCGTGTCGTCTGCCCAGTGGTACCTGCAGAGCGCGATGGTCGGACCGCGCGTCGAGCCCGGTCTCGGCGAGGTTTATCTGGCCACCAAGCCGTCCGATTTTTCGCAGCCGCAGGCTGTCGCAGGCGGGTTTCTGACCGAAGGTGAGCTAATTCACTGGACGCCTTTCGTGCGAGCTGTCAAACAGCACATGCCGATCGCGCCGGCCTCGAATTCGTTCGCGCTGGCCTACCGCACGAACACCACCGTGAGCTTCGACCAGGTGTGGTTCACCCCGCTGGAGTCGCGCCGGGTCTACCCGCAGCCGATCGTCGTCGGCGAGGACGATCTCTGACCGATTCTCAGTCGATCGGGCCGGCGCGCGCTGACGCCTCGGCCCGACGCAGACCGAACGGCCCGAGGGGGACGGGCACGGCGGTCCGCACCACCACATCAGCACCATCCGGCGCGCAGCGAACCAGCTGCGCGCCGGTTCTTTGTTCGGTGACGATCTGCTGCGCAGTCGCGCACGGGTTCGGCTCGCCACGGACGTGGTCCTGGGCTGCTGCCAGCGCCGCGAGATCGGCCGCCGACTGCGCGCGGTGGCGCGCGACGACCGCGGCTCCGAAGTAGCCGACCGCGATGGTGGCGGCCACGACGGCGGCAATCGCGAACGCACCGACGATGGTCGCGAAGCCGCGGTCGTCGGACCAGGCCGCCGTCATGGCGGCGCCGGGTCGGACGATGCCATCGACTCGGGTTCCCCGTCGGCGGCCGGTTCCTTCATCGCCACCGCCCGCGCGGACACCGCCACCGCGGGCAGCAGCGGCATCGTTGCCCGCACCTCCACCTGCACCCGCAAGCCGTCGTCGGAGACCGCCACGCGCGCCGAGCTGCCGGCGATTCGGATGGCGGTGTCGCGGGCAGCCGGGTCACCGGCGGCGGCGAGCCGCGCGGCTTCCCGGGCGGCGTCGGTGCAGCGGATTTGCACGCTGACCCCGACGACCGCGCCCACCCCGAGCACGATGACCGCCACCATCGCCGCGATCGCGTACGCGGCCTCCACCGTGACCATGCCGTGGTCGTCGGCCCAGATTCGTCTGCACCGCAACCATTCACGGCGTGCGAGCACTTGTCAGCCCACCGACGTGTTGAGCGCCTTGGTGATGATTCCGGTGAGCGCGCTGATCACGTTGTCGCCGGAGACGACGGTGTAGAGGATCGCCCCGAATGCGGCGGCCGCAATCGTGCCGATCGCATATTCGGCCGTGGACATCCCGGCGTCGTCGGTGGCCACCCGCCAGAACTCATCCTGAATCGTTGTCACCGCGCGACGGAACCGGTTGTGGTGCATGATGTTCGACCTCCTCGAGGCGCCGAGTGCGCCATCTACTGATTAGACGCACCACGAGACCGATCGGCTCCCCTCACCCGAGGATGCCGCCCGCGAGACCGATGACGACCGGCACGATCCCCAGACAGACGAAGGCGGGCAGGAAGCAGAGACCGAGGGGCCCGCTGATTGCCACTCCCGCACGTTCGGCGGCGGCTGTGGCGGCATCGTGGGCGTGTCGCCGGGTCTGTTCGGCGAGTTCGGCCAGTCCGTCGGCGAATCCGGAGCCGGCCCGCGCCGACCGGCGGGCCAGGGTGGCGATCTGCTCGTAATGTGTTGTGGGCGAATCACTTCTGCCGGACTTGGACGTTGCGCTCCACGCCTGCTCCGGGTCGGCGCCGAGTTCGAGGAGATCGGCGGTTCGGGCCAGTCGGATCGCCAGGTCGGGTGGCGCGAAGCGGGCGACGACGGTCAACGCGGTGGCCGTCGGCAGTCCGGCGCGCAGACACACGGCGAACAGTTCGATGGTTGCGGCGACGGCGAACTGATCGTCGCGGTGGCGCGGGCGCAGCCAGCGTGGCTCACCGCGCCGTGACGGCGGCGCCGCAGTAACCCGGTAGAGGGCCCACCGCGACGACGGCCACACCCACAGCGCACCGGCCAGCAGCACGACGGCGACACCTGGGGTCACGCCACGACGGCCCGATCCGTGATCGACTCCGACCATACCAATCCGACTGCGGCCAAGGATGTTCCGACGACCAACAACACACCACCCCAGCCGGTCCCGAGGAGCACGCCGATCGGGTGTGCACCCATCAGGTGACCCAACAGCACACCGAGCACCGGCAGACCGGCGAGCACGGTGGCGGTCGCGCGGGGTCCGGCGAGGGCGGCTCGCGTCCGATCGGCGAATTGCCGACGGGCCAACAGATCGGTGCGCACCGACTCGAGCAGATCGACCAGCGGCAGCCCGTGACGCTCCGCGATCTGCCAGGCGGCCGCGACTCGACTCTGTTCGGGCGAACCGTCGTCGTCGACCCGGATCCGACCGCCCAATTCGGCTCGCGCGGCCATGGCGGCGAAATAGACCGCCACCGCAGGTGTTTCGCCGCCAGCCTGGTTGATCTCGGTTGCGGCCGCCGCACACGCTCGCACGGGTGGTGCGCCGACGGAGAGCTCGGCGATCATCACCGACAGTCCGGTGAGCAGTGCGTCGGTCTCATATCCGTGCCGCCGTTCGGCGAGCCGGCGATTGCGGCGTCGCAGCAGCAGTGCGATGCCGATACCCGCCGAGATCGCTGCCGGAACTCCGGAAACCAGCAGTGCAACAATCGGAATCATCAGAATGGCGGGCCACCGCACGCCCGCCGGGCGCTTCGGTGCGGATCGCCCGACCGCCCAGAGCCGGTACTGCACCCGGGTGGCCGGCCACCACAGCACCGCGATCGCACAGGCTGTCAACACGAAAGTCATTGTCACACCCTCGTTTCACACAAACTCTCGAAATCGGCGAGCGCTGCGGTGACCCCACCGAACCGGGTCCACACCGGCCGAATCCGGACCAGCGCATCGGGGTCGCGGGTCACCACACCGATCTCGGTGAGCCCGCGAGTACCGTCAGGAGATCGCGAAACACCCAGTACGACATGGCATGCGGCCGAGAGTTGGGAATGCAGCGCCGCTCGGTCCATTCCACCGAGGGCAGCCAACGCCTCCATCCGGGCCGGCACCTCGGCCGTCGAATTGGCATGCAACGTGCCCGCCGACCCGTCGTGTCCCGTGTTCAGCGCGGTCAGCAGGTCGATGACCTCGGCACCGCGTACCTCACCGACGACGATGCGGTCGGGCCGCATCCGCAGCGCTTGACGCACCAGCGCTCGTACCGGAACCTCGCCCGCCCCTTCCACATTGGCGGTACGTGCCACCAGCCGCACCACATGCGGATGCGGCGGGTCCAGTTCGGCCGCGTCCTCGACACACAGGATGCGTTCACCCGGATCCATCGCCCCGATCAACGCGGCCAGCAGCGTCGTCTTCCCGGACCCGGTATTCCCGACGACCAGGAACGCCAGTCGGGCCGCAAGCATCGACCGCAGCATCCCGACCGCGTCGTCGGGGATCGCACCGAGTCGCACCAGATCGTCGAAATCCCTCGTGGCCGTGCGTAACACGCGGAGAGAGATACACGTGCCGTCGGCGGCGACCGGCGGTATCACGGCATGCAGTCGTACGGTGTAGCCCCGTCGCCCGACGTTGGTCAGCTGCCCGTCGACCCAGGGCTGGGCGTCGTCGAGTCGTTTGCCCGCACCAAGTGCTAACCGGGTCGCCAACCGGCGGACCGAGTCCTCGTCGTCAAAGGTGATCGAGGTGCGCACCAGGCCATGGCCGCGATCCACCCACACATGCTCGGCACCGACCACCAGGATGTCGGCCACATCCGGTTCGGCCAGCAGATGCTCGAGCCGACCGGCACCGATCAGCTCGGTCTGCAGGAAGCGCAGGGCCGCAAGCAGATCGATGTCGCCCAGCACGCCGCCGGATTCGGCCCGGATGGCGGCGGCGATCACCTCGGCGGTGGGTTCGGCCGCGTCGGACGCGAGTCGGTCACGCACCCGGTCGAGCAGGGTGGGCTGCATCGTGGTCATGCCACCGCCCGCTGCGCAGCGCCGACGCGCCGGCACACCGTACGGGCCGCTCGACCGAGTTGTCGACGCGGCGCGATCCGCAGCCGCCCGGCTTCGAGGCGACCGGGCAGTCCCGGGTCCGACCGGTATGTCGCGAGTAACGGCAAGCCGATCGCGGCGGCCACCTCGACACCCCGCAGGCCACCGGGTGCGGGACCACGGACCACCACCTCGGCGGCGACATCGCTGCCGCAGAGACGGCCGACGACCACGCGGGACGACGCCACACCCGCCACCGTCGCCGACGTCACGACGGTGACGAGGTCGACCGAGTCGACCACCGCACGCACGACCGGACTGTCAGCCCGCGGCAGGTCGACGACGATCATGTCGCCGTCGGCCCGGCCGGCGTCGAGCGTGGCGATGACCGCGTCGACGGCGATCATCGCCGTGGCCTCCCGCCGCGGTGCGAGGATCGACAGCCGGTCAGCGGCCTTGGGGAGGGCATCGTGCAGACTCTGACCGCGGACGGTACCGCCGCCGTGCACGGCGAGGTCCTGCCAGCGCAGGCCCGGTTGCGCCTCGACCCCCAGCGTCAGGTCGATCCCGGCTCCCAGGTCGTCGACGTCGAGCAACAGCACTCGCCGCCCGTCGTCGACCGCGCAGAGCGCGACGGCTGCCGCCAGCGTGGTCGCACCGGCGCCGCCGTGACCGCCGATGAGAGCGATCGCATTGCCTGGCCCGCGACGCGGTGCGCGCATCGCGCTGAGGGCGCCGACCAGCGCGGACTCATCGGCGGGCAGTTCGAAGACGTTGTCGGCGCCGAGGTTCAGTGCCGACCGCCACGTGTCCGGTCCGGGATCACCCGAGCTGACCAGCACCACCCGATCGCGGCGGGGCGGCCGCACGACGGCCAGGTCCGCCACCGCCGCCGGATCGACGATGACGGCGGCGGTCCGCAGCCACGCGCGCCGGGAACCGGCCACGTCGGACACCACCATCCGGTACCCGGCGGCCGCCGCACACCGGGCGATCGGGTCGCGCAGTTCCGGCCGGACCAGTACGAGCAGTTCTTCGGTCATGCCGTCGATGCTGACCCACGCGCGAGCACAACCGGCCGCGTCTACGCCGCAGGGACCGAATCTGTGGATACCGGTCGCGCGTGTGAGTAACTCAGCCGGAGAACGGTGGCACGAACTCGCACGGCACCCGCACCGGATGCGCCGGATCGAGTGCGTTGAGCACCATGTCGACCGCGCGGCGCGAGCCCGCGACCGCCGCATGCTCGCTGTAGTCCGACGGGCATCCGTCCTGCACCACGATGTTGCGGACCCGTTCGCCGGCCCGACCGGGGACCTGCCCGCTGGTGTACGGCAGCACCAATTCGTCGTAGCGGGTCGAGATATTGGTGTAGGTGATGCCCTTCACGTACGGGCTGCCGCCGCGCCAGATGGCCCGGTTCATCGCGCTCCCGGGCAGCATCTGGCTGCACGCCGCGCAGATCGGCAGCGGCGCGTTGCCGAGCACCCCCTGGGTCAGTGCCAGGATCGGCGACCCCTCGAGGGTCCCGCGCCACAGTGGTGCCAGCGAGACGTAGTTGGCGACCTTCGACGCCCCGCCGAGATACTTCAGGTAATAGGTCGGCATGTAGGTGCCCTGCGAATGCCCGACGATGTCGACCTGCCGCGCGCCCGTGGCGGCGAGTACGCGATCGACGAACCGCGACAGCTGCGCCGCGCTGTCCTCGATGCGACCCATTCCGCCGATCGCCGATACCGGCCAGGGTGCACCGGGTAGCGCGCCGTACGTCGGTGCGAACACGCAGTAGCCGCGGTTGGCCAGCGTCGCGGCGTAGGCTCCCCAGTTGGTCTGCTGCGAACCACCCGTGCCGTGGACCAGGATCACCGGCCGCGGGTGGGCCGCGGTGGGGCGACACGAGAAGTCATTGGATCCGGGCAGCGAGCCGCCGGGATGTGCCAGTTCCGCCGGAATCCCTGAGAAGAATCCAGACGTCTCCGGCAACGGTGACCGCGGCGCGGCCTGTGTCGGACCCGCCACCGACAGCATCGCAACAACCGTCGCGACCACCACACTCGGCAGTAATCCGGCTCGTATCCGAAACGCTCTATGCCCGAACATGTCTGACGCCCTCCCCTTGGTCAACTGTCCAGAACCTAGCAAGTGCTTGGTCAGTTGTCCTGGGAATCGCGCTGCCGCCCAATAAAAAGACCCCCAGAAAGAGGACGACCCCGGCCAGGGGGGGAGGAGGCCGGGGTCATCGCGTTTCAGCCCCGGGGGGTCGGGCTGAAAGGCACCGGTATTAACCGGTTACGGCCGACTATACACACGGCGCGGAGACCATTGCAACTGAAACCATCGCGCTCCGCAGATCACATTTTCATATCGCTGCCTGCGGATACGTCGTTGCAACGGTGTTGCAGCGTCGGCTGTCCGGGCCACGCAGTCGCGCCGTAGGCTGACCCCTGTGACACGTGTCGCCGCGTTCTTCGACCTCGACAAAACCGTCATCGCCAAATCCAGCGCGTTGGCCTTCTCCCGCCCGTTCTTCGACGAGGGACTGATCAACCGGCGGACGGTGCTCAAGTCGAGCTATGCGCAATTCCTGTTCCTGGTCACCGCGGCCGACCACGACCAGGTGGACAGCCTCCGGCGCCACGTGACGACGATGTGCCGCGGTTGGGACGTCGAGCAGGTCCGCGCCATCGTCGAGGAAACGTTGCACGACATCGTGAATCCACTGGTGTTCGCCGAGGCGGCCGAGCTCATCGCCTCGCATCGCGAACGCGGCCACGACGTCATCCTCATCTCGGCGTCGGGACGCGAGATGGTCGAGCCGATCGGGGCGCTGCTCGGCGTCGATCACGTCGAGGCGAGCGACATGCAGGTGGTCGACGGTCACTACACCGGAGAGCTCGAATTCTATTGCTACGGCGAGAACAAAGCGGCGGCGATGCTCGCCCTCGCCGAGCGCCACGGCTACGACCTGAACGAATCACACGCGTACTCCGACTCGATCACCGACCTACCGATGCTGACGACCGTGGGACACCCGGTGGCGGTGAATCCTGATCGCGCACTGCGCAAACACGCCGCCGATGCCGGCTGGCCGGTGCTGGGCTTCAATCAGCCCGTACCGCTGAGTCGACGACTCCCCACCCCGTCGACCCGAATGGCCACCGCGTTCGCCGTCGGCGCCGCGGTGGCCACCGCCAGCGCCGTCGCGATTCGGTCGATTTCGGTACGGCGGAACCACTTTCGCTGACCTCATATCAGGTGACGCCCACCTGCCGCCACCCCTAAACCCACCACCAAACATTGGCCCGAAAGACCCTTGATGTGACCGCGGTCACGGTGTACAAAAGGGGTACGGAATCTCGGAAGGCCAAGTCCGAACCAGAAGAGAAGGAGCGGACCCCCACGCCGAGCACTTCCCAGCACGGGCGGCAAGCACCCACGCGGAGCACGCCGCACAGAGGCAAAAGCGTTGTGCGCCTGCGACATCGCAGTTGGCACGGAAACCTACCAGTAAACCCGGAAATGCGGGTCGGCGACGGAGTTCTCGGAATTCCGGGAGGGAACCTGAGGAGTTCCCGTCGAGCCGGACAAATCGATCTGGTCAGCGACGCACCGGATGGTGCGCCAGACGGAACGAATTGATCCGAATCCACGCTCGATTCGATTGCCCGACACCGTCATCCACACCGGAATTCGATACTGGGAAGGCCGGGTCATCGCGCGGTCAATCGCCGAGGCGAGCCCACAACCCACCAAGCACGCTTGGTAACTTGAGTCCGTGCTACGCGGGCGGCAACCCTGACCGATAATGTCGGTCGAGGTGGCCGCCCGCAGTGCGTTGTCCGGCGTGACCCCGGACGGCGCGTCAACCCGCGCGGGCCGCGTCGGCGATCGACTTCGCCTCTGCCGCACCCGATTCCAGAGCCGAACAGCAGAGCACAATCCATTCGCCGATACCTTCGGCGTCGCCTGCGGCGAACCGCGATGACAGTGCACGGTAATCGTCCACCCGACGCAACCACGTCACCTCGGGCACGCCGAGGTTGTGCGGGTCCAGTCCGCTCGACGTGCACACCAGTCGCGAGGCCGCCCGCGCAACGATCCCATTGGCAGTCGGGAACGCCGTCAGACCCAGCAGCTCACCGTGCACCACCGCAGCCAGCACCGGCGCCGGCGCCCGGGTGGCCCCGGTGACCAGCTGCCCCAGCAGGTCGAGCCGCTCGGCCACCCCGGGCGCGGCGCTCGGCCGGCCGAGTTCGTCGGGGTCGGTCACCAGGTCGGCGGCGGCGAGCATGTGCAGCCGCGCGAACGCCTGGGCGGGAGCGCGTCGGAAGACGGCGGTCAACTGTTCGAGCGCCTCCCCGTCGAGTGCCTGCGCGACACGCATCGCTCCGGCCAGGATCGGATCGTCGAAGTCGCCGTCGCGTCGCAGCTCGACGCTGCCTCCGTCGATGGCTGCCGACGACCGACCTGCGCGCCAGGACGCCTCGGTCGACGTCTTGTCCCAGCCGCGCAGATTCGTCGGGTGCCGATGTACGGCGGCGAGCGCGTCGCGCGCGGAGTCGGCCGCCGCGGCGACACCGGGCAGATCGAGCAGTGGCGCGAGCGGATCGGAGGAGGTCACGTCTGACCACGATAGACATCGGGACACCGCACCCGAGCGCGCCCGGCCGTTCGTCGCAGCCCGGCGACCACTCGTCGCGTAACGCAGGTGAGTGGTCGGACCGGCGCCTGCAACGGGGTTCCAACGTGACTACTCTCACAATGAGAACCCGGCATCTCAGCACGTCACTGCCAGTTGTCCATCGCACGCGAAAGGCCCACATCACCGATGTCTCCCGCCAGCACGTCCGCAGCCCAGGGTTACCCGCCGTCGAAGGAGTTCGCCGAGCAGGCGAACGCCGGAGCCGAACTCTACGACCGCGCAAATGCCGACCGTCTCGAGTTCTGGGCCGAACAGGCTCGGCGCCTGGACTGGGCCACCGACTTCGATCAGGTGCTCGACTGGTCGGACGCCCCGTTCGCCAAGTGGTTCGTCGGGGGCAAACTCAACGTCGCCTACAACTGCGTCGACCGCCACGTCGAGGCCGGTAAGGGCGACCGGGTCGCGATCCACTGGGTCGGTGAGCCCGGCGATTCCCGCGACCTCACCTACGCCCAGCTCAAGGACGAGGTGTCCAAGGCCGCGAACTACTTCTCCGCGATCGGTCTGACCGCCGGCGACCGCGTCGCCATCTACATGCCGATGGTCCCCGAGGCACTGATCTCGATGCTGGCCTGCGCCCGGCTCGGCCTCACCCACTCGGTCGTCTTCGCCGGCTTCTCGGCCGGCGCACTGCGCTCCCGCGTCGACGACGCCGAGGCCAAACTCGTCATCACCACCGACGGCCAGTACCGCCGCGGCAAGCCCGCCCCCCTCAAGACCGCCGTCGATGAGGCACTGGGCACCGGCGACGACGCCGCCAAGTCGGTGGAGAAGGTGTTGGTGGTGCGCCGCACCAACCATGACCCCGACCTCAACTGGGTGGAGGGCCGCGACGTGTGGTGGGAGGACACCGTCGACGAGCAGTCGGCCGAGCATGAGCCGGAGGCCTTCGACGCCGAACATCCGCTGTTCCTGCTGTACACCTCCGGTACCACCGGCAAGCCCAAGGGCATCGTGCACTCCTCGGGCGGCTACCTCACCCAGGCGTCGTACACCTTCCACTACGTCTTCGACCACAAGGAAGGCCGCGACGTCTTCTGGTGCGGCGCCGACATCGGCTGGGTGACCGGCCACTCGTATCTCGTCTACGGGCCGCTCTCCAACGGCGCCACCGAGGTCGTCTACGAGGGCACTCCCAACAGCCCCAACGAGCACCGCCACTTCGAGGTCATCGAAAAGTACGGCGTCACCATCTACTACATCGCGCCGACGCTGATCCGCACCTTCATGAAGTGGGGCCGCGAGATCCCCGACGCCCACGACCTGTCCTCGGTGCGGTTGCTCGGCTCGGTCGGCGAGCCGATCAACCCGGAGGCCTGGAAGTGGTTCCGGGAGGTCATCGGCGGAGACAAGGCACCCATCGTGGACACCTGGTGGCAGACCGAGACCGGCGCCATCATGATCTCCCCGCTGCCCGGCGTCACCGACACCAAACCCGGCTCGGCGATGGCGCCGCTGCCCGGCATCTCGGCCAACATCGTCGACGACAACGGCAAGCCTGTCGGCGCCGGCGAGCAGGGCTACCTGGTCCTCGACGAACCGTGGCCGTCAATGCTGCGGGGCATCTGGGGCGACGACGAACGCTTCAAGGAGACCTACTGGTCCCGGTTCGCCGAGCAGGGCTGGTACTTCGCCGGCGACGGCGCCCGCTACGACGACGACCACGCCCTCTGGGTGCTCGGCCGCGTCGACGACGTCATGAACATCTCCGGGCACCGGATCTCCACCGCCGAGGTCGAGTCCGCACTGGTCGGACACTCCGGTGTCGCCGAGGCCGCCGTCATCGGTGCCGCCGACGAGACCACCGGCCAGGGCATCGTCGCCTTCGTCATCCTGCGCGAGGGTATCGAGGACACCGGCGACCAGCTCATCAAGGAGCTCCGCGAACAGGTGTCGATCGAGATCTCCCCGATCGCCAAACCCCGCGAGATCAACGTCGTGCCCGAGCTACCGAAAACCCGCTCCGGCAAGATCATGCGGCGCCTGCTCAAGGACGTCGCCGAAGGGCGCGAGTTGGGTGACACCTCGACGCTGGTCGACCCGTCGGTCTTCGAGGCGATTCGGCAAAAGAAGGCCTGACAGAGGAGCGCTACGAAGGTCGAGGGGGGGGCGGGTTTAGGCGACGGTAAAAGAAGCGCCACCCCCCCCCCGTCGTTTTCAGTCGACTGAAAACGACGCCCACTCGACCCGATTCGACTCCCGCTCACCGCCAGAACGTGCCCCGCATGGCAACATGGCACTGACACCGCGACACGGAGGATGACTGTGAGCCGAAACGAGCCCGATCTGCCCACACGAGGCACCGGATCGGTCCCGTCCATTCCGCTGTCGGACCCGAATCTCGGCCGTCACGGCGAACCCACCATCGGGAACCTGGTCAAGGACGCCACGGCGAGTGTGTCCACGCTGTTCCGGGCGGAAGTCGCGCTTGCGAAGACCGAGCTCGTCGGCGAGGCGAAGAAGGCGGGCGCCGGAACCGGTCTGCTGGTGGTGGCGGGCGTCATGGCCCTGTACTCCAGCTTCTTCTTCTTCTTTTTCCTCGCCGAACTCCTCGACAACTGGATGCCGCGCTGGCTCGCCTTCCTGATCGTGTTCTTGCTGCTGGTGCTCATCACGATCGTGATGGCGGTCGTCGGCTACCTGTTCTTCCGCCGGGTACGCGGTCCGAAGAAGACGATCGAGAGCGTCAAGGAAGTCCAGACCGTGTTGCCGGGCAAGCATCCGTCGACGATCCCGACCTACACCCGGACCGGCGTGACAGCTCCGCCGGCCACCGCCGGTTCCGCGGCCGGCGCGTCCAGCGCAGCCGGTTCCGCAGGGGGCGCGCACGCCGCGGACCACGACACGACCCCGGATCCGGAGTTGTTCCGCAAGAGCACCCAGGGGGCCAAGACCCCCACCGACTCCGAAACGTACACCGACACACCCAACGTCATCCCCCATCACGACCATCCGGAGCTCCCGCCCGCACACGATCCCGATCGGGGATGAGTCTTGGCGGCACCGCCCGACCCGTCGAGCGTCCGAATACCGGGTGATTGGCGGCATTTCGACGTCCGCGCCAACGGGTTGCGGTTCCACGCCGTCGAGGCGGACCGCGGGTGGCTCGGTGATCGTCCGCTGGTGCTGCTGCTGCACGGTTTCGGCGAGTTCTGGTGGGCGTGGCGCCACCAGATCGCGGCGCTGACCGACGCCGGTTTCCGCGCCGTCGCAGTGGATCTGCGCGGCTATGGCGACTCCGACAAACCGCCTCGCGGTTACGACGGCTGGACACTCGCCGGCGACACCAACGGCCTCATCCGTGCGCTCGGGCACACCGAGGCGACGCTCGTCGGGCATGCCGACGGCGGTCTCGTCTGCTGGGCCACCGCGACGCTGCATCCCCGGGTGGTGAACCGGATCGCGGTCATCGCCTCACCGCACCCACGGGCGCTGCGCCGCGAGGTGCTGCGTGACCGCGGACAACGGTCGGCCTTCCTCGGCGGATTCCTGCGTAATCAGCTGCCGCGGATGGGGGAACGACACCTCACCCGGCGCGACGGCGCGTTCGTCGAACAGTACTTCGCCGATCGCGCGTCGGCCGCCTGGCAGCGCACCGACGAGTTCACCGATGTCGTCGAGCGCAACCGCTCGGCCATCCAGATCCCCTACGTCGCACACTGCAGCCTGGAGTATCAGCGCTGGGCCTTCCGCTCCCAATTCCGGCCCGACGGTATCCGTTTCATGGAGTTGATGAATCGGCGCCTGCACATCCCGGTCCTGTCACTGCGTGGCCACGACGACCCGTTCATCCTCGATCATCTGGTCGCCGCCGGCCACCACTGGGCCGACCACATGACCTACTGGCAGATCGAGGGGGCCGGCCACTTCGCGCACGAGGAACGGCCCGACCGGGTCAACGAACGGCTCGTCCAACTGCTCACCGACTGACCGCCGCCCTCACGCATGCACGCAGGTCTGCGTGCTCACGCGCGCCGAGCGTTCCTCCGACGCGGCGAAGTCCGGCCCAACCTCCTTGGCGGTCAACACGAATCCGGTCTGGTCGGTGGTGTCCTCGGCGGCCCCGAAGACGACACCGAGCACCTCGCCGTCGGCGTTGATCATCGGTCCACCCGAATTGCCCTGCCGGATCACGCCACGCACGGTGTACACCTCCCGCAGGATCTGGCCGGTGCGGTAGATGTCGGGACCCGACAGGTTGATGACATCACGGACGCGCACCGGACTGACGTTGAACGGGCCGGCCTCGGGGTAACCGAGTACCAGGGCGTCGTCCCCGGTGCGCGCCGGCCGATCGGCAAATCTCAGTGCAGGAGCGTTCAGTCCGGGAACGTCGAGCACGGCGATGTCGGTGCTGGCGTCGAACAGCACGACGCGCGCGGGCAGTTGCTGGCCGTTGGGCGAGGTGACGACCAGCCGCCGGGTTCCGGCGACGACGTGCGCGTTGGTCATCACCCGCTCGGCCGAGACGACGAAACCGCTGCCCTCCAACGCTTGTCGACAACTCGGCGCGGTGCCCTCGATCTTGACCACGCTCGGCTCGACCTGCGCGACCACCGGCAGCCGGGTCAGCGCGTTGTCCGGCGGCCCGACGGTGGTGATCGGCGTCCGGCCGAACGGACCGATCACCTCGGGCAGGCCGGAATTGTCCAGCAGCGCACTGAAATCCTTGGGCAGGTCCCGCAGCCATTGGGGGGCAACCGTATCCACCCCGGACAGCACCTTGGAACCGCGCACCGACGTGGCTAGCTCGGTCTGCCCGGAACTGCTCAGGGGAATGGCCAGCAGCCAGGCGGCGACGAGCACCGCACACACCTGCAGCGCGGAGCCGACGATGCTGTCCACGCGGCGCACCCCGCGCGAGCGCAGTCCACCGCGCGCGGCGCGGCCCAGCACCATGCCCGACACCTCGCCGATGACGATCAGACCGATCAACATGATCAGCCCGACCAGCATCCGCACCCGATTGTCATCGAAGCGTGAGATCACGTGTGGCGCAAGGAGAAGTCCGGCGACCGCCCCCAGCACCACACCGAGGAAGGCCAGCGCCGAGGCCACCGCGCCCTGCCGGTAGCCGCTCGCCGCGGCCAGCAAAGCGATGCCGAGCACGATCAGATCGACCCACCCGGAACCGGTCACCGCGCGTCCTCCCCGGCCGGTGGCAGGACCGCACTCATCCCAGTCTGCTGCCGACTGCCCGACGCCTCGATCGCCTCGTCGAGCGGCCGCACATCGTGGTGGTCCCACGGCACGTCCCAGCCGGACACCTCACTGATCGCCGCGATCAGGCCACCGGTGAAACCCCACACCAACAGTCCGTCGACCATGAACGCCGGCCCGCGGTAGGCCCGCGCACCCAACACGTTGCGCTGCACCTGAAAACGACTCTCCGCGGCGAGCAGTGTCCGCAGGTTGACCCGCGCGACCCGCGCGGTCTCCCCGACGTCGACGACCCGTACCGGGCCCGGTCGCGACCAGTGCGCCAGCACCGGCGTCACGTCGAAGCCCGACACCGGAACCGGGAACGACGGCAGGTTCGCCAGCACGTCCACGCCGTCGGCGATCAGTCCCGTCTCCTCGTGCGCCTCGCGCAGCGCGGTACCCACCGGGTAGTCGTCACCGGGGTCCATCTTGCCGCCGGGAAACGCCACCTGCCCACTGTGTTGTCGCAGCGTGGGGGCGCGCTCGGTGAGCAGGATCTCCGCGTCGGCCGGTAGCCCGCCGGGATGATCGTCGGCGGCCTCCCAGCTGCCGGAAACGAGGACGAGGACCGCGGCGTCGCGCCGGTTACGGCCGATCATCGACGCCCACCGGGTGCGGTCGCCGCCGCGATTCATCACCGAGTCGGTCACTGCGGCGACATTGTCGGTGAGGCGGCGCATCCACGGCGGGATCTGTCCGGGGTCGACGAGCGGCCCGACATGCGGCCGTGGCGCGTCGTCGTCGTCGATCACGTGCGTACCCCCAGGTATTGGTCGACCGCCGCGGCGATCTGATCCGGACTGTCGAAGATCTGCGGCAACACCTTGGCGACGGTGCCGTCGGGTCGGATCAGGATGCTCGACGGGAACACCCGCGGTGCACGCAGCGCGGCCGCGATCTTGCCGTCGGTGTCCAGGACGGTCGCCATCCGCACGTTGTTCTCGATGAGGAACTGCAGCGCGAGGTACGGATTCTGCGCACCCTCCTGGGCATGGACCGCCAGTACGTTCACCGAATCCCCCGCACGCTGCGCATACTCGGCCATCACCGGGAGTTCGTGGCGGCATGGCAGGCACCACACCGCCCACATGTTGACGATGAGCGGTTTGCCCGCGGTGCCCGTACCGAGGTCGTAGGTGCTGCCGTCGGCCAGACAGGGTGCGCGCACCCCGGCCAGCGCGGCGTCCGGACCCATCGGCAGGCCGGTGGTCGGGCACGGCGGCAGTGCGGCATCGGCGCGGGCAGAGGCGAGTTGCGCGTCCCCGACCTGCGCGTCCATCGCGTTCGGGCCGGACGGGGCACTGGCGGTGACCGAACCATCCGGCACACCGGAGCCGCCGCGCGGCCAGATCGCCACGATCAGCGCGATCATCGCCACCACGAAGACCAACGTCCACCGCAGGGCGGCGGGAAACCGGGGCGGCGGCTTCTGGCTCAGCGGCTTCCGGCTCGGGGAGCTCTCGTTCACGTCGCCGGGAGCCCCGCCAGCTCGAGCAGGTGCACCGTCTCCGGACCCTTCACCAGCTTCGCCGCCTCTTCCTTGTCCATCGGTCCGGTGCCGACCGACGGGCAGTCCTTGGCGAGCACGCACACACCACAGGCCGGTTTCCGGGCGTGGCAGACGCGTCGGCCGTGGAAGATCACCCGATGCGAGAGGTCGGTCCACTCCTTGCGCTGGATCAACTCGCCGACCGCATGCTCGACCTTCACCGGGTCGGTCTCCTCGGTCCATTCCCACCGCCGGACGAGCCGGCCGAAGTGGGTGTCGACGGTGATTCCCGGCACACCGAACGCGTTGCCGAGCACCACGTTGGCGGTCTTGCGGCCGAACCCGGGCAGCGTGACCAGATCCTTGAGTCGGTTGGGCACGTCGCCGTCGAAACGTTCCACGAGTGCCTGCCCGAGACCGATGATCGAGTTCGCCTTGTTCCGATAGAAACCGGTGGACCGGATCATCTCCTCGAGCTCGACGCGGTTGGCTTCGGCGTAGGAGATCGCCGTCGGGTATTTGGCGAACAGCGCCGGTGTCACCTGGTTGACCCGCACGTCAGTGCACTGGGCGGACAGGATCGTGGCCACCGACAGCTCCAGCGGGGTGGTGAAGTCGAGTTCGCAGTAGACATGCGGGAAGGCGACCTGCAGGGTCCGATTCATCCGTCGGGCCCGACGCACCAACCCGAGGTGGGTTTCCGGGGCCGACTTGCGTGCACTCACCTGATTCAGGTTAGCGACGCCGTCCGACAACACCCCGACAGAGTCCGTGCCGGACGTCGGTGAGGCAAGGTAACAACTCAGTGAAGGGTGCCGTTCTGGTTAGGTGCACCGAGTGCAGATTGTGTTTACTGGTCCCCATGCAAGGTCTCGCCGCGCTTCTGTTCCCGGCTGTCCTCATGCTGTTCGCACTTGCGATGGAGAAGGTACAGGCCAGGATCGACCGCCACACCGTCTCTGCCGATCACGTCGAGGAGTTCCTGGAGTCCGCCGACGCCGGACACGTGGACACGCTGGCCAAAGAGGGCTTTCCCGCTGCACTCGACGAGTTCCGCAGCCGTCGCTCGCGCGGCGAGTCGACGCCCGCCGCTGCTGCCCCACTGCTGGACTCGCCGCAGCGCGCCAGCTGAGTGGTCAACCGGACTCGCGAGTAGCGCAATGAACGGTCAGTGACCCATTCAACACATATGCTGGGGGCGAGAGTAGCGTTGCACGGGGCAACACGGCATCTCCGCGGGCACGTCTGTGCACGTGAAACCGGGGGCCGACAGTTCTCCCGATGTGTTCAGGACGAGAAAGGTTCGTAGGTGGAAGAAGTACTGGCGCGGGCAGGCATATTCCAGGGTGTCGAGCCCTCCGCGGTCGCGGCGCTGACCAAACAACTTCAACCGGTCGATTTCCCGCGCGGACACGTGATCTTCCACGAGGGTGAGCCCGGCGACCGGCTGTACATCATCCTGTCCGGCAAGGTGAAGGTCGGCCGACGTTCGCCGGACGGTCGCGAGAACCTGCTGACGATCATGGGACCGTCGGACATGTTCGGCGAGCTGTCCATCTTCGATCCCGGTCCGCGGACGTCGTCGGCGACGACGGTGACCGAGGTGCGTGCGGTGTCGATGGATCGCGACGCCCTGCGCGCGTGGATCAAGGACCGCCCGGAGATCGCCGAGCAGCTGCTGCGCGTCCTCGCGCGTCGTCTGCGACGCACCAACAACAACCTCGCGGATTTGATCTTCACCGACGTCCCCGGTCGCGTGGCCAAGCAGCTGCTGCAGCTCGCCCAGCGCTTCGGCACCCAGGAGGGCGGCGCACTGCGCGTCACCCACGACCTGACGCAGGAAGAGATCGCCCAGCTCGTCGGCGCCTCGCGCGAGACCGTCAACAAGGCGCTCGCCGACTTCGCCCAGCGCGGCTGGCTGCGTCTGGAGGGCAAGAGCGTACTGATCGCCGACTCCGAGCGGCTGGCCCGGCGCGCACGCTGAGCCACCCCGCTTCGCGAAGGGTCAGCTGTTGTGCCGCAGGTACTCCAGCTGGGCCTTCACCGACATCCGGGCGGCCGGCCAGAGTTTCTTGTCGACGTCGGAGTACACCCGCTTGACCACCTTCATCGGCTTCGCGTCGTGCGGTGTCACGCCCATGTCGGCCAGCGCGGCCCGGATCTGGTCGATGCGCTCCTCGCGGTGCGCCTTGTAGAAGCGGGCAACCGGGATCAGGTCGGGGTGATCGGGACCGTGCGCAGGTAGCAGCGCACAGTCATCGCCCTCGACGATGAGCCGGTTCAGCGAGTTCATGTAGTCGTTCAGGCTGCCGTCGGACGGGTCGAGCACCGTGGTGCCGCGCCCGAGGATGGTGTCGCCGGTCAGCATCGCGCGCTGCCCGTTCCAATCGACGAGGAAGCTGACCGAATCCCCGGTGTGTCCCGGGGTGAACAGCACGGTGATGCGCAGTCCGGCCCGATCGATCACCTCACGGTCGTGCAGCGGTCGCGCACTCCGGGTGAACCTCTCCGCCCGCGCCCGCACCGGAGCGCCGGTCCGCTTGTGCAGCCGTTTGATACCGCCGGTGTGGTCGAAATGCCGGTGCGTGATCAGGATCAGGGACACGTCGTTGTCGTCGGCGAGCTTCGCGATGTGCTTGCCGTGCTTGGGCGGACCCGGGTCGACGATGACACACTCCGGGCTGTCCGGCGCCCGCAGAATCCACGTGTTGGTGCCGTCGAGTTCCATCACCCCGGGGTTGTCGCAGAGCAGCACCGACGCGAACGGGGTGACCTGTCGGACAACGCCATAGGCGGGGTGGGTGGGCGCGGTGTCAGATCCCGTGCCGTTGGCGGATCCAGTGTCGGTCATGGGATCCGACCCTACCCACCGCCCCGGTCGTGTCGATTCATGCGTGTCTTCTGATCGTTCGGCGTCACGTGACCCGGTAGGCGCGGTAACGCACGCGATTCGCTTCGCGCACGTAGGACGCCACATACACCGCCCGTTCGAGCTCCGGATGGGCCGCCGATTCCACCGTCACCACCGCCCGGAAGTAGTAGTCGGCCGGATCGACGTCCGCGCCGGCAAGGAGCGCTTCGAGAACCTCGGGATCGCCGCTGCGTACCCCCACGGCGTGCAGATACAGCAGCGATCCGTCGCGGCCGCGGGCGCTGTAGCGACCGTCGATCTCGATCGACCCGTCCGCGCGCACGATCTGCCAGTCCGCACCACCGGGCAGGATCTCGCCGTCGAAGACGCCGGTGATCGCGCCACCGACGATCGGCACCACCCGACGATGGCCGACCCGGGTCATCCCATGATCCTCGATCGGCCCCAACTCGGCGACCACGTCGAAGGCGGGTTCCAGCGTCGGCACGGGCGGGATCGTCGGCATTCCCGCATGATAACGCCGTCAGCCGATCAGCAACCCGTACCCGAGCTTGCCGACCATCACCACCACGACCCCCAGCAACACCCAGCGCACGAACGAACTACCGCGCCCGAGCGCCATGTGCGCACCGATCTGCGCACCCGCGATGTTCGCAATCGCCAAGCCGATACCCAAGAGCCACAACACGTTTCCCTGCCACGCGAACACCGCCAGGGCACCGAGATTGGTGCCGGTGTTGATCACCTTGGCCATCGCCGAACTCTCCAGGAATCCGGTGCCGACCAACGCGGTCAGCGTGATGATCAGGAAGGTGCCGGTGCCGGGTCCCATCACGCCGTCGTAGAAGGCGATGACCACCCCGGCCACTGCGAAGCCGAGCAGCACCGACCATCGGGGTTTGGTAACCGTTGCACCCGAACCGAATCCGGGATTGACCGCGACGAACACCCCGACCGCCACCAACAGGCACAGCACGATCGGGGTGAACACCGACGCGGGCAGCCGACTCGCGAGATAGGCTCCGAGACCGGAGAAGACAAGCGCAGCAACAAAAGTCGGCAGCAGACGACGGAGATCGAGCGGAATCCGACGCGCATAGCGCAGCGCCGCCGATGACGTGCCGAACACCGCCGCCAGCTTGTTGGTCCCCAGCGCCGTCGCCGGAGCGATGCCCGGGAAGGTGATCAGCAGCGCCGGGATCAGCACCAGACCACCACCCCCGACGACCGCGTCGACCCAGCCCGCGGCCGCCGCGGCGGCGATCAGCAGTGCGATATCCACCCGTGGTCAGATCTCGACGTCGTCGAGGCGTCAGGCGACCTCGACGATCAGCTCGACCTCCACCGACGACCCGAGGGGCAGTTCGGCGACGCCGACGGCCGAGCGCGCATGCACCCCGGCCTCACCGAAGATCTCGCCCAGCAGATCGGAGGCACCGTTGATCACGCCGGGCTGACCAGTGAAGCCGTGCGCCGACGCGACGAACCCGACGACCTTGACCACCCGCACGACCGAGTCGATGCCGACGAGACCGTGGACGGCGGCCAACGCGTTGAGCGCGCACTGTCGCGCGGCACGATTCGCCTGCTCCGGGGTGACGACGCCCTCGGCGCCCTCGTGCACCTTGCCTGCCACCTCGAGTTCGCCGGCGACGATGGGCAGCTGACCCGCGGTGTAGACGAGGTTCCCGGTCCGTACCGCAGGCACGTAGCTGCCGGCCGGGGTGACCACGTCGGGGAGGGTGATACCGAGTTCGGTCAGACGCGCCGACCAGGTGTTGGCCATCGGACTCATCCCTTCGGACGCTTGAGGTAGGCGACGTGCTGTTCGCCGGTAGGGCCGGGCAGCACGCTCACCAGCTCCCAGCCGTCGGAACCCCACTGATCGAGAATCTGCTTGGTGGCATGTGTGAGCAACGGCACCGTCACGTACTCCCACGCGGTCACTTCAGTCATGGACCCACCCTATCCGGTCGCCGGTAGTCGATATGGTGATGCAGTGGGGACTGATACACCGGCAACCGACGGCATCGCGCACGTCAACCAATGGCCGGCAGCAGCAGCCGCGGCGCGACTCCATTTCGTGTCCGGCAAGGGGGGTACCGGCAAGACGACCATCGCCGCCGCACTGGCGCTCGCGTTGGCCGCCGACGGCAAGAAGGTGCTGCTCGTCGAATGCGAGGGGCGACAGGGCATCGCGCAACTGTTCGACCTGCCGCCGTTGCCACCGACCGACACCAAGATCGCCACGGCCTCCGGCGGCGGCGAGGTGTCCGCGCTGGCCATCGACATCGAGCACGCGCTGCTGGAATACCTCGACATGTTCTACAACCTGGGCTTCGCCGGGCGGGCGATGAAGCGGATCGGTGCGATCGACTTCGTCACCACCGTCGCCCCGGGCCTGCGCGACGTGCTGATCACCGGAAAGATCAAAGAGCGCATCATCCACACCGACAAGCGGGGCAACCGTGTCTACGACGCCATCGTCGTCGACGCCCCGCCGACCGGACGCATCGGCAGCTTCCTCGACGTGACCAAGGCGATGGCCGATCTCGCCAAGACCGGGCCGATCCGCAATCAGAGCGAGGGGGTGGTGGCGCTGCTGCATTCGCCGGACACCGTCGTGCACCTGGTCACCCTGCTCGAGGCGATGCCGATCCAGGAGACCGTCGAGGCGGTCGACGAACTGCACTCGAAGAATCTGACGATCGGCAGCCTGATCATCAACCGCGTCAGTCCGACGCATCTGCCGGTGGACTCGATCGACGACATCGCCGAGGGCACGATCGACGCGCCGCGCATCCTCGAGCATCTCGCCGCCGCGGGTCTCGATCTGCCCGAGGACGACCTCGCCGGTCTGCTCACCGAAACCATCGAGCACGCGACGCGGCTGCAGGCCCAGCAGGTGGCCAAGGCACAACTCGACGACGTCGAACTGCCCACCCTGGAACTCCCGGCGCTCGGCGACGGCATCGACCTCGGTTCGATCTACGAGTTGGCCAACCTCTTGCAGAAGGCAGGTGCCTGACCCATGACGCTCGATCTGAAGATGGGGTCGGTCCTGACCGACCCCGACACGCGGGTGGTGATCTGCTGCGGCGCCGGCGGTGTCGGCAAGACGACGACGGCCGCGGCGATGGCGATGTATGCCGCCGAGCACGGCCGGACGGTCGCCGTGCTGACCATCGACCCGGCCAAACGACTCGCCCAGTCGCTGGGCATGAACGAGCTGACCAACGATCCGCAGCCGGTGAAGATCACCACCGAGGGCCCGGGCACCCTCGACGCGATGATGCTGGACATGCGTCGCACCTTCGACGAGATGGTCATCGAGTACTCGACGCCCGAGCGCGCCGAGGCGATCATGGAGAACTCCTTCTATCAGACGATGGCGTCGTCGTTCTCCGGCACGCAGGAGTACATGGCGATGGAGAAGCTCGGCAAGCTGCTCGAGCAGGACCGCTGGGACCTGATCATCGTCGACACACCGCCGTCACGGAACGCGCTGGACTTCCTCGACGCGCCGCAACGCCTCGGGTCGTTCCTGTCCGGCCGACTGATGAAGGTCCTCATCGGCGGCGGTCGGGGGGTCGGGCGGGTCGTGACCGGTGCGGTGAGCCTGGCGATGCGGGGTGTGTCCACGATCATCGGCGGCGACATGCTGCGCGACGTGGCGACCTTCGTGCAGTCCCTCGACTCGATGTTCGGCGGCTTCCAGGAACGCGCACTGAAGACCTACGAGCTGCTCAAGCAGCCGGGCACCCAGTTCGCGGTGGTCGCCGCGGCCGAGCCGGATGCGTTGCGCGAGGCGGCGTTCTTCGTCGATCGACTGTCGGAGGAATCGATGCCGCTCGCGGGCCTGATCCTCAACCGCACCCATCCGAACCTGACATCGATCTCGGAGTCGTCGGCGCAGGCGGCCCTCGAACACGTCGACGACGAACTGACTCGCGGGGTGCTGCAGGTGCACGCCGAGCGCGCGGCCACCGGGAAACGTGAACTCCATCTGCTGCAACGGTTCACCGCCGCGCATCCGGCGGTCCCGATCGTCGGCGTGCCGTCCCTGCCGTTCGAGGTCGCCGACGTGGAGGCGCTGCGCGCGGTGGCCGAGCAGATCACCGGCCGCGGCTGACCCCAATTTCGTTAGCGCAAGCACATACACAAGGAACGGCCGGCCCCTCCTGGGGTGCCGGCCGTTCGTTCCGATGTGCTGTTCGTTGCGGGAGATCACACTGCGTCGCGATGGCGACGTCGCTGAGCCTCGAAGAACTGAGACCACGAGGTCACCTCGGGATGCTGCCGGAGCAGTGCGCGGCGCTGCCGCTCGGTCATGCCGCCCCAGACGCCGAACTCCACTCGATTGTCCAAAGCGTCTGCGCCGCACTCCAACTGCACCGGGCAGTGCCGACAAATCGTGGCGGCTTTGCGTTGCGCCGCCCCGCGAACAAACAGATCGTCAGGATTTCCTCCTCGGCATCGAGCCTGAGACACCCACGTCAAACGAGCGTCGTCTCCGGTGGAAACTGCCGCCATCGCCATTCCGCCGACCCCAATCTGTCGTTGTAATCGCCGGTCGTTCTGCATTACTGCAAGGCCCCGACAATCTCTGACCGTCGAACGCGATCAATCACTGGACAGGATCCAGATCCACTCCGGATTGTTAAGTGAGTCACATTCTGCACTCAATCTAAGGATGTGTGTATGCGGGGCGCAACCCCTGGAGCCAAGAAAATGGCACCATCGTGCAAACCGGGCGTGTCGGTGCAGGTCAGAGCGGATGTTGCGGGATCGATATCACGCAACCACGTTGCAACGGCCGCGCTTGGGCTTTGTTAAGGCGCTCACACGTATCCTGTCCGTGTGCCGATGTCAAAGAAACTGTGGCCACTGGCGGGCGCCTGCCTGCTCGCCGGTGTGCTGGTCGCAGGATTGCTGTATCCCGCCGCGAGCGGGGTGGGAGTGCTGTCCAACCGCGCCGCCTCCGCCGTGGAGAACGTGTCGTCGGAGTTGCTGAACGGAACGCTGCCGGAGGTCACCACCATGACCGACTCCGCGGGCACCCCGATCGCGGTGCTCTACGACCAGTACCGCTACCAGGTCGGCTACAACGACATCTCGCCGGAGATGATCCGCGCGATCATCTCCATCGAAGATCGGCGCTTCCTCGAGCACGACGGCGTGGACTGGAAGGGCACGATCCGCGCGGCGCTGAAGAACTCGTCGTCGGGCGAGGTGCAGCAGGGTGCCTCGACGCTCGACCAGCAGTACATCAAGAACTATCAGCTCCTGGTCCTGGCACGGACCGAAGCCGACCGACAGGCCGCCATCGAGACCACCCCCGCGCGCAAGCTGCGGGAGGTGCGCATGGCACTGACGATGGAGCAGTCGCTCATTGACCAGGCCAAGCGGGACAAGGGACTCGACGACGCCCAGGCCAAGCAGGAGGCCAAGAAGCAGATCGTCACCCGCTATCTGAACGTGGTGCCGTTCGGCAACAACTCCTACGGCGTGGAGGCGGCCGCGCAGACCTACTTCGCCAAACCGGCCAAGGACCTGAACGTCGCTGAGTCCGCGTTGCTCGCGGGCATGGTGCAGTCGAGTTCGGCACTGAACCCGTACACCAATCCCGAAGCCGCGCTCACGCGACGAAACACCGTGCTCGACACGATGATCGAAAACTTCCCGAATCGTGCGGAGGAGTTGATCAAGGCCAAGGCCAGCCCACTCGGCGTGGTGCCCAATCCGCGCACCCCCACCCAGGGCTGCATCGCCGCCCGCGGCAACGGCTTCTTCTGCGACTACGCACTGCAGTTCCTCGCCGAGAACGGCATGTCCCGGGATTCGGTGCTGCGCGGCGGGTACATCATCCGCACCACCCTCGATCCCGACGTGCAGCGGTCGACGCTGCGCGCGGTGCGCACCCAGGCCAGCCCGGACGCCGACGGCATCGCCGACGTGATGAGCGCGATCCGGCCCGGCAAGCAGTCCCACGACATCTTGGCGATGGCGTCGAGCCGCGACTACGGACTCAATCAGAAGGCCAACCAGACCGTCCAGCCGCAACCGTTCTCCATGGTCGGCGACGGCGCGGGATCGGTGTTCAAGATCTTCACGACCGCGGCGGCGATGGAGAAGGGGCTCGGGGTGGGCAACAACATCCCGGTGCCCGGGTACGTGGCGGTCTACGGCATGGGCAACAGCGACGGCGCCAACGGGTGCCCGGTGAACGCCTACTGCGTCAAGAACGACGGCCGCTACCCCGCCTCGATGACGGTGACGCAAGCGCTGGCCCAATCCCCCAACACCGCGTTCGTCAAGTTGCTGCAGGAGGTCGGCGTGACGCCCGCGGTCGACATGGCCGTCCGGCTGGGGCTGCGCTCCTACAACGCGCCCGGCACGTCGGGGTACGGCGACCGGAGCATGGCCCAGTACGTCAAGGACGGCAACTACGGTTCGTTCACCCTGGGACCGCTGCCGATCAACGGACTCGAACTGTCCAACGTCGCGGCCACCCTCGCCTCCGGCGGAACCTGGTGCGCGCCGAACCCGATCGCGTCGATCAGCCGGATCAAGCGCGACGCCTACGGCAACCCGGTGATGGCCGAGAACGGACAGCCCGCACTGACCGCGGTGCCGTTCAACGCACCCAAGTGCGAGCAGGTCGTCGAGGAAGGGCTGGCGAACACGCTCGCCAACGGCCTCAGCCAGGACGACAAGGGCGGCGGCACCTCGGCCGGTGCGGCCGGTTCGCAGGGCTGGACGCTCCCCGTCTCCGGCAAGACCGGCACCACCGAAGCGCACCGCTCGTCGGCCTTCCTCGGGTTCACGAACGGCATCGCCGGCGCGGCGTACGTCTACAACGACGGACCCACCCCCACCGGCATCTGCAGCAGCCCGCTGCGGCAGTGCTACGACGGCAACCTCTACGGCGGCATGGAACCGGCACGGACCTGGTATCAGGCAATCAAGCCGGTGGCCACCAAGTTCGGTGCCGTGCGTCTACCACCGACCGACCCGCGCTTCATGGCAGGCAACGATCGCGGCCGGATCCCGCGGGTCACCGGCCTGACGGCCAGTGCCGCCACCGCGAAACTGCAGGCGGCGGGCTTCAAGGTGGTCCAGCGTGACTTCGAGAGCCCCCGCCCGCAAGGCACCGTGGTGGCCACCGCACCGCAGGACACGGCGATGCCGGGCAGCGAGATCACGATCCTGGTGAGCACCGGACGCAACGCCGACGGCGGTGGGAACAGCAACGCCACGCCGGGACCGACCGAAACGACCGTGCAGGTTCCCGGCGTCGGACCGGTGGTGATCCAGCTTCCGGGATGATCGGGCGCGGAAAGCACACGCGACCCGGTGAGTCGGTTGCGTATCCTGAGTGGATGCACGTCGACAACCCTCTCGGCCGCGTCCTGCCCAGCTCGCTGACCTCCTCCTCGGCCGCCCGCGCCATCGCGGGTCTCGCCGGTGCGGCAGCGGCGGGCCTGGTCTACTCGACGGTGATCGAACGCAATGCGTTCACGTTGCGGCACAGCACCCTGGCGGTGCTCGAACCCGGCGCCACCCCGCTGCGCGTGCTGCACCTGTCCGACCTGCACATGACACCGAACCAGCGACTCAAGCAGGCGTGGGTGTCGGAACTGGAGTCGCTGGAGCCCGATCTGGTGATCAACACCGGTGACAATCTCGCCCACCCACAGGCGGTGCCCGCGGTCATCCAGTCGCTCGGTGGGCTGCTGTCCCGGCCGGGGTTGTTCGTGTTCGGCTCCAACGACTACTTCGGTCCGCGGCTGAAGAACCCGCTGCAGTACTTCAAGACCGATCACACCCGGACCTTCGGTGAGCCGCTGCCGTGGCAGGATCTGCGTGCCGCGTTCACCGAGCGGGGCTGGCTCGACGCGACCCACACCGTGCGCGAACTCGAGGTCGGCGGAGTGCGCGTGGTGGCGGCCGGCGTCGACGACCCGCACATCGAACGCGACCGCTACGACACCATCGCCGGGCGCCCCAACCCGCTGGCCCACCTGCGACTGGGCCTGACGCATTCCCCGGAACCGCGCGTCCTCGATCGGTTCGCCGCCGACGGTTACGACCTGGTGATGGCAGGCCACACGCACGGCGGACAACTGTGCCTCCCGTTCTTCGGCGCGCTGGTCACCAACTGCGAGATCGACCGGTCCCGGGTCAAGGGCGTCTCCAGCTGGGGTTCGACGATGAAACTGCACGTCAGCGCCGGCCTGGGCACGTCGCCGTTCGCCCCCGCCCGCTTCTGCTGCCGCCCGGAAGCAAGCCTGCTCACGCTGACGCCGGTGTCGCACGGCGACGCCGACTTCGACGAGGAACACTCGCTGCCGCAGCTGGCCACCGAGCTCAGCTGACGGGTGGAGCCGTATCGCTCCCTCAGGAGCGAGCCTGCGAGCGCCTCGAAGGGCGTCGAGGTCCTCGCCTTCGACACCTTCGGTACCGTCACCGACTGGTTCACTGGTATCTCCACCGCGGTGGGCGACGCGGTGCCCGGCGTCGACGCCGCCGACTTCACCCGCGATTGGCGGGGCCGATACGGACCGATCCTGGCGCGGGTCGAGGCCGGCGAGTTGCCGTGGCGCCGCCTCGACGACCTGCAGACCGAGACACTGCACGACACCGCCACCGCGTGCGGCGTGGCCATCGACGACGCCACCGCCACCCGACTCGTGCACGCCTGGCGCACGATCCCCGGATGGCCGGATGCCGCCGACGGGATACGTCGGCTCCGCACCCGGTTCGTCGTGTGCGCGTTGAGCAACGGCACGGTGGCCCTGCTGACCGACATGGCCAAGCACAACGGCTTCGACTGGGACGTGATCGGCGGGTCGGACCTGTGGCGGCATTACAAGCCGGCCCGCGAAACCTACTGTGGGCTGGCCGCATTGCTGGAACGCAGCCCCGACCAGGTCATGATGGTCGCCACCCACCAGAGCGACCTCGACGCCGCCCGCGGGTTCGGGCTGCGCAGCGCGTTCATCGAGCGCCCGATGGAGTGGGGTGGCGCGCCCAAGGACGACGCGGGTTCCCCCGACAACGACGTGCACGCGACCGATCTGCACGACCTCGCCGATCAACTCGACATCCCCTGATCCAGCGTGTCAACGGTCATTTCGGCCGATCTGGGTGAATCATCCTTTCTGGACGAGGCGTTCGGACGCGTCCACGCACAACACTGGAACGAGATGGCCGTCGGGGCCATTGGCAAGGAAAAGGGGCACATCATGAGTACGTACCGCGACGACCACCCGGTGAAGGAGGGAATCGCCGGGGGCACCACGATCGGAGCTGCGGCGCTACTCCTCGTGGCCGGCATCGTCGGACTGCTGCAGGGCATCTCGGCCGTGGCCAAGGACGACTTGTTCGTCGCCGGTCCGCAATACGTCTACAAGCTCGACCTGACGAGCTGGGGGTGGATCCACATCCTGCTCGGCGTCATCGCGATCGTCGTCGCGTTCGGCATGTTCGCCGCCGCGACGTGGGCCCGTGTATCCGCCATCGTGATCGCGTCGTTGTCGATCATCGCGAACTTCCTTTGGCTGCCTTACTATCCGTGGTGGTCGATCCTGGTGATCGCCCTCGACATTCTGATCATCTGGGCCGTGGCCACCTGGCGCACCGCCTGATTCTTCGCACGAATAACGATCGGGGGGACGACCTTCGGGTCGGGCCGCCGGTTGCTGTGGAGCGGTCTGCTTATCGCCGTGCCGTCCCG
>NZ_JBCLVJ010000004.1:0-444221 GCF_048537925.1 Gordonia sp. CPCC 205515 | reverse complement strand
GCCCCCCCCCCGGTCCCCCCCCCCAACCGGGGACCGGGGCCCCGCCCGGGGGGCGTCCCCCCCGATTGCTGTGTAGCGATCTGCTATTCGCCGTGCCGTCCGGCGCCCGCCGCGAATCGCGTTGCGCCGGCGACCGAGTCGGCACGCAACGACGACATCCCGTGCTGCAGTTCGTTGCTCATGGCCGCGGCTTCGTCGAGCCCGGCCTGCTCGAGCATCGACAACCGGTCGTTTCGGAGGCAGGTCTGCGGCAACGACGACAACTCGTGAGCCAACGCAACAGCCGCGTCGAGCGAAGTACCGGTCGGCACAACCCGATTCACCAGCCCGATACTCGACGCTTCGTCGGCGGCCACGGCGCGGCCGGTGAGGATGAGGTCCATCGCGTGACTCTCCCCGATCAGCCGCGGCAACCGGACGGTGCCGCCGTCGATGAGCGGCACACCCCATCGTCGGCAGAAGACCCCCAACACGGCATCGTCGTCGGCGACCCGGAGATCGGCCCACAATGCGAGTTCGAGCCCACCGGCCACCGCGTGACCGGAGATCGCCGCGATCACCGGCTTGGACAATCGCATGCGCGTGGGACCCATCGGGCCGTCGCCGTCGGCCTCGACACGATTCGGCGTGCCGGCCGAGATGGCCTTGAGATCGGCTCCGGCACAGAACGTCCCACCGTTGCCGTGGAGCACGGCCACCGAAGCATCGGGGTCGGCGTCGAAGCGGCGAAACGCGTCCGTGAGAGCCTCTGCGGTCGCGCGGTCGACCGCATTACGCACCTCCGGCCGATCGATCCCGATGATCCGTACCGGACCGTCGGACCGTTCGATCACGCTGTGTGCTGCCATGACCCTCCCTGCTCGATGAATGGATGAATGACTCAGCGCCGCAACGTCTGCGACGGGGTGGCCCCATATCGGCGGCGATAGGCGGCGGCGAAGCGGCTGGGGTTGCTGAAACCCCACCGCGCGGCGACATCGGCGACGGTGCCCTCGCCGCGTTCGAGGTCGAGGTGGGCGTGTTCGAGCCGGATATCGGTGAGCGCCCGCGTCGGGGTGGTCTCGACGTACTCCGCGAACGCCTCCTGCAACCGGCGCACACTGGTGCCGCCGATCGCCGCCATCTCGGCCAGTGTCCACGGCCGCCCGGGGTCGTCGGTGACGGCATCGAGCACCCGCTTGACCATGCCCGGACGCAGATGCCCATCGACCTCGGCCGACTCCGGCATCGCTGCGAGCAGGAACGCACTGGTCACCGCGCTCGCCAGCTGCGGCCCGACGAGCGGATTGGCCAGCAGGTCGGTGGGTTCACGCAACTGCGCCGACAATGCCTTGATCAGGCCGAACCACGACGCCCCGTCGTCGGCGGCGACGTCGATCTGGTCCGGCAACGACAACCGTCGTCGGATCGGCGCCACATGAATCCGGTCGGCTTCCTGCTCGAGTCGGTCGACGTCGAACTTGACGCCGATGACCTGGCAGTCTGCGGTCCAGTTGGTGATCAACGACGGATGGTCGGCGCGGAAGATGGTGCCGTGGCCGGGAGTCGAGACGATCTCGCCGTCGTCGGACCGCGAATGCAGCCGACCCGTCAGCGGGATATTCACCTCGTAGGCACCAGGGTATTCGCAGGCGATCGACACCGCGGTGCCCCAGGTCATCCGGCCGATCGTGACGCCGCCCAGCTCGACGGTGCGCAGCGACAGGTCGACCTGCTCACGGCCGTCGAGCGCGGTGAGCTCATGCGGGAAGTAGACATCGGCGACCGCGCGGTGCGCCGCCTCCCAGTCCTGGGTGCCGACGACCTGCTGCGACGCGGGCTGCTGCGTTTTCATCGTTTCTGTGTTGTACCGCATCTGCTGTACGTAGAGCGACCCACATCACATTCTTCTCGCGCGATGCGTATCGGCTTCGCGCAATCCGTATCGATCCACAGCCTGCCTGGTCCTAGCGTCGGTCCGCATCCCCACCAGCCCACCGATGAAGGAGTTACCTTGACTGCCACCCTCTCCTGGCTCGACGACATCACCATGACCGAACTCGAGCGCAATCCGTATCCGATCTACGAGCGGCTGCGCACCGAGTCCCCACTGGCCTATGTGCCGGTCCTCGGCTCGTACGTGGCCAGCACCGCGGAGATCTGCCGCGAGATCGCGACCAGCGGCGACTTCGAGGCCATCATCACCAAGGCCGGGGGCCGCACGTTCGGGCATCCCGCGGTGATCGGCGTCAACGGCCCCATCCACGAGGATCTGCGGTCGATGGTCGACCCGGCGTTGCAGCCGCAGGAGGTCGATCGGTGGATCGACGATCTGGTGCGCCCGATCGCCCGGCGTTACCTCGAGGAGTTCGAGAACGACGGCACCGCCGAACTCGTCGCCCAATACTGCGAGCCGGTCTCCGTGCGTGCACTCGGCGACCTGCTCGGGCTGCACGACGTCAGCTCCGACACGCTGCGCGACTGGTTCCACAAACTGTCGCGGTCGTTCACCAACGCGGGCGTCGACGAGAACGGCGAGTTCACCAATCCCGCGGGGTTCGACGAGGGCGACGAGGCCAAGGCGGAGATCCGCGCGATCGTCGACCCGAAGATCGATCACTGGATCAGCCATCCCGACGACAGCGCCATCAGCCACTGGCTGCACGACGGCATGCCCGACGGGCAGACCCGCGACCGCGACTACATCTATCCAACGCTGTACGTCTACCTGCTCGGCGCCATGCAGGAGCCGGGTCATGCGATGGCCTCGACGCTGGTGGGGCTGTTCACCCGTCCCGACCAGCTCGAGGAGGTCGTCGACGAGCCGGGGCTGATTCCGCGGGCGATCTCCGAAGGCATGCGGTGGACGTCGCCGATCTGGTCTGCCACCGCGCGGGTGAGCACCAAAGACGTTGAGGTGGCTGGCGTCTCACTACCGGAAGGGTCGGTGGTGCTGCTGTCCTACGGTTCCGCCAATCACGACAACACCGTCTACGACGCGCCGTCGGCCTACGACCTGTCGCGGCCGCCGCTGCCGCACCTCGCATTCGGTGCCGGCAATCACGCCTGTGCGGGAATCTATTTCGCGAACCATGTGTGCCGGATCGGGCTGGAGGAACTGTTCGACTCGATCCCGAACCTGGAGCGCGACACCAACTCCGACGTCGAGTTCTGGGGTTGGGGTTTCCGCGGACCGACGTCGCTACACGTCACCTGGGAGGTCTGAGATGGGTGCGCATTCGGTGCAGGTCGTCGGATCTGCGACGCAGAGCGTGGAATGCAGTGATGATCAACGACTTCTGGACGCCTTTCTGCGCAGCGGCGTGTACCTACCGAACTCCTGCAACCAGGGAACCTGCGGCACCTGCAAGGTAAAGGTGTTGTGCGGCATCGTCGATTCGCCCACCCCGTCGGAGACCGTGTTGTCGGCCGACGAGCAGACCGCCGGCTACGTCTTGGCCTGCCAGTCGACGCCGCGGTCGGACGCGCAGATCGAGGTGCCACTCGACACCGGGGCGGGTCCCCGACACGAGCTGCGCGATCTGGTCGGGGTGGTCCGCGAGATCCGCGAGGTTGCCGACGAGACCGTGTCGGTGCACGTCGAACTCGATGCACCACTGGACTTCTCGGCGGGTCAGTACATCGAGTTCACGGTGCCGGGTACCGCCGCGGTGCGGCAGTATTCGATGGCCAACCCGCCGTCGTCGGGCGAGCTCCTGGAGTTCCATGTGCGTCGGGTGGCCGATGGTCTGGCCACCGACGGGTGGATCTTCGATTCCCTGCAACGCGGGCATCAGATCGAGATGCGCGGCCCCTGGGGCGATTTCGTGCACGATCCCGACGCGGACGGCCCGATGATCCTGCTGGCCGGCGGCACCGGGCTGGCACCACTGAAATCGATTGCGCTGCATGCCATGGCCCTCGACCCGGCACGGGAGATCCACCTCTACCACGGGGTTCGGTACCGCTCCGATCTCTACGACGTCGACTTCTGGGCAGACCTGGCCGACCGCCATCCCGGGGTGCACTACACCCCGTGCCTGAGCCGCGAGGGCGGGCACGGGCGACGCGGCTACGTCGGCGACATCGTGATCGAGGACTTCACCACGCTGCGCGGCTACTCGGCGTACCTGTGCGGTCCGCCCGCCATGGTCGACGCCGGCGTCAAGGCCTGCAAGCGACGCCGCATGTCCGGCCGCAGCATTCACCGCGAGAAGTACACCCCGGCGCCGGTCGCCGCCGAGTCGATACCCGCGTGAGGTACGTCTACTTACCTACCTCGGCGATCGACGTCAACACCGTCACCTTGCCATCCACCGTGGGGTCATCGGCCGCCGAATCGTGATCGGCGAGGGTGAACTGCTTGAGGTTCGCCAGGTTCAGGAAGAACGCCGAGTCCTCGGCGCTCGTCGCCAGCGCAATCGGTTCGCGGTCCCGAACGACCTGCCGGAGGAATTGCAGCACGTCGGGCACGGATTCGGTGAACAGCAGGCGGATGTCGATCTCGTCGGAGCTCAGCAGCGTAGGCATGTGGTCATCGTCACACACAGATCGGGCCGCGGCGGCCGGTTACCCGAAGCAGGCCTGGAGACGAGGAAGCCCTGACCTGGGTAATCCCTGGTCAGGGCCTCTTCTGCAATCTCAACCTTGCGTCGGGGTGGCGGGATTCGAACCCACGACCTCTTCGTCCCGAACGAAGCGCGCTACCAAGCTGCGCCACACCCCGTGTGTAGCCTGCGATAGCTTACCCCCACGATCGGCGCACTACTAAATCGGCTGGTCAGAGGCCATGTTCGAAACCGATAGCGCTTCATGACGGAACTGTTACACCCAACCCGCACGATATGTCGGCTCTACGTCCACGCACTATTTACCCTGTTCCTGCACGATCGTCCCGATCGTTGACCGCATATCGAAAGGCTCATCATCATGACCCTCCCCGATCAAGACATCGACCACAGCGTCAAAGAGGGATTCACCTTCGGCGTCTCCATCGTCGCTGCCGCGCTGCTGTTCGTCGCCGGCCTGGTCGCCGTCTTCCAGGGCATCTCGGCCATCGCCAACGACGAACTGTTCGTCGCCGGACCCAACTACATCTACCAGTTCGATCTGACGACGTGGGGCTGGATTCACCTGATCCTGGGCATCATCGCCGTCGTCGTCGCGGGCGGGCTCGCCGTCGGCGCCGACTGGGCGCGAATCTCAGCGATCATCATCGCGTCACTGTCGATCATCGCGCAGTTCCTCTGGCTGCCCTACTACCCGCTGTGGGCGATCCTGATCATCGCCCTGGACATCCTGGTCATCTGGGCGGTCGCCAGCTGGAAGCCGTCGGCCACCGGCTTCTGACCCGGCCACCGGTCAGCGACAGCGGGGCCGGGGTCGATCCCATCCGGATCGGCCCCGGCCCCGAATCGTATGCACAACTCAACCAAAGGAGCTCTGCATGCGTCCCTCACGCCGTGTGACCCGATCCCTGGCCGCGCTCGTCGCCGGATTGATTGCCATCGGCACGCTGTTCACCGTCTCCGCACCGGCGTCGGCGGCACCGCTGCAGCCGGTCGCCAAGCTCGATCCCCAGCGCTATCTCGGCCAGTGGTGGCAGCTGGCCACCGTTCCGTCGTTCTACGGCGTGCGCTGCGCCAAGGACACCAACGCCACCTACACACTCATCAACAAGACGACGGTCGGCGTCAACAACCGGTGCACCTCCTTCACCGGACAGCCCGACGGCGTCACCGGCAAAGCGTATGTCCTCGACACCAAGACCAACGCCCAGCTGAACGTACAGATCGACGGTGTCCCGAAGTTCCCCGGCATGGACCGGGTGCCCAACTACATCGTCGCCTGGACCGAGGACGGTAAGGACCCGAAGGGGCCCTACGAGTACGCGATCGTCGGTGATCCGACCCGGACCTCGGGTTTCCTGTTGTCACGCAAGAAGGTCGTGTCGAACGCCGAACTCCATCGACTGCGCACCAAGGTCGAATCCGTCGGGTTCAACTCCTGCACCTTCCTGATCTCCCCGACCACCGGCGGGCGAACCGACTACTCGCCGCTCTGCACCGTCTGACGCGCGTCACACCGTAGGCTGGGCGGGGTGACGACCGACCCGGAAACCCGTCGCCTGCAACTTGTCGAGAACGCCTACCGCATCGCCGACGATGTCCTGTTCCCCGCGGCCGCCGAGGTCGACCGCACCGGCCTGATCCCCGCCACGCACTGGGCGGCGATCGCCGACGCCGGTTTGTTCGGCATCGCTGCACCCGCCGAATCCGGCGGCCCGGGACTGGATTTCGCACAGGTGATCGAGATCCAGGAAGTGATGGCGAGCGGCTGCCTGGGGACGGCGTTCACCTGGATGCAGCATCACGGAGTGGTGATCGCCTTGGCGGGCACCACAAATCAGCCGCTTCGCGACAAACTGTTCGACGACGTGGTGGCCGGTCGGGTCCGTGCCGGTGTCGCCTATGCCGGGGTGGTCCCCACTCCACCGCGGATGCGGGCCACACGCGTCGACGGCGGCTGGCGCTTCGACGGCTACGCCCCGTTCGTCAGCGGCTGGGGCATCGTCGACGTCCTGCAGATCTCCGCCCGCGACATCGAGACCGACGACGTCCTGGCCGCCATCCTGCCGCTCGACCCGCCACCGGACGCAATCACCGTCTCCCCGTTGCATCTCAGTGCCGCCGACGCGACCCGCACGGTGTCGCTGGCCGTCGACGGGCTGTACATCCCCGACGCGAAAATCGTGAGCCGCACCTCGCTCGACGACTTCTTCGCCACCCAGAACATCGGCATCCGCATCAACGGCACGCTGCCACTCGGCCTCCTCCGTCGCTGCACCGCGCTGCTCGATCAGGCCGGACAGATTGAGGCCGCCCGGACGCTCCGCGAACGCGGCAGCGAAGCCCGCACCCGCCTCGACGCCGGACTCTCCGACGCCGACACCCTCATCGAAGCACGCGCCACCGCCGCCCAACTCGCCGTCGACGCGTCGGCGACGCTGGTGGCCGCCGACGGTGGACGCGCCCTGCTGCGCGGCAATCATCCGGAGCGGCTCGCCCGCGAGGCGGTGTTCACCCTCGTCGCGGCGAGCCGTCCGGCATTGAAAGACCTTCTGGTGGAACGGTTCAGCGTGGAACCTCTCAGCGTGGAACCTCTCAGGGGCGCGCGTGCCGAGTCGCGTACTCGGTGAGGAAGGTCGCCTCGGCGATCGCCATGTGCTCGATCTCGCTCGGGTCAACGCTCTCGTTGGGCGCGTGGATGAGGCACTGGGGTTCCTCGACGCCGATCAGCATGATCTCGGCGTCGGGCATCTCGTCGGCGAAGACGTTGCACAGCGGGATGGATCCGCCCTGCCCCATCAGGAGCACCTCATCGGTGCCGTACGCGCTCTTGAGTGAGTCGACGAGAGTGTCGTAGCCGGGTCCCGAGGTGGCGCCGACGAACGGCGACCCGTCGGCCTCCATCTCGAACGACACCTTCACATGCCAGGGCGCAACGGCTTTCAGGTGGTCGACGAGTGCGCTCTGGGCGTGCTTGGCGTCCATTCCCGGGGGCACCCGAAGGTTGATGCGCGCCCGCGCTTTCGGCACAACCGACGCCGACGATCCCACGACCGGCGGGCAGTCGATGCCCAGGACGGTGGCCGCGGGTCGCGCCCACACCATGTCGGCGACCGAGCCGGACCCGAGCAGATCGACGCCGTCGAGGACGTTGGCGTCGGTGCGAAACGCATCGGCCGGATAGTCCACGCCGGACCAGGTCTGCGACGCATCCAATCCGGTGATCGTGGTATTGCCCTGGGCATCTCGCAGCGATGCGAGCATGGCGATCAACGCGGCCAACGCATCTGGCGCGGCTCCCCCGAACATACCGGAATGCATTGCCGAACCGAGGGTTTCGACGGAGACGATGATGTTGGCGATACCTCGCAGTGTCGTCGTGAGACTCGGCTTACCCACCGCGAAGTTGCCGGAATCGGCGATGATGATCGCATCAGCCGCCAGCAGGTCCAGGTTGCGCGGCACGAAATCCTCGATGCCGCCGGTCCCCTGCTCCTCGGAGCCCTCACCAAGGATCTTGACGTTGACCGGAATGTTGCCGTCAAGGGCGCGCAGTGCGGTCAGGTGCATCGCGATATTGCCCTTGCAGTCGGCCGCACCACGTCCGTACCAGCGGCCCTGGCGTTCGGTGAGTGACCAAACCGGCGAATCCCATTCGTCGGCACCGAGCGGCGGCTGCACGTCGTGATGGAAGTACAGAAGCACGGTGGGGGCGTCGTCGGGTCCGGCCAGATACCCGGTCACCGCTTTGCTGCCGTCGGAGGTCTCGTGCGCGTCGACGTCGCTGAAACCGGCTGCGGTGAAAGCCTCTTGGAGCCAGGCGACCATCTTCTCGCACTCCTCCGGCGGCGACTGCTCGGCATCGTGCACCGATTGGAACCCGACCATCTCGGTCAGGTCGGCCTTCGCCTGCGGCATCAGGTCGTGAACTCGTTCGCGAAGTGCGTCACTCATCGGACCTCGTAACTCCTGTCGATTGGGCGGGTTGTCATGTCAGCTCTGCGGCCTCGATCTGTCCGTCGGCGATCGCGGCGGTCATCAGGGTGTGATCGGCGGCGTTGAGTTCGGCGTAGGCGGTGCCGAAGCAGGCGATCGCCTTGGCGAATCCCTTGCCGCTCTGCAGGTAGTCAGCAATTGCATACCGACTCAGTGTGCGGGCATGGGCATGCGCCAGCGCCCGACCACACAGCCGCGCATAGAGCGTCATCTCGTCGGCACTGAGGGATTCGACGACCACCGATCCCTTACCGTCGCGCAACTGCCGCACGTAGAAGTCCCGCATCTCACCGTTCTCATCGAGACCTGCGGTCCAGCCGAGGAAGACGTCGCTGGCCGCCTGCAGTAGCCGCTGGCCTTCGACGACGCGTTGCCCCTGATTCGGGTACTGCACAGTCGGGACGTGGTCGGCGAGCACCGACCGTTCGGCTTCCTTCAGCTGCAGGAACAGCGGATCCTTGGGGTTGTGGCCACGCATCAGCACGATCCAGCACCGGGTTCCGACGCTGCCGACGCCGACGACCTTGCGGGCGGTGTCGACGACGGTGAACTGATCGAACAGCGCTCGGACGTGGTCGGGTAGGTCCGCTCGATACTTCTGGATGCGCGATTCGACGCGCTCTTGGAGCACATCGGCCTGTTCGTCGGGGAAGAGTTCGTGGGCGGGTACCAGCAGCGGCGGATCACTGCGGATCTGTGCGCGTCCGTCGGCGTCGATGACACAGAGTTTGCTGACCGCCTGCACGCTGTTGCGGTGCCGTGCTTTGCGGAGACCTTTGACCGTGCGCTCGGCGGTCGAACTGTCGAGTCGCGACTCGAATTCCGTGAGCAGTTCCTCGGCGTCGATCCGGGCGTACCAGCAGTCCATCGTCGGCCGTTCGACGCTGCGCAGCATCCATTTCTTGTAGGACTTGGCGACCTCGTGCGCATGCCCGTGGACGGTCTTCGCGTCGAATCCGTTGCCCTGTCCGGCCACCACGAAGCTCGCGGCCAGGCGTTTCACATCCCATTCGAAGGGGCCGGCGCTGGTCTCGTCGAAGTCGTTGACGTCGAACGTCAGTCGCCGTTCCGGGGTGTAGAAGACCCCGAAGTTGCTCAGGTGTGCGTCACCGCAGATCTGGGTCATGACACCGGAATTCGGGGTCGCGGCGAGATCCGCGGCCATCACCGCGGCGGCACCCCGGTAGAAGGTGAACGGGGTGGCGGCCATCCGTGCCATCCGAACCGGGATGAGTTCGGCGACACGGGTGACGGCCTGGGCGTCCAAGATGGCGAGGGGGTTCTTCCGCTCCGTCGCAGCCGGACAGGTGGCCAGTTCGGCAATGGTCGCTGCCATGTCACGCCTCCTATTGGTAGGAGATGAACCACGGCGTCGGCCGGACCCGCATGGTCTGGGCCGGGGTGAACGTCGGATGGTCCTCGGTGAAGAAATTCTTCCACCCCATCCACACATTCGGGGGCAGATCGGTGGTAATCCGTCGCCAGGTGTCCATCTTGACCGACGGAATGCCGTGGCCGTCGGCGTGGATGACGGTCGCGAGTTCGGGATGCGAGGTGACGATGCGCTTACGGTTGGCGAGCATGTCGCTGTCGAACTCGTGCAGCACGAAGACCTTCTGCGGCAACCCCTTCGACCGTACCAACCCGGCCAGCCAGTCCGAGGTACGGTTCACCTCGTCGGCCGACACCGACCCGATCTGGGTGAGGTGCACCTGATTCGGCTTGAGCCGCCACTCCGGATCCAGTGCCAGACCGACATTCGGCTCGGCGAGCAGATCGGCGTAGCGCCGCGCCTGGGTGAGGAAGTCCATGCGCCCGGGCTGCAGGTCGAGCGTCACGTACACACCGGCCTTGCGGGCGGCCTGGACCCACGGCCGGATGGTGTTCGGGTCGATCATGTTGGTGTAGGTGTTCCCCACCCCCGGCGCCGCCGAGGCGACGGTCACGATGATCTCAAAGGCCGGCACCACGGGTGCGCGGCTCACGGGCTGATATTGCGCCGCAAGCTTTTTCACCCGGGCGATGGACGCTTGGAGCCCCTGCTGACCGAGCGGCCCGAGCGATGGCGCACCGGGCGAGCCATAGAGGGCGACGATGCGGCGACCCGGGAACACGACCTGTCCACCGCCGGGCAATTCCGGCTGCGTCAACGCGGTACGCAGGCGATCCCCGAACTCGTCGCTGCTGCCGAATCCGTCGCCGAAGGCGCGGACCGCGGCGTGCGGGCAATTCCGCAACACCGTCACCGAATCGCCGGTGGCGCGCGGATCGCTGCCGGGCACCCGGACGACCGTGGCCCCCGCAGCGGTCGCGGTGGTCTCCGCGTCCGGCCGCGCAACATCGTCGAGGTAGGCGATCGAGTCGGCACCACCGAAGTCATTGCCGGACAGCCCCGACAGATCGGTCGACACGTTCGGTACGCCGAGTCCGTCGGCGATGCTCCGGTCGCCGACGACGTAGACCGTGCCGGTGTCGAGGCGATCGAGTTCGCCGGCCACCGCGGCTCGGTTCCCGGCGTCGACGGCGAACACCGGCACGTGGTGTGCGGTGGCGGTCGTCCGTGTCCGGTCCCACAGGTCCGGTGTCGCGGCGGGATCGATGACGATCGCCTCGGGTGACCGGGTGAACAGCGTCTTGCTGACCGCGACGCTGTCGCCGATCGGAACCACCTCCGAGGTGCCGCCCGGTAGCTGTGCGGCGGCGCTCGGACTGGAGGTGCGGACGACGGCGGATGCTGCGGTGAGCACCGCCACGACGACGAGGACGATGCCCACCAACCACATGCGTTGCCGTGACATCCGCCCGCTCGCCTCCCGCTGCTCGACTCGAGTGAACCGGGCCAACGTATCAGGAGTCGAGGGCCGATCCGGGGACGGCGGTCGGCGTGCTCAGCCGCAATCGCGGTGATGGAACTGCAGGGCGAACAGCTCCTGGTCGACGCGATCGGAATCCGGCCCCAGACGGGGCGGCACGGAGAACCCCCGCACCGCCAGGTCGGCAAGGTGACCGAGCGGGACGGGCGTGGGATCACCCACCGCGCGATGTGCGCGGTAGACGACCACGACGGCCGGAACGAGGACCACGGCAAGGAGGGTGACCAGCACTAATGTGTTCATGACAGAAATTATTCTGCCGAAAAGATCGTGCCACTAGTGGCACGAAAGACAATGTGCGCAAAGTTTCTGCCATACTGGATCGGTGTTGCAAACCGTCGCCGTCCTCCTCTACCGCAAGGTGGCACTTTTCGAGTTCGGCGTGCTCAACGAGGTCTTCGGCCTCGACCGCACCGACGACGGCGTCCCCGCCTTCGAGTTCCTGATCGGCTCACCCGAGCCCGGCGCGCCGCTGGACATCGGTAACGGCGCGTTCGTCGTACCTCCGCACTCACTCGAGGACTGCCTGCGCGCCGACCTCGTCGCGGTGCCCGGCGGCAGCACCAACGGGCCGTACCCGGCGGAGATCCTCGACACCTTGCGCGGCGTCGTCGACAACGGTGGCCGCGTCCTCACGGTGTGCTCAGGGGCATTCGCCGCCGGCGCCGCAGGACTCCTCGACGGTCGCCGCTGCACCACCCACTGGCGCTACGGCGCCAAGCTCGCCGAGACCTTCCCGAAGGCGATCGTCGACACCGACGTGCTGTTCGTCGACGACGGCCCGATCACCACCAGCGCCGGGACCGCGGCGGGGATCGATGCGGCGCTACACCTGGTTCGGGAGGAATTCGGACCCGACGTCGCCAATCGCATCGCGCGCCGCATGGTCGTGCCACCGCACCGCGATGGCGGTCAGCGACAGTTCGTGGAGGCCCCGGTACCCGCCTGTGAGTCCGACGGCTTCGCGACGATGCTGCAGTGGATGGTCGAGCACCTCGACCGCGAGATCGCCGTCGACGACCTCGCCGCCCGCATGCACATGTCGAGTAGGACCTTCGCCCGACGATTCGTCGAAGAAGTCGGGGTGTCGCCGCACAAGTGGCTGACCGAGCAGCGCGTGCTGCATGCGCGCCGCCTGCTCGAATCCACCGACCTGGCCGTCGACGCGGTCGCCGGCAAGGCCGGGTTCGCGTCGGCGACACTGCTGCGACACCACTTCAACGCCGCGGTCGGGGTCACCCCGACGGTCTACCGGCGGCGTTTCGCCGCGCCGTAGATAACTCCGGGACACTAGTCCGTCGCGTAGGAGTCCTTGAAGGACACCCGCGGGGTGGTCGCCGAGTGGTACGCGGCCAGTGCCACGAAGACCACCGCCGCGACCCCGAACACCACCGCGAGCACCAGCGCCGCGATGTGCACGACGTCGAAGGTCAGTCCCCCGCCCGAGGCGCTGAACAGCACGGCAACCACCGCCAGCACCGTCCCCAGCAACGCCCAGGCCGCACTCCGCAGCCGCGGCGCGACCACAGACGCATAGAAAAGTCGCTGATAGATGGCCAGCTCGAACTCGTCGACCGCAGCCAACCGCACCGCGTCGTCCCCGGCCAGGGCGCGCAGATCGCGCGCCAGTGTCACATCCCCCTGCAGCTTGCGGGTCTCCCGCTCGCGATAGCGCACGTAGGCGATCACGCCCACCGTCACCGCGATCAACCCCAAGCCGACAACTGCTCCCCACTTGTCCACGACCCCACACGGTACAGGTCACACCTGTGCGCGAGGTGCGCCAGGTCACAAGCCGGAATCCGGGAGCAACGATGCCGTTTTCGCCCTTGCACATGCCGCCGCGCCCAAGTAAAGTATCGAACATCAGTTCGAGACCATGGGGGGTGAGGCTCGGTGACCAGCACCAACGTCGGTGAGACAGCGGTCTCGCTCTACGGTGAACTCGACGAGTTGCTGGATCGGATCGCCGCCCACAACGCGACCGCCGACTCCTATCAGGACACCATCGCCGCGGCCGAAGCCCACGAACGCAGTGCCCGACGGATGAGTTACCTCGGGTTGCAGCGGGTGATGGAGTGCAACGACCGCGGGGTGGCGGGCTTGGAGGGCTACCGGTCGATCAACGACTTCATGGCGTTTGCCCTGCGGATCACCGACCCCGGACGCCGTCGCAAACTGATGTTTCATCTGATGCCGATGTACTCGCTGACCGGGGAACTACTGGCACCGAAGTGCCCGAACCTGGCCGCCGCATTGGCCGACGGGGCGATCGGCCCCGATCACGCGATCACTGTCATCGACATCCTCACCAAGATCCCCGGCGCGGTGGACCCCGAGGTACGTGAGGCGGCCGAGGCCGAGATGGCTGAGCATGCGCGCTCGTTCATGCCGCAAGAACTCAAGGTGCTCGGCGCCGACTTGTTGGCGCGCATCGACCCCGATGGCACCCTCACCGACGACAAAGACCGACGACGACAACGCTCGCTGTACCTGTCCAAGCAGGACACCCAGTTGATGGCCACCCTCGAAGGCCACCTCGACCCGGCCACCACCGCCCTGCTCCGACTGGTCCTCGACGCCTGGGCCGCCCCCGGAATGAACATGCCCGACAATCCGGACTCACCCTGCGGCAACAAAGACGACGCCGACCCCGAAGCGTTGAAGGCCGCCGCCAGAACCGATTTCCGTACCCAGGCCCAACGTAATCATGATGCGCTGCACGCCTTGCTCAAGGCCGTGGCCGACGGAGGCCTGCTCGGGAAATCCCACCGGGGTTTGCCGCCGCATCTGATCGTCACCATCACCGAAACCGCGTTGCGGGAGCGGGCCGGGGTCGCGACGACCGCCGGAGGGGATCTGCTACCGATCTCCGAGGTCATCGAGTTGGCCGCCGACGCCCACCCGCACCTCGCGGTCTTCACCGGCCACAGCGCCGAACCACTCTATCTGGGAGACGGTCACCGGTTGGCGAATCAAGCCCAACGCATGATGCTGCTCGCCCGCGATGGCGCGGTGTGCACGTGCCCGGGGTGTAGTCAGCCGTTCACCCACCTCGAGGTCCATCATGCGGAAAAAGATTGGGCCGATGGCGGGTTGACCGACATCATCGACCTCGCCGGCGCGTGCCCGAAACACAATCGGATGGTCGGGGATCAGCCCGGACAATGGTCGACCCACATCATCAAAGACGGACCCGACGCCGGGCGCCCCGCCTGGGCCCGCAACGGCCGTGACGGGCCCGGCCCGGCGCGGGTCAACCGCACCGGCATCGTCGCCCACGACTTCGCCCGCCGCCTCGCCGCGCGACGAGCCAACACCCCCACCCACCAGAACCGGTCGAGCACAACCGAACCCAAAGTATCGACCGGACCACCATCCACACCGGAGGAGCGACGCCGCATCCCACGGCTGATCGCCTCGGGCTGGGCCGTCACCACCATTGGCCTGACACCGCCCAACTGACACGTGCTGCGGCCACTCACTCGGCAGGGGTGCGTGGCTCCCGCGTGCCCGAAAGACAGAAACGAACCCCCGCCGGGGGCTGTCCGGCGGGGGTTCGTTCTCGGGATGGTCAGGCGATCTGCGCCTGCCACATCCAGTGCAACTGCTCGAGCTTGGAGGCGAAGCCGATCAGCAGATCCTGCGTGACCGGGTCGGTCTTCTCGGTCACCGAGATCCGCTCACGCAGACCAGCGATGACAGTCTGAAGGTTCTCCACGACGGCGGCAACCACGTCGCCGTCCTTGGTCCAGCCCTCACCAAACCCCTTGGTGTGGGCCGTCTTCGCGACAGTCTCCGCGCGACCGTCCGGGCTCACCCCGATGGCGGTGGCGCGCTCGGCGGCGGCGTCGGTGAACTCGCGGGTCACGGTGACGAGCACGTCGAGCTCCAGGTGAACCGATCGGAACTGCTTTCCGACGACGTTCCAGTGCGCCTGCTTGGCGATCAACGACAGGTCGATGAGGTCGACCAGGGTCTCCTGCAGAGCCTGACCGGTGACGGCCTTCTGCTCCTCGGTCAGCGTGCTGGTGATGATTGCGGTCGAGTTACCCATGCGGACAACTCCTTTCCCGTCACGCAGGGCTGCTGCGTGACGAATCGAGTACAGGTCAGACCCGTACGGTTATCTTGTGGTCGATGTTTCCGCGCGTGGCCTTGGAATATGGGCAGAAGGCGTGGGCCGCCTCGGCGAGTTCCTTTGCCGTGGCCTCGTCGACTCCCGGAATGTAGGACTCGATCTCCGCGGTGAGACCGAATCCGCCGTCGGCGGAATCCTTTCCGATGCCGATCGTCACGCTCACCGTCGTCCCATCCGGGACCGGCGAGCCGGACTGCTTCGACGTGGCGCGCAAGGCGCCGAGGTAACACGCGGCGTAGCCGGCGGAGAACAGCTCCTCGGGATTACTGCCCTCACCGCTGCCGCCCATCTCCTTCGGCGGCTGCAGTTCGAGGTCGATGCGACCCGAGTCGGAGACGACTTCGCCGTCACGGCCCCCGCCGGCGGCCTTGGACGAGACGGTGTACACGGTATCGATGGACATGCTGACTCCTCTGGATTGATCCTGAACTTCTCTGTTCACCAACAATTTTCACCGCTGAACGTCACGCTCCGGAAACCTTCCGGCAAGTCGGACAGAGTCCCCAGAACGTGATCTCCGCCTCGCTGACCAGGTATCCGTGATCCTGGTCGGGCACGAGGCACGGCGCCAGACCGTCCACGCAATCGATGTCGACGATCTCTCCGCACGATCGACAGATCAGATGGTGATGATTGTCGGCCGTGCGGGTTTCGTAACGCACCGGCGACCCGGCGGGCTCGATTCGCCGAAGCAGACCGCGCTCGGCACACGCTCGCAGGACGTCGTAGACGGTCTGCGTCGACACCCCACCGAGCTGCTCCCGCACACCGGCCGCCACGAAATCGGCAGTCTCGTGCGGATGTTCATGCAGAATCTCCATCACCGCGAGTCGAGGTGCGGTCACCCGCAGTCCCGCAGCCCGCAGCTGCTGTTGAAAGCTCGGTTCGTCCTGCATGTCGTCCACCTTACGCCCCTTTCTGGATTAATTCCAATTAGTGGAATAGCTCCAGAAAAGCGAGGGTAGCCTTACCGTAGAACGCTCGAGTGGCGAGCACCGCGGATCTGCCTTAAGCTTTTTCGCACGAGGTCGCGTGTAGCAGCGGATAAGACATCCGGTGTTCGCGTCCGCGAGGCTCTTTCTCTGTGGAGCGTCGCGTCGAAAAGCGCATGACGTCCTCATTGCCACAGAGAGACAACGACCATGAGCAACACCACCCACGACTACGCCCTCGGCGAATTGGACCTCGAATCCCGCATGGGAGCGCTCGGCACCGAGACCACCGACCGCGAGGTCCGTCGCATCTCGCTGGCCGACTTCGACCGTCGGCGCGAACAGATCGCCGACGAACTCTGGTCCGCAGCAACCGATATCGGCTTCTTTCAGGTGGTCGATCATGGCATCGACCTCGCCGCGGTGAACCACGCGTTTGCGATCTCGGAGAAGTTCTTCGCCCTCCCGCGCGAGGTGAAGGAGCAGTATCCGCTGCGTAAGGGCACCAACGCCGGCTGGGAGTACTCCAGTCAGGTGCGACCGTCCGTCGGTACGCCGGATCAGAAGGAGTCGTACCAGCTGACGCTGCCCCGGATGACCGATCTGTGGCCCTCGGAGGATGAGCTCGCCGGATTCCGCGCCACCCTGCTCGACTTCGAGCACAAGTGCTGGGCGCTGGCGATGAACCTGCTCGGCTGCTTCGCCGACCGCCTCGGATTCGACCGCGAATTCTTCACGCGGGCACATGATCCCGCGTCGTCGACCTACCAGAGCACATTGCGACTGCTGCATTACTACGCTTTCCCGGACGAGTTGCTCGACGAGCCGAACGTGTGGCGGGCCGGCGCCCACACCGACTTCGACGCACTGACCCTGCTGTTCCAGCGGACCGGGCAAGGTGGCCTCCAGGTCCTGCCGGGCGCCGAGGTGGACAGCCAGGCGTGGACCTCTGTCGAGCCGTCCGACGATGCGATCACCTGCAATATCGGAGACATGCTGATGCGCTGGTCCGACGACCGGCTGCCATCGAACTTCCATCGGGTGCGGGCGCCGCGGCCCGACGAGTACACCGGCCCCCGATACACCATCGCGTACTTCGCTCAGGCCAACACCGATGCGCTGATCGAGAGTGCGGGTGGCAAGTATCCGCCGATCACCGGCGGCGAGTACATCGCCCACCGGATCGCCGCGAACTTCGCCAAGTAAGGTCAGCTCTGTGACACAACAGCTTTCGACGATCTCCGATGTCAGCGTCTACACGGGTGGACGATGGGTGGCCCATCAGGACATCCATCTCGCGGCCGGGACCATCTCGTCGATCACCGACGCCGCGCACCCCGGCGACGGCAACGGATACGTCATCCCCGGCTTCGTCAATACTCACACCCATCTGCAGCAGTCGTTGATGCGCGGAATCGCCGAGTGCACACCGTTATTGGAGTGGCTGCTGGCGGTCGGCGAGGAGTCGGTGGCGATCACGCCGCAGCGCGCGTACCTCGCGGCGGTCGCCGCGTCGCTCGAGGCATTACGGTCGGGCACGACCACCGTCGTCGAACACATGTGGCCGCATCCCTCCGACGAGGTGCACGGAGCGGTGATCCAGGCGTTGCGCGACACCGGGATTCGCGCGATTCTCGGCCGTGGCGTTGCGGACCGGCCGGATGCCACGCGGAAGTGGGGCTTCGAGCCACGGCTGATGCAGCCTCTCGGCGATGTGCTCGATCACGTCGATCATCTCCGGGACCAGGTGTCCGACAGCCGAATTGCGATGGCACTGGCGGTACCGAACCCACGGTCGCTCACCGAGCCCGGCATGCTGGCCGTGCGCGAGTTCACGCAGGCCCGCGACCTCTCGGTGTCCATCCATCTGTTGGAGACACCGACCGACGACCGGATGTGCCTGGAGCACGCCGGTGTCGGCGCCGTCGAGTACCTCGATCGGGCCGGCTTCCTATGGAACCGGGTGCTCGCCGTGCACTGTGTGGAACTCGACGACCTCGGTCAGCGCATCCTCGCCGAGCGTGGAGTTGCCGTGTCGCACAACCCGTTGTCCAACATGCGCCTGGGCAGCGGGGTGGCTCCGGTTCCGGCGATGCTCGACCGCGGCCTGGCTGTGGGTCTCGGCGTTGATGGCGCGGCCAGCAACGACACCCAGGACATGCTGGAAACCTTCCGTATCGCGTCGTACCTGCAGCGGGCGGTCCACCAGCGGGCCGACCTGCTGGGCTTCGGCGAGATGCTCGACATCGCCTGCGGCGGAGCAAATGTCGCCCTCGGACAACCCGAGGTGATCGGCGGCCTCAGCGTCGGCATGCCCGCCGACCTGACGGTGATCCGGTTCGACCGCGACTACGCGACCCTGCCCGTCCGCGACCCCGGCGCCTCGCTGCTCACCACCGGCTCCCGCTCCATCGTGGACACGGTGATCGTCGACGGTGAGGCGGTGGTCGTCGACGGCCGCAGCACCCGCATCGACGAGGCCGAGTTCACCAAGGAGTTGCTGGCCCTCCACGCCGGTTGAGCGCCCCGCCGCTGGTTGAGCAGGCTGGCGACGAAGGACAACCCAACCGTGTCGAAACCCCTACCGCCCCCGCAACATCCGGGTTGGCCGCATCCGATCCGACGGCGGTAACCACTGGTTGACCGCACGCTGCAGCGTGAACAGCGCGGCAAGCACCAAGAGCCCGAACTGAATCCACCCCACGACGGGCATCAGCGAGGAGACCTCCGGGTTGCGGAACAGCAGGTCGATCCCGATGGGGATGCACAGCAGGTTCACCACCACCGCGGCCAGGAAGAAGTTCCGGCAGTTGCGGCTGTGGTGAGTGGCGGCAGCGACCAGCAACAGGTACTCGATGACCAGAAACACCACGATCATCACGAGCATGAACGGCGGGAAGAACCCGGCCAGCGAGTTGACCTGCTCCGGGCCACTCGCGTTGCGCGGGTCGGTGGTGACGCCCTCCTGGAGCCGTTGCCGCAACTGGTCGGTGATGGTCCCGAGGTGGCTGAAGCCGTAGACGACGCTGATCAGGCCGGCGAATGCGGAGCACCACCAAGCGATTCGCGCGTGCCGGGCGAGCGCCGCCGGCGGCGGACCCGGATCGGACTCCCGCGGCGGATACAGGTTGGCCGCGTCCTTGTCCTTCGACCTCCGCTCGATGGCCGCGAGGTCCTCGGCATCGAGTTCGGCCTGGGTCGGCACGCGGTCCGGATCGTCGGCGGGGTCGGTCATGTCACCAATTCTTCCACTCCGGGCACCGATGCTCACCGAGCGATCTTGAGCATTCGCCCGACAGTGGCCTGCCAGAGTGTGCCGTCGCGGGCGATGGTGCCGGTCAGTTCCAGCGGTTCGTCGACCGGGCCGTCCCCGACCCGCACCGTGGCCACCCGTCGTCCGGTCGCGAAATCGGTTGCGAGGTAATAGATCGGGCCGACCTGCTGGATGCCGGGCCGATACGGACCGTAGCCGAGGCCGTTGATCAGCCCGTCCGCCCGCGACAGCCGGGGCAGGGAGGCGAGCCGATCGTTGTTCTCCCACACGCGATGACATCCGCGCGCGGTGACGTCGATGCGGGTGGAGCCACCGACGAACGGCGCATTCGCCGGCACGCTCGGTCCGGTCACCGCCATCGGCGGGTATTGATAGCCGTAAGTGCTGGGGATGACCAGCGCATTGCCCCACGCCATCGGCGAGTTCTCGGTGCCCTGCCCCGAGGTGCCGAACGCGCGCATTCGACAGACCGTTGACCCGGTGTCCGCGTCGTAGACGATCAGCTGCGGCCGTGACGCATTGTCGACGATCGCCACCCAGCCGTCGCCGCCGGGGCCGAAATAGGTTGGTGTCGTGCCGGATCCCCAGGTGAGTTGGCCGGGCAGGCGTGCCGATCCGCGGTCGTAGGCACGCCGCCACACCGTGCGCGGCACACCGTCGGCGCCGGCCCGCATCTCGTAGAGCGCGTGGGTCGTGAGGATCGACGCCCCGTTCGCGCGGATCGAGAGGCCATTGCCCAGGTCTTCCCCGCGCGGCAGGTGCATCGACCGGACCCGTTTGGCCTGATCGACAGTGCCGACCACGCCATGCGTCGTCGCGAACCAGATCCGGCCGTCGAAGTCGGGGGCGAGGCCGGTCACCGCGTCGCCGGCCGGGATGTGGCGACCGAGGTCGATCCGGTCGGAGACATACACCTGCCATCCGGCGGCCGTTCGCCGATGCCCAACGCGCAGAATCGCATTCGATCCGTCGGCGACGACCACCCGGTTGCGGTCGTCGAGATACCCGTAGACCCCGCCGAGCAGACCACCCTTGGTGAGTTGCAGGCGAGCGAGTGGCACTGCGGTGGCCGGGTCGAACAACGTCACCGTCGCCACCGCGACGGTCGGCGGTGACGTGCCGACGAACTGCGTACACAGCGATACCGGCATGCCGTCACTGCCGATGAACGTCGCCGCGCACGCCCCACCCGGCACCGACGACGCCGCCACGTGCGCGGTCCTCCCCGGCCCACGGAACGGCGTCGAGTCTGTCGACCACAGGTCGCCGTGCATCAGCGACGTTCCGGTCGGACCGAGGCCGGGTGTCGTGGCCGCTGCCGCGGGACCGGCCGTCCCCGCGGTGGCGAGTACCACCGCCGCGGCCACGCCCAGCCACCACCGACCGCGGCGACCGGTCCGCACTTCTTTCCCCGACCGCGTGAAGATTCTCCAGTTGCAGCGGGGGGATCTTTGCGTGGTCGGGGGAAGAATGCTCATCGTCGAACAGCCTCTCAGCGATCGAAATGCGTCAGGATGAACTGCGTCCCGGGCAGCAGCGTGGTGAGCATCGGCAGCGCGTGGTTGACCACCATTCCCGGGAAGATCGGAGGGATCGGGTTGGTCACCATCGACACCTGGGCGCCCTGCGCACGCCAGTCACGGTTGAGCTGCGCGACCTGTCCGTACGGGATCACGTCGTCGTTGATGCCGCCCTCGATCAGTACCGGCGCGTTGGGCTTGAGCCGACCGATGCGCTGCTCGTCGACGATCTTCTGCACGTTCGGGTACTGCCGGATGACCGCCGACAACGGCTTGCCCGAGCGCGTCCAGCTGCTGGTGCGCTGGAACCCGGTCGACAGGATGATGTCCCCGATGCACTGCTGGGACACCAGCTTCAGCGCCGCCTTACCGCGCGCATTGGTCTCCCTGTCGATCACCGTGCGCAATTCGGGATAGCGGGCCTGCAGTCCGTTGATGGCGAAGCCGATCGCCCCGGAGATGGCGGTGCCGTCGATCTGGTCGATGACCTTGCCCAGATCCGCCGGCGGTGCACCCGCGTAGGTGGCCTTCACGTTGAGCTCGGGCGCGTAGGTCTCGGCGAGTTCGGCCGCCGACGCCGCCGCGCCACCGCCCTGCGAGTAGCCGGCGAACGCGACCGGCGCGTTCTTCGGCGCATGTGCGACGCGCAGCGCAGCCCGTGCGGCGTCGAGCATCGCGTGGCCCTCTTCGGCGCGGTTCACATACGTGTGGATACCCGGCGTGCCCATGCCGATGTAGTCGGTCATCGCGACACGAACACCGTTGAGCAGCATCAGATTGACTTCGAGCGCGGTGTAATTGAGCGCGATGGACGGCTTCGACGGATCGATCGCCATCGGGAAGCTCATGAGTTTCGATCCGGCACACTGGTCCCCCTGACCAATGGTGCCCGGCCCGATCACGACCGTCGGCCGCGGTCCGCGACCGCGCCACGGCGTGGTGGGCTCGATGACGGTTCCGGTGACCGCGGCGGGCTTGTCGTTCTGATACCGCGAGGTGTACATGATCCGGGTGCCGGTGCCCGGCCACTGGTTGGCGATGCCCGGGATCTGCAGCAGCAGCGGGCTGGGCTCGCTGCGGATGATCGATCCGGGTGTTGCCGAATAGCGTGCGGGCGGCGTGTAGAAGTCGCCTGCCGCGGATGCCGTCGGCGCCGCGACCGCGAATCCGGTGGCGGCGAGTGCGCCGCTGACCACCATCGTCGCCGTTCGACGCAGCACCGATTGACGTGTTGAGAAGATCCCCCTGAGTTGTCTCATGAACCGGTAACCTACCGCACAGTAACCTGGACGGGTGACCGGGGTCATGATTCTCTACCACACGGACTGTTCCACCTGATCCACGAGGTCGTCGACGCCGCTCCGCACATCTATCACCAGCCCCGATTCGTCGTCGGCGAGCGGTTGCAGCGTCGCGATCTGAGACGCGAAGAGTTCCGGTGGCATGAAGTGGCCGGGGCGGTCCGCCTGCCGCGCGGCGATCACCTCGGCCGAACCGTCCAGGTGTAGGAACCACGTCGACGGCGCGTGCCTCCGCAGCCGGTCGCGATAGCTCCGTTTGAGCGCCGAACAACTCATCACGCACCCGTCGGGATGACGCGCCAGCCACTGCCCGACCAGATCGAGCCAGGGCCACCGGTCCTCGTCGTCGAGAGGCTGTCCCGCCGACATCTTCGCGATGTTCGACCCCGGATGCAGATCGTCCGCGTCCGCGAACGGAACCGAGAGTCGTTGCGCGAGTGCGACACCCACGGTCGACTTGCCGGATCCCGAGACGCCCATGACGACGATCGGCGGCGTCATGCGTGCGTCAGCTGAAGCGGATGTTCATTGTCGCGAGCCCAAAGATCTTGCGCCCGCCCGATTTCGCGACCAGGATGACCACGCCGCTACGGGTCTCGGGGTCGAGCGATTTGATCTTGCCGCTGAACTCGATGTCGCCGCCGCCGAGCGCCGGGACCACCGCGACCTGCGACAGCCGGACCGAATAGCGGGTCACCGCACCAGGATCGCCCGACCAGGCCGACACGAAGCCGGCGCCCAGTCCCATGGTCAACATGCCGTGGGCGATCACGTCGGGTAGGCCGGCCGCCTTCGCGATCGGCTCGTCCCAATGGATCGGATTGCCGTCGCCGGAGACACCTGCGTAGTTGACGAGGTCGCCGCGGGAGAGTCGCGCATGGCGCAGCGGGAGTACATCACCGACGGCGAGGTCGTCGAACCGCAACGACCCGGGGGTGCGGTCGACACCGGCCGTGGAGATCCGTTGCGGCACATCGGGTCGCACGGTCTTGTGATACTCGGCATCGAATCCATCGGTGGACAGCACGGTCACGTCGTGGACCATCAGGCTGCGGGCGAGCTCGGTCATCGACGAGTCCACCTCGTCGCTGCTCACGCCGACCACGGTGGTGTGCATGGAGTGCACGGTCTCGCCGGCCGCATCGGTGAACGTGTTGGTGATGGTGAACATGTCGCGGCCCGCGATGCGCCGCACCCCGGTCAATTCGACGTCGGTCGTCAGCTCGTCACCCTCGACGATCGGGCGATGTTGCTCGAAGACCTGCTCGGTCTGCACGTAGGTCTCGTAGCCCACGACGACGGTCTCCAGCAGCTGCCGGTTGGCCGTCATCGCGGGGATCGAGGTGAACGTCAGGGGCGTCACCAGACCCGCGTAACCCAGTGCGGCAGCCGCTGTTTCGTCACGGTGCACGGGGTGGTAATCCTGCACCGCCCGGGCGTACTCGCGCACCTTCTCGCGGCCGACGAGGTAGGTGCCGTCGACCTGGTAGTAGTGGCCGAGCCGATCGGCGATCGCCGGGGCGTCAGGTGAGGACATGGTGATCGTGCCGATCTGTCGGTGCGGAAACGGAGGATGCGCGAAGTGCCGCTAGACGAGCAACTCGGCGATCTGAATGGTGTTGAGTGCAGCGCCCTTTCGCAGGTTGTCACCCGAGATGAACAGGGCCAGGCCCCGTCCGTCGGGCACACCCGGGTCCTGGCGGATCCGGCCGACCAGCGAGTTGTCTCCGCCGGCGGCAGCCAGCGGTGTCGGGACGTCGGTGAGTTCGACACCGGCCGCGGCGGAAAGGATTTCCTGCGCCTGCTGCACCGAGAGCGGATTCGCGAACTCGGCGTTGATCGACAGCGAGTGCCCGGTGAACACCGGCACCCGCACGCACGTGCCGCTCACCAGCAGGTCCGGCAGTCCGAGGATCTTGCGGGATTCGTTGCGCAGCTTCTGATCTTCGTCGGTCTCACCGGAGCCGTCGTCGACCAGCGCGCCGGCGAGGGCGATGACGTCGAAGGCGATCGGGGCGACGTACTTGTTCGGTGCCGGGAACGTGACCGAACTGCCGTCGTACACCAGCTTTTCCACGTCATCGATGACCGCACGCGACTGCGATGCGAGCTCGTCGACGCCGGCGAGGCCGCTGCCGGAGACCGCCTGGTAGCTCGACACGATCAGTCGCTGCAGACCGGCCGCGTCGTGCAGCGGCTTGAGTACCGGCATCGCGGCCATTGTCGTGCAGTTGGGGTTGGCGATGATGCCCTTGGGCGGGTTCTGCGCCAACTCGCCGTTGACCTCTGAAACCACCAGCGGCACATCCTCGTCCTTGCGCCACGCCGACGAGTTGTCGATCACGGTCACGCCGGCCGCGGCGAACCGCGGCGCCTGCTCGCGCGACATGGTGGCACCGGCCGAGAACAGCGCGATGTCCAGTCCGGACGGGTCTGCGGTCGAGGCATCCTCGACGACGATCTCGCCATCGCCCCACGGCAGCTTCTTGCCCGCCGACCGCGACGACGCGAAGAACCGCACCTCGTCGGCGGGGAACTTGCGTTCGGCCAACAGGGTTCGCATGACGCCACCGACCTGACCGGTCGCGCCCACCACTCCGATACGTGCGCCCATGACTATCGCCCCGTCCCTGCGTAGACGACGGCTTCTTCGTCGCCGCCGAGATCGAACGCCGCGTGCAGTGCACGCACCGCGTCGTCGAGTTCGGTGTCGCGGCAGAGCACCGAGATGCGGATCTCCGATGTGGAGATGAGCTCGATGTTGACCCCGGCCTGCGACAGCGCCTCACAGAAGGTGGCCGTGACCCCGGGATGCGACTTCATGCCGGCACCGACGAGCGACACCTTGCCGATGTGATCGTCGTAGACCAGATCGGTGAAGCCGATCTCGCCCTGCAACTTGGTGAGCGACTCCATGCCCTTGGGTCCGAGTTCGCGCGGGAGGGTGAAGGTGATGTCGGTCTTGCCGGTCTCCACCTTGGAGATGTTCTGCAACACCATGTCGATGTTGATCTCGGCGTCGGCGACGGCCCGGAACACCTTGGCGGCGTAGCCCGGCTGATCGGGCAGTCCGGTGACGGTGATCTTGGCCTCGCTGCGATCGTGTGCGACGCCGGTGAGAATGGCTTCTTCCACGGGGATGTCCTCCATCGATCCGGCCACCATGGTGCCGGGTTTGGTCGAGTACGACGAGCGCACGTGAACGGGAACGTTGTACCGGCGGGCGTACTCCACGCACCGCAGCATGAGCACCTTCGCGCCGCAGGCGGCCATCTCGAGCATCTCCTCGAAGGAGACGGTTTCGAGTCGCCGCGCGTCGGGCACGATGCGCGGGTCGGCGGTGTAGATGCCGTCGACGTCGGTGTAGATCTCACACACGTCGGCTTCCAGTGCGGCGGCCAGCGCGACGGCGGTGGTGTCGGAGCCACCGCGTCCGAGCGTGGTGATGTCCTTGGTGTCCTGGGCGACCCCTTGGAAGCCGGCGACCAGCACGATCTTCCCGTCGTCGAGCGCACTGCGGACGCGGCCGGGGGTGACGTCGATGATCTTGGCGGCGCCGTGGCTGCTGGTCGTGATCACCCCGGCCTGTGAGCCGGTGAAGGACTGCGCTTGCGCACCGAGCGAGCTGATGGCCATCGCGACCAGCGCATTGGAGATCCGCTCACCCGAGGTGAGCAGCATGTCCATCTCGCGCGGCGGCGGCGTCGGATTCACCTGCTGGGCCAGGTCGAGCAGTTCGTCGGTGGTGTCGCCCATCGCCGACACGACGACGACGACGTCGTTGCCCTGCTTCTTGGTCTCGACGATGCGCTCGGCGACACGACGAATCCGCTCGGCCGTGGCGACCGAGGATCCTCCGTATTTCTGCACCACGAGTGCCACGTAGACCACCTTTCCGGGTTGACTTCTGCGCGCCTACCTTACCGGCGCCGTGGTCAGTGCCCGAATCCGCGTTGCTGCGCCGGGGGTGGCCTACCATCGTCGAGGTGGCCACCGGAACCGAAGTCGGCGCGACGCCCGACGAGCATCGTCTCCGGCGACCCACCCCCCGACGGACCACCGGCACCGGCGCACCGACCACCCAATCCGCACCGCGATACTGGCGTTCCTGGGGTGAGCCGATCCTGGTCTTCCTGGCGATTCGCGCCGTCGGCATCCTTTTGCTCGCCCGATTCGCGCAGCTCCGGGAGACCGCGCTCGGCGACGCGCTGTGGTTGTGGGACGGCAAGTGGATGGTCGCGATCGCCCAGTACGGCTACGCCGACGTTCCCTACAGCCAGACCGACGCGCGCGGCCTGCACACCGTCGACACCGCCTATGCCTTCTTTCCCGGTTATCCCTATCTGGTTGGCGCGGTCGCCAAGCTGCCGCTGATCACGCCGTTCGGGGCCGCGCTGGCGGTCAATCTGATCCTCGGCTGCATCGCTGCCGTCGGCGCGGCGCGACTCGGCCGGGTGTGCGCCCGGATGATGGCCGAGTCCTCACCGATCGGCCGCGCGAACCCACGTCGGACCGGTCTGTTTCTCGTCGCACTGTTCGCCGCGACGCCGATGTCGATCGTGCTCAACATGGCCTACACCGAGGCGCTGTTCTGTGCGCTCGCGGTGTGGGCGCTGGTCGGGGTGCTCGAACACCGCTGGTTGCTGGCGGGCCTGTGCACGATGCTGGCGGGCGCCAGCCGACCGACGGCCGTCGTGCTGATCGGCGTCGTGATGCTGGCCGCACTGCTGGCCCGCCGCGACGGGTGGCGCGCCTGGGCCGCGGTGGTCCTCAGTCCTCTCGGCTACCTGGGCTATCTGGCCGTCGTGTGGGCACACACCGGGTCGCCGACGGGCTGGTTCCGCATCCAGACCGAGGGCTGGGGCACCGAGTTCGACTGGGGACGCTCGACCTACACCTTCGTCAACGAAACCCTGGTGCACTCGGGTGAGGTCGCGCCGGTCGCCACCGCCTGGATCATCCTGTCGACCCTGGTCATGCTCGGCGTCGCGGCATGGTCGCGCCTACCGTGGCCGGTGCTGCTCTACGGAGCGCTGGTGGTCGCGTCGATCGTGTTGTCGAGCGGCCTGATGATGAGTCGCGCGCGCCTTCTGCTGCCGGCATTCGTGTTGCTGGTGCCGGTGGCGATGGTGCTGGCCCGCTGGCGGCCGCAGGTCGCGGTGGCCGCGATGGTGCCGGTGGTGCTCGGCAGCGCCTGGTTCGGTGCGCACATGCTGACCGTGTATCCGCACGCAATGTGACCCAAGTTGCCTGCGTGAATCGGAAATTTGATTAGGCTTACGAAGTGCGTGGTTTCGTCGAGGTGCAGAGATTGTATTCATCCTGATGAAGTGAGTGTTCGGCCAACCGGTAGGGGTCCGACGTGGTACCCGAACGACGTCTTGTCCTGGCTCTGCTGCTAGTCCTCACATTGTCCGCTGCCGCACTGTTTGCGCGAGCGTCGGCCGCCCCGATACTGCGGGCCGTGCCCACCCCGACACGCATCCTCGTCTCCGGGTCCGTCGCCGGACTGGTCGACGCCGGATTGTCGCCGGCGCTACTCAACGAGGCCAACGAACCGTCGACGCTACTGCTGGTCCAGCACGTGTACACCAACAGCTACCTGCCGAACGGCACCCCGACCTTCAACTTTCGTGGCGCCACCGAGATGGCACGGGCGCTGCGCACCGGCGAGGTGCCCGATTCGATGACCTGGCTACTGCTGGATCTCGAGGCATCATCGCTGACGCCCGCCCGGGATCAACGCGATCCGATCGGCGCCTTGACGCGCGCCCGGGACGTTGCCCTTCGGTATGGCAAACGGGTGATCTTCGCACCCGGGGTGGACTTGATGAATGTGCTCGCACCGGGTCTGACCGGGGACGCGCTCTACCAGGAGTTCATCCGGCAGCTGGTCCTCCCCGGAGCCGCGATCGCCGACGGCTTCGAGATCCAGGCGCAGCGCACCGAGGCCACGGAATATGCGACCTCCTTCGCCAGCGCGGCCACGCGCGCCGCAATCTCGGTCAATCCGCGAGGCGCTCCGGTCCTGATCGGCGTGAGCACCAACCCCAATGGACGCTCGGTCACCGCCGACGACATGGTCACCGTCTACAACGCCGGGATCGGTGCGGGCGCGACCGGCTATTGGCTCAATATTCCGAGTGGCGGCGTGGAATGCCCGAACTGCGGCCAACCGCAGTACGAGGTCGGCGTCGAGTTCCTGGAGAAGATCGCGTCGAACACCCCGGTGAATCCGACGGAAACCGGCTTCCCCACCGAGACCGGTCGACCGACCGAAACCGGCCTCCCGACGGGCCTGCCGACCGAAACCGGCCTGCCCACCGGCACCCTCATCCCGACGGGTGGGATGGGCTCCAGCTGACGCGCCGATCAGCCGGCCGTCGCCTCGAACCCCGCACACAATGCGGCCACCCCCGCGTCGAGCAGTGCACGCGGATCGGTCAGCCGCGCCGCACCCGACGCCGACGCCAACCCGGCCAGGTGCGGCAGGTGCGGTGCCGTGCGGCCGTCGATCAGATCGGCCAGGCCACTCGGCCGATCGCCGGGACGCTCGGTGCCGAGGAACTGCTCGCTCACCGTGGCCAGGACGACACCGTTGACGTAGTTCCACAGGGACAGCGCCATTTCGGTGGCCCGGACGATGTCGACGCCGAGGTCCAGGAACCCGGCGGCCAGCCAGTCGAGGCCCTCGAGGGCGTCGAGCCCGAAGCTGTAGCGCGGGGCCGAATACGCCAGGACCACCCACGGATGCTGCCGGTACAGATCCCAGTCGATGTCGACGGCGATCGCCACCCGTTGCCGCCACGTCCACGGGCCGTCGTCATGCACGGGATACGGGAAGCGTCGCCCGATCTCCTCGGCCATGGCCTCGAGTAACGCGTCCTTGTCGGCGACGTGCCGGTAGAGCGACATCGCCCCGACCCCCAGATCGTCGGCGATGCGCCGCATCGACAACGCGGACAGCCCGTCTGCATCGGCGACGTCGATCGCGGTGGCGACGATGGCGTCAGCAGTGAGCTTCGAAGCACGCTGCTCGGCCACGCGTCTTCTCCGTTCTGTCAGGGGTCGGGAATAACCTACTTGCGTACAGCGTACTCACTCTCGTAACCTGTGGCGTACGGCGTACGCGGGTGATCCCCCGGCGCCGTACATCTGTTTGTGAGTATCGAGGAGAGTTCGTCATGTCTGCCGTCACCCATTCGTCCGATCAGCGTCCCGGGACCACCGCGGCCACTGACCGACGCATGTGGTGGGGGCTTGCAGTACTGACGCTCCCGGTCCTGCTGGTGTCGATGGACTTCTCGGTCCTCTACCTGGCCATCCCCCAGATCACCGATGTCCTCGACCCGTCGGCCGCGGAGCAGCTGTGGATCCTCGACATCTATGGCTTTCTCATCGCCGGTCTGTTGATCACGATGGGCAACGTCGGCGACCGGGTGGGCCGTCGGCGCATCCTCCTGGCCGGCGCCGCGCTGTTCGGCGTCGCCTCGGTGATCGCGGCGTTCGCCCCGAACGCGGCGATCCTCATCGCCGCACGCGCCCTGATGGGTGTCGGCGGCGCGACCCTGATGCCGTCGAGCCTCTCGCTGATTGCCAACATGTTCCCGAACAAGCGCGATCGCGCACGGGCGATCGGTGTGTGGACCGCGGCGTTCGCCGGCGGTAGCGCCATCGGCCCGGTGATCGGTGGCGTTCTGCTGCACCACTATTGGTGGGGTTCGGTGTTCCTGATCAACGTGCCGGTGCTGGCCGTGCTGTTCCTCGCGGCACCGCGTCTGGTCCCCGAATACCGGGTCGCCTCCACCGCCCGCTTCGACGTGACCGGCGTCGTGCTGTCGATGCTCGGCATCTTGCCCGCGGTGTACGCGGTCAAGACACTCGCATCGGAGGGTGTCAGCGGCCTGGTGGTCACGATCGGCGTGTTCGGTCTCGCGATGCTCGCGGCCTTCCTCATCCACGAACGACGCACCGCCGACCCGCTGCTCGACCTGAAACTGTTCCGCAACCCGCAGTTCAGCGCATCGGTGACCACCGCACTCGTCGGCATGATGGCGCTCGGCGGCATGTCCTACCTCACCGGTGTGTACCTGCAGTCGGTGCGCGGCTTCGACGTGCTGTCGGCCGCGTTGGCCGGACTCCCGATGGCGATCGCCGTCGCGGTGTTCTCCATCGGCGCCTCCCGGGTGTCCGCACTCGTCGGCCTGCGGACCGCGTTCGTCGGCTCCATCGTGCTGGCCGCCGTCGGCAACCTCGGACTGTTGGGGCTGACCACGTCGAGCCCGCTGTGGATCTATCTGGTGTGCACCTCGATCGCCGGCATCGGCTACGGCGTGCAGTTCAGCCTGGTGTCCGACGTCGTCGTCGGCTCGGTCCCGGTGGAACGGTCCGGTGCCGCGTCGGGCATCTCCGAGACCAGCTTCGAACTCGGTACCGCACTCGGACTCGCGCTGCTGGGCTCGCTGACGACCCTGGTGTTCCGCCAGCAGGCCGACGGCCTGCCGTTCGGTGACACCCTCGGCGAGACCCTGCACAACGCCCTCGGCATGGGTGCCGACGGTACAGCGCTGGCCGATGCCGCGCGCTCGGCCTTCGTCGACGGCATGCACGCCGCATCGATTGCGAACGTCATCATGCTGAGCGCGTTGGCCGTGGTCCTCACTGTGGCGCTCCGGGATCGAGCACGCTGACTACCCTCAGCCCCATGCACGAACTGATCGCCAACCGCTGGAGCGCGCGCGGCTACGACCCGTCCGCCACCGTCTCCGTCGACGACCTCACCGAGATCCTCGACGCCGGACGGTGGGCGCCGACGTGGGGACGCATGCAGCCGGTGCGGTTCATCGTGGGGATGCGCGGCGACGAGACATTCGCGAAGCTGACCACGACGCTGAACCGCGGCAACCAGAGTTGGGCGCCGGCCTCGGCTGCCCTGATCCTGCTGTGCACCACCGACGATCCCGACGACGCCAAACCGCACAACTACGGCGCGGTGGACCTCGGACTGGCGCTCGCACAGATGATCTTGCAGGCGGGCGCGCTCGGCTACAACGCCCACCCGATGGCCGGGTTCGACCCGGCTGCGGCGCGGGCGATCTTCGACATCCCCGGCGACAAGCGTCCGCTGGCGATGCTGGCGGTCGGCCGACTCGCCGACGACCGCTCGACGCTGCCCGAGGAGATCCGCGAACGCGACGAACGCGCACGCACCCGGCTTCCGCTGGCCGAGGTCGCCTTCAGCGAAACGTGGGGGCGGCCGTTCGCGACCACCGACCCCACGTAACGCGCCGATCAGAACTGCCCGCAGGTCGCCTTTGCCTTGGCGACGGCCGCGCGATTCTTCTGCATCTCCGGTCGTGCGACGCCGTGGTCGCGCAGGAACTTCCGCACCATGGCCTCGTTCGGATGCTTCTTCCGGAACTCCGCACGCTTCGCCTGACGCTGCTCCTTGGTCATCAGCAGCCCGTTCTCGAAGCGCGCCTTGGCCTTCGGATGCGAGTTGATGCGGTTGGCAAGTGCCGGGTCCTCCTTGGCCAGCGCTCGTTCCACCTGAGCGATGGTGCACTTGGTGCCGGGGACCATTGCGGTCGCCGACGGAGCGGGCTTGCTCGGATGCGCCGGCATGGGCGCCGCGTTTGCGGCGCCGCCGACGGCGATGGCCGACGCGATACCGGCGCCGGCGAGACCGTAGGCGATCCGACGCGAGATGCGATGAGAGTTCATGGGCTTGTCCGACCTTTCTGCAAGGGTGTGCCCGAGTACCTCGGCACGCGTGAAAACTATGGCGCGCAGATGTGCTCCCGCTGAGAAAAGACCAAGGCGTCGCCAACAGTTTTCGCAGGTCAGAGCCGTAATTGTCGGGATTGTCCGCGCATGTCGGGATTGGCTATCGTCATAGCGATGCCCAAACCTGCGCCACCGCCCCGGCCCGCGATCCGCCGGATGTTCTTCGCGGTACCCGACGTCCGCGGACGGTGGGGCGCCGCCATCCGATCCGGACTGGCCTTCGCGCTGCCCGCCCTGGTGCTCTATGGCGCCGGATTCGGCCGGGACGCGTTGCTGGTGGCCCTGGGCGGTTTCGCGATGCTCTACGGGGAGAAACGTCCGTACCGGGTGCGGTGGCGGGTCATCGCGACTGCTTCGGTCGTATTGGCCGTCGTGGCAACCGGATACGGCTATCTCGGGGCGTGGGCGGGTGCCGATGCGACCGTGGGCGAGAACCTCGTGGTGGTGGCGGCGCTGTCCATCGGTGCGGGAGTGGTCGTGTTCGCGGTCAACGCGATGCGCCTGGGACCGCCGGGACCGTTCTTCTTCGTCCTCGTCGCCGCGATCGCCACGGTCGTGACCCGGCACGGCGTCGCTCCGTCGGTGCTGGCGACCTGCGCGGCCGCCGGCGCGGTCGCCTCGCTCGTCGTCGGCATGGCACCGGCACTGTGGAGTCCACGCGGTCCGGAGTCGGCGGCGACCCACGCGGCGATGGCCGCGGTCGAGACCTACCTTGCCGACAACCGCGGTGCCGATCCCGCCCGCCGGCACGGTGTCGCCCTGTCGACACTGCACGCGTGGTCGGTGCTACACGACTCCGCACAAACCGATAGCGCTCTGGCCCAACAGCTTTGGATGTCCCAGCACAGGTTTCATGATGCTGCACCGACCACTACCGGCCCGTGGGCGCCACCGCTGCCACGTCCCAGCGTCGCGCACCGACTGATCGCGGCGCTGCATTGGCAGGGCCATGCCACCGTCACCACGATCCGCGTCGTGGTGACCGCCGCGGTGGCCGGCGGATTGTCGTTGGCGCTCGGCCTGTCCCGGCCCGACTGGGCGATCCTCGGTACCGTTCTCGTGCTGCAACTCGGGCCGGACCGCATCCGCGGCAGCCTGCGCGGGGCGCATCGCCTCGTCGGGACCATCCTCGGACTCGTGGCGTTCACCCTGCTGCATCTCCTCGATCTGCAGGTCATCGCGCTGATCCTGGTGATCGCGGCCCTCAACGTCCTCATCGAACTGACCATCGTCGGCAACTACGCCGTCGCGGTCACCTTCATCACTCCGCTGGCCATGTTGATGGGCAATCCGGAAGGCGCACTGTTCATCCCGGTCCGCGACCGGTTCCTCGAAACTCTGCTCGGCGTCGCGCTCGCCGTCGCCGCCCTGTGGCTGCTGCTCCCCCACGCCCACCGCCGATCCCTGCATCTGGCCGACGGCGAGGTGCTCGCGGCGTGCGAACCCATCGTCGATCCGACACGCCGTGACCCGGTGGGATCGCCGCCCCTGCAGACGGCGCGCCGGGATCTGCAGTGGGCGCTGCTGGAGTCGGAGATGGCGGCCACCGACAGCGCCAGCGACGAACCGTACTGGGCGCGCGAACAGTGGCCGCATCACCTGACAGTGGTACAGATCGGGTACGACACCCTCGGCGCGTGCTGGCGGACCGGACCCGGACACCCGATCGGGAACGCCGTCGCCGACGAACTCACCGACCGGATCGTCCGGGTCCGTTGAGAATCCGCTGCCGTTGGCCTCCTCAGCCGACCTCGACTGCGCTGGAGTCACCTGCGCCGAGGTTCTCCACGCTCATGTCCTTGTCCTTGGTCTCCACGACCAGATAGCAGCAGAGCACGCTGACCGACGACAGGATCGCCAGCATCACGCCCACCCAGATCGATCCGGGACCTGCGATGAGCGGGGCCGCGATCAGCGGCGGGATGGCGCCGCCCAGGATGCCGGCGAGGTTGTAGCCCATCCCCGCACCCGTGTAGCGGTATCGCGCCTCGAACAGCTCGGGCAGCATCGCGCCCGCGGGTCCGTAGGCGACACCGAAGATGAGCGCGCTGCCCAGCAAACCGACGACGAAGGCGAAGCCGCCGCCGAGTTCGAGGATCGGGAACAACACCAGCGCCCAGGGCACCGCGATGATGCACGAGATCATGATCACGCGACGACGGCCGACCCGGTCCGACCACATCGCCGACGCCGCGATCGAGAGTCCGAACATGATGGCGGTGACCATGCCCGCGGAGAGCACGAAGACACGGGACAGGCCCAGGGTCTTGGTGCCGTAGTTCGTGAGGAACGCCGTCGACATGTAGAAGAGCGAGAAGAGACTCGCGAGGGCACCACCGGCGATCAGGATCTCTTTCCACTGGTACCGGAAGGCGTCCAGGAACGGCAGTTTCGGTCCCGCCGACGGGTCCAGGGCGCGTTTCCGCTGCGCCTGCCGGAAGACCGGTGTCTCGGCGACGGCAAGCCGGACCCAGAGTCCGACGGCGACGAGAACGAACGAGAGAATGAACGGAATACGCCACCCGTAGTCGAGGAAGGCCGAACTCTTCTCGCCCAGCGTCAGGCTCGCGATCAGGAAGGTCAGGCTCGAGAGGAAGAACGCGAACGCCGGCCCGAGTTGCGGGAACATCGCGTACATACCGCGCTTGCCTTGAGGGGCGTACTCGGCGGTGAGCAGCGTCGCCCCCGCCCATTCCCCACCGACCGCGAAGCCCTGCAGGAATCGCAACAGCACCAGGATGATCGGCGCGGCGACGCCGATCCCGTTCGGGGCGATCCCGAAGGCACCGGTCTCGTAACCGGGCAGAACGCCGATCGCGACGGTCGCGAAGCCCATGATCAGCAGCGTCCACACGAGTGTGCGTTTACGGCCGAGCCGATCGCCGAAGTGCCCGAAGAGAATGGCACCGACCGGTCGGGCGAAGAACGCGACCGCGAAGGTGGCGAACGACGCCATGGTGCCGGTCAACTCGTCGGCGTCCGGAAAGAAGACAGTCGGGAAGACGAGTGCGGCGGCGGTGCCGTAGATGAAGAAGTCGTAGAACTCGATCGTCGTACCGATCGAACTCGCCGCCGCCACACGTTTCATGCTCATGCGTTTGTTCTCGCCCGCGGGGGCATTGGGACGGGCCATGGGATACCTCATTCGGGGATTACCTGATGGATGTGGACTCGCTGCACGTGGCGTGCCACCCCACCAAACGGTCCCGCCACGCAGGCGACCGTAGTGACCGCCGTCATAGTAGAGCCGTTCGGAGAGGCAGATCTCAGAATCCGGCATTTACGACAAGACCGACACCCCCCAAAGGGGGGTGTACCGGTGCTCCGTCGTTCGCGAGCTCACCAGCGTCGTGCCATTTGGCCTCAGCACCGAGTCGGAGTAGAGTCCTGCGCATGCAGCGCGCGCTCCTTCTCGGTTGCCGCGGCGGGGTCTGATTCGACCGGCCCTCCGTCGCGGGCCTTTTTATGCGCCGGTCACTTTCCTTTCGATCACTGGAGATTGACCTCAAATGGCAGCAGCAGACACTTTCACCTCGGGCGGCAGTCGCATCGTCGAGCCGTCCGGACCCATCCCCGCAGGCCAGCCCGCCTGGAATCCGCAACGTAATTCGGCCATGCCGGTGCACCGCTACCGCCAGTTCGCCGACGAGGTCGAGAACGTATCCGTACCCGACCGCACCTGGCCCGACAAGGTCATCACCTCTGCACCGATGTGGTGCGCGGTGGACCTGCGTGACGGCAACCAGGCGCTGATCGACCCGATGAGTCCGGCGCGCAAGCGACGCATGTTCGATCTGCTGGTCCGCATGGGCTACAAGGAGATCGAGGTCGGATTCCCCTCGGCCAGCCAGACCGACTACGACTTCGTCCGCGAGATCATCGAGGACGACGCCATCCCCGACGACGTCACCATCCAGGTGCTGACCCAGTGCCGCGACGAACTGATCGAGCGCACCTTCGACGCCTGCCGCGGCGCCAACAAGGTCATCGTCCACTTCTACAACTCGACCTCGGTCCTGCAGCGTCGTGTGGTGTTCCGCGCCGACAAGGCCGCCATCACCAAGATCGCGACCGACGCCGCCCACAAGGTCGTCGCCGAACAGCAGAAGTACCCGGATACCCAGTGGCGCTACGAGTATTCGCCCGAGTCCTACACCGGCACCGAACTGTCGTATGCCAAGGAGGTGTGCGATGCGGTCACCGAGATCATCGCTCCCACACCGGAAAACCCGATGATCCTGAACCTGCCGGCAACCGTCGAGATGGCCACCCCCAACGTCTACGCCGACTCCATCGAGTGGATGCACCGCAACCTGGCCCGCCGCGACTCGGTCATCCTGAGCCTGCATCCGCACAACGACCGCGGAACCGCCGTCGCCGCAGCCGAATTGGGTTATCAGGCCGGCGCCGACCGCATCGAGGGCTGCCTGTTCGGCAACGGTGAGCGCACCGGCAACGTGTGCCTGGTGACCCTGGGCATGAATCTGTTCAGCCGCGGCGTCGACCCGCAGATCTCCTTCTCCGACATCGACGAGATCCGTCGCACCGTCGAATACTGCAACCAGCTCAACGTCCCCGAGCGCCACCCGTACGGCGGCGACCTGGTCTACACCGCCTTCTCCGGCAGCCACCAGGACGCCATCAACAAGGGCCTGGACCAAATGAAAATCGATGCGGACGAAGATGATTCGGACATCGACGACATCCTGTGGCAGGTGCCGTACCTGCCGATCGACCCGAAGGATGTCGGCCGCAACTACGAGGCCGTGATCCGCGTCAACAGCCAGTCCGGCAAGGGCGGCGTCGCCTACATCATGAAGGCCGACCACGGCATGAACCTGCCGCGGCGCCTGCAGATCGAGTTCAGCCGCGAGATCCAGAAGATCACCGACGGTGAGGGCGGCGAGGTGTCGCCGAAGGAGATGTGGGACGTCTTCGCCGACGAGTACCTGTTCCCGATCCGGCCGCTCGAACGCATGCGGCAGAAGGTCGACGCGGCCGAGGAGGACGGCGGTGAGGACCAGATCAGCGTCGTCGTGAAGGTCGACGGCGTGGAGAAGGAGATCTCCGGTTCCGGCAACGGACCGCTGGCCGCCTTCGTCGATGCACTCTCGACCGTCGGCTTCGACGTCCGCATCCTCGACTACAGCGAGCACGCCATGACCGCAGGCGACGACGCCAACGCCGCGTCGTACGTCGAGGCGCAGATCAACGGCGAAACCGTCTGGGGTGTGGGTGTCGCGTCGTCGATCACCACCGCCAGCCTGCGGGCCGTCGTCTCCGCGGTGAATCGCGCCCATCGGGTCGCGGCTCCGGCGGAAGACGCCGAGGCCGGCGCCGCACCCCGCACCTGGGCGCCGTAACCGCTCGCTGGTTGAGCGCGACGAGCGAGCGAAGCGAGCCCGACGCTGGTCGAAACCACACCACCGAATAAACCTCACGATGCGCAGGCAACCCCTGCGGTCATCGTGACACGGCATGGGCCGGGACCCTTCCGCAGCGGGCGATCCTCGCTGCCGGGTCCCGGCCTATGTGCATTCCCGGGGTGATCAGTCCGGGGTGACGATGGCGAAGTTCTTGTCGCCCGGATCGAGCACCGCACCCAACCGCGCCAACGCCGAAGCGTCACCGCTCAATTCGATGCCGGCCTTGCCCAACGCCTCCGCGGTCAACTGCCCGAGCGCGAGCGCGGGCAACGCGGTCTTGGTCGTCGTGATGGTCGCGTCGGCATCTCCGTCCTGTGCCCGGTCCGTGTAGGTCAGCACGCCGTTGGCCAGCCGCAGCCGATACCGATCGTCGTTGTCGGTCAACACGACATCGATGGACAGCTTCTCGCCCCACGCCTTCGGTCCGTTGACCTGGATGGCGATCGCGTCGAACAGCATCGACGGACTCAGCTGGCCGATGACGTCCGGGGACGTGGTCTCGGTCGGCGTCCCGAACTGGCCGTCTCGCAACTCGGTGGCGCCGGACAGGTAGAAGCTTCGCCAGGTGCCGTTTTCTGCACCATATCCGAGCTGCTCATAGGTGTCGGCAAGCAACTCTTTGGCCTCCGAGTGGTCGGGTTGGGCGAACACCACGTGGTTGACCACCTGCGCCACCCACCGGAAGTCCCCGGCATCGAAGGACTCGCGCGCCTTGGCGACGACCGCGTCCGCGCCGCCCATGAACTCGACGTAGCGCTTGGACTGTTCGACCGGTGTGTGCTCCCACAGGCTGGCCGGATTGCCGTCGAACCAGCCCAGATACCGCTGGTAGATGGCCTTGACGTTGTGGCTCACCGACCCGTAGTAGCCGCGCGCGTTCCACGCGTTCTCCAGCGATTTCGGCAGTTCGATCGCCTCGGCGATCTCCGGTCCGGTCAGTCCTTTGTTCATCAGACGCAGCGTCTGATCGTGCACGTAGGCGTACAGATCGCGCTGGGTCGACAGGAACTCGACGACCCGCTCATTGCCCCACATCGGCCAGTGATGCGACGCGAAGACCGCTTCGACCTCACCTCCGAACAGATCGACCGTCTCGGTCAGGTACTTCGCCCAGCCGTGCGGATCGCGAACCACCGCACCGCGGAGAGTGAGCAGGTTGTGGAAGGTGTGGGTGGCGTCCTCGGCCGCGCACAACGCCTTGAAATCCGGCAGATAGACCAGGAACTCCGACGGCGCTTCGGTGTCGGGTGCCATCTGGAACACGATGCGCACCCCATCGACGGTCTCTTCATGCCCGGTCGTGGTGATGATGTCGGTGGGCGGTAGCAGGGTGACCGTACCGATCGACAACGTCTGGCCGAGTCCGGCTCCGACCTGCCCTTGCGGTCCGCGCGCCAAGGCGGCGCCGTACATGTAGCCGGCGCGACGGTTCATCGCGGTGCCGGCGTAGACGTTCTCCGAGACCGCATGCTCGAGGAAGCCCTCCGGCGCGAAGATCCGCACCTTTCCGCTGCTGACGTCCTCGTCCGACACGAATCCGCGCACGCCGCCGAAATGGTCGGCGTGTGAGTGGGTGTAGATGACGGCCTTGACCGGACGGTCGCCGCGATGCTCCCGGTAGAGGTCGAGTGCAGCCTTGCCCGTCTCCGCCGAGAGCAACGTATCGATGACGATCACACCGTCGTCGCCCTCGATGAACGACGTGTTCGACAGATCCATCCCGCGCACCTGGTAGATGCCCGGGACGACCTCGAACAATCCGGCGACCGACGCGAGCTGCGACTGCCGCCACAGACTCGGATTCACCGAATCCGGTGCCTCGCCATCGAGAAACGAATAGGTGTCGTTGTCCCAGAGCACGGTCCCGTCGTCGGCCTTCACCGCGTTGGGTTCGCGACGGGCGATCAGGCCGCGCGTCGCGTCGTCGAAGTCTCGCCGGTCGGAAAACGGAAGTTTATTCAGTAGTTCGCGTTGCTGCGCGACAATCGTGTCCGTGGGCGGCTTGGGTGCGTTCATGTGTCAACCTCTGCGTGTCGTATCCGAATCGGTCTGCTGAAATCCGCGTGCAGACGCGACCACCGGCGCCCGCACCACCATGCTTCGCGGGTCTCACCAGGGTGTCGTCACCCTCGGAGGGTGATGCCGTCCGGGCCCGGCCCGGCGATCATGGACGCCGACACCGGACAAGGGAAGGACTGCTCGATGGGATCCGTGATAGGCGACCTGCTGCCGCTCGCCGTCGGTGTCGCGATCTCCCCGATCCCCATCATCGCCGCGATCCTGATGCTCTTGGCGAAGAACGCACGTGCGACGAGCATCGCGTTCGCGGTCGGCTGGTTGGCCGGCATCGTCATCGCCACCGTCATCTTCGTGCTCGTCGGCGGCGCGGTGGACGACACCGCCGGGTCCTCCGGAGTGTCGTGGATCAAGCTCGTCCTCGGTGTCCTGCTGCTACTCCTCGGCGTACGTCAGTGGCGCGGCCGCGAGGACACCTCGGCACCGAAGTGGATGGCGGCGATCGACACGATGAAACCGTTGGCCGCCATCGGTATCGGCTTCGCACTCGCCGCGATCAACCCCAAGAACCTGATGATGTGCATCGGCGCCGGTGTCGCGATCGGTGCCGGTGCGCTGCCGGCGGGACAGACCGCCGTCTGCGTACTGATCTTCGCGCTGCTCGCGGCGATCACCGTGCTGATCCCCGTCATCGGCTATCTGGTCGCCGCGGACCGGCTGCGAGTTCCGCTGGAAAACCTCAAAGAGTGGCTACAGGCCCACAATCATGCGGTGATGGCCGTCCTGTTCGTGGTCATCGGTGTCATGCTGATCGGCAAGAGCCTCGGGGGACTGTAATCGGCGGAGGAGTGAACGACCGCATACGGGAGGGGCACCACATGTCGGTACTTGATCGATTCAAACCCGCGTCGGGCGCCAAGGCATCCCGACCCACCCCCAGCGATGTCATCTCCGGGTTCGTCACCGCATTGTTCTCCATCCCCGAGGGCATGGCGTATGCCAGCATCGGCGGCTTCAACCCGGTCAGCGGTCTGTACTCCGGGATGTTCGCCACGCTCATCGGGTCGGTGTTCGCACGCACCGTCCTGATGGTGACGACCCTGACGAGCGCCATCGCCCTGTCCTCGCAGAGCGTGCTGTCCAAGGCCGGTCTCGATCCGACGAACATGGGCAATCTCGCGATGCTCACGGTGCTGGTCGGCATCGTCATGCTGCTGTTCGGCGTCCTCAAGTTCGGTGCCGCGATGAACTTCGTGTCGAGTTCGGTGATGACCGGCTTCACCGTCGGTATCGCGGTGCAGATCGTTGCGGGCACGCTCAAGGACATCACCGCCTACAAGCCGACCGCCCACAACACCCTGATGAAATTCGTCGACTGCTTCGCCCACATCGGTGAGTGGAAGCTGTCGGCGGTGATCGTGGCGGTCGCCACCGTCGCCGTATGGGCGGTGTTCCGGATGGTCAAGAAGGTGGCCTCGCTCGCCACACTGCTCGCGTTGGCCGTGGTGACGGTCGTCGTCGCCGTGCTGCACACCGACGTCGAGACCGTCGGCGACATCGCTTCGGTGCCCCGATCGCTGCCGCCGTTCACCATGCCGGACCTCACCGCGGCGCCCGATCTGCTGCTCGGTGCATTTGCGATCGCGCTGGTCGGACTCGCGCAGGCCGCCGGTATCTCGGCGTCGGTGCCCAACCCCGACGGCAGCCGATCCAATGCGTCGGGCGATTTCACCGCGCAGGGTGCGGCCAACATCGTCGGCGGTTTCTTCGGTTCGCTGGCCACCGGCGGTTCCCTCTCCCGCACCGGTGTCGCGGTCTCCGCGGGCGCGAAGACCCGCTGGGCGGGTATCTTCGCCGGCCTGTGGCTCGTCCTGCTGGTGCTCCTCGTCGGGTCGGTCGCGGAGATCATCCCGATGCCGGTGATCGGCGGACTGCTGCTGGTCATCGGGGGCGAGCTGATCATGGGCCGCTGGCCGGACATCAAACTCGTGTTCAAGACCGCACCGCTGAGCGCCGTCGCCCTCGTCGCGACCTTCATCGCCACCACCCAGTTCCCCCTGCAGGACGCCATCCTGTTCGGCGCCGCACTCTCGCTGGTGCTCTACTGCGTACAGGCCGCGCGGGCCGCCCGCCTCGTCGCGCTCGAACCCGACGGTGACGAGTGGCGGGTCGTGGCGGTGCCGGCATCGATCCCCTCCGACGACATCACCGTCCTGCATCACTCCGGCGTCGCCCTGTTCGCCGAGGTACCGCGGCTGGATGACCAGTGGCCGACGGTCGACGACGACGCACACCACCCGGTGCTGATCCTCAGCGTCCGCACCCTGCCCGACGTGCCATCGGCAACCCTGATGAAACTGCTGCGCACACGGGTCGAGAAGTTTCAGAAGCGCAGCGGTCGGCTGATGATCGCCGGAGTGTCACCCGAGTTGCTCAACACCCTGCGCCGCGCCGGCCTGACCGACCTCATCGGCGACGACAACATCGTGCCCGCCGACGACCACATCTTCTCCGCACTCGATGTCGCCTATGCCCGGGCGCAGGACTGGCTGTCGCAGCAGCCGCACTGACGCCGACGTCACCCTCGGCGGGTGATGCGCGGAATGTACACCGCTACCAGGCTTGACCATGAGTGTCCTGCCCCAACCTTGATGTGAAAGGTGCTCTGAGAACATGACCACCCCGCTCGATGCCAGCCAGGCCATCGTGAAGAGCAACGACGACGCTGTGTCCGCTCTCCCGTTCAGCGACGAACGCGATCTTGCCGCCACCGACAAGGGCTTCATCGCCGCCCTCGAGTCTCCGGTGGTGACCAATGCGGGCGGTGACCCGGTGTGGAATTGTGCCGAGTTCGATTTCCTCACCGACAACTGTCCACCGACGGCAAATCCGAGTCTCTGGCGCCAATCAGGCTTGGTCGCCAAACACGGGTTGTACGAGGTCACCGACCGGATCTACCAGGTCCGCGGGCTCGACCTGTCGAACATGACCATCATCGAGGGCGATACCGGTGTCATCGTCATCGATCCGCTGATCTCACAGGAGACCGCAGCTGCCGGCCTCGAGTTGTACCGCAAGCATCGGGGTGACAAGCCCGTCGTCTCGGTGATCTACACCCACTCCCACATCGATCACTTCGGCGGCGTCAAGGGCGTCACCACCCAGGACCAGGTCGACGCGGGTAAGTGCTCGATCATCGCACCGGCCGGGATGGTGGAGCACGCCGTCGCGGAGAACGTCTATGCCGGCACCGCGATGGGTCGACGAGCGGCGTTCATGTACGGCGCTGCGCTGCCCTCCGGGCCGCAGGGTTCGATCGGCGCCGGCCTCGGTCAGACGACGTCGACCGGCACGGCTACACTGATCAATCCGACGATCACCATTTCCGAGACCGGACACACCGAGACCGTCGATGGCGTCGAGATCGTCTTCCAGATGACTCCGGGCACCGAGGCCCCGGCTGAGATGAATTTCCACTTTCCGCAGCTGCGCGCATTGTGCATGGCGGAGAACGCAACTCACACTCTGCACAACCTGCTCACGCTGCGTGGCGCGCTGGTCCGCGACCCGCACGTGTGGTCGAAGTATCTGACCGAGGCGATCACCCTGTTCGCCGCGAAATCCGATGTGCTGTTCGCCTCCCACCATTGGCCAACCTGGGGCACCGACGAACTCACCGAATTCCTTGCGCAGCAACGTGATCTGTACGGCTACCTGCACGACCAGACGCTGCGCGCCCTCAATCAGGGTAAGACCGGACTCGAGATCGCCGAGGATATCCAGTTACCGCCGGCCCTGGAGAACGTATGGCACACCCACGGCTATTACGGCTCGGTGTCCCACAACGTGAAGGCCATCTACCAGCGCTATATGGGCTGGTTCGACGGTGTGCCCGCCCACCTCTGGGAGCACCCTCCCGTGGAGTCCGCCAAGCGACACGTCGACTTCATGGGCGGCGCCGACGCCGTGCTCGAGAAGGCGCGAAAGACGTTCGACGAGGGCGACTTCCGCTGGACCGCAACCGTGGTGAACTACGTGGTCTTCGCCGACCCCAGCAATGCCGAGGCAAAAGAGTTGCTGGCCAACACCTACGAACAACTCGGGTACGGCTGCGAGAACGGGACATGGCGCAACTTCTATCTGATGGGTGCCTACGAACTACGTAACGGTCCGGTCGGCACGCCGACCAACACCGCCGCACCGGACATCGTCGCCGCACTGTCGGTCGATCAACTCTTCGACGCGGTCTCCTTGCGGGTGGACGGCCCGGCAAGCTGGGATGCCCACATCACCCTGGACTGGAAGATCACCGACGAGGACCGGCATCATCGCACCGAACTACGCAACGGCGTGCTCATCCACTTCGACGTACCGGATGGGGCCGCAGCCGCCGATGCCACCTTCACGCTGACCAAGCCGGTGCTGATGGGCATCCTACTCGCGGGGCTCGATGTGCCACAGGCAATCTCGGACGGCAGCATCAGCGCCGACGGCGACGTCGGCAAGTTCGGCGAACTGGCCGGACATCTGGACAATCCGGATCCCGACTTCGCCATCGTCACTCCCTGATACGGTCGTTCATCCGAGAGGCAGTCCTGGATGACGAACGGAGCCAACAGATGTCGATCCTGATCCCGGACTCGCAGCGACGCACCCTGGACGAGATCACCGACCGGCTCGACCTCGGTGTCGGCGACGCGAGGGCCAAACGGTCTGCGTTCTGGATCATGCTCGTGCTGTCGGGCGTCATCGCGGTGTCCGGGGTGGTGGCCGACAGCACCGCGACGGTCATCGGCGCGATGATCGTGGCGCCACTGTCGACCCCGATCCTCGGAATCGGGCTGGGCATCGTGAGCGGTCGGGGCGCTCTGATCCTCAAGAGTGTCGGTCTGGTGGCCGCGGGCATCGTGCTGGTCACCCTCCTCGGCGTGGTGATCGCGCAACTCTTGCCGAATCCCGTGAACGTGCTGTCCAATTCGCAGGTCCTGGGCCGGACCTCACCCACGCTGGTAGACCTGCTGGCCGCGCTGGCGACCGGACTGGCCGGTGCCGTCGCAATCACCCGCCGCGATGTCGGCGACGTGCTGCCGGGCGTCGCGATCGCGATTTCCCTGGTCCCGCCCCTGGGCGTGGTGGGGGTGTGTCTCGGTTCGGGGGCACCCTCACTCGCCCTGGGGGCGTTCATCTTGTTCGCCTCCAACGTGATTGCCATGGTCATCACGGGCGTCGCGGTGATGACCATCGGCGGCTACAACCGCGAGGCGCTCGAGGACGCGCCGCCGTCCCGACGACGAGACACTCGCGCGTACCTGATCCTGGCAATCGCGTTGGTCGTCGTCGCCATACCGATGGTGCTGAACTCGTTGTCGTCGTTGTGGTCCCGGCAAATCGCCGACGCCACCACGTCGTGGCTTGCGGCCGGTGGGGCGCAGGACGCGGAGGTGACGAGCGTCGGTTGGAGTGGCGACAAGGTGACCATCAACATCCTGGGCCCCGAGAAGTTGCCGCCGATCGCGAATCTGCAGTCCGCGGTCGACGATCTGGTGCCCTGGGATCCGCAGGTGATCGTCGTACACACCGTCGGCGGACGACAGACGTCCGGCTGATCGGCGCTCTCACATCAGGGCCCCTCACATCAGGCCGAGGTCCCGGGCCCTGGTCACCGCCTCGCGCCGGCTGTTGGCGCCGAGTTTCTGGTAGACCGACCGCTGATGGGTCTTCACGGTGTTGACCGAAATGAATAGCTCGTCGGCGATCTCCGCCGTCGTCAACGACCCGGCAAGGTAGGCGAGCACACCCATCTCGCGCTCGGTGAGCGACTCGAACAGACCGTGCTGCGGATCGGGGGCGCCGGTGGTCGTGGTGGTGCGCATCATCAGATCGGCTGCGAAATCCGCATGTGCCGAACCCTTTTCGATTCGATCGGTCAAGAGCGGGCGCAACACCGGGGTCGCGTCGAGAAACGGCCGGCGCAACTCCTGAGGCGCCGCCAGTGCCAGCGCCGACTCCAGCGCCTCCAGCCGGCGGCCGTGCTCCGCCTCGACACAGGTGGCCAGCGTCAGGTGCGACCGCAGACGTGCGCGCAACGAGTCCTCGTGCTCGGCGCACGTCGGTTGTCCGCCGGCGACCTTGACGATGGAGTCATGGAGATAGGCGGCACGGTGCTGCAGTCCGTCGGGCACGGGCACGACGTCGACGCTGGTCGTCGCCTGCTGGACGATCGTCGCGGCCGCGACCGGGTCGCCCTGCGCGAATGCCAGACGGGCCCGCATGAGATCCATCGCGAACGTCGTGTGCGGCTCGCGATTGGTCTCCTCGGCCCGAACCAGCCAGGCTTGCGCAGCGTCTTGATCGTCCCGCTCGAGCGCCACCCCGGCCAGTGCGAGGTAGGCGGCGGTCACCTGCACCATGCCGGGCGACCCCGCTTCCTCCACCACGCGCACCGTGCGGCGTGCCATCTTTGCGGCCTCGGACAATTCGCCGCACTCCCACCGCAGGTACGCCAGATGGGCCTGGGCATTGATCACCGGACGCAGGACACGGTGACCCACGTCGGTCAGCGCGGCCGCTTCCAGATGGGCACGCGCACAACCACTGTCCAACGACCACAGTTCACTGACGCCCAGGTTGCCGAGGATGAGGGCCTGCAACGCGGGCCAGTCCGCGAGGCCCACCGACGACAGCGCTCCCGAATCGTGCGGCAGCTGCCCGAACGCGCTGCGCATCGCGACGATGTCACCGACCCATCGCTGGTCACCGGCCTCGATGACGCCCAACACGAGTTCGTAGCGACGTCGGCGGCGACCCTCGACCCGGTGGAGTTGGGCACGTGCCGCCGCCACCAATTCGGCGACGCCATCGGATCGGCCCGACATCCCCCGGGCCGCGGCCGCCCCGATCGCCAGACCGGGATGCGTCAGCACCGCCTCGCGCGGCACGTCGTCGAGCATCCTCGCAAGTTCCGCGGGCGATTGGCAGACGGTCCAGCTGACGACATGCGTGCCGACGAGCCCACCGGCCCGCGACCAGTCACCCGCATCCAATGCGTGGCCGAGTGCGGCCATCGGCTGCCCCTGCATCCCGTACCATTCGGCGGCGAGCCGATGCAGCCGGGTCTGCTCGGCCCGGTCGGTGATCCGGGATCGGAGGAAGTCGAGCAGCAGCGGATGGAGACGGTACCGGCGACGCCGGTGGCCCAGTTCGTAGACGAATGCGTTCAGTTCGGCCAGGTCGGCGAGGATGTCTCCGCTGTCCGGGCCGCCGCCGAGCGCTTCGGCGAGTTCGGGACACACGTCGTCGACGATGCTGACCCGGGTGAGGAAGTCCTGCCATTCGCGGGGCAGCCCGTCGAACACCTCCCGCATCAGGTAGTCCGCGATGTAGCCGGTGCGGCCGGACAGTGTCGTGACGAACTCCTGCGGATCGGCCGCGTGTTGCATGCCGAGCAGGGCCAGGCGCAGTCCGGCCGCCCAGCCCTGCGTTCGGGTGACGAGCAGGTCGGCCTGATCCGAGGACAATTCGACGCCGAGGCTTCGGGCCAGGTCGGTGACCTCCGCGCTGTCGAAGCGAATCGCGTCGGTGCGGATGTCGGTCAGCAGCCCGTCGAGCCGCAGTTGATGCAGTGGCCACGGAGGATCGTGCCGCGAGACCACGACGACATGCAGATTCTCGCTCACCGAGAGGATGAACTCGACCAATTCGCCGTGGGTCTCCGCATCCCGGCAGTCCTGTAGGTCGTCGAGAACGAGCACCACTTCGCGCGGGTGAGCCAGAATCCACGACCGTAGTCGTGCCGCGACATCGCTCGACGCACTCTGCGCAAGCACTCGCACGTTCTCGATGTCACGATCGGTCGCGATCTCCGCGACACCTTCGAGGAGCAGCGTCCACAGTGAGCGGCGAGGCCCGCGGGTCTGTCCGAGGCTCACCCAGGCGACATCATCGATGCCACGGTCGTCCAGCCACGACGCCACTGCCAGGGATTTCCCGTAGCCGGCCGGTGCCGAGACGAGCACGATGGGGACATCGGCAGCCTCGTCGAGCCGGTCGAAGAGCCGTCGACGATAGACGACGTTGCGTGCGAGCGGACCGGTGGACACCCGCCCACCAACCATTCGACCCCGGCCTCCCGACAACCTCGACCTCATTTCGTGGCAACGACCAAGACGAGTGAATCTCACCCTGATTTCGTGACGCGAGCAGGCAAACCCATCAACAACCATAGTGGGCAGGTGATCGAGTCGGGGATTGACGAGGCAATGCGTATGACTGATCTGTACGAGTTCCGGATCGATGGCGAGCTCAGCCCGGAGTTGCTGGCCACTTTCCACCCGGTGACGAGCGAAGTGCACCGCGGTGAGACCGTCTTCACCTGCAGTGTCGAGGACGATCCGCAGATGTTCGGGGTGGTGGCGCGCTGCGAGACGCTGGGCCTGAGCCTGATCGGGCTGGCGAAGACCGGAAGTGCCGACGCAGAGTGCGGGAGACCAACGCCATGAGCGACAAGCCGGCGAAGAAGGAGTACTTCCGCGCCGAACACGGCCGTAACGTACCGAAATCCGCGTGGGCCGTGCTCGGCCTCGCGGTCGTCGTGCTGTTTGCCTTCATCCTTGCCCGCCCCTCGTGGTTCACCCGGGATGCCGGCGACGACAGCATCCACGTCCCCCCGGAGCGGCACTTCACCAAGACCCTTGCCGCGTCCGGGCAGCCGGACGGGTTATGGCTCACCGACGATTCGCCGTCAGCGAGCTATCTTGTGGCGCTCCCCGCCGATTCCGCCCGATCCCACACCCGGCTGCACCTGGTCGGATCGTCCCAGGTTCCCACCGACAGCACCATCTTCCTGTCGGTCAAGATGGACGGCCAGGAAGTCTCCAAGACTGAGCTGCCCACCGGTCAGCACGACATCGACAGCTTCTATGCCATCCCTGACCAGATCGCCTCGGACGGCCAGGTGCGTGTTCAGGTCACCGCGTCGGGCACCCGCGACAACCAGCACTGCACAACCGACCACTCGGCCGGCATCGCCGTCCATCTCGCCCCCGACAGCCTGGTCGAGGCGGCGCTGGCCGAACCGGTCCACACCATCCGCGACGCCGTCGCGTCCTGGGACCGTCAGGTCACCGTCGTGCTCACCGACCGCGGCAACACCTGGCGGTCGACCGCCGCGCAGATGGGCATGTCCCTGACCCGAGCCGGCCACGAGGTCGTCTTCGCCGATCACCTGCCCGATGCCGACATCGACAATGCGATCCTGCTCGGCCCGGCCGACACCCTCAAGTCCCAGACCGGCTGGACCACCACCCAGGACATGGGCAACGGCGTGGCCGTCGGCACGGCGAACAACACGCCGGTCCTCGGGGTCACCGAACCCGACGGCACCCTGATCTCCTCGTTCCTCACCGATCCGACCGTCGCCACTGCGGATTCGGCGTCGAGCGATCCGAGCGCCGTCACCAGCCCGACCGTCACCGGCGACCGTGTCCCGCTCGCGTCGCTGGGCGCCGACATGTCGTCGGGCCAGATCACCGAGACGAAACGCTGGCGGATCAACTACTCCCTGACCGATCTGCCCGGCGGCCGTATCCCTGCCGCCGTCGACGTCGACATCGCACTTCCCGCCTCACCCGACGACATCCGCTGGCTCCTCAACGTCGACCTCAACGGCACCCTGGCGGCCAGCCGCAATCTGAACACCACCGGCGGCAAGACGTCGATCCCACTCCCGGCCCAGAATGCGTTGCTGGACAACACGGTAACGCTGAGCGTGCAACGCGACCGGGATCTCGGCGGCTGCGACGTGCGGATCACGCCGTATCCGATGCAGTTGCAACCCGGCAGTCAACTCGTCCTCGGCACCGATCCGGGCGCGGGCTTCACTGCCGCCGCCCGCGCGATGGCGTCCGGCGTGAGCGTGTACCTGCCGAATACCGATGCCGACCCGATCCAGCAGCTCAACGCGATCGTCCCGACCCTCACCGAGTTCGTTCCCGCGCAGTATGATCCGCCGTTTGCGTGGAATCAGCAGCCGGCGGCCGGCAAGCCGTTCATCCTCGTCGGCGACAGCCCAACGGTGACCACCCCGGTCGCCATCCGCGACGGACGGATCCTGTCGGAACCGGATGGGCGGACACTGAACATCCCGGCCTTCCAGAACGGGTTGGTGGTGTCCACCGCGACCGGCGCGACGCGTGCGCCGGGTCTGGCGATCGACTACGTCGGCGGCATCGGCGATTCGACGCTGCCGGACTTCGGCACCGAGGTCGCGCAAGTGGTGACCGCACAGGGCAGTTTCGCCGTGAATGCCGATGGCACCGTTGGCACCTCCGCTCGATAGGACGACCCGATGAGTGATCAGACACACAGCGCAGACACCACCGCGGACGGAGGTGTCGCCGACCATTTCCGCTCGGTGGACAGCGCGCCCGCCGACTATGCGGTGGACCGACCGGCAAGCGGCACCAACGGTTTCATCATCACCTTCGCCGGGCTGTCGATCCTGGTGATGTGCGTGCGGGCGTTTCTGGCACATACCGGATGGGCCGACGCGCCACACGATCTGGTGCTGTTCTCCGAGGGCCGCGGCAACGTCGAGTTCCCGCTCCGGATGTTCATCTCGCTGTTCTTCTTCACCTACGGCCTGCTGTGCTACTCGAATATCTGGCGCCGACTGTTCGTCATCGGATCGCTGCTGGGCAAGTACTACGTGTTCTGCGTGGTGATCGACTTCATCTTCGGCTGGCTGCACGCGCAAGGCATCGCCTCGATCTCGGTGTTCGCGGGTCAGATGATCTCCGGCCTCATGGCCTTGGCCATCTTCCCGCACACCGTCCTGCGGCAGGCCCAACTTCCCGAGCAGGGACCACTTCCCGCCAAACCGGCGCGAATCCCGTTGCCGTCCTTCTTGAAATGGGCCTTCTGCCTCACTGTGGCGATGGTCGGTGCGGCCCTGGCCATCCAGGTGTTCTACAACCTCGTCGAGACCCTGAAGAACTGGGCGATCCTCGGCGGCATCGGCGCCGGCGTGTTCCTCATGCAGCAGATCCTCGCGGTCACCACCTTCGGGTTCGGCTACCGCACCCTCAAACGCGCACAGGACGTCGAATACTCACCGCCCGCAGCCATTCTCGTTCCGGCGCACAATGAAGCACACAGTATCGCCGCCACGATCCAATCCGTCGACGAAGGCGCCTCCACCTACCCGGGAAAGATCAAGCTCTACGTCGTCAACAACGCATCCACCGACAACACCTACGAAGTCGCCACCGAGACCATCGCGGCCTGCAAACACATCACCGGTGTGGTGCTCGACTGCCCGACCCCCGGCAAGGCGATCGCGCTCAACATGGGCATCGACAACATCACCGAGGAATATGTCGTGCGGATCGACGCCGACACGGTGATCGGTCCCGGTTGCCTGGAAAATGCCATGCGCCACTTCGCCGAACCGAACGTCGGCTGCGTCGGCGGCATCCCCATGCCCGCCGAGGAGAAGACCTGGATGGACAAGGCCCGACTCGTCGAGGTCTACATGCGGCACGGCTTCTTCCAGGTGTCGCTCGACGGCTACGACGCCGTGATGGGCATCCCCGGGATGTTCGCCATCTACCGCCGCAGCCAGCTGCTCGAGGTGGGCGGCATGGTGCAGGGCATGAATGGCGAGGACACCGACATCTGTATGCGCCTGACCGCGGCCGGGTACAAGAGTGTCGCCGACCCAAATGCGGTGTACTACAGCGAAACACCCGCGTTCTATGAACACCTGCGCGAGCAGCGCACCCGCTGGTTCCGCAGCATCTATCACCTCACCGCCCGCAATCGCGCGATGCTGTTCGACGGGCAGACCATGGTGGGTACCTTCGTACTTCCGTTCAACCTGGTCAACGCGGCGCGGCGGGCAATGCTGGCGCCGCTGTTGCTCTACGCCGCGATCTGCCTGATCTTCTTCCAGTCCACGTTCACCGCGATGCGGTGGCAGCCCATCGTCGCCACCATGCTCGGCATGTCAATGATCATGACCGTGGTGGTGTGTCTGATCTGGCGGCCGAGTTCGATCCGACACATACCGATCTATCTCGGATTCCGTATCCTCCGAAGCTATTTCACGCTCGCATCGGCATTGACCCTGATCTATCCGCCGATGGAGCCACGAAATGCGTTCAAACGATTCAGATCCCGGGAGTAGAGGCGAGGTCACCGCGGTCGATCGCCTCGACGAACGCCTGGTGGTCGCGGATGGTCCGCTCGCTGTAGGAAAGCGCGAATCTGCCCATCGCACGGTCGAATTCGTCGGTGTCCCCCAGATAGCGGGAGATGGCGACGGGGTCGCCGGATCGGGCGTGACCGAACGCCAGCACGCGGCCGCAGATGCGCCCATAGACCTCGAGTCCCTTCGGGTCCAGTGTGCCGATCACCACCGACCCCTTGGCGTCACGGAGTTGCCGGACGTAGAAGTCACGGTGGACACCGTCGAACCCGGTGGCACCCTGCCAGCCGAGGAACACGTCGCTGACCGCCTGAGTGAGGCGCTGGCCGAACACAACTCGTTCACCCTGGTTGCTGTACGCGGGCCCCTGGAGATACCGGTCCAGCACCGAGTGTTGCGCTTCCTTGGCCTGTAGCAGCAGTGGGGTGCCGTCGATCTTGCTGCGCATCAACAGAACCCACGCACGGGATCCGACGCTGCCGACGCCGACGACCTTCCGCGCCATCCGCACGAACTCGAACTTGTCCACGAGTACGCGGTGCGGTGCCTCCATCGACTCACGGAACTGGGCGAGCCGGCGACTCATGTCCTCGACGATCTGCTCGGAGGTCATGTCGCTGACCAGTTCTTCGACGGGAACGATCAGCGGCGGTGTGTTGACGAACCGCACCTCACCGTCGGCGTCGGTGGTGGTCAGTTTGCTCAACGCCTGCAGGCTGTTCCGACCCCACGCCTTCTTCATCTCCTTGCGCAGGATCTTGGTGGTGGCGTTGTCCACCAGTTTCCGTATGGCGGTGAGTTCGCTGGTGGGGGTGAGATGGCTGTACCACGTGGCGAGGGTGCCCACCTGTGCCTGGTTCGCGATCGTCGCGCGGTACTCGGCGGCGCAGGCCCGAGCGATGCGCTTACCCACCTTCGGCGTGCAACCGTTGTCGTCGGCCGCCACCGCCAGGCTCGCGACGAGTCGCTTCACATCCCATTCGAACGGACCCGGGTAGGTCTCATCGAAGTCGTTGACATCGAAGGCGAGTTGACGTTCCGGGGTGGCGAAGAACCCGAAGTTGCTCAGGTGCGCGTCACCGCACAACTGGACGATCAGCCCCGAGTGCGGCGTGCGTGACAGGTCATCAGCCATCACGAGCGCCGCACCGCGATAGAACGAGAACGCATTCAATGACATCCGGCCGTGCCGCACCGGCAACAGGTCCTGTACCCGGGATTCCCCCTGGCCGACCAGGAGTCCAACGGGATCACGGCCCGATTCCTCGCCGACATCAGCGAGGTCGGCCAGCGACGTCTGCGGCCGCTGCCCAACAGCGGCCGCCAGATCCGCGGTCACGACCCGAGGATCCGTGCCTTCTCCGCGGCGAACTCCTGCTCGCTGAGAATTCCTTGCGCCTTCAGATCGGCGAGCTGCTGCAATTGCGCGATGCGATCCTCGCCGCCGGCGGGAGCGGCCGGGGGCGGCGGCGCGTATTGCTGCTGCGGCGGCGGCGCGTACTGCGGTTGCGAGGCGGCCATCTGCTGCTCGAACTGGGCCTGCTGGGCGGCCTCCTTCTGTGCCCAGCGGTTGCCCTGGCGGCGGGCGACACGGTTGGAGACCGACGTCGCGGTACCCGCGATCACAGCGGTACGGGCAGCGGCACGAATCAATCCGGGCATGGTGACCTCACTTTCCTTCGGCCGCGTCGAGTGCGGCGAGTACATCTTCGGCGGCGATCCGGCCGGACGCGACCAGCTCCGCCCCATTCCGCCGCAGCGCGGTGGCGAATGGCGCGGCCCAATGGTTTTCGTACACGAGAACGGCAGCCACGGTCCCCGGCTCGAGGACCGATCCCACCTCCTCGATATCCGGGGCGTCGAGGAGTCCGGTGGCCGCCTCGGCGAACAGCGCAACGTCCAGATCGCCACCGAAGCCCAGCTCGGCGATCTCCACGCCGACCACGCTGCCATCGTCGTCCTTGCGCACGAATTCGAGGTCGAGAACCCGAATGATGCCGCGGTCGACGAGATCGACCAACAGCGGAAACGCTGTCCCGTCGAGCTCACGATCCTTGGCGAACTCAACCACGATGTAGTCGACTGGTCCGACGACCAGTTCGTCTGATGTCTGTTCGGTCATGCACCCAGCCTTCCACATTTCGTCGGTGACGACTCACCCTTTGCGTGTGAAATCCCGGTTGATCATCCTTTCCGGGTGACGACACCGATCCCGGCGCGCGACGACACTGATCGATACAGCCGACGGCGAGGAGGCGCACGTGCGCAACGGTGCAACCCTGGGTCCCATCGATTACGTCGTCATCGAATTCTCCACTCCGGCAGATATTTTCACCGACCGACTGAGCGGGGAGATCATCTCCCTGGTGGAGAGCGGCCTGGTGCGCGTCCTCGACCTCCTGGTCGTGTCGCGGACCGCGTCGGGGTCGATCGAGGTGTCCGAATTCGAGGAGTTCGACGGCGACCGGCTCGGCATCCTGCACGATTCGCTCGCCGAGATTCTTGCCCTCGAAGATGTCGAGAACCTCGCCGCCGCGATCGAACCCGGTCGCTGCGCGGCCGTGATCGTGTGGGAGTACCTGTGTGCCTTGCCCTTCACCCGCGCGGCCCAGGACGCCGGCGCACAGGTGGTGGCGCAGGGCCGCATCCCCCAGCAGGCCATCGTCGCGACCCTCGAGGCCGATGAGCGCTCCCCCGCCAACTGACCCCACCCGCGATCCCGACCCCTCCGCCGGTTGAGCAGGCCGGCGACGAAGGAGCCGACCGTGTCGAAACCCCCTCCCCGGCCCTACAACAGCTTGCGCTCCCGCGCCCGATCGACCGCCTCGCGGCGCGTCGAGACCCCGAGTTTGCGATAGATCGACTGCTGATGGGTTTTGACGGTGTTGACCGACACGAACAGGTCCGCCGCGATCTCGGCCGCCTTGTACATCGTCGGCAGATAGCGGAGCACCACGAGCTCCCGTTCGGTGAGGAGATCATCGACGACCGGCTGGTCCGCCGAGAGCTCGGGGAGCGGGTCACCGCAGGCGGCAAGCACTTTGGCGACGAACTCACGGTCGGAATCGCTGACGTGCTGACGCCGGGTCAGCAACGTGGGCACCGCTGGGCCGCCGACGAGAAACGCCCGCACCGCACCGACCGGTGCGGCCAACCGTACCGCTTCGTCGATCCGTTCGATCGCCAGCGCGTCGCGGCGCAACTGGTGGGCGGCCACCGCCGATAACAGCGCAGCCTTGATCGACAGCACCCGATAGGGCGCGAAACGGCTCGACGCACCCAGGATCTCCAACACCTCGGCGGGGCGTCCGGCGGCGAGGCTCACCCGGGCACGGAGCACCCGCAGGACCCCCGACGCACTCCCCGACGGGTCGTCGTCCTCCGGTGGTGGAATCTCAGGGATTCGGCCGTCGAGCATCTCCACCTCGGCCAGCGCCACCCGCGCCCACGCATCGAGCAGCGGTGGCAGCGTGCGATTCTGGTCGATCAGGGCCATCAGCGCGGAACCCGCCGCGTGGGCGGCATAGGAGTCCCGGCGCACCGCCGCAACCCGCACCGCCACGACCTCCATCATCAGCCAGGCACCGGCATCCGAGTGTGCGACCCCCGCACTGCGCCCCTGCGCGATCCGCTCGGACGCCTCGTCGAGTTCGTTGCGCTCGAAGTGCATCCACGCCGCCGCCGCGTAGAGCACCATGATCTGCGGCTCCCGCGACCAGCCCCGTCGTGCAGCGAGATCGAGGATTTCGTCCACGCGCCGCGCGACGTCGGGCAGCCGTCCGTGAATCATGTCGACGACCGCCAGATACGACGTGGCCGCCAGCGACATGAGACTCATCCCGACGCTCTCGGCACGTTGTCGTACCTTCTCCAGTTCCGGCTCGGCCAGCGTCAGATCACCGCGATGCACCAGCCCGATCGCCCGGTTGTTCTCGGCCATCAGCAACAGCCCCGCGGCCGCGGGCACACTCTGCCGGGGCAGGCCGTCGATCAGCTGCGACACCGCGGCACAGCAATCCACGAGTTCGGCGAGTCCCGAGACCCGTGAGCGCACCATCCGGATGAGCGCGATCACGACCCGCGCGGCCGTCGTGTCGGCGGCGTCAGCTGACTCCAGGAGTGCCTCGGCGTCCCTCGCACACCGATCCATCGCGGTGAAGTCATGCCGGTGGAACTCGGCGATCGCGGTGATGAGCAGGGTCGCGGCCGTGGGATGCCGCGCGTTGTGGGCCTCCGCCGGAATGAGGGCGGCGGCCAACTCGGGTGCGCGCGGCGAGAGGATCATCGGCAGCGCGGTGAAGGCGAGCATGCGCAGCATCCGGTCCCAGTCCCCGGCCGACGCCAGGTGGACGAGGGCGCCGATGGCATCCCCGGAGTCGATGAACCACTCGGCGGCTTTTCGATGCAGCTCGGCCGCGCTGTCCGGGCTCTCGGCACGCAGTCGGTCCTGCAGCAGTTCGCGCAGTAGCGGGTGATAGCGATACCAGTCCGGCCGGTCGGACAGTCGGACGGTCAACGAGTTCGTGGCGACCAGGTCGTCGAGCACGCGCCAGCTGTCGGGCCGCCCCGTCAGGGCACGCGCGAGATCCCCGCACACCGGGTCGACGACACTGGACGTCAGGAGGAACCGGCGGTCGCTCGGCGAGATCCGCTCGAGCACCTCCTCGAGCAGGTAGGCGGCGACGGGGCGCTGTTGTCCACCGAGTCGCCGCAGCCCGTCACGCAGGTCGTCGTCGTCGATGCCCAGCAGGAGCAGGCGCAATCCGGCCGGCCACCCTTCGGTGCGCTCCTCGATCAGGTCCAGATCGTCGGGGGCGACGGCCACGCCGGACTTGGTGCAGAACTCAGCGATCTCGTCGCGGGTGAACGCGAGCAGCCCGGCGTCGATCTCGGTGAGGTCACCCGACATACGCAGGCGTCCGAGTCGGAGCGCGGGTTGTGTGCGCGAGATCGCGATCAGGCTCACCCCGGCCGGTCGATGCTCGATGAACCCGTCGATCGAATCGAGCAGTTCCGAGTTGTCGAACAGGTGGAAGTCGTCGATCACCACGGTCAGCGGGCGGGTCAGGTCCCAGAGGCCATCAATGATGCGGCGGACCTCGATGGCTCCGAACTCCCCGCTCGGGGCCAACTCGCGCAACGGGTGGTCGGGTGGAAGAGCCGTGTCCGGCGCCAGCGCACCGAGCACCGACGACCAGAACGTTCGCGTGGTGGCGCTCGAGTCGGCGACGATCCACACCACGGATCGGTCGTCGTCCGCGCGGTCGGCCCAGCCGGCGACCGCCAGGGTCTTGCCGTAGCCGGGCCCGGCGCACACCACTGTCACCGGACCGTCGGCGCCGCGGGTGAGCGCATCGTCGACACGGCGGCGCCGGATGAACCCCGGCGGGAGGGCCGGTCGTCCACGGTGCACCACGTGGGCGAACTTGTTCTCCACCCTCACCTCACGATCCCGAGCGGCCGACAGACGCGGCCCAGAAGCATCTTAGTCCGCGATCGGCCGGTCATCAGGGTTCTGCCACAGGCTGAATTCACGTTCCTGCCACCGGAAATTCACCGTGCCGCCACCATTCCCCGGTTCACCCTCGACGGGTGACGACATCGCCACTGTCCGAACGGCATGCTCATACCATCCGACAACCGATGGAGCCACGATGGGAATTCGCCAGGGACGACTGCGACGACGCGCCGTGATCGGCCATCCGGTCGTCCGGGCGGCACCCAGCGGTAATCCGCAAGCAGTCGTCGCATCGGGTATCCGGCGCCGGCACGACGAGCCGGAGTCGCCCGGTCGACCCGTCACCGACGACGCGCGCTGATCCTCGCCAGGAAGTATCGGCACGCACTAGTGTTTCCCCATGCAACGAACCGCCCCCGTGGGTCGGACGGGGCTGGCGCTGCTGGTTGCGGCGCTGGTGGTGGACGGTCTGGACACCGCAGCGCTACCGGCCGCGCTGCCCGCGATCGCCGCGGACTGGGGGATTCACCCCACGTCCCTGACGCGCGCGCTGATGCTCACCGCCCTCGGCACCGTGCTGGGCTACCTGGGCAGCGGCGCACTGACGCGTCGGTGGGGACGGCAAACGGTGGTGTGGCGATCGGTCCTGATGTTCGGGCTCGCCACCCTGCCCATCGTCGTCGTCGCCGCCGAATGGCAGATGGAGGTCGTCCGCTTCGTCACCGGGATCGGGTTGGGACTGGTCCTGCCTGCGGCGGTCTCCATCGGTGGGGATCTGATGCCGCGACAACGACAGTCCGCGGCGATGGTCGTGGTCCTGGGACTGGCCGCGGGTAATCTGCTCGGCGGCCTCATCTTTGGCCCACTGATCGCCGAGTTCGGCTGGCGTGCAGCCTTTGTCGTACCGGCGGTGGTCGCGATTCCGGTGGCGGTCGCCATTGCGAGATGGCCCGGCGTCGACGGTCGGCGGCCGGTGCATTCGCCGAATCTGGCGCTGCGGCCGTTGCTGCAACCGTCGCTGCGTGTGGCGAGTCTCGCGCTGTGGGCGGGGGCGTTCACCGTCTTCCTCGCCTACAGCATCCTGCAGTCGTGGTTGCCGTCGATGGCAGTGGTCGCCGGCGCCAGCCCGCAAGCGGCACCGCTGACGCTCGCCGCGATGGCCGGCGGCGGTCTGGCCGGCGGGCTCGTCGCCGCCGGTGTGCGCGGACGGGCCGGACTCGGGGTGACCCTGGTGGTCATGCTGGTCATCGCCGCGGCGGCACTGCTGATCACCGCTGCCCTGCAGGCCAGTGCCCTACCCCTGCTCGCGGTCGCCGGCGCCGGGCTGATCGCCGGTGCCGCAGGCCTCGCCGCTCTCGCCGTGCAGCTCTACCCGCGACCGGTGCGCATCATCGGTGTCGGCGTCACCGCAGCCTTCGGCCGGGTCGCGACGATCGTCGCTCCCGTCGTCGGCGCGGTGATGATGCGCCACGACCACATCGCCGCGCTGATGGTGGTCGCCGGTGGACTCGCCGTCCTGTCCGCGGGTTTGCTCTGGATACCCGCGCGAACCGGGTCGGCACACGTCAGGACGCGAGTACCCGCGCTTTCTCGGCAGCGAACTCGGCGTCCGTGAGCGCGCCCTGCGCGTGCAGCTCGCCGAGTTGCTTGAGTTGCCTGAGCCGGTCGTCGGTCGATGAGCCCGGAGCCGGTGCGGGCGCCGCGGTCGCGCCCGACGACGGCCCCGGGATCGGCGCGTAGGTGGGCTGCGCGTACGCGGGCGTCCCGAACGCCGGATACACCCCCTCGGTCTGGGCCTGCGGGTAATACTGCTCGCGCGCCCAGCGTTCGCCCTGACGGCGCGACACCCGGTTGGACACCGAGGTGGCGGTGCCGGCAATCACGGCAGTACGGGCGATGCCCCGCAGAAGTCCTGGCATGACGGTGACCCCTTTTCGTCGACGACTCGACCACGATAGTTCTACAGGTCCGCGACAGCTGCGACGACACCGCGGTCGATGGCGTCGACGAATGAGTCGTGGTCCCGGGCATTGCGTTCGGCGTATACCTCGCCGAATCGTCCCATCGCGCGGTCGAACTCGTCGGATTCGCCGAGGTACTCGGCGATGGCCACCGCATCCCCGGAACGGGCGTGGCCGTAGGCGAGCACTCGTCCGCACGCACGTCCATAGGCGGAGAGTGCCTCCTCGTCGAGGGTCTCGATCAGGATCGAGCCCTTGGCGTCGCGGAGTTGGCGCAGATAGAAGTCACGCTGCTGCCCGTCGAGACCCGCGCCCGAGTCCCATCCGAGGAAGACGTCGCCGGTGGCCTGGATCAGTCGCTGTCCCAACACCACCCGCTCCCCCTGATTCGCATAGCCGGGGTCGGCAACGTAATCGGCGAGTACCGACGGCTGCGCCTCCTTGGCCTGCAACAGGAGCGGGTCGCCGTTGTCCTTGCCGCAGAACAGCAGCACCCACGCCCGGGTGCCGACGCTGCCGACACCGACGACCTTGCGGGCAATCCGGACGAATCGGAACTTGTCGAGCAACGCGGCGTGATGCGGCTGCATCGTGGTGCGGAATCGCACCAACCGGTCCTGTACCTCGGCGTAGATGTCACGGGTCTCGTGATCACCGGCCAGTTCCTCGATCGGCACCAGCAGCGGCGGGGTACTGATGAAGCGCAACTCGCCGCCGACCACGGTGGTCAACTTGGACAGGGCCTGCGCACTGTCTCGGCGCCACGACTTCTCGATCTGTTTGCGGATGTCCTTGGTCATCTTCGCGTCGACCATCGCACGTACCTCGGTCAGATCTTCGGTCGGTGAGACGTGGCTGTACCAGCTCTCCAGCGTGCCCAGGGACGCCTGCGCGGCGATGGTCTCGCGGTACTCCCGCGCGCAGTGCCGCGCGATCCGTTTGCTCGCCTTGCGTCCGAACCCGTTGTCGAGGCCGGCGACCACCAGGCTGGCCACCAGCCGCTTGACGTCCCACTCGAACGGCCCCGGATGAGTCTCGTCAAAGTCGTTGACATCAAAGGCCAGGTGCCGTTCCGGGGTCGCGAAGAATCCGAAGTTGCTCAGGTGCGCATCGCCGCACAGTTGGACTTCGAGCCCGCTGTTGGCCGACCGCGACAGGTCGTCGGCCATCAGCAACGCCGCCCCGCGATAAAACGTGAACGCGGTCCGCGCCATCCGACCATGCCGCACCGGCATCAGTTCCGGCACCCGCGAACTCGCCTGCCGCATCAGCAATTCGGTGGGATTGCGGTTCGGGTCGTCGGCATCGGGTGTCAGCTCACCGATCTCGGCGAGCGGAAGTCGCTCGCGTGCCGCCAGTCCCGCAGCCTTGCGGACCTCCAGAGAGCGGTAACCCGGATCGGTGTCGTCCATATCGATGACCTTCGCAGTCGCCCCGCGGGTGGTCTTCATTCGATCCGTATGATCCGCGAACCCCGGCACGCGCGGCATGCTGTGGACATGGACCGCCCGGTCCGCACACTCTGCTGAGCTAAAGGAGTCAACCCGACATGTGGGACTCATTCTGGGATTTCATCTGGTACACGCTGGTCATCTTCGCGTTCGTCGCGTACCTGATGGTCCTCTTCTATATCCTCGCCGACTTGTTCCGCGACCGTGCACTGTCCGGTTGGTGGAAGGCGGTGTGGATCATCCTGCTGATCTTCATCCCGTGGCTGACCGCCCTGGTCTATCTGATCGCCCGTGGACACGGCATGACGCGTCGGGCCGCAGAGGCACAGGCCGAGATGCGACAGCAATCCGACGACTACATCAAGTCGGTGGCCGGCCGGTCCTCGGCCGACCAGATCGCTTCGGCGAAATCCCTGCTCGACGCCGGGACCATCACCGAGGCGGAGTTCCAGGCACTCAAGGCCAAAGCGCTCGCCTGAGATCCACTGTCACCCAACCGGAAAGCCCATCAAATGAGCACCCTGTCCGACGACCTCGCCACACTGTCCGCCGAGGCCTACACCTATCTGTATTCGTTGATGACGATGGAGGTGACCCGCCGCCAGCTGACCGCCGCCGGATCGGCGAACCCGGGTGCCGGTCCCGCCAACGAGATTCATCACCTCCGGCAATTCCCGCCCGCCGAGTTCCGCGCGGTCGTCCGACCCAACTTCGACACGCTCTACTCGTCGGCGTGGATCGATCTCACCGCGGGACCGGTACTGCTCGAGATCCCCGACAGCGACGACCGCTACTACCTCGCGCCGATCCTGGACATGTGGACCGACGTGTTCGCCGCGCCAGGCAAGCGCACCACCGGCACCGGACCACAGCGGTATGTGCTTACGCCACCGGGATATACGGGTCCGCTACCGGACGGCGCGACACCCCTGGCGTGCCCGACTCATCAGGCCTGGCTCGTCGGCCGCACCCAGACGAACGGACCCGACGACTATGCCGCCGTCAACGCGTTTCAGAACGGCTGGAAGATGTCGACCATCGGTGACGCCACGCCGGTGACGGCCGGCCCCTCCCCGCTCGACACCATGGACCTCACCGCCGAACCCCTCCGATTGGTCAACGGACTCTCCGCCGTCGACTACTTCACCGCCGCTGCACAGGTCCTGAAACTGAACCCACCGCATGCGACGGACTTCTCTGTGCTGTCCCGCATCTCGCGACTCGGCCTCGTTCCGGGGGAGGATTTCTCCGCAGACCGATTCAGTGCCGACGAAGTGGCGCAGATCGAGCAGGGCGCGAAATCGGCGCTGGCCGACATCGCGGTACTCACCACCCTCGGCACACCGCGGAACGGTTGGGAGATCATCACCGATTCGATCGGTGTCTACGGCAACGACTATCTGACCCGCGCACGCATCACTCTGATCGGCTTGGGCGCCAACCCCGCCGACGATGCCATGTACCCGGTCCTGGTGTCCGACGCCGACGGGAATCCGCTGACCGGGGACAACGCTTATACCATCCATTTCGCTGCCGACGCCCTACCGCCGGTCGATGCGTTCTGGTCGGTCACCATGTACGACGCCGAGGGTTACCAGACCGCCAACGAGCTCGACCGGTTCGCCATCGGCGACCGGGATACGTTGCAGTACAACGACGATGGTTCGCTGGATCTCTATCTGCAGCACACCAACCCAGGGCCGGACCGCGTCGCCAACTGGCTTCCCTCCCAGCCCGGACCGATCGGTGTCACCCTGCGCCTCTACGCCCCCAAACCCTCCGCCCTCGACGGCACCTGGTCCCCACCCGCCGTCACCCGCACCGCTCGTTGAGCGCCCCTACCCGCTGGTCGAGCAAGCCCGGCGACGCCCCTACCCGCTGGTCGAGTAAGCCCGGCGACGAAGGAGCCGAGCGCATCGAGACCACCCAACCCCCGCTGACCGAACCCACCCCTACCCGCTGGTCGAGTAAGCCCGGCGACGAAGGAGCCGAGCGCATCGAGGCCATTCGCGCACAGGCGATCTCGATGCGGCACCTCGCGAGCTCGGACCCTTACTCGATCAGCATCAGCGGTTGAAGTCGTCGCTTCATCCCGCCGGCATCACCCGATGCAGGAAATCAACCGCGAGCCGCGAACCACCCTTGTCCCGCAGATCAGAATGCGTCGCGTTCACCATCTTGAACTCGTATGATGTTCCGGCACTGCGGAACTCACGCAGCAGGGCAAGCGTCAGCGGGATCGGCACGGTGGTATCACGAACGCCGTGCACCACCAGGATGGGCGTGCCGCCGTAACCACTGGTCGGCACCCCCATGTACCGATGTAACGCATCGCGAAAAGCGCTGTCATCAAGCGACTTCGAGAGCAACTCGCGCGGCTTCACACCGTTGAGGATCGACGACCATTCCGGCCCGCACGAGCGTCCGATCTCGTCGACGATCCGCTTGCCGAGCGGTGACAGGTACGACGACACGTCCACGTCGCGCTGGCCGGTGGACATACCGGCCAGGATCGCCGCGAACGGAGCGGACAACTCAGCCGGAAGCCCACCAAAGCCGGGACGCAGCAAGGTGATCGCGCTCTCGAAGTTGGATACCGGCGCCAACGCGGCAGTGCCCCGAAAATCCAGATCGGGCGCATACCGTCGCGCGAGTTGACCGGCACCGAGCGCCGCCTGACCGCCTTGCGAATACCCGCCCACCGCCCAGGTCTTCGACAACCCGGCAACCATCGACCGCGCGGCCCGGACCATGTCGATGACCGCGGTGGCCTCCGACTGCGTCTGCAGGTACGCATGGGGTTCAGCCGATTTCGAACTCAGACCGATGTAATCGGTTGCCACGACCGCATATCCGGCCCGATTCAGGTCGTCGATCATCGGCGCGGTGCCGCGGATGAGGTCCGTTGATCCGGTGAGGCCGCAGTCGGGGCCGGAGCCGGACGTGCCGTGCGCCCAGGAGACGATGCGCCAGCCGCCGGCCGGTCGGGGCCCGGTGGGCAGGCGAATGATGCCCGCCGCCGGCACCACCGCCCCGCGCGCGTCGGTGGTCGTGTACGAGAGCCGGATGACGCCGCTCAGGCCTCCCCACTCGCCCAGCTGGGTGACGCCGAGTACCCGGCCGGGCTGCAGCGACGACTCGGCTGCGGCAGGTGACGCCACCATCCCGGACACCGCGGCGGTCATCGTCGACAGGGCTGCCACGACGACCGCCAGTGCTTTGCGCATGCCTGTCAGCGTACGGCGGCGGCCGGCGCCGAACCGCGCGCGTGCAGTGCGGCCGCACCCACAAGTGCGTACATGATGACCACCGTCAGCGCCGACACCAGCAACAGCGACAACCCGGCCGTGGCACCGATGACCACCACCACGACCAGCGCCAGAATGCCCGCCGCGCCCGCGACACCTTCAAAGCGGTCGACACCACCCGTCGCCCGCACGAACAAGGTGATACCGATCATGAAGATGGCCGGCCCGCCGGCGATGGCCAACGCCGTCGCGAGTTCGGCGTGTTCGCGAGGGTGCGCCATCATGAGTTCGGCGCCCACCGCCGAGACGATGATCCCGCCGACGAGAACTGCATGGGCGTACGCATACCCGCCACGCGCGAGAGTCGTGCGGTCGTCGGCGTCCTTGAGTCGCTCCTCGGCCTCACCCGAATGCCGGGCAAAGTAGAGCCACCAGAACGAGACCGTCAGGGCGAAGCCGACGATCAGCGACACGTAGGCGATCGCCGTCGTCTCGGTCTCGGAGAACTCGCGACCCAACGACAGCACGGTCTCGCCCAAAGCGATGATGAAGATCAGCCGATTGCGTTCCACCAGGTGTTCGGGTTCCAGACGCCACGTCGACATCGGGGTCGAACCCAGCCCCGGCACCCACAGGTTCACCTCGGGCGCCATCACGTCGACGGCAAGAGCGAGTGCCCAGACGATGAGCCGAGCGTGACCGTCGAGAAATGCGCCCGCGATCCAGAGCACGCCCGCCCCGGCCGACCACACGAACAGATTGACGTAATTGCGGCCGATCTGGTCGCCCCGCAATGCGACGATCATGAACAGCGGCCGGATGAGCTGGATGAGCACCACCGCGACCGCGAACTGCATGCCGCGTTCGCCGAAGGCCTCGGGGATCGCCGCGGACATGATGAGGCTCAACCCCATCAGCACCACCATCAGCACTCGCACCGGCAGCCGGTCCGGGTCGATCCAGTTGGTGGCCCACGTCGTGTAGTTCCAGACCCACCACACCGCACCGAACAGCACGAGCGTCTGCACCGCGCCTTCGAGCGTCAGGTGATGCACCAGCAACAACGCCAACTGGCTGACCGCGAAGACGTAGACGAGGTCGAAGAACAGCTCCATCGTGGTGACCTCGGGCACCACCCCTTTGGCCCGACGAACCGCCTTCGCGATCACGTTCCATCCTCCTGTGTCGGATTCGACTGGTTGATGCCGGAATCTACCTGGTGCGAGGACGGTTGTACGGGCCATGAGTACTCGTGAGATCACCCTGGACAACTTCGACGACACCATCAAGGCCGGCGGCATCGTGCTGCTCGACTTCTGGGCTTCCTGGTGCGGCCCGTGCCGTCAGTTCGGTCCGGTCTTCGAAAAGGCCGCCGAGTCCCACACCGACATCGTGTTCGGCAAGATCGACACCGAGGCGCAGCAGCAACTCGCCGGCGGCTTCGGTATCCGTTCCATTCCCACGTTGATGGCGTTCCGGGACGGGATCATGGTGTTCAACCAGCCCGGCGCTCTGCCCGCCGCCCAGCTCGAGCAGCTGATCGGCGCCGTCGAAGACCTCGACATGGACACCGTCCGCGCGGAGATCGCCGCCGCCGAGCAGTCGAGCTAGCGGTTCCAGAAACCCCGATCCTCCAGCAACGCGACCGCATGGTTGCCGCCACGGAGGAAGTGCGCCTCGGTCAAGGTTCGGGCCATTCCGCCGGACCGGGTGGTCATCGCGTCGAGGATCTCGTGGTGGTCGCGGTTGCTGGAGATCACCATGTCCGGGTGCGCTTCGAAGAAGCCGTTGGGGATGGAGCTGCTCAGCTGCTTGAGTTCGGCGACCAGACGACGCGACCCACACGCCCGGTTGATCAGCCGGTGGAAATCGAAGTTGAGTCGGTCGTGGTCCGAACTCGACTCGTCGGCCTCCATCTGCGCGGCGAGTTTGCCGAGTGCGGCGAGGTGATCGTCGTCGAGCCGGGCTGCCGCGCGCTCGGCGGCCAGACCGGAGATCACGCCGAGTAGCCAGTACTGATCCCGGATGTCCTCGCGGGAGAGTTCGGCGACGAAAGCCCCACGCCGCGGCGCGGTTTGGATGATGCCCTCACCGTCGAGGGCGATGAGCGCCTCGCGCACCGGCAATTTGCTCACACCGAGTTGCTCGGCGAGTGCGTCCTGGTCGACTTTGGTCCCCGGCCGCATCTCACCGCTGAAGACCTGCCGCCGGATCTCCTGGGCGACGATCTGTTTCAGCACCGACGGCGTCGCGGCGCCACCCACTGATCGCATCTCTGTCGACATGTGCGTCGATCTCCTCTGCTCGCTGCTGGTGAAGACTACCCCATCGAACGCCCCACTACGGGTCGCCGAACCTCATTTTTGATATTTTTTTGACAATTACCACCGCGACCGGCTCGAACAATCTGCCCTGAACTGGTCTTTTATGGCAGGTCTTGTCAGCACCTGGTGATTATTGATATTTTATTGCCCATGACCGCAACCGTCTCCGCCTCCACCACCACAGTCAGCGACGAGGACTTCAGCCAGATCAAGGCCGTCGTCGCCGACTTCATCCGCACCAAGGTCGTCCCGCGCGAGCAGGAGATCTCCGAGTCCAACGCCATCCCCGACGACATCCGCGCCCAGGCCGCCGAGATGGGCCTGTTCGGGTACGCGATCCCCCAGGAATGGGGTGGTCTCGGCCTCGACCTGACCCAGGATGTCGAGCTCGCGATGGAGTTCGGCTACACCTCACTCGCACTGCGCTCGATGTTCGGCACCAACAACGGCATCGCCGGTCAGGTGCTCGTGAACTTCGGCACCGACGAGCAGAAGGAACAGTGGCTGGAGAAGATCGCCTCCGGTGAGGTGGTCGCGTCGTTCGCCCTCACCGAGCCGGGTGCCGGCTCCAACCCCGCCGGCCTGCGTACGAAGGCCGTTCGCGACGGCGATGAGTGGGTTATCAACGGGCAGAAGCGATTCATCACCAACGCCCCGCTCGCCGATCTGTTCGTGGTGTTCGCCCGGACCCGCCCCGCCGACGAGTCCGGGACCGGCATCGCGGTATTCCTGGTTCCTGCAGACACTTCCGGCCTCGAGGTCGGACCGAAGGACACCAAGATGGGCCAGGAAGGCGCCTGGACCGCCGACGTCAACTTCACCGACGTCCGCGTCCCCGCATCGGCGTTGGTCGGCGGCGATGAGGATGCCGGCTACCGCGCCGCCATGACCTCGCTCGCCCGCGGCCGCGTCCACATCGCCGCGCTGTCAGTCGGCACCGCCCAGCGGGCCCTCGACGAGTCGGTCGCGTACGCGGCCACCGCCACCCAGGGCGGCACCGCGATCGGCGACTTCCAGTTGGTACAGGCCATGATTGCCGACCAACAGACCGGCGTGATGGCCGGCCGCGCCCTGGTCCGCGACGCCGCTCGCAAGTACGTCTCCGGCGAAGACCGTCGTATCGCCCCGTCTGCGGCAAAACTCTTCTGCACCGAGATGGTCGGCAAGGTCGCCGATCTCGCCGTCCAAATCCACGGCGGCAGTGGCTATATGCGCGAGGTGTCGGTCGAACGCATCTACCGCGACGTCCGCCTCCTGCGCCTCTACGAGGGCACCAGCGAGATCCAGCGCCTCATCGTCGGCGGCGCCCTCGTCCGCGAAGCCAAAAAGGCTGCGAAGTAGCCCGCACCCCCTCGCTGGTCGAGTACGCCGCACCTCATTTCGCTGGTCGAGTAGGCCGCACCTCATTTCGCTGGTCGAGTAGGCCGCACCTCATTTCGCTGGTCGAGTAGGCCGCGACGAAGGAGCGACCGTATCGAGACCACCACCGCAACGCCCCCCTTCTCCGCTGGTCGAGTAGGCCGCGACGAAGGAGCGACCGTATCGAGACCACTCCCGCAACTCCCCCGACAAACGACACCCCAAAAAGGACCCCACCCCATGCCCACCACCCTCCTCGACAACAAAACCGCCGTCATCACCGGCGCCGCCCAAGGCATCGGATACGCCATCGCCGAACTCTTCGTCGCCGAGGGTTCTCGCGTCATCGTCGCGGACATCGACGGCGCCGCAGCCGAAGTCGCGGCCAAGCAGCTCGGCGGACCCGATGTCGCCCGCGGTGTGCGCTGCGATGTCACCTCCGCCGACGACGTCGACGCCATGCTCGCCGCCGCGGCGGATGCCTTCGGCCCGGTCGACGTCATGGTCAACAACGCCGGCATCACCCGCGATGCGACGATGCGCAACATGACCGAGGACCAGTTCGATCAGGTCATCAACGTGCACCTGAAGGGCACCTGGAACGGTGTCCGCAAGGCCGCGGCCATCATGCGCGAACGTAAGACCGGCACGATCGTCAACCTGTCGTCGCTGTCCGGCAAGGTAGGCATGGTCGGCCAGACCAACTACTCCGCGGCCAAGGCCGGCATCGTCGGCATGACCAAGGCTGCGGCGAAAGAGGTTGCCCACCATGGTGTCCGGATCAACGCGATCCAGCCCGGCCTGATCCGTAGCGCGATGACCGAGGCCATGCCGCAGAAGGCGTGGGATCAGAAGATGGCCGAGATCCCCATGGGCCGCGCCGGGGAGGTCGCCGAAATCGCCAACGTTGCACTGTTCCTCGCCTCCGACATGTCCTCCTACATGACGGGGACCGTTCTGGAGGTCACCGGCGGACGGTTCATGTGAGACGCTGAACCCGAAGGAGACGAAACATCATGAGTAGCAAGAGAACCGTGCGTCGCGCCGCGATCGTGGCCCCCACCCGCACACCCGTCGGAACATTCGGCGGATCCCTGCGTGACGTCACCGTCGAGGACCTCGGCGCGACAGTCGCCAAGACCGTGGTCGAACGCTCGGGCGTCGATCCCGAGCGCATCGACGACGTCGTGTTCGCCCAGTCGTATGCGAACTCCGAAACCCCTTGTGTGGGCCGGTGGATCGCACTACACGCGGACCTCCCGATCAGCGTGCCCGGGATGCAGCTCGATCGCCGCTGCGGTGGCGGGCTGCAAGCCCTGGCCACCGCGGCGATGATGGTGCAATCCGGCGCCGCCGATACCGTCCTCGCCGGCGGTGTGGAATCCATGAGCCGCATCGAGTACTACTCGACCACCAACCGGTGGGGCGCCCGATCCGGCAACGTCTCACTCTACGACCGACTGGACCGCGGACGTGAACGCTCCCAACCGGTCTGGCGCTTCGGCGAGATCTCCGGAATGATCGAGACCGCCGAGAACCTGGCCCGCGACTACGGCATCACCCGCGAGGCCGCCGATGCCTTTGCCGCACAGAGTCATCAGCGTGCGACCGCCGCCTGGGAGGCGGGACGGTTCGACGACGAAGTCGTGTCCGTGTCGGTGCCGCAACGCAAGGGTGACCCAGTCGTCGTGTCCCGCGACGAGGGCATCCGTCCCGACTCCACCGTCGAACGACTCGCCAAGCTCCGCACGATCATGCCGGACGGCACCGTCACCGCCGGCAACGCCAGCCAGCAAAATGACGCCGCCGCAGCATGTCTCGTGGTCTCCGAGGAGGCACTCGACGACCTCGGACTCGAACCCATCGGTTACCTGACCGACTGGGCCGCCGCCGGCTGCGACCCCGCCCGCATGGGCATCGGACCGGTCCCCGCCGTCGAGAAGCTCGCCGCCCGAGGCGGATTCGACTCGGCCGCCGACCTCCTCAACGGTCTCGACCTCGTCGAGCTCAACGAGGCGTTCGCCGTCCAGGTGCTGTCCGTCCTCGAGGGATGGAAGTGGCACGACCAAGAACGCTTGAACGTCAACGGTTCCGGCATCTCGCTCGGACACCCGATCGGCGCGACCGGCGTCCGCATGACCACCACCCTGCTGCACGAACTCAAGCGACGCGGTGGCGGCAAAGGCCTGGTGACGATGTGCATCGGCGGTGGCCAGGGCTTGGCGGCCACCTTCGAGTCCGCCTGACCAACGCCAACCACAGATCGGTTGCGGTTTTCATCGCTCACCGAACAAAATCGCAACCGATCTGAGTAAGCGAGGAGCTTGCGACGACCGCTCCCTTTCGCTGATCGAGTAAGTGACCAGGGTCTCGCCTTCCCGCTGGTCGAGTAAGCCCGCGAGCGCCAGCGAGCGAGCGCATCCGCCGGGCTGAGCTTGTCGAAGTCGAGGCCACTGAGCCTTACCCGGCAGATGATCTCGATACGATCGTCGCTAGCGCTCCTCACTACTCGATCAGCGTGTGTTTCGCACCGAACTACGAGGCGCTGAGCATTCCGCGTGCTCGCGGCGTCTACGTGGTGGGGTACACACCGGGCCCCGATGACCGCGATGCCGACGCCCGGAAGCTGCTGTCCGCGTGGGCTGCCCGAAACACCGTGACTGCCCACCCGTCGGCTGGGCAGTCACGGGTCAGGTAATGCGCTACACGCTGGCGCTTGACCGACCGGTATGCGCCCGCTGCACGGCGGCCACCGGGTCATCGCCCCGTCGACGCATCACGAACACCACCCCCACCGCACACGCCAGGGAGATCACCAACAGCAGATTGGTGTAGTTGTACAAGCGCTGCGCGCCGATCTCGGTCACCAGGTAGGCGCTGATGAGCGGGGCGACGATGGCCCCGAGCCGACCCACACCCAGCATGGCGCCGTAACCCTTGGCGCGAGCCAGCGGCGGGTAGGCGAGCGGCACCAACGCACTGTAGGACGAGATCCCACCGAATATGCCGACCCCGAGAGCGACTGCGCAGACATATAGCCACGCCGTGGGCGCATGGCCGGGTGCGGGGAATGCGTTGGCGAAGCCCAGCATCGCGACGACGGCGATGCCACAGAACACCCACGTCAGCCGGACTGCACTGATGGCCAAGCCGAGGATCGACAGCGTGATCGCACCGACCAGGCAGCCCAGCGACAGCCACAGCCCAACATTCTGCCCGGTGTGCCGCGCGCCCGCAGTGGCCGAAGCCAGCGCTTCCTTACTCAGATCGGCGTCGAATCCTGCGGCGATCGCGGTCTTCACGAAGTCCGGGGTGAGACCGGCGGCGAAGTTGAACACGCCCGAGACCGTCATGTAGCCGACGCACAGCAGCAAGGTGGTCGCCAACAGCTTCTTGCCCAGCAGCGAGGGCGCCTTCTCCGATGCGGTGAGGTCCGTGCCGGCAGCAGACTCGAACCGCCGCTCGGCAGCCTTCACCGACTCCGGCAGACCCACGAACGCGGCGATGAAGGCCACTACGGCCAATCCTGCGCCCAGCAGAAACAGCGCCTGCCAATTCGAGCCGAATGCCGAGGTGATCGCGTTGGTGCTCAACGCTGCCAACACACTGCCCAGCGGGTAGCCGATCATCACCAGGCCAGTGGCAAGGTTGCGATACTTCGGGGCGGTCGACTCCTGAGCGGCCACCACGATCACGACGCTGATCATGCCGATACCGACGCCGGTAATGAACCGGGCACCCATCATGAACTCAGCAGTGGGCGACAGCGCCGAGAGGATGAGGCCGACACAGTTGACGACGATGCCGACCAGTGCGATCAGTCGCCGTCCGTACCGATCGGCCAAGCGCGCCAGACCGATTGCGCCGACCGCCATGCCCACCAACGCGAAGCTGACGATGTAACCCTTCTCCGCCGTCGACGCGAAGTTGAGCGGATCGGCCGGATCATTCGAGTTGGTGGGCAGGTTGGGCAGCACGAAGCTGATGATCAGCAGATCGAACCCGTCGACCAGATTCAGGAACATGCACAACACGGCGACGCCGAGGCCGCGTCTGCCGATGTCGGTCGTTCCAGGTGGGGAAAATGCAGTCGCGTTCATCGGGATACCTTTCGTCGAAGTCGACGAAACCGAAGTCCTACAAGGAGTTTTCGTCGATCCCACTGAGGGTGACACGCAACACTCGGGGATACCAGGGGTTACCGGCACCTCGTTGGCGTCCGAGGCAGAATACCTTCTCGCTCACCGAGAAAGCTGGCCACAAGGAAGTGTGGCGCATCGAGACCATCAGTGCGACAGTCACTCTCGACGCTTCGTCGTAAGTCGCGCGCCTCATCGAGCAGTGGGCGCGCACCATCAGCGTCTGGCCGCACCTCCGACCCCAATGCGGAGTAGAAGGTGAGGCCAGAAACACCGGACAAAGGTTCCCATGTGAGCCAATGCACAATATACTATCGATTGAGGAGCGACACCGCTGCGGTTCGCCGATCACCGCCCATCTCAAGCGCGTCCGATGAGGCATAATGTACGGAACTTGATGCTGAAAGGACCGGTTGTGACGACGCAATCTTTCTCCGCACAATCACTGCCGCGAGTGGGCGCGCCCAAGCAGCAGCTTTCCGAAGATGTGGCTGGGTACGTCCGCGAACTGATCATCTCCGGACGGGTCAAGCCCGGCGACTTCCTGCGCACCGAACCCATCGCCGAGGCGGTCGGGGTCAGCAACACACCCGTCCGCGAAGGACTTCTTCTACTCAGCGGCGAAGGCTTCGTCGAGCTGGTACCCCGCCGCGGATTCGTCGTCGCCGCCTTCAGCCGACAGGACGTCCGGGACATCTTCTGGGCGCAGGCGGAGCTCGCGGCCGAACTCTGCGGCCGCGCCGCGAAACAGATCAGCGCCGGCCAACTCGACTATCTCGAAGAGGTCATGCTCAAGCACCAGGAGGCGGTGCGCAGCAAAGCCGATTCGGACACCATCGTCGCACTCGGCCACGAGTTCCATCGAACCATCAACCTCGCCGCCAACTCGCGCCGGCTGGCACTGATGTTGCGCAGCATCGTCAAGCAGCTGCCGAACCGCTTCTACAACGAGATCGAAGGCCACAGCGACGACACGATGCACGCGCACCCGGAGATCCTCGAGGCGATGCGCAAACGTCGCTCGAAGGCCGCCATCAACCTCATGCGCGACCACATCATGTCCGGCGCCGACGAACTCGTCGCGATGCTGGAAAAGCAGGGCGTCTGGGCCGACGACGCCGAATCCACCGCCTGACACGCGGGTCAATCCACTCGGTACTGGTTCTGGAAGGCTCACCGGTGACCTGTGTGCGACACATATGCTCTGTAAATGGTCGCCAGCAGTGCACAAGACATCAACCTCGACATCAACGGGCTCCACATCTGCGGCGATCGTTGGGGCGGCGACCCGTCCTCGGATCACGCATCGCCGATCGTTCTTCTGCACGGCGGCGGACAGACCCGGCACTCGTGGGACCGCAGCGCATCCGCCCTCGCCAACCGCGGATACGACGTGTACACGCTCGACGCGCGCGGTCATGGCGACAGTGACTGGGCACCGGACAAGGACTACGCGATCGGCGCCTTCGTCGGGGACCTGGTCGAGTTCGTCAAGACGCTCGACGTGGCCCCGATCCTGGTGGGCGCCTCACTTGGCGGCATCACCAGCCTGTGCACCGTCGGCGAGCATCCCGGCATCGCGACGGCACTCGTCCTGGTGGATGTGGTGGTGGACGTCGAGCCCGCCGGTATCGACCGCATCAAGAAGTTCATGACCAATCACGTCGACGGCTTCGCCACGCTCGACGAGGTCGCCGATGCGGTGGCTGCCTACAACCCGGAACGCAAACGCACACGGAACCTGGACGGTCTGAAAAAGAATGTGCGGCAGCATGATGACGGCCGCTGGTATTGGCATTGGGACCCGGAGTTCATCCGGTCCGACGACGATGAACCACGCCGCCACACCGACCCGGCGCGGTTGTCCGCGGCTGCTCGCCAGGTCACGGTGCCGACTTTGATTGTGCGGGGCGGCAAGTCAGACGTGGTCAGCGATGCCGGCATCGCGAGCATGCTGAAACTGGTGCCACACGCCGAGGTCGCCGATGTCAGCGCTGCCGGACATATGGTCGCCGGTGACGACAACCAGGTGTTCGCCTCGGCGATCGAGGGGTTCTTGGAGCGGCATAGCCTTTGAGGCCACTCAGTTCTCGCTGATCGAGGTCACCAAACCGCGCTGATGGTCTCGATGCGCTCGGCTCCTTCGTCGCCGGGCTTACTCGACCGGCGGGGAGACTCGTGCCGCTCGCTCACACACTTTCGCTGATCTCTTTCAGCGAGAGCCGAACTCGGCCCGCACCGCGTCGGTGTGCTCCCCCAACGCCGGCACCGATCCCGACCGCACTTCCCAGTCCCGGGCCAGGGCAGGGTGTTTCAGCGCGGGCACCGGACCCGACGGGGTGCCGATGTCCCGCCAGCGATCACGTTCGGCGAGCTGGGGATGCTCGACGAGATCGGCGACGTTGTTGAGCCGCGCGTTACCGATACCGGCCTCGTCGGCGAGCTTCTGGATATCGGCGAGACCCCTTTGCGCACACCACTCCCCGACGACGGCGTCGAGCGCGGCGCGCTCCCGGACCCGATCGTCATTGTGGGCGTAACGGGGATCGGCGGCGAGTTCAGGGCGACCGATCATCGTTGCGAGCCTGGACCATTCACGGTCATTGGTGGTGCCGAGCACTGCGGTCTGGTCATCGGCGGTGGGGTACGCACCGTACGGCGCGATCATCGGTGAGCCCATGCCGACCGGTTCGGGCTCGGCGCCGCCGTGGATGTATCCGTTGAGGGCGAAGCCCATCATCTCCGCCACAGTGTCGAGCATGGCGATCGGAATGACGGTGCCGCGCCCGGTCTTCTCTCGGTCATATAGTGCGGCGAGGATCGACGAATACGCATACAGCGCAGTGCCGATGTCGGCGGCCGGGATGCCGGGTTTGGCCGGATGACCGGGGGTTCCGGTGATCGCGCAGGAACCACCTTCGGATTGGATCAGCAGATCGTAGGCGCGCTTGTGATCGAGCGGTCCACCGGTGCCGTAGCCGGAGATATCGACGATGATCAGCCGTGGAAAGCGTTGCGCCAGTTCCTCGGTCCCCAGTCCGAGTCGGCCGAGTGCGCCGGGCGCGAGGTTGGAGACGATGACGTCCGTGGTCTCGAGGATACGGTTGAGCACCCCGAGATCCGCCTCGCCCTTGAGGTCGAGGGTGACCGATTCCTTGCCGTGGTTGAGCCACACGAAGTGCGCCGACATGCCGCCGACGACGGTGTCGTAATGCCGTGTGGAGTCCCCGAATCCGGGGTTCTCCACCTTGATCACCCGGGCACCGAGGTCGGCCAGATGGCGGGTGCACAGCGGCGCGGAGATCGCTTGTTCCAGTCCGACGACGGTGATGCCGTCCAGTGGTCTCTTGGTGATAGGGGGTCGTGCGCTCATGGGAACTTCGGCTCCCGCTTCTCCCGATGCGAGGCAACGCCTTCGACGACCTCGGGTCCGCCGAATCCGTAGAACTCGAGTCCCCACGACGCGTCGAAGATCGGCATGGCCTGCCGGTACCAGTTGTTGAGGGAATGCTTGGTCAGCTGTATCGAACTCCGCGCACCCTTGGCCAGCTTCTGGGCGATCTCCATCGCCTTGTCTTGCACCTGTTCATCGTCGACACACAGCGAGACCATGCCGATGCGTTCGGCCTCTTCGCCGGTGAGGATCTCGTTGCACAACAAGTGATACTTGGCCTTGGCCATGCTCATCATCATCGGCCAGACGATGGCAGCGTGATCACCGGCAGCGACACCGAGACGCACATGGCCGTCGACGATCTTGGCCTTGCGCCCGGCGACCGAGATGTCGGCGAGCACCGCACACACCAGGCCGGCACCCGCGGCGGGTCCATTGATTGCCGAGATAATCGGTTGCGGACATTCGATGATGTTGCGCACCAGGTCTCGCGCCTCCCGCATCACGCGGGTACGTGAGGTGAAGTCATCGACCATCTCTTCGACGAGGTCGAAGGAACCACCCGCGGAGAACGCCTTCTCCCCCGCTCCGCGGATCACGACGACCCGGGTGTCGTCGTCCTTGGCGATCGCCTGCCACACGTCGGTGAGGTCGGTATGCATCTGCGGACCAACCGCATTGAGATTCGGTGCGTCCAGTACGATCCGCAGCACACCGCCGCAGGGGCGATCGATCTGTAGCGTGCTGAACTCGTCGTAACTCTTCATCGAAGCTCCTTCACTCGTCCCCAATCGGCGGCGACATCGTCGGCGGCGCGCAGATCCGACGGCGGACGCGCCGGTTCGCGTGCGGGTGTCCGGCTCAACCGGGGCGCAGGCGCCGAATGCAACACCCCATCCACATTGCCATACATGGTGCGTGCCGAGTTGTGCGGCGACACGGCAGCCTCGTCGAAGGTCAGGACCGGGGTGACGCACGAATCGGTGCCCTCGTAGATGCTCGCCCACTCGTCGCGCGAGCGCTGTTTGATGGCGCCGGCAATGAGTTCCCGCAGCCGATTCCAGCCGCGGCGGTCATTCTGGTCCGGCCAGTCCGAGCTGTCCACGCCGAGCCGAGAGATGAACTCGCGATAGAAATCCGGCTCCAGGGCACCGACGGCGAGATAGCCGCCATCGGCGCACCGATAGGTGTCGTAAAACGGTGCACCGGAATCCAGGAAGTTGGTGCCCGGCTCGTCGGAGTAGAGTCCCGCGGCCCGCAAGCCCTGCAGTTTCGCCGTCAGGAGAGCGACGCCGTCGATCATCGCGGCATCGATCACCTGGCCCTGGCCGGAGGTCCTCGATTCGACCAGCGCACAGGCGATCCCGAAGGCCGCCGTCATGGCCCCGCCGGCGTAGTCGCCGAGCAGGTTGATCGGTGGCCGCGGCGCCTCGCCGTGCCGGGCCATCGCGTGCAGGGCGCCGGTCTGCGCCACGTAGTTGATGTCGTGTCCGGCGTCGTGGGCCAGCGGGCCGGTCTGGCCGTAGCCGGTCATCCGCACGTAGATGAGCCGGGAGTTGTTTTCACGCAACGCCTCCGGACCGAGTCCGAGTCGCTCGACCACCCCCGGCCGGTAGCCTTCGATGAACACGTCGGCGGCCGTGGTCAGTTCGATGACCTGCTCGACCCCGGCCGGGTCCTTGAGGTCGACCGCGATCGAGTCGACATGACGATTGACCGGGTCCGCGTCGTCGCGCAGTGCGTCGGTCTGGCTCAGCGCCCGTGCGCTGCGGTGCGGTGGCCGCACGACGCGCACCACGTGGGCGCCCATGTCGGCCAACAGCATCGAAACGTAGGGCACCGGTCCCATACCGGCGAGGACGAGCACCCGCACTCCGTGTAGCGGTCCGGTCATGTCGTGTCTCCTTGATCAAGTACGGGTATCAGTACGAGCGCGGCAGTCCGAGGACCTGCTGAGAGATGTAGTTGCGCACCATTTCCTGCGAGAACGGAGCGTTGCGCAGCAGCCGCACCTCACGCCACAGGCGCTCGATGTGGTACTCCTTGGCGTAGGCGTACCCACCAAGAGTGGAGAACGCACGGTCGCAGGCCTCGAACCCGGCCTCGGCACCGAGGTACTTCGCGGCGGCCGATTCATGTCCGCAGTCCTTGTTTTCGTCGAACAACTTCGCGGCGTGCATGGCCATCTGTTCGGCGGCCTCGAGGCGAATCCACGAGTCGGCCAACGGATGTGCGACGGCCTGATTCTGGCCGATCGGCCGATCGAATACGACGCGGTTCTTCGCGTACTCGGTGCCGATCTCCAAGGCGGCACGGCCCAGGCCGACACCTTCCATGGCGACGACGATGCGCTCCGGGTTCAGCCCGTCGATGATGTAGTAGAAGCCCTTGCCGACCTCGCCGACCACATCCTCGTCGGACACGAACAGGTTGTCGATGAACAGCTCGTTGGTGTCGATGGCGGCGCGGCCGAGCTTGTCGATCTCACGCACGGTCACATGCTCACGGTCCATCTCGGCGAAGAAGATGGTCATGCCGCTCAACGGCTTTGCGTCGTCGCGCGGGGAGGTGCGGGCCAGCAGCAGGATGCGGTGGGCGCTCTGCGCGTTGGTGATGAACACCTTCTGGCCGTTGATGACCCAGCCGCCGTCGACCTTGGTGGCCTTGGTCTTGATGCGCGAGGTGTCCACACCCGCAGTCGGTTCGGTGATGCCGAAAGCGGTCAGCATCTCACCGGAGGCCAGCTTGGGCAGGTACTTCTTCTTCATCTCCTCCGAGCCGTAGCGCACGATCGGGGCCGGTGGGAAGACGTAGAAGTGGATCGCCGAGCCGCCGCTCATGCCGCCGCCGGACGCGGAGATCTCGCCCATCATGACCGCGGCCTCCTGCAGGCCGAGTCCGATGCCGCCGTACTCTTCGGGGATCATCGCGCCGAGCCAGCCGCCGTCGGCGAAGGCCTTGACGAAGTCCCACGGGTACTTGTGGTTGGTGTCGCAGTCGAGCCAGTAGTCGTAGTCGAACTTCCGAGCCAGTTCGCGGGTGGTGCTGCGGATCAGTTCGAGGTCGGGGGCGTCGACGCGCTCGTCGGTGGTGGTCATGGTTCTCTCCTCAATTCGATTGGGTCGGAATGTCTTCGAGCGGGGTGGCTGGGTCCAGCGACGACATATCGCCGGCCGACTGTCCGAGATAGCGGGCGCGGATGGCGCGGCGCATGATCTTGCCGTTCTTGGTCTTCGGCAGGGTCGGCACCACGACGACTGCCGGGGCAAAGGACTTGCCGGCGTTGGCCGTTGCGGTGGCCTCCAGGTCGTTGTGCTCGGCGTCGGACTTGAGTACGACGAAGGCGACGGCACGTTGTCCGCGCATCTCGTCGGGTACGCCGATCACGGCCACCTCGGCGACGCGCGAATCGCGCAGCACCGCGGTCTCGATCTCGGCGGGTCCGACGCGCCGTCCGGACAGCTTGAGCGTGTCGTCGGAGCGTCCGTGGATGCGCCACATGCCGTCAGCGTCTTCGCTGGCGAGATCGCCGTGAATCCACACCCCGTCGAAACGTTGCCAGTAGGTGGCCAGATAGCGGTCGCGGTCGCCCCAGAAGCCGTGTGTCATACCGGGGAAGGTGTTCCGCACGGCCAGCTCCCCGATCTCGCCGACGACGGGGTCTCCGTTGTCGTCGAGGACGGCGGTGTCGATGCCGGGTAGCGGACCGTTGAACGCTGCGGCCGCGGCCGGGAAGCACGGGTAGCCGACCAGCAGTCCCCCGCCGACCTCGGTGCCACCGCTGTAGTTGATGATCGCGCGGCGCTTGCCGCCGAAGTCGTCGAACAGCCACCACCAGGTCGGGTCATCCCACGCTTCGCCGGTGGAGACAAAGGATTTCAGCGTCGGGACGTCGACGATGGCCTCGTCGCCGACCGCCCGTAGGGCGCGGGCAGCGGTGGGGGCGATGCCCTGCACGGTGACCCCGTTGCGGTTGACCACATCCCACATGCGGGTCGGCGACGGATAGGTCGGCAGACCTTCGATCATCACGATCGTCGCGCCGAGTTGCAGCGGACCGGTCATCAGCATCGGGCCGACGAGCCACCCGAGATCGGTGATCCAGCAGACCACATCGTCGTCGTGGACGTCGAAACCGTAGGCGAAGTCGATGGCGGTCTTGAGTGCGAATCCACCGTGGCAGTGGACAATTCCCTTGGGCCGCCCGGTGGTGCCGGACGTGTAGACGATGCACAGCGGATCGTTGGCGTCGGTCGCCACCGTCTCCACCGGCGCCGGGTCGGCGGGCAACTCGTCGTAATAGACATCGCGACCGGCCTGCATCGGGACATCCGTGCCGAGATGCCGGATAACCACAACGGAATGGACCGACGGTGCATCGGTCACCGCCGCATCGGCGGTCGACTTCATGTCGATCTGCTTGCCGCGGCGGGTGGTGCCGTCAGCGGTGATCAGCGCGACGGCCTCAGAGTCCTGCAGTCGGGTGGCCAGGGCATCGGCCGCGTATCCACTGAACGTCGGGACGGCAATCGCGCCGAGCTGGGCGATCGCGAGGAACGCGACCACCGCTTCGGGGACGACCGGCATGAACAACGCCACCCGGTCACCGCGGGTCACCCCAAGGCCAGCGAGGTTCGCGGCGAAACGCCGGACCTGCGAGTCGAGTTCGGCGAAGGTCAGGGTGCGACGCTGTCCGCTGTCGCCCTCGTAGACCACCGCGGTCTTGTCGGCGTGCTCGCCGGTGGCGTGGCGGTGGGCGCACAGCGTGGCGACGTTGATCGCGCCGCCGGCGAACCACTGCGGGAACTCCTTGCCGGCAGACTCGTCGAGCGCTGCGGTGAAGTCGGTGGTGAACTCGACGTCGAGATCTGCTGCGGCAGCGCGCCAGAACCACTCGGGATCGGCAATTGCCTTCCTGTTCAGCTCCTCGAAGCCGCTGCGGTCGTCGGCGAAGCCCCACTTACGGAGGGCTGCCAGCAGTCGGCTGCGTTGCTTGACCGATTCGTCTGGGGTCCAGGCGATGTCGGCGCTGCACACTTGCGTGTCTGCCATATCGGTTTCACTCCACTCTTCTGCTCGGGGCCGGATCAGGCCGGCTGTGCCTGCGCCAGGTTCGATTTCTTGATCATCAGGCCGACGCGGGTGGTGTCGCAGACGACCTCGTCACGCTGGTTGATGCCCTGGTGGCGGAAGGTGACGATGCCGGAGTCGTCACGGCTCTTGGATTCGCGGACCGCGACGATCTCGGTGCGCACGCGGATGGTGTCACCGTGGAACACCGGCTTGGGGAACTTGGTCTCCTGGAAACCCAAGTTGCCCAACGTGGTTCCGTAGGTGGTCTCGTGCATCGAGATGCCGCAGACCAGGCCGTGCACGAACAGGCTGTTCATCAGGCGCTGGCCGTGGATGGAGTTCTTCGAGTACTCCGCATCGAGGTGCAGCGGCGCCATGTTCAAGGTCATCGTCGAGAAGAGCACGTTGTCGGTCTCGGTGACGGTGCGACGCACCTCGTGGTCAATGACCTGACCGGGTTCGAACTCTTCGAAATACAGACCGGGCATGATGGGTGTCCTTTCAGGGTTGGATCCCCGCTGATCGAGTAAGTGACCGAGCGCTAGCGAGGGAGCGCATCGAGATCACCCGCCGCGGGGTCGTCTCAGGCGTTGGCGCCCACGGCATCGGCGAGCGCGATGACGCCCTCGGCGGTCTTCACGTGCGCGATGTCGATGTGCTGGCCCTCGAAATCGACTGCAGCACTTCCGGCAGCCTCGGCCTCGCGGAAGGCATCGATCATCCGGCGGTACCGGTCGACCAGTTCGGGTTCGGGGGTGAACACCTCGTTGGAGATGGCGATGTGCGAGGGGTGGATGCACACCATGCCGCGGTAGCCGAGCTGCCGGTTGTCGAGGCAGAACTTCCGCATGCCGTCGAGGTCCTTGATGTCCTGCCAGACGCCGGCGACCGGGTGATGTAGGCCGGCGGCACGAGCCGCGAGAACGATTCGGCTACGCAGGTACAGGGTTTCGAGCCCGCGGGGGGTGAACTCGAAGCCGAGCTCGCGGCCCACGTCGGCGCTGGGGCCGGTGGCGCCGAGCAGGCTGGAGACGCGGGGGCTGGCGGCGGCGATCTCTTCGCAATGCGCCATCGAGACGGCGGTCTCGTAGCTGACGATCAGGCCGACGGTGCCGGGTTCGAGGCCGCGCACCTCCTCGAGATGAGTGACCACGGCATCGATCCGAATGATCTCCTCGGCGTCGAACACCTTGGGCAGGAATAGGCCGGCCAGTCCGGGGCGGACGACGGTCTCGAGGTCTTGCGCCTGGATGCCGCTGCTCTTGCTGTTGGGTCGGACCCACACGTCGGCGCGGATCTCATCGTGATGAAGCCGATCGATGGTGGCGGCCACGGTGACTCGTGCTTCGTCCTTGTCTGCGATGGGTACCGAATCCTCGAGGTCGAGGATGACCGCGTCAGCGCCCGACGCGATGCCCTTGTCGGCCCAACTGGGCTTGTGGCCGGGTACGAACAACATGGAACGGTAGGGGTTCATGAATTCTCCTAGAAGGTGAGCAAACGCTTGTGCGGGTTCAGGATTGAGAGCTGTCGTCGTCGAGGACGCCCGACGCGACGAGTTGGTCGATGGTCTCCTCGGAGTACACCTCGCGGGCCACATCTCGGCTGTCGGCGCCGACCCGCGGCGCGCGCGAATTGCGTTCGGGCCGTTCGCCGTCGAAGCGCCACGGTGGTCGCATCAGCGCCAGGCCGTCGGGCTGGATGTCGGCCAGTTCCAGCCACTTCACCTGCTCACTCTCGATATAGCCGGTGACGGTGAGGACCGGAGCGAACGGCACGTCGTGCTCGGTGAGGCGCTTCTCCCACTCGGCGAACGAGCGGGTGATGAACTCGGCCTCGACGATCTTGACGAGTTCGAAGTAGTTGGCTTCGCGTGGCCGGTAGATACCGAACCGCGGATCCTCGGTCAGATCGGGCCGCTCCATCGCGGCGCACAGCCCGTGCCAGAACTTCTGCGACGACGACAGATGCACGGCGATGAACTCGCCAGTGGAGGTCTCTACGCAGAAGTTCTGTGCCTGCGGATGACGACTCTGCCGATCGGGGTCCTGACCGAGCTCGAAAGCCTGGGTGATCGAGTCGGTGGTCAGGGTGCTGACCGCCTCCATGATCGAGGTCTGCACGTGCTGACTCTCGCCGGTCTTGAGCCGGCCGACCAGTGCGGCCAGCACGCCGGTCGCGGTCGAGAGTCCGGTCACCAGATCCGCGGACAGGCCACCGGCGAGTTGCGGATGCCCGGCGTCGCCGAAGATCGAGTACAGGCCGCCGAAGGCGTGGCCGATGGTGTCGTAGGCCGGCCGATTCGCCAGCGGCCCGCCCTCACCGAAGCCGGTGACCGAGCCATAGACGACGTCGGGGCGCAGCGCCCGGCAATCCTCCAGACCCAGGCCGAGGGCCTCGGCCTTGCCCGGCCGCAGGTTCTCCAGGACGACGTCGAAATGCGGGATCAGCGCCTTGACCAGCGCGACACCCTCGGGCTTCTTCAGGTCGACCGCGAGGCTGCGCTTTCCGGCGTTGTACTGCCGGAAGTACGGGCTCTCCTCGTTCTGCAGCCGGCGGAAGTCCTCGCCCACTTCGGGCTTCTCCACCTTGACCACCTCGGCACCCAGCGAACACAGCATCGAGGTGCCGAACGGGAGAGCGATGTATCCGCCGATCTCGAGGATGCGAATCCCGTCGAGTGGCTTGTGCTGCATGTTGAACTCCTGTGTCTACTATGACCTCGGTCACCAAAGAATATATTATCTATAATCGATTGGCAAGGGTGTTGGGCGAACTCTTCCGTCAACTGGACGTTCGTTGCGTCCTCTCGCTCCCTGAGGTGCGAGGCGCCAGCCGAGACCATCCCGCTCCCTGAGGTGCGAGGCGCCAGCCGAGCCACGAAGGGCCACCACAGATCGACCACGCGGCCCAAAGCCAATCCACGCAGCGACCCTTGTCTCGGTTAGTACATCTAAAGTAGAGATAGCGTCCCGAATGGAGGCAACGATGGGCGTTTACGTCGAGCGTCTGTGGCGCCCTGAGGATGCGGGTGGCCTCAGCCGCCAGGACCGATCACCGAGGCGGTATCGCGCATATGCGCCAAACGAATTGGGCGACGGCCTGCCGATCCTTGGCCCTGCGGCACAGCAGGCAACAGAGGACGCACTAACCGTGCTCGCCCGAGCTGATGAGCGGATCGGTTCGCGTGGCGGATATCTCAACCATCTATTGGTTCGTTCCGAGTCGATCTCATCGTCGTGGATCGAGGGCAACCGCGTCACGCCGAAACGCTTGGCCATCGCCGAGCTGCTCCACCACGGGCCGCAACAGGCGCTCGATGTGGTGGCGAACGTACGCGCCACAGAGAAAGCGGTCGCTGAGTTGGCAGATCACTCAGAGGCGATCACGACCGACGACATCGTGGACCTCCAGCACATCATCGAGCCGCGACTGGACCGAGGGCTGCGGCGGGAGCAGAACTGGGTCGGCGGACCAGGCTGGTCGCCGTTACGGGCGGCGTTCGTGCCGCCACCGGAGACCGAGGTGCAGCGCCTGATGGATGACTTGGCACGCTTTGTCACCGACACCCGCGGAAACCCGGCGGTCAGGGCGGCGATCGCGCATGCGCAGTTCGAAACGATCCATCCATTTGTCGACGGCAACGGCCGCACCGGGCGCGCGCTCATCCACACGATCCTCCGCCGAGCCGACGCGTTGCGGAACGTCCTCATCCCGATCAGCACCGTCTTCGCCGGCGACACGGACGCCTACATCGCCGGGCTCACCGCATATCGCGCCGATCCGCCGGCGCTCGACGACTGGGTGCTCGGATTCGCCCGTGCCGTCGAGAAGGCTGCGGGCACTGCGGTCAAGCTCGCAGACGACATCGCTGACCTCGACCGCGAGAGCTATGACAGGCTGGTTGCATACCGCCGCACACTCGGGGTCAATCCGGCGGCGCCACGACGCGATGCCGTCCTGCTGCGCATTCTGGACACACTCGCCTCCGATCCGGTGCTCACCGCCGAATCTGTCAGCACCCTTCTGTCCGCGTCACCCCAAGCCTCGAACCGAGCGCTCACCGAACTCGCGAACGCCGGAATCCTCGGGCGCACAAAGGATCAACGCGGCCGACTGATCTGCTGGACGGCGGACCGCCATCTCGCGCTCGTTGCCGTCACCGAGGGCGGCAAATAGGCACTTCCCGCCGACACCAACATGTTTGGCGCGTCAGCAATCAGCTTCTCTTGACAGCACTGCCCATCTAGGCGAACTCTCGATCAACCTATCCGACGTCGTTTCTACTCAAGTATGTTCGCACAGTGATGGACTCGACGGTGATCGCCTCTTCTATGTCACGTGAGGATCCGTTCGGGACGGCCAACTGCCGAGTCAGAGTTCCGAAACCGAAGTGTTCTACAGACGGTCGTAGTCGAGCAACAGCTTCGTCAGACTTTCGGTCGCGTCGATGTCCACGGCGTGGCGGAGTGGCGTGCTCGTGACCGACGGGGTCGGCCCTCCCGCTCGGCGTTGCCGACCTCCGGGACGCGAACTCCAAGTGGACTCCCATCGTCTGCCGTCAGTCTCGCGAAAGGGGTTGGGGAAGCTGATCGTCTGCGCCGATTTGTTCGGCGGCGTTGCAGATCGCCGTCCACGCACCTCCACTGAGGCATACTCGATTCTGACTGCGGGTCTTGGCTTGTCGTTCCGGGTCGCCGGGGGCGAGGACTCGTTCGAATCCTTCTGCCGGCGGCACGGCGTGTATATCGTGCCGTAGTTGTTCGGCCTCGGTGAGGACATCCGGCATGGCCCGGAAGACGTCTGCCGCGATCGAGATCACGACTAGCCCTTGGCGTCCGAAAATGGTGCCGCCGGCGCCGTCGTTGTAGGTCTCGGATGATCCGAGTAGAACGCGTCCGAGGAGTTCGACGAGGACTGCCAGGCCAAATCCTTTGTGCTCTCCGAAGGTTCGCATGGATCCGCCGTGTTCGAGTTGGGTGGGATCGTCGGACGGGCGGCCTTGGGCGTCCACGAGGCTTTCGGTCGGCATCCGGCGACCTTCCATGGCTGCGACCATGATCTTTCCGATGGGGGCCGCTGCGGTCGAAAAATCGATCAGATGTGGCTCGCCGGTTGCGGTTGGGAAGGCGGCTGCTATGGGATTGGTGCTGAGCAGTCCACTCCGTCCGCCGAAGGGTGCGACGAGTCGGCTGCCGCCCATGCCGCCGACAAACGCCATCGTGATGAAGTTCGCCGAGGCGGCGCGCTCGAGATACGCGCCGAGACGACCGACGTGGGTGCTGCGGACCAGTCCCGCGAGGCCGATACCGGCCGATTGGGCTTGTTCGCAGGCGAGGTCGGTGGTCATTCGTGCGGCAACATGGGAGAACCCCCACTCGGCGCTGACTACTGGTGCTGGTCCTTCGCGGATGATAGTCGGGCGGGCGGCGGGAATGACCTGTCCGTCGGCGGCGTAGGAGACGTAGGAGGGAAGTCGGCTGATTCCGTGGGAGCTGTGTCCAACCTGGTCTGCATCGACAAGGTGCTCGGCGATCTCGCGGGCCATGTCGTCGGGTGTACCGAGGCGGGCCAGAATAGCGGCTGCGAGCTCCACGGCATCGGCGGCAGCTAGCTCAATTGACGCAGCGTTCATTGAGGTGAGGTTCCTTGTCGTCATGCTGTGCGGGCCAGACGTGTCAGGTCGCGGCACGGTTGCGGGGTGACTTGGGTGGTCAGGTCTGCCAGGATGTGCGCTTCGATCGCCTGTTGGCGAGTGGACAGGGTTGTGGTCTGTGCACATGTGCTATCGCCGCCACGTAGGTGAATCACGATGCCGCTGACGTCTTCTCCGAACCGTGCGAGGGTGTGTGACAGTTCTGTGGTGCACTCGCAGAGTGCGTTGCCGAAGATCTCGGCAGTCTGGCAGTCGCGGTGGATGTGGATCGGTGTGGTGGGGGTGATGGTGCCGATGGTGCCGGCGACCAGTGCGGTGTGGTGGTTTCCGTCGATATCCCGGTAGTCAACGCGATCGAATGGGCCGTAGCGGGTTGTTGTCGGTATCAGAGTTTGTCGCGTCACGGTCGTCTCGGTGCGCAGGCGGTAGTCGGCGATGTCCTCGACGGAGAGAAGGACAAGATCGTGTTGGGTGGCAAAGTGTTTCAGCTCGGAGCGGCTGGCCATATGCTCAGGGCGCTCAGTTGAGGTGATCTCGGCGAGCGCGGCAGCCGGGGCGAGCCCGGCGAGCTGCATCAGGTCGACACCCGCTTCGGTGTGTCCGTGGCGTTCGAGCACTCCACCGGGCCGGGCTCGCAAGGGGATGACGTGGCCGGGGCGGGCAAGATCGGTGGCGGTGGTGGTCGGATCGGCGAGTGCGCCGATGGTGCGGGCGCGTGCCATTGCGGAGATTCCGGTGCCGTTGTCCTTCAGATCTGTTGCAACGCAATAGGCGGTGCCGTCGGGATCGTTGTTGGACGAGTGCATGGCGGGCAGTTGCAGCCGGTCGCAGTCGTCGCCGGGCAGCGCCACGCACACAAAGCCTGAGGTGTGGCGGATCATGAAGGCGATGGTCTCGGTGGTGGCCAGCGACGCGGCGAGGATGAGGTCTCCCTCGTTGCTCCGGTGGCTGTCGTCAACGACGACGACGGGACGTCCGTGAGTGAGGGCGGCGAGGGCGGCGCGCACTCTGGCGTCGACGTGGTCGGTGGTGAGTAGCTTCACAGCGCGGCGCCTTCGAGCGCGGCGAGCCGACGGAACCGGCTGCCGTGGAAGACTAATGGGGAGGCGGTCCCAGTCCATGCTCCGTGCACCTGGAGAACGACGATATCGTGGTCGCCGCAGGGAAGTTCGGCATAGATGGTGCTGTCCAACCACAGTGATGCACCGTCGATGAACAGGCTCCCATCCCCATCGACCGTGACGTCCGTGCCGGCGAAGCGGTCGCCGTTCTTGCTGGCGAGGCGGCCGCAGATCGCGTCGTGTCCTTCGGCGAGGACGCTGAGTCCCAGTCGTTTCGCGGTTCGTAGCCGGGGCCAGGTGGTGGAGCTGTGTTGCATGCACACCGACACCAACGCCGGTTCGAGGGAAACCCCGGTGAATGAACTGGCGGCCAGACCGATTTTCTCGCCATCGATTTCGGCGCAGACAGCGGTCACCCCGGACGGGAAGTGCCCGAACGCGTGCCGGATCTGGTTGTCCGCGGCAATGGGTGTAATTGCAGGCATTGGGATCTCCTCGAGGTAGTCCTGGACCGCGGGTGTGCGGGCTACCTCTGAAGGTATTCGCGGCCGGTGATCCCGAAGTGTTCCAATATCTGTCACTTTCGGGCAGTGACGGATGAGGCCAGGCGCTGGTCGGAGATGACCTCGCGGCGGATGGTGTTGGTCACGGTGCCAATGCCGGCGATATCGACAGAGATCTGGTCACCGTCCGTGAGGTAGACCGGTGGCTGGCGCTTCATCCCCACGCCCCCGGGCGTCCCGGTGAGGATGACATCTCCGGGCAGCAGCGTGGTGAACTCGGAGATGGTTTCGATGAGGACAGGGATATCGAAGATCAGTTGGGAGATGACGGCGTCTTGCAGGACTGTGCCGTTGAGAATCGTGCGGATGCGAGCGGCACCGAGGTCGGCTACCTCGTCGGGGGTGACCAGATAGGGGCCGAGCGGAGTCGAGCGATCCCACGCCTTCCCTTGGAGCCATTGGTGTGTTTTGCGTTGATAGTCACGCATCGAGATGTCGTTGCTGGCGCTGTAGCCCAGGATGTGGTGGGCGGCACGGTCGCGGGGTATACGTCGCCCGGCGCGGCCGATGACGAGGGCGAGTTCGGCCTCATAGTCGATCTCGATTGCCTCGGGCGGCGCCACGATATCGTCGTGCGCACCGATCAGCGTCGAGGGGAATTTCGTGAACATCACTGGATAGGTGGGCATTTCGCGGCCAGTTTCACCAACGTGCTCGTGATAGTTAAGGCCGATGCAGATAATTTTTCCGGGCGTCGGCACTACCGGGCATAGGCGAACGTCAGCAACTGACACCGCTTCTGATTCGCAGCGAAGGGCGGTGGTAAGCACCTTGGTTGGGGTGTGCGCGCCGAGTTCGACGAGTCCGTCGAGCGGGATCAGGCGTGCACGATCGGGGTCTGATCGGTCGACGACGCCTACGCGGCGTCGCCCGCCAAATTCGTAGGTTGCGTATGCCATGCCCAAATAGTCCTGTTCTCGCTGGGGTGGCGAGGCCACCGCGTGGTCACAGTTGCAGTGACTTGTAGGTGAGGAATTCCTCGATGCCGAACTGGCCGCCTTCGCGGCCGTGGCCTGATGACTTGACCCCGCCGAACGGTGCGCGGGCGTTGTATGCGCCTCCGTTGATAGAGATCTGTCCGGTGCGGATACGGCGTGCGACGTCGAGTGCACGGTCCTGGTTGCCTGACCACACGGCTCCGCCCAGGCCGTACTCGCTGTCGTTGGCGAGTGCGATCGCCTCGGTGTCGTCGTCGAACGCGATGATGACCGCGACCGGTCCGAAGACCTCTTCTCGGGCGATCGCCATGTCGGCAGTGACGTCGGAGAACACCGTCGGCGCAACATAATAGCCGGGTGCATGCTGCGCGGTCGGCCCGCCGGCAACGACGCGTGCGCCGACGGCGATGGCACCGGTGATGTGGTCGAGCACGCGCTGTTGTTGGGCGGCACTGGCCAATGGCCCCATCGTCGAGGCCGGATCAAAGGGGTGTCCGACCCGGTAGGTGGCGGCGGCTGCGGCTGCGGCCCGCTCGGCGCGAGCGAGGTGGGCACGTGGTACCAGGATGCGGGTCAACGCGTTACATGTCTGCCCGGCGTTCTGATAGCACTTGGACAGACTGACCGTGACAGCCTGCTCGATATCGGCGTCGTCGAGGATCACCGATGCCGATTTGCCACCGAGCTCCATGGCGGTTGGGGTCGCCGATGCGGCGGCGATCTCGGAGATGCGCCGGCCGGCGCGTGTTGACCCGGTGAACGACACCATGTCGATGCCAGGATGTCCGACCAGTGCTTCGCCGGTCGTGGCGCCATCGCCGCAGACGAGGTTGAACACTCCGTGCGGCAGGCCGACCTCGTCGATCACTTCGGCGAGCAGGAAGATGCTCAGTGGCGCAATCTCAGACGGTTTGACGACAACGGTGCAGCCTGCGGCCAGCGCGCCGCCGACCTTGGCGGTCACCTGGTGCAGGGGGTAGTTCCAGGGGGTGATGGCCGCGACCACGCCGACGGCCTCACGGGTGACGATCGAATTGCCGACTTGTTGTTCCCACGCGATCTCCTCGACCGCCTCGGGAATCGCGGTCAGGTCACCGACCGCAAGGGCCACCTGAATCGATCGGGACTGATGCACAGGCATCCCGATCTCGCGGGAGATGAGTTCGGCGAACTCATCTGCCCTCGAGTCGATGGCTTCTGCGATTCGTTGAATCCACTTCCCACGTTCGCGTGGTGAGCGCGCCGACCAGCCCTCCAGAGCCGCCTGTGCCGCGGTGACGGCGCTGTCGACATCTCCCGCAGTCGCGATCGGCACTGTCCCGAGATGGGTTTCGGTGGCCGGGTCGAGCACCTCGATGGCGCCGTCGCCGGTCACCGAGATCCATTGTCCATCAACGTAGATGGTGGAGCGGTCGAGGAGGACGCGTGTGGAGGTGGTCATGGCATTGCTCCGGAGTTGGGGGTGGGTATGTTGCGGGATATGGGTGGCGTCAGACCTTGCGGAACGAACTCTTGACGAGGATCTTCCCGTCGCGGAGCTTGAAGTAGTCGACGCCGTGGGTATCGACGTCGGCTCCGTCCTTGGTCTTTGCGACGAATCGCCATTCATTGAAGGCTTCGTCGTCGGTGTAGATCTCGCTGAGGATCTCGAACCGACCGTTCTCGTGGTTGTTCAGCCAACCCAGCAGCGCGTCGAGAAACGCCTCGCGCCCCTCGAACGAGGCGCCTCGTGCGCCGGGGAAGAAGGTGGCGTCCTCAGTCAGGAAGGCGGCGATCGCCGAGCGGTCGATGTTGTTCTGTCCGTCGGCGAATGCCTGGATCGTCTGAGCATTCTTGGCGGCGGCATCAGTCATGGAGGTGGTCACGGGTGGTGGTGTCCTTTCATGTGGGAACTGCTCCGGTCGGGGATCGACGAGAGAATTAGGTTGCAGTGCTTGATGTTTGACTGCGCGGTCGGGGTCAGCGGCTTGCTGCGACCGGTTCGCGCGGCGCGTTCTCGTGAGTCAGGTGCTTGATGCGCGGCAGCACTTCGGTGCCGAGCAGTTCGAGATTGCGTCGGTAGGCTTCGGGCTGATCGAGGTAGTCGAAGGTGAACGCGATCAATGTGCCGAATCCGCCGGAAACTTCGATGTCGCGGTGAAGTTTTTCGACTACGGTGTCCGGCGAGCCGATGAGCCAGTGGTTGTCGGCGAAATATTCCAGGGACATGGTGGCCGGGTCATGCTCGTCGAGCTCGGGCGCCATGATCGGTAGCATCCCCGATCGAGCGTAGGACGGCCAGGTCCATTCGCGGTAGCTGCGGCCCAGTCCGCCGTTGATCGCGAGCTGCATCGCTTCCTCGTCGGTGTCGGCAACGAAGACGGTGTGTGCGACGCGCCAGTCGTTGCGGTTGGGGGTGTGCCCGGCCGATTCGGCGCCCTCGACGTACTTGGCCCAGTGACCGGCAAGGTAGTCGCGGTTGATGGCGAAGCTCATCGGCAGGCAGCCCGCAGCACCTGCTTCGCGAAGGGTGCTGGAGTTGGGACTGAGCCCTGCCATGGCCAACGGCGGATGCGGCTGCTGATACGGCGTTAGGAACGGGCCGCTGAGATCCTCGCTGTAGGCAGGGATGTCGAGTGTCCAGTACTTGCCCTCGTGGCGCAGGGGCCGCTCGCCCGACCACACCTTCCGCATGATCTCGACCGCCTCGGCCATCATCGGTTTCGGCTCGGCGGTCCCGTGGATTTGTAGGTCTTCGCGGGTGGCGCCGGCGCCTAGTCCTACCATCAGACGTCCGCGCGACATGTGATCGAACTGCATCAGGCGATGAGCCAGGGCGATCGGGTTGTGGTTGGCGGGGATGTTCGCGCCGGTTGCCAGCTTGATGCGGCTGGTCTGGGTGATCGCCGCCGCCAGATAGAGCTCGGGGCTGGGCACCGGTTCCCATCGTTGCGTGGTGTGCTCGCCTACCCACACTTCCGACAGGCCGTATTCCTCGGCCCATCGGATCACTTGCATGTCCCAGTCGAAACCGTCTTGAAGGTTCGTTTCCGGAAGCCGGAAAGGAACCATGAAAAGACCGATATCCATGATCATTCCTTCCTGTAGTTCGGGCGGTACGCGTCGAACGTGTTGTCCTAGTTGAGTCTCACAGCCCATGGAGCAGGTCGACTGTGCCAAAACGACACGCAGTTACCACGTGGCGTCGACTATCTCGGTGACTGGCCGATCATTTGCGGCGTAACGGATCTCGCGCCACAGTTCGGCTTTGCCGAGGCCGGCGCACGCGACGAACTTCGCTTCGAGCTCGGCATCGGTCATCGGGTCGGCGTTCTTTCCGCGGGCGATGGTCACTGTCCGTTCCACATGACGGTCACCGGACAGCTCGACGCGAACCGAGGCGGGAAACTCCCTACCGTGGCGATGTCGCTCGTCCACGACGACACTGATACGCCCCATCATCGAACGCACCGCGGGATCATCCTCGACGGCCTCGGCGGTGAAGTCCGACAACCTCAGGTGACCTCGAACCAGTGCCGCGGCAACGGTGTACTGCGCGCTGAACCGTGCCTGATCACTGTTCTGCGGCTGATGATGCACCAACAGTTTCGGTGCGAGTTCACTCACCCCCACGCGCACCCGCTCGATATCGTCCACGGGGATTCCGGTGTCGTGGAGGTGCTGGTGGACGGCGATCCCTGCCTGGACCGCAGGATGGGAGGCACCGCACGATGGATACGGTTTAATCGCCAGCCCCACCGGGTCGAGCAGTGACCAAACTCGGCCGAGGTCGCTGGCAAACTCGACAGGAGTGCCGGCTGCGGTGCCCATGAATGCCGAGCAGAATCCGAGGTCGGCTTCGAGCGCCTGCGGATCCGAACTCCAGCCACGCGCTGCCAGCCGCGCGGCCTGAACACCGGACATCGCTGCCGCGCCGGCGTGCAGCGGTTTGGTCATCGTGCCGGTGTTGGCGCGAAGTCCTGCCGCGCGCGATGCGGCAATACCCACAGCGTGATGGGTGGTGTCAGTATCGAGACCCATTACGCGGGCCGCCGCTGCCGCGGCCCCGTGACCAGATGACAGCTCGGATGTCCGTAGAGCGGATGGTTCGAGCCATCGAAATCCATTGCGTGGGGGAATGTTCCATTGATCAGGCCCGCCAGCTAAGGAAATGTCCGCCCGCCGCCGAGGATTCCCGAGACCGCACGGGCACCCTGGTCGGTGACGTAGTCGAGCATGGTCGCACCGATGCGATGGCGCCGACCGGCCAGAGCCACACCGATGACGTCAGCGATAGCTGTGCGGGCACGTTCGACCACCGTGTCCGGTATCTGATCCCATCGCAGCTCGGAGACGAACGCGGCGAGTTCTCGGGTTTGACCGGCGCGGCTTGCGGCCGGTGTCACTTGGCCAGGAAGCCCGCGTCGATGGTGAACTGAGAGCCAGTGATGAAACGGCCCTCCGACGAAACCAGGTACAGCACAGCCGAACTCACATCCTCTGGCTCGAGCCACGGGGTGTCGAGCAGATGAATCGTGCCGTAGGCCTCAATCGCGTCCTCGAGTTGCGGATTGTCCAGATCGGGCCGAAACATCCTGAAGTTCCCTTCGTTGACGAGCATGTCGGTGCGCACGTTGCTCGGATGAAGTGAGTTGACCCGGATGTTGTGTTGGCCCAACTCGTTGGCCAGCGCTTTGGCCAGTCCCGTCACTCCGTGTTTGGCCGCCACGTAGTGTCCGATGTTGTCCATGCTGCGCAACCCGGCCGTCGAGCTGGTCAGCACGATCGCTCCCCCGTTGCCCGCGGAAATCATCTGTTTCATCCCAGCGCGCACCGTGTTGAACACCCCGGTCAGGTTGATGTCGATCATCTCTCCCCACTGCGCCGCGGTCATCTCCGACATCAGACCCTGGCTGACAATTCCGGCGTTGCCGAGAATGATGTCGAGTCGCCCGAATTGGTCGATCCCCTCGTCGACGATGGCCGTCAATCGGTCGAGGTCGCGCACGTCGGCTTGTCGAGCCAGAATCTTTCCGCCCGCTTCCTCGACAAGACGCACCGTTTCGGCCAAGTCTGATTCTGAGGCCATCGGATAGGGCGCGGTGGCCACTGGTGCGCAAATGTCGAAGGCGATGATGCTCGCGCCTTCACGCGCCAGGGCCACTCCATGATGAACAGGCCAGGGCCAGCGGGACGTTCGGCGTAACCAACCACGCCACTGATCGGACCGACGCCTCCCTTGCGGGCCGCGCCCATCGACTTCTCCTCGATGGTGGTCAGGCCACCCGCAATATTGCCGGGAGCCGGTTGACTACCCAGCAAGTCAACGCCGTGCCGAGCGACGTCGCGCTCGAAACGAGCCACCACATCGACGACCTGACGGCCCACCTCCTCATTGATGGCACGTTTGGCCAACAGATGCTCAGCCCCCAGGAGTTCGGTGATCTCGGCGAGAATCGACGTCCCACCCAATTCGACCAGGCGATCACTGGCGACCCCGAGCGCAGGATTGGCGGTGATGCCAGAGAACGCATCCGAACTCCCACACTCCAGTCCCAGACACAATGCCGACAAAGGGGCCTGTCGGCGCGACACCCGTTCACGATGCTCGACAAGCTCTCGAAGACCCTGCTGCGCCTGTTGCTGCAGCACCTCGAAGCTACCTGCGTGGTCGAGACGGATGATTCGGGACGCGGTGTGGGCATTGCGCAGGGCGATCTCGAGCTCGCGGGCCTCCTCGCCGATGCCCAGAATCATCGTCGCGCCGACGTTCGGGTGTGTGGCAAATCCCCGCAACGCCGCGGCGACCCGGTCAGAGTCCGGATGGTTTGCGGGACAATCCCATTCATGACGGACCGTGACAGTATCGCAGCCGACCGCACTCGTCACATCCTCGGCCACGCTGCACAAAGCCGCATGGGTCGGAATGACCAGGACATGGTCACGAAAACCCCATTGGCCGGTGGATCGGGGATATCCGAAAAGAGCAGGCATGGTCACATCGTCCTCAGTAGCCGCGGAATCGAGAAGGTGGTTGAATTGCGTAGTTCCGACTTCGCCGGAGCGCCGGAGAACACCTCGCCGACACACTCCCAGATCGCGCCGACATCATCGCCCGCCCCGAGATCGAACTCCGCGCCAATCATCTGATGCAAAACCGATTCGGCAGCGGCCACACTGACCATCGGCGCGACCGCGATGCTCAACGGGGGTTGGTCGACGGCCGGAAACTCGACGATCACCTGCGTGCGGGTCGACGCCAGCGCCAGCAGCCGGGCCCCCGGAGACCCCGGATCCTCGCCGAGGAACGAGATCTGCTCGGCCGGTGCCTCGCCGATGGCGATCGACGCTGCACCTGTAGTCAGCCCAGCTACCGCCGCTCGTGGACCAGCCACCACCACACGGGCACCGCGACGTACCGCATGCCCAATCAGGTCTGCTACCCGGTGATCGGCTCGGTCCACGGCCACACCCACAGTGAGACCGCTGACCGGAACCGAAACCCGCTCGCAGCCATCGGCGAGCTGCCGCAGCTCCGTCGCCTCTCGTATCCCCGCAGCGCGGGCGGCAGTGCTACCGCCGCTGTCCTGGATGCTCACAAACCGTGCATCTATCCCCTTCGCCCGTAAGCGATCGGCAATGCCGCGACCCTGGATCGTCTCGCAGCCCAGGCTCACCACAAGCGGGTGAGCCACATTCGGGGAACTGGCCGCACCGACGAACAAATCCTGAGTCTGCACGATGTCGGGGCCGATGTGCCCGCACCCATGCTGGTGGGCAACCGCGCAGACACCGGCTGCTTCGGCGATCTCACGCGCCACTAGAGCGGAACAGATCACCGATGGTAGAACCAAGACATTGTTGCGCGCGCCCGGCTGCCCGACCTCGCGTTTGTAACCGTAAAGCGTGGTCATTCACGACCTCCCTGGTAGCCGCTTGCTCAATACGTTGTGCACATGAACGTGCTCACCCACCTCGATGGCAGCACTGGCAGCTCCCACCGCCTCCCCGTAACGGATGATGTCGTCCCCCACAGCCAGCCGCCGCAAGGCAACCTTGTGCCCTCGAGCGACGTCGTTGCGGAGCGTAATTTCGTCGCGATCCAGCGACGCGACGTCGCCAGCATGAAGATCGGCGATCGCGACGGCGATGTTGTCGCGTTGGTCAAGTAGAAGGAGTCTCACAGCGTCCATCTTGCGGCGCTGCAGACCGTCTGAGCTAGCACCGATTGCGCATAGTAGTATTAAGAGCACTAATACTCGCGTGGCCAGATAGTCTTCGCGCAGCCGTTAGACGTCGATTTACGCAGGAAGCACGCACATGAACACACGTCAGCTCGAGACGTTCATCAGCATTGTTGATACCGGTACCCTCACGGCAGCCGCTGCACAGCTCTACAAGACACAGGGAGCCGTGTCACACGACCTGAAAGCACTCGAGACCAGCGTTGGTGTGCGACTGCTGGATCGATCGACCAAGCGAGCGCGTCTGACGACCGCAGGCCAAGCCCTACTACCCATGGCCCGTCGCATCGTGGCCGACCTCGAGGACACACGATCGGAGATGCGACGCATCCGAGACGGCGACCGCCCCATCATCCGCCTCGCCTGCCTGCCCTCGCTCGGCCCTCGAATCTGCCACCTCCTGGCCGACTACTGCCCGCAATCCACGGATACCCGCTGGTCACTGGTCACTGCGCTACGAGGCCCCATCGTGGCCGGGCTCCGCGACGGACGATTCGATCTCGCGGTGTGCGAGTCTCAAGCCGACGACGACCTCCTCAACAGCCTTCTAATGCACGAGCCGATGCGCATGATCCTCCCGGCCAACCATCCGCTCACCAATCGTCAACCGCTACGTCCTAGTGACGTTGCCGATATCCCCTATATCGGCCTCCACCGCAGCCTCGGCGCAGCCAATGAAGCCCAACGATTCTTTGCCGCGGCCGAACTTCCCCCCACCCCCGTCGTTGAGGTCAACGACATCAGCCTGGTTCCACAACTGGTCACCACGATTAGCGGTTATGGCTTCCTACCGCTCTCCGCCGCCGCCAACAGCGAAGAAGTCGCCTTCGTCGACACCGAACCCGTTCTGACCCGGCAGATTTCGCTCACTCGAATTGCAAAACGCAGCCTCTCACCCGCGATCGTCGCCTTCGCCGACTACCTGACAACTCAGTGGAATGAACAGGCGATGCGTCAGTGAATCAACGACCTCAAACTGGAACGTAAGCAGAACATCAGATGCGCCAACACAATTGAGACACGCCGCGCATCCGCCCGAGAATTGAGCTGACGTCCTCAACCTGCTCGAGGTCGAACACCGACTCGATGACCTGATCGGTGTCGTCGTCGGCGAGGACGCCGTCGACGTTGTGCCGGAACTTCGCGATCAACTCCTCGTCGGTCATGTATGTCTCGGGGTGGGGCGAGAGAACTCCCTTGGGGTACTGCCGCTCACCCACGAACACCTGTCCGCGTGCCCGGAGTTCCAGGCGGGTGGTGCGCGCTGACGGATCGGCGGCCAACGCCTCAGCGAAGTCGGGATGGGCATGAAAGGTCGACCGGGCCATCAGACCCAGGACCGAGCGATCGTGGATGGCCTCCATCGTCTGCCACCCATTACCGGGCGGCAGCCGATGTGCGGCGAGGGCCAAACCGTGGGTCATCGAGAACTGCGCATCCCGCGGGTTGCGGATGTCCTCATTGACCCACACCGGTTGCAGCACAAAGCTTTCACCCCAGGCATCGATCGACTCGATCTCGGCGGGCGAGATGTCGTGCTCGGTGACGATCTCGATCAACGCATCGAACAAACCGTGCATCACCCGGCAATGCGGGTACGGCTTGAACGCCTGATACTGCGGAAATCTCCACTGCTCCCCCAACTCCGCAGTGATCGGTGCCGGCTCCCACCGCACGGTACCGATGAACCGGGGAAAACCGAACTCCCGATCGTCGAGAATGTTGCGGTCTCCGGAGTGACCCAACTCCGCCATCGCCGCGGCGGTGACCGTGGACAGCGCCATCGCGCCGGGCAGCTGGTACTTGATGGTGGTCGACGGGGCGTGCATCATCCAGGCCCGCTGGGTGTTGGTCGGCATCGTCGACCCCATGATGCCCAGCGCATCGGCCATCACCTCCGCCGAAAACCCTTTGACCACACCATTGGCCGCGGCCCCACCGAACAGGGTGCTGCTGTAACCGATGACCTTCGGGATGCTCACCACACCATCGCGGATGTCACGCAGATAATCCGTCGCCTGCCCGATGCGATACGACATCTCGTGCGCCACCGCGATCGCGGTGAGCAGCCGCGCACCCGAGGCACCCGCAGCCTCGGCGTTGGCCAGTGCGCCGGGCAACACGTACGGCGTGACGTGACCGGGCGGCAGCACCGCATCCTGGTCGAGCCCATTGATCAACTCCGCGTTCGCGAACGCAGCACCGCCAATCGACGACCTACGGCCCGTACCCAGAATCGTCGCCCGCCCATTCTCGCCACCGAGTTGAACGGCATACTCCACCCCGCGCTGCGATGCCGCGTCGTCGAGGGACGCAACCGCACAGCCCAACGAATCGAGCAGGATTCGCTTGGATTCCGCAATCACGTTGTCCGGCAACGACTCCACCCGTGTAGTCGCGGCGAACCCCGCGAGACGCTCAACAATGGTCGACATACCCACACCCCTTCTCACTCATCAATTCGGCTCGGCCGCAACAGCTCACAACGGCCACTGCATGTGTTTGGTCTCGAAGAACTCACGGAAACCCTCCTCGCCGCCCTCGCGGCCGATGCCGCTATGACCCGGCCCACCCCACGGCGCGTCCGCACGCATCCCGCCACCACCGTTGATGGTCACGGTGCCCGACCGCAGCCGCCGGCCGAAGTCGATGGCGTCCGGCGTCGGCCCCCAGACGTTGGCGTTGAGGGCGTAGCGGACGTCGTTGGCCAACCGCACCGCCTCGTCGAGATCGGTGTACGGCATGATGACGCCGACCGGTGCGAACAGTTCTTCCTGTGCCACCTCAGCGGCGTTGGGGACGCCGGTGACCAGGGTCGCCTCGAGGAAGTAGCCGTCGTCGAGACCTGTGGGACGCCCACCGCCAACCGGCAGTTGTGCACCTGCGGCGACGGCCCGCGACAACACTCCCTCGACCCGATCGCGGTGCTCACCGGTGATCAGCGGCCCGAGCACGGTGTCGGGGTCGAACGGGTCGCCGACGGTCAGCGTCGGTAGGAACTCTGCCGACCGCTCGACGTATTCGACCAAGTCCTGCTGCGGGACAAAGGTTCTCGTCGTTGCCCCACACGCCTGGCCACTGTTGCGAGTAAAGCGTAGCGCCGACGCGGGGACGGCCTTGGCGATGTCGGTGCCGGGCAGCACGATGTTGGGTGATTTTCCGCCCAGTTCGAGGACGACCTTGGTGAGGTTGGGTGCCGCGATCTCGAGAATCTTGCTGCCGATCGCCGGAGATCCGGTGAAGGTCACCATGTCGACGTCCGGCGACCCGGCGACGCCGGCGGTCACGTCCGGTGCGCCGTACACGAAATTGACTGCGCCCTTGGGGAAGCCGGCCTCCTCGAACAGCTTCACCACCGCCGCGGTCAGCAGTACCGATCGCGGCGAGCTGACGAGTACTGTCGAGCAGCCGGCCGCCAACGCGCCACCGAGTTTGTAGGCGCACATCATGACCGGCACGTTATAGGCGACGATCGCGGCGACCACTCCGATCGGTTCGCGCACCAGCATTCCACTGGTGGTGATCGGGTTGTGGTGGAGCGGCATGGGTTGTTCGAGGCCGTCACGCGGTCCCCGGATGGCGGCGTCGGCGAACCATCGGAAGAAGGTGCCCGGCAGATCGACGTGCAGGGTGGGGCCGGTGGATATCGGAGTCCCCAGTTCAGCGGCGGCCAGCCGGACCAGCGAATCACGGTTCTTCTCCAGAAGATCGGCGAATCGGTGGAGAAGTCGACCTCGGTCGGCGGGTGACAGCCGGCTCCATTCTCCGCCGTCGAAGGCGCGGCGTGCCGATGCGACCGCCGCCGTGACCTGCGCAGCGTCGGCCGCCGGCGACTCCGCGATCACCGCGGAAGTGCTGGGGCTGACGGTGACGACGGGCTCGCCGGCGCCCGCGATCCATCGTCCGTCGATGAAACACTCTGCCGAGGCATGGGTTGTGGTCATGAGTTGATCCTCCTCGTTGCGATCTCAGCCGGCCAGATACCCACCGTCGACGACGAATTCGCCGCCGCTGGCGTAGGACGCGCGATCGGAGAGCAGCCAGCACGCCATCTGCGCGATGTCGTCGGGTTGGGCGAGTCGTCCGGCTGGGATTCGCGTGTACAGCGCGTCTCCCAGGAGCCGCTTGGCCTCGGCCATCAGCGCGGTGTCGGTGTAGCCGGGGCACACCGCGTTGATCCGGATGGCCGGACCGTATTCGAGCGCAGCGGTTTTGGTGAGCCCGATGACCCCGTGCTTGCCCGCCGAGTACCCCGCGGTCCGTTTGAAGCCGGTGAGACCGGCCAGGGAAGCGGTGTTGACGATCGCACCGCCGCCTTGGGATTCCATCTGCGACAGTTCGGCACGCAGACACAGCCAGGTGGCCTTCAGGTTGACGGCGATGGCGAGATCGAACTTGTCTTCGTCCCACTCGCCGACGCGTCGGTCTCCTTGGCCGATCTGGCCGCCGCTGACGCCGGCGTTGTTGAATGCGCCGTCGAGTCGCCCGTAGTGGTCGACGGCCGCGGCGACCATCGCATCGACGTCGGTCCGTACGGTGAGGTCGGCGGCGACACCGATCACGTCACCACCCTGTGCGCGAACGTGATCGACGGTGTCGGCCAATCCGTCGGCGGAGAGGTCGGACAGCAGGAGACTCGCGCCTTCGGCGGCCGCGAGGATCGCGGTGGCGCGGCCGATGCCACCGGCCGCACCGGTGATCAGGACGACCTTGTCGCCGAGCAACTTCGTGGACATGTGCACTATCTCCTTCAGCCGACTCGGGACGCCGGCCAGTCGTGCGCCGGTGACCGCCAGGCGGGCCAATTATCTTCGGGCTCAGGGCGGGTCACCGATGCGTGGTGAAAGCACCGCTGGCACTTGATGACCATGCGCGGCCCCAGATAGTTGGCCACCGGATAGCGGGCGAGATCGGTTGCGCCACATGCCTCACAGGTGCCGTCGACGGGGGTCTTCACGACATACACGCGGTCGGTGTCGGGGCGGGGAAACAGGAGTCGGTCGACTGCCATGGGGTTGCCTTTCGTTCAGATGGTCCGGGTGTGGGGGATCGCCACGGGTATTTCCCATGTGCCCGAGGCACGTTCGGTGGTGAGGCGGGCGCGTTCGAGTGTCGTGGCGTCCACGTCGGCAGCGCCGTCGACGATCACGACACCATAGGCCAGGCGGGCGTGCTCGACGGTGACGAGTCCGGACCGGACGTCGGCGACCACCCGGTCGACATCGCGCTGCAGCGGGTCGCCCCAGCCGCCGCCTCCGCCGATCAGGAAGCGGATCGCGTCGCCGGCCTTGACCAGCATGTTGGAGAACTTGCCGGTGCGGTAGCGTGCCCCGCGGCCGAACTCGCCGTGGACCGGGTCGGGGCGGCCCTGTTCGTCGAACATGCCGAAGAGTGGTTCGGCGCCTTGCAGATTCAGCGGATCACCGTGATGCGCGACATCGAAATTCGGGATATACCAACCATAGGCCGGTGCACCGGCACCGCCGCCCTTCGCGCCCGGCGCACCGCGACGGAGTCGGTCGGCGACGACGGTGATCAGCGTGTCCGATTCGGCGAGAATCGAATACACCGAACCGAGGCCGCCCCGGAACTCGCCGGCTCCGGCAGTGTCGGCGACGATCTCGTGTTGCACCACGACGAGTGGACTCTCGATCTCGACGTGTTCCTGTACGGAGGTCCGGCAGTTGCCGATCGGCGTGACGCAGAACGAGACGCCGTCCTCCTTCCAGGTTCCACCCCACCCGCCGCCGCCAAGTCCGTACGCGCCCCAGGGAGTTCCCTCATGCCCGGGACGTGAGTCGATTCCGCTGAATCCGACGTAGAGTGCGGTTCCGGTATCGGGGGCGAACGATTCCTCGGTCGCCTGGCTCAGTGCCTGGGTGACGACGTTGATCGCCCGCGGCCCGATGTCGGCGTGACTGGAGCAGCTCGACGGCGGCAGCACCTGCACCACACTGCCGGCGGGCAGCAGCACGTCGATCGGACGCAGGGTGCCGCTGTTGACCGGCGTCGCCGGGTCGACCATCAGTTTGACGGCTTCGATGCACCGTCCCGCTTCGCACCATGCGGTGCCGCAGTTGCCGAGTGGCTGTCGTCCGGAGCCGGAGAAGTCGATCTCCATCGAGTCGCCGCGGACCCGGACGGTGACGTGGACCGGGATCTGTTCGTCTGTGACGCCGTCCTCGTCGAGGAAGTCCTCGGCGGTGTAGTCGCCGTCCGGGATGGCGGCGATGCCGCGTCGCATGCTCGCCTCGGTGGCGTCGATCGCGTACCGGCCGGCGGCACGCACCTGATCGAGGCCGCCCCGGTTGATCAGTTCCTGCAGCTGTCGCTCACCGACGACGAGGCAGCCGTGCAGGGCACGCAGGTCGCCGAGGACGAGATGCGGCACGCGGTTGTTCTCCAGTAGGAAGTTGAACGTGGAACGAACCGGGATGTCGTTGGCGTACAACATCGTCGGCGGCAGTTTCAGTTGTTCTTCGAAGTGCGTCTGCGCGCCGTTGGAGAAGCCGCCGGGGATCGGTCCGCCCAGATCCACCAGGTGCGAGGTCGACTGCAGCAGGAACTCGACCCGGCCGTCGACGAACACCGGGCGGAACAGGTTGACGTCGGCCTGGTGCAGCGAACCGCGCCACGGATCGTTGGTGAAGATGACGTCGCCGGGTTGCATCTGGTCGACATCCCAGTCGTCCATGACGAAGTTCGCGATGTGCGGGGCGACGAAGGCATGCTGCATGCAGCCTTCCCACAACGCCGCGGCCTCCCATCCCTCGTCGGTGCGCATGTGGATCACCACGGTGCAGTCCAGGATGTCGCGGCAGACCGGCGAGAACGCGCTGCGCATCAGCGAGTCGAGCATCTCGCGTCCCACTTCGATGAGCCCGTAACGCAGGATGTCGAGTTGCACGTCGGCGGTGGTGTCGTCGGTGCTGATGTCGGGCGGGGTGGTGAGGGTCATTTCGAGGCTCCTGTCGCGGGCGATTCGACGATGAGGTTGCCGTCGTTGTCGACGTAGGCGTGACGGTCGGGCAAGACGAGGGTGGTGGCGAACTTTTCGGTGACCAGGGCGGGGCCAGCGACGGGTTGGTGCGCACGCATCCGTTCCCGCACGTACACCGGGATCTCGGCGGTCGTGTCGGTGCCCGGCACCATCACAGGTGCGGTGCGCAGCAACGGCTTACCTTCCTCGACGGTGGTCGACATGGCGGACTGTTCCCGGCCGATGATCGCGGTCACCTCGACGGTCGAGACCACGACCGGGATCTCGGTGGCGGCGAATCCGTAAGACTCACGGTAGAAGTCGTGGAAGCGGTCGACGAGTGGTGTCACCCCGTCTGCGGTCACCGGACCCTCGACGGTCAGCCTGTTGTCCCATGTCTGGCCCCGGTACATGGCGAAGACCGCTCGTTCGAAGCGGAGTCCACCGACATCGACGCCCTGGTCGATCAGGTCGTCGCGGATACGGTCCTCGAGTTCGACGAACGCCTTCTCGATGGCGGTTGCCTCGGCCGCGGCGAGCGGCGTCATGATCGATTGCGCCCGGGTGACCATCAGATCGCTGCGAAGCAGGCCTAGCGCGGAGAACTGGCCGGGGCTGCGCGGCACGATAACTCGATCGAGGCCGAGGATCTGCGCGACCCGGTCGGCGAGCATGGGTCCGGCGGACCCGGACGGCTGCAGCGCGAACTCCGACAGGTTGAAGCCGCGGTAGACCGAGATGGTGCGCACCTTGGCGGCGATGTCCTGGCACGCGATCTCGTACGCCGCCGCCGCGAGCTCGGCGTCGGACATGTTCCACTGTTTTCCGCTCTGCGCCAACGCCGTTCGCGCACTCTCGACGTCGAGTCGGATGGCGCCGTTGGCGAACAGATCGGGCTGGAGGATGCCAAGTGCGGCGCAGGCGTCGGTCAGCGTCGGCTCAAGGCCACCACGCTGGTAGCACACGGGACCGGGGTTCGATCCGGCCGACGCCGGGCCGACCGCGACACTGCCCAGCGCGTTCGGGGCGATGATGCTGCCGGCACCCGATCCGATGCTCTCCACGTCGACGAGCGGCATCGTGAGCGTGAGCCCCGTCTCGAGGGTCCAGGTATCGGTCAACGGCGTCTTGGCATTTCGGATCGCGGCGACGTCGGTGCTGGTGCCACCGACGTCGATGGTCAGCAGATTCGGGTTGCTGCTCTCGGCCGCGAGTTTGATGCTGCCGCTCACGCCGCCGACCGGACCGGACACCAATTGGAACACCGGCGCTTTGGCCGCGTCGCGGAAGGTGGCGACACCCCCGTTCATCATCATGATCCACAACGTGCCGCGGTAGCCGTCGGCGGTCAGTCGGCCCATCAACCGGTCGAGATAACCGACGACGGTGGGCCCGACATAGGCGTCGAGCGCGACCGTCGCGGTGCGTTCGTGTTCGCGCGTGACCGGATACAGCGCCGAGGTCTGGATGTACGCGTCGGGGATCTCCTCGGCGACGATCTCGGCAGCGCGCTGCTCGTGGGCGGGATTCGCGTACGAGTTGACCAGGCAGATCGCCACCGATTCGGCGCCGTCGGCCGCCAGTTCCCGCGCGGCGCCACGGACGGCTTCCTCGTCGAGCGCCAGGATCTCGGTGCCGTCGTAGCGGAGGCGCTCGGGCACCCCGAATCGGAGCTCGCGCTCGACGATCGGTCGTTCCTGATGGGGGCGTCGCCAGGTCGGATCGTAGAAGCGTTCGCCGAACTCGCGGTGCATCCGGCCGATGTCGAGCAGATCGCGATGGCCGCCGGTGGCCAGCAGCGCGGTCCGTTTTCCGGTGCGGCTGAGGAGTGCGTTGATGCCGACGGTGTGTCCGTGCACGATCTCGGCGACGTCCGGGACGTCGACGTCGATGGCCGTCAGCGCGTCGAGGACGCCGACTTCCTGTTCGACGGTCGAGAGGACTTTGCCGTCGCGGATTTCTCCGGTCTCCCGGTTCAGTCCGATGATGTCGGTGAACGTACCCCCGACATCGATGCCGACCACCCAGTCGGCAGGTCGTTCGACCTGTGTCATAGCTGCGCCTTCCTGTGACGTGCAGTTGGGCGATCACGGTGCGGCCCAACCGTTTTGTGTCACAGGTCACTCTGCCGTGCGGCAGTGGCATCGACATCTGCCGCAGGTATGACTTTTGTACGACCTTCGGCTACGCCTACGACTCAGGGGCGCAGATCGGTCAATGGCGCTGATCGGCCCGTAGCCACACCGCGACCGCTTCGGCCCGGTTGGTGACCTCGAGCTTGCGCAGGATGCGGGTGACGTGGGTCTTGACGGTGCCCTCGGAGATGACCAGCCTGCGGGCGATCTTGGCGTTGGCATCGCCGTCGGCCATCAGTCGCATGATCTGCGCCTCGCGCCGGGTGAGAACCGAATCGTCGTCGCGGCCGGCGGTCACCGAGGCGGCAGCTCTCCGGGCGGGCGCCTGCCATTGCGCCACGCCGTCGAGGTGGGATCGCAAGGCGGCCACCCCGTCGAGGACGGTGACACGGGCGAGGCTTTGACTGACCCCGGCTGCGAAGGTGGACAGCATGGCTTGGTCGTCGGGCGTGAACAATCGTTTCTGGTGGTAGCAGTCGGCGTGCAGCAGTCCGACGACCTCACCGTCGACGAGGAGCGGCGCGATGCCGTAAGACGACGACTTGGTGACCTCGGCCAGTGCCCGGTTGACCCGTGGATTTTCCTGGACGTCGTCGACGAGGGTCGGTGCAACGCCGACGACGGTGTCGTTCTCCACCAGGGTCTTATCGAGCACCAGTGGCTCCTCCCGGCCGACGGCGACGATCTCGTCCGCCCAGCGCTGATCACGGACGACACACATCGTGTGCAGCTGCCAGGAGGTGTCGACGGTGGACATCAGCGCGCGATCGAACCCGAGCGCGCACGCGGCGCTGGGCGAGAGTGTCAAAAGTTCGTCGACCGACGTCGCCGACGAGACCTCGGCGAGAGCGGCGCGGATGCGCGACAACGCCTGCGACCGGTCGGCCAGCCGGGCCTGGGTCCACGACGACTCGGCGGCTCTGATCCGCGTCAGGAGTCCGAGCATCGCGGCCATCCGATCCGGGTCGGCGCCGGAGACGGCGTCACGTTGGATGCGGGCGGTGATCAGATCCCACAACGCCTCGAGAGGCTGCTCGATGAGCAGCCTCTCGACGTCGTCGTCCAGCAGATCACCCGCGTCGGCGACGATTTCCAGCATGTCGGAGGGCAGGTCGAGCATCGCACTCTCCCATCCGCTCTCAGGTCATCTGAGTCTAGCCAGCCACCAGCAACGCCACCAGATCCGCAGCCTTCACCGACGGATCGGTGTTCTTGATCGCCGCCAGCAGCGCCTCGGTCTGCTTAGCGCCGAGGTTGGTCGTGGTGAGATCACGGAACTTGGCGTCCGAATCCTCCTGCGACATCGGATTCGGTGCCGATCCGACGGAGTCCTCGACGAAGATGTGTTCGGTGGAGCCGTCGGTGAAGGTCGCGGTGATGTCGGCGACCATCTTGGTCGGATACTTCTTGTCGAGCTCGGCATCGACATGGATGCGCAATCGCTGTGCCAGTTGGGCGATCTCGCCCTCGGGTCCGAGATCCAGGGTGCCGGCCATGTACTGCCGGTGGGTCTCATAGCCGTTGCCCTTGCCCAGCGTCGACAGCGCGAACTGAAACGGCAGGCTGTACTGCAGATGCTCGATCTGTTGCGGCGCATACGCATTGACGTTACTGTTGCCGACGACCACATCGCCGCTCTCCCGGATACCCAGGTCGACGTGGTCGATCTCGGCGGCACGCGCGGTCAGTTGGCGGGCGCCGTCGATGAAGGCGTGGTTGAACGCGCAGCAGCAGTACGGCTTGAACAGCGGATCTGCGATCTCGTACGGCCTCGTCAGCGAAAAGTACTCGGTGTCTTCGTCGTTGAGGTCCTTGACGACGAAGGTCTGGAAGAATCCCTTGGCACCGGCCAGGAATCGGGCCGGTCCGGTGATACCGGCCTCGGCCATCTCCGCGGCGCGGATGCCGTTGCGGGCACCGATGCCCGAGTGCACGCGCTTGATCGAACCGCCCGACGAGGTGTACTCGGTGGTGCCGGCGCAGTGGCTGAACGCGATCGCGAGTGCGTTCAGCGTGGTCGGCAGGTCGAAGCCGCGCATCTTGGCCACCACCGCGGCGGTGCCGAACGGGGAGAGCACGGCGTGCGGATGGAAGCCGCGGCGTAGCAGATCCGGAGAAGCCAGGGTGCCGATGCGGGTGTAGACCTCATAGCCGGCGACGATGCCCTCGATCACCTCCCGCATGGTGGCGCCCATCTCTTCGCCGACGGCCAGCGCGGCCGAGATGACCGCGCTGCCAGGGTGACTCAGGCTGGCCGCGTGCGCGTCGTCGTACTCGAAGCTGTGGCCGAAGGTGGCGTTGACGAACGCGGCGTCGCTGGCGCTCATCGCTTCCCCGGACAGCGCCACCCGGGCGGTGCCCGGCGCGTGGGTGCGCCGGGTCAGATCGGCAACCGCCTGGCTCCACGGCAGGGTGGCGCAGCCGACCTGCAGGCCCAGCTGATCCTGCATGAGGCGACGAGTGCCGTCGAGGGCGTCCGGAGTGAGCTGGTCGTAGTCGAGATCGACGACCAGCCGGGCGACGGCTTCTTCGATGGAGGTCATGAAAAGTCTTCTCCTACAGAACTAAGTGAGTTTCGCGAGCAGATCGGCAGGCAGTCCGTACGACTTGAGTTCGACGTAGGCGTCGAACCCCTCGAGTCCGGCTTCGCGGCCGATGCCGCTGTTCTTGAAGCCACCGATCGGGGCGTGGAAGCCGACACCGCTGCCGTTCAATTCGACGGTGCCGGTGCGGATGTTGCGAGCGAACGCGAGGGCGTGTTCCGGGTCGGCGGTGAACACCGAACCGTTGAGCCCGTATTCGGAATTGTTGGCGATGTCGATCGCCTCGTTCTCGTCGCCGAAGGTGTGCACCGTCAGCACCGGGCCGAACACCTCTTCCTGCGCGATCTTCGCGTTCGGGTCGACGTCGGCGAAGATCGTCGGCTCCACATAGAAGCCACGGTCCAGGGCATCCGGACGTCCGCCGCCCACAAGGAGCTTCAGCCCGGCGGCCTTGGCATCGTTGACATAGCCCTCGACGCGCTCACGCTGCACTGCGCTGGCGACCGGACCGATCTCGGTGGCCGGGTCGAACGGGTCGCCCACCGGCATCGAATGAACCATGTCGACGAGGCGGTCGAGCAACTCGTCACGACGCGAGGCGGCGACCACGATGCGGGTCTTGTTGCTGCACACCTGACCGGTGTTGCGCAGAGAGAGTGCCCGGATCGACGGGATCGCGAGGTCCAGGTCGGCGTCGTCGAGCAGCACCGCCGCCGACTTGCCGCCCAATTCCAGCGTGCAGCGTCGCAGATCCTCGCCGCACAGCGCGCCGATGCGGCGGCCGGCGGCGGTGGACCCGGTGAACGAGACCTTGTCGACGCCGCGATGGCGGACGAGGTACTCGCTGACCTCACGGTCGGCGGGCACCACGTTCACCACGCCGTCGGGCAGGCCGGCCTCGGCGAGCAGATCGGCGAGCAGGTAGGCGTCCAGCGGGGTCTGCGGCGTCGGCTTGATGATCATCGTGCAGCCGGCGAGCAGCGCCGGGGCCAGCTTGATCATCGTGATCAGCAGCGGCGCGTTCCACGGCACGATCGCCGCGACCACTCCGACCGGCTCCCGCGTGACCAGCGCATTGCCCGTCGCGGACTGCCGGATGTCGCGCCAGTTATACTGCGGCGCAAGCGCGATGAAACTGTTGAGCAGCAGTCGCGGACCAATCGACTGCATCTTGGTCGACAGCGTGATCGGACAACCCATTTCGGCACTGACCAACTCGGCGGCGTCGTCCTGGCGCTCCTCGAGTTTCGCGCTGAGCTTGCGCAGCACCGCGATTCGCTCCTCGAGCGCCATCCGCGGCCACGGGCCCTGGTCGAACGCCGCCCGCGCCGCGGCAACTGCCTTGTCCATGTCGGCGGTCGTGCCCTGCGGTACCCGCGCGATGACTTCCTCGGTCGACGGTGAGATCACCGCGAAGGTCTCGGCGGACTCCGGGTCCACCCATTTGCCACCAATGAACAGCTTGTCGTAGTTGCCTTGCCAGACCATGACGTTCTCCTTGCTACACAGATTATTTCAGCGCTGCCGCGCGCGAGTTGCGAATCGTCAGAACTCGATGACGGCCTTGCCGCGCGTCTGCTTGTCGAACTCCTTATAGGCCTGTTCGGCGTCCTCGATGTTCCAGCGGTCGGTGAACACGGCGTCGACGTCGATGCCGTGTGCGGCGACGAAGCGCGCGCACTCCCCCATCCCCACGTTGGAGAAGGTGTAGGAGCCGATGATCGAGATCTGCTTGATCACGATGTCGGGCGACACGTCGAGGTCGATGTTGCCGCCGAGGCCGACGAGCGCGATCCGGCCCCACACACCGAGCGCGCGGGTGGCTGCCGCGCGGGCGACCGGCGCACCGGAGGTCTCGATGGCCACGGACGCACCCTTGCCGCCGGTGATCTCGCGGATCGCTTCGATGGGATCGGTGGCGCTGGAGTCGACGATGTGGTGCGCGCCGATTTCCTTGGCACGGGCCACCCGGTCGGCGGCGATGTCGACGGCGATCACCTCGGCACCCATCGCGGTGGCGAACTGGATCGTCGACTGTCCGATCGGGCCGAGGCCGAACACCGCCACGGTGTCACGACCGGTCACGTCGGCGCGCTTGAGTGCACCGAACGCGGTTCCGGTGCCGCACGCGATGGCGGCGCCGGCCGAGAACGAGATCTCCTCGGGCATATGCACGAGCGTGCGTGCAGGCACCACCATGTAGGTCGCGTGCCCGCCGTGCGCGGTGGCGCCATAGATGGTCGCGCCCTGTTCGCACATCTGCGTCCAGCCGGTGCGGCACAGGTCGCAGTAGCCGCAGCCGTCGTAGTGGAAGACCATCACTCGATCGCCCGGTGTGAAGCTTTGCTGATTGACGTTCGAGCCGACAGCGGCGACGACACCGCACGGCTCGTGGCCCGCGATGATCGCCGGGTTCTCGTCCATGCCGCGCGAGGCGAAGTCCTTGAAGCCCAAAGCTTTCAGTGCTGCGCCGGGCGGATCGCGATAGAACTTCAGGTCGCTGCCGCACAGGCCGGATGCCTTGATCTCGATGACCACATCGTCGGGTCCGGGCGTCGGGTCGGGGAAATCGGTGACCTCGAGTTCACGGTCGCCCTTGAACACCACTCCGCGCATTGTTCTGCTCCTTCTGCCTTGTCGGCGCGCCTCAGCGCGTTCCGCTCACCATGGTCGCGACAAGGGTGACCGGCTTCTCGGTGCGATTGCTCCAGATGTGCTTGACGCCGCGGGTGACAAAGGTGTCGCCGGGCTTCAGCAGGGTCTCGTCGGTCTCGGTGACGGCATACAGTTCGCCCTCGATGATGGTGACGACGTCGACGGTGTCGGTCTCGTGCCACACCGCGGCCTGCTCGTCGCCGGCCCCGCCGTGCGAGTCGGACCCGTGGAAGGCGTCGAGCGACGCGGCGTAGGCGTCGGCGTCGAACTCGCTGTCCGGCGGGAACACCGCGATCCGGACGACGAGGCCACCGTTTGGCGGATCAAGGACCGGCTCGGTGCCGACGGTGGATTCGCTGTTGACCTTGGCCGGCAGGCTGTCGATCTGCCATAGCTCGTTCACGGTGAAGCCGGGCTGGGCGGTGCGGACGACACTGTCGGAGTCGGACACGATGCTCGACTTGCCGTTGGCGTCGAGTCCGGAGACGACGATGCGCGACTGGACGGTGAGGTGCTCTCCACTCATGACATTCCTGCTTTCTCAAGGTGTTTCGAATGATTGCTGATCTGAGGTTCGACGGTCGCCGATGGCGACGCGGTGGATTCGCTAGGCCACGGGACACTGTTCCCTATGACTGCCATCACAGTAATTTATATATTATGCGGAGTCAATGGGTAGCTTGAGATTGTTTGCCGGAGCGCGACTCCAGGGCTCAGAGAGGTTGCGACAGAATCACATTGGCTGCGTTGCAACCTGTACAAGTCGGACCGTCGACTCAGCAGACGGAGCATCCAACATGGGTTTCAAAGCTCCCGGCTGATTGTGATACTTCGCCCGATAGGCCTCAGCGACTCGGTCGTTGGCCTGCGCATCGGTCACTCTCTCCAGCGTCGCATCGGACTCAAAGTTGCCGACCTGAACGCGAGCGGTGCCGGCGGTCGCGTGGCGATACCACGCACCGTCGGCACCGTAGGCAGATCGGATATAGAGGTCATCGTCGACGCGGACCACCCAGATGGGAATCCATTTGCGGAGCGAACCATCCTGCCGGTGGCTGGTGATGTGCAGTTCTTCGCTCTCGCCGATGAGGTCGAGTTGTTCTGTGCTCCAGGTCATAGGAACGACGCTAACCGCGTCGCATCCGGATAGGGAGAGGCTGCCAGCAACCCTCAGTCCTCGACCCAGGTGACCACTTCGTCCAACGCCGCCCGGCGGGTGCGGTAGCTGTTGGCCGGATGCTCTTCGTCGGCATAGCCAAACGAGATGCCCACCAGCACTTTTCGGTCCTCGGGGATATCGAAGTATTCGCGCAAGAAGTCCGACTGGCCGGCCAGCGCGGCCTGGGGGATGGTCGCGATACCCAGGCTTCGTGCCACCAGCAGGAAGGTGGCCAGATAGAGACCTGCGTCGACCGCACCGTAGGTGCCCTGCTCGGCGTCGGTGGTGATGAGGGCGACGTGCGGGGCGCCGAAGAACCGGAAGTTCTCGAACGCCTGCCGCGCCGATGCCTCACGATCACCGCGCGCCACTCCGACCGCCTCGTAGAGTTGCCAGCCGCTTTCCCGACGACGATCCCGGTATACGCCGGTGTACTGCGCCGGCGCCGGGAAGTCGAAGGACTGGCCCGGATGGTTTCGCACGTGCTCACCGAGCGCGGTGCGCAGACGATCGGTGGCATCACCCGAGGTCACGATGACCTGCCAGGGCTGGGTGTTGCACCAGGACGCGGACCGCTGGGCGGTGGTCAGCAGCCGTTCGACGAGTTCGCGAGGGAGCTGATCCGACGTGAAGGCGCGGCAACTCCACCGCTCGTCGAGGAGCTGACTCAGGACGTCGGCGGCGGGCTCAACCGCGGGCGACAAGGTGGTTTCGTTCGGTGCGACCATTCCGAAATAATACATAGTGCACTATCGTGCGTCTAGGTTCTACGTGAAACATGGATGGTGACGGCGATGGCGACGCGCAACGATTCGATGATCGATCGGGTGATCGAGGTGCTCGAGGCGGTCAAGACCGCCGGTACCCCGATGACCGCTTCGGGGGTGGCACGCACTACCGGCATTCCGATGCCGTCCACCCACCGCATTGTCAATGAACTGGTGCGCACCGGAATCCTGGAGCGAGACCCCGACTTCACGCTGCGGATCGGCATGCGCCTGTGGGAGATCACGGCGCGATCGACACCGGTGCTGACCCTCCGCGACATCGCACTGCCCTACCTCGAAGACCTCCTCGCCGTGGTCGGGGAACCGACGCTGCTCTCCGTCCTCGACCGCAACGACGTGGTCAACATCGAGACGCTTACCCCTCGGCAACCCAGTGCTACCAACGTGACCCAGCCGGGTGTTCGGCTCCCGGCATTGGTGTCGTCCCCTGGCATCGTGATGACCGCCTTCGCACCGTCCGCGGTCCGCGAAGACATCCTGGAGACCGGCAAGATCACCCGATTCACCGCCCACACCGTGGTCGATCGGGCCGAGTTACGGCGCATCGTCGACGACACCCGGCGGGTCAGTCATGCGATCGTCCCGCGCTGGATGTACCTCGACTCCACTGGCATCGCCGTGCCCATCCTGCGCGAGGACGGCACCGCACTGGCCGCACTGTCGGTGACCAAGCCCTACGACGTCGGCGTGCCCAGCGACCTGCTGCCCGCCCTGCACACCACCGCCCGCGGGATCGCACGCGCGGTGCGTGCCGGCACTGCCCGTCCCTCCGCCGACCCCGAAGTCGCGCTCCTCAAACAACGCCTTCGCCACGCCACCGAGGTGAAGTAGCCCCCGCTTCCTCCGCTTTCGCTGGTCGAGTAGCCCGCGAGCACCACCCCTCCGCTGGTCGAGTAGCCCGCGAACGCCCCTCCCCCCGCTGGTCGAGTAGCCCGCGAGCGCCAGCGAGCGAGCGTATCGAGACCACCAGCGGCACATGCGATCTCGATACACTTCGTCGCTATCGCTCCTCGTTACTCGATCAACGGGGGAGGGCCTCTTCCCGATCAAAAATGGACGATCCCTTCTCGCTAACCGAGAAACCGGGTACCGCCGGCGTGACAGGTGCCACACCATCAAACACCATGGCCGCGTTCACCATTGAGAACTCCGAAGACCCCATGTCCACCCTGTGCCGCATGGCACTGGAGACGACCTACGACGACCTGCCCGACGAGGTGATCACCCATGCCAAGCACACCCTGCTCGACGGCATGGGCGTCATGATCGGCGGCTCGGGGATGGACGGCATCCCCGAGATCGTCGAACTCGTCAAGGAAAAGGGTGGTGTCGACCAGACGCCGATCCCGTTCTACGGCGGCCGCGTCCCGGCCGCCGAGGCCGCGCTCGCCATCGGACCGATGCCGCGCGCCATGGATTGTGGCGATCTGCACGAAGAGGCCGGCCACATCAGCGAGTACATCGTCGCGAGCCTGCTGGCGGCCACCGGTCTCCGGGACACGTTGAGCGGCAAAGAGTTTCTCGCCGCCCTCGTCGTCGGACAGGAGATCCTCATCCGGATCGGGTCGGCCTACAAGGTGATCAGCACCGCGGTGAAATCCAATGACTGTGGCGGGCACTACATCTTCGGTGCGGTCGCCGCCGTCGGCAAGCTCATCGGACTCACCCAGGAACAGCTCGAGAACGCACAGGGCATCGCGCGCACCATGACCCAGCCGCACACCATGGGCATCTACGCGCCGGCCACCCTGATGGTCCGGGTGCATCACGGCCTGGTGTGCCAGTCCGCGATCACCGCGTGCCAGCTCGCGCAGAAGGGCATCACCGGTCCCCGGCAGTCCGTGCTGTTGGGGCCCAACGGTTTCCTCCGCACCGCGCACTGGGAGACCGACCCGGATGCGCTGACCCGAGGCCTCGGCGAACACTGGGAGATGACCAGGATCACCACGAAAGGCTATAGCGCCTGCTACTTCTCACACTCGTCGATCGACGGGATCATCGGCCAGATGCGCGATCACGGCTTCGACGCCGACGACATCGCGAGCATCCACATCGAGGTGTCGACGTCGGGGTGGCGTGCGGTCTGCGAACCCGTCAACCGCAAGTGGGACCCGCAGACGGTTCCCGAATGCCAGTTCAGCCTGCCGTACGCGGTGGCGACGGCAGCCGTCGACAAGCAGGTGTTCCTCGACTCCTACAGCGAACGGTCACGATCCCGCGACGAGGTTCGCGAACTGATGACGCGGATCACCGCGGAAGAGACACCGGCCGTGTCGGATTGGGGTGCACGGGTGCACACCACCCTGCGTGACGGTCGACGGATCGACACCGAACACGTCTACGTCAAGGGTCATCCCGACAACCCGTTCAGCGAGCAGGACTTCATCGACAAGTTCCGCATGTGTGTCCCGTACTCTGTGGTCCCGGTGAACATCGATGTCCAGGAGTCGATCATCAAGCACGCTCTCGAACTCGAACACAGCGTCGACGTCGTCGACGAACTCCTCCTCCCCCTCGTTCCCTGACCCAGGGACTATAGGAGAGTCAGACTCCGTGCCCGTGCTTCCGTAGATCGACGGTGTGCGTCGAGTTCTCCAGCGCCGTAACGGTTACCGTGCCGAACACGCCGGTACGGTCGAACATCTGGGCGGCGCACGCGGTCATCTGGAACGGTGTCGGATCGGCATCATCGACCACCGGGAGCGGGAACTGCCACAGCGCCTTCCGGCCGTCGTCGTGCCGTCGGTGGAAGAGTGCCGGACCCGTCACGAAAGAAGTCCCTTCTGGTCAGCCGCGTGCTGCGACAACCTCTTGCAGGATAACCGCCGCACTCACCGCGCTCGGCCAGCCCGCGTAGAACGCCAGATGCGTCACGATCTCGCTCAGCTCCGAGCGCGAAACACCGTTGTCGAGAGCGCGATTGAGGTGCGAGCACAGTTGATCGGGCCGGTGCTGCGTGATCAGCGCGGCAACGGTGATGAGGCTACGGTCACGCGGGGACAGTTCCGCACGCGCCCACACATCTCCGAACAGGACCTCGTCGGTGAGATCGGCCAGTTTCGGAGTGATCTCACCGACGAGTCGCTGTGCCGCCGACGGCTGTTCGGTCACTTGGCCGCCAAATGCTCGTCGAGGAACGGCTTGATCTCACTGACCGCGCGGTCCACGTATTTCGGAACGTCGTAGAAGTCCATGTGGGTGCCGCCGTCGACGACGACCATCTTCTTGGTGCTGTTGAGCTTCGCGTGCAATTCGGTGGAGTGCCACAGCGATCCGGCCTCGCTGCCGGCGACGATGATCACCGGTTTGGTGAACAGGTCCTCGACGAGGTTGAACGCGTCGAATCCCATAATGCGGGGAATGCTCGCCGAGAGCAGATAGGTGTTCTGCGCGTTGGGATGCTGGGCCCGCGGGGTCAGGTAGTACTCGGATGCCTGCGCGAGGTCGTAGGGAGTGTCGTCGTCGGGTTCGGCCGGCACGTACGGCGCGGTCGCCACCTCGCCGCCTTCGGCTTCGGCGGTGCGCTGCTGCGCCACCTGATCGAGCATCGGTGCGGCTGCCGAATCGGGATCGAGGCCGTACCAGCCCTGCCGCCAGGCGGTGCCGATGTTGAGGGCGCTGACGGTGGCCACCGCGTTGACGCGATGGTCGGTCATGGCGGCGTTGATGGCGTACCCACCGCCCGCACAGATACCGACCACGCCGATCCGATCGGAATCGACATAGTCCAGCGACTGCAGATAGTCGACCGCGGCGCGAACGTCCTCGACGCGGGCATACGGGTCCTCGAGGTGGTGGGGTTCACCACCACTCTCGCCCTGGAACGAGGCGTCGAAGGCGAGGGTCACGAAACCCTCGTCGGCGAACTTGCTCGCATACAGTCCCGCGGTTTGTTCCTTGACGCCGCCACCGGGGTGAACGGTGACGAGCGCCGCATACTTCTTCGACGCATCGAAGTCCGCGGGGGTGAAGAGATTGCCGGCCATGCTGATCGGGCCGCTGGGGAAGGTGACTGCGTCCACGTGGTGCTCCCTGTGTGGTGGTTGGTGGTTCGAGCCGTGCGGCTCACTGACAGAACTCATGCTGCCGCGCGACAACGACGCGTGGCAGAGTGCGGTTATAGGGGGGACCAGCAGCCCCTCCCCTTTGTCGGCAGAAGTTTCTACGGTGGAGTCATGGATATCGCCAAGGACATCCGCGACTTCTTGATGGCCCGTCGCGCCGAGATCACGCCGGACCAGGTCGGTCTGCCGGCGGGCGGACGTCGTCGTGTGCCCGGTCTGCGACGCGAAGAGGTCGCCCAACTCGCCGGCGTCAGCACCGAGTACTACACCCAGATCGAACGCGGTGGCGTCGTCGGCGTCTCCGACGAGGTGCTCGGCGCGATCGTGTCCGCGCTGCGGCTCTCCGACGAGGAGACCTCGCACCTGTTCGATCTGGTGGGCGCAGCAACCGCGAAACGCACCGCCCGCAAGCCCGCCCGGCGAGCGGGAAAGAAGGTGCCGCAAGGTGTTCAGGCTCTGATGGACTCGATGGTCAACGCGCCGGCAATCGTCATCAACGGCCATCTCGACATCGTCGCCGCCAACGCGCTCGGCCGCGCCGTCTACCAGCCCGTCTTCGATCACGCCGGAACTGCGGCGCCGAACATCGCCCGATTCACGTTCCTCACAACCGATTCCGACGAGACGTTCCCGAATGGGAACCGATCCGCCGACGATGCCGTCGCGCTGCTGCGCGTCGAGGCGGCAAGGTCTCCCAATTCGCCGGCCGTCACCGGGCTGATCGGCGAACTGGCCACCCGCAGTGACGAATTCCGGGTTCGGTGGGCCGCCCATCGGGTGACCGCGCATCGTCGTGGCACCAAGCTCTTCCAGCACGCCGACGTGGGCGAGCTGACGCTGCAGTACGAAGTGCTCGACCTCGCGAGCGCCGAAGGCCTGGCCCTGATCGGCTACACCGCCGAACCCGGCTCGACGACCGAGCAGGCACTGCGCCTGCTCGCGAGCCTCGTCGCCGACGAACACCCCGCCACCCCGGTCACTCTGCACGATTAGCGGTCGGCCGAGACCATCGTCGACACGACCGTCGCCGGTTGTCCCGATCGGTTGTGCCAGGCATGCGCGGTGCCGCGTTGCACGAAGCAGTCACCGGCCCGGAGCAGGGTCTCGGCGGTCTCCAGGACCGCGTAGACCTCACCGGAGACGACGGTCACGACATCGACGGAATCGGTGCGGTGCATGCCCGGCACGCCGGTGTTCTCCGGTTGCCGCCCATAGACGTCGGCAATGGCGGCGGCGTAGGCGACCGCATCCATATCGCTGTTGGGCGCAAACGTGCACATGCGCACCACCAGCCCACCCCGCGGGACATCGACAACCTCGCCGGTCAGCGCGTTGTCGGCATCGACACTGGACGGCAGCATGTCGGTACGCCACAAATCCATCACCCGCGAACCGTCCGGGCGCCACGCCCACGTCTGGGTCGGCCCATCGGCCACCACCGCGGACCGTCCTGCCGCGTCGGTTCCGGATACGACGACCCGCGCGGTTGTTTTCTCACTCATCGAGAGATTCCTTTCTGTGACTTGTTTCGCATTATGCACAATGTATCGTGTGATCTAGCTCGCAGTCAGCGAGGTTTCCGAGACAGCGCACAGAGCCGATCGACTCACCTGGCGCTGACCAACCGCACACCACCCGCCCCCGGAGGATGTCGTGACCACACCCACCCGCACCCGATCCCGCAGCGGCCTCGCCGTCGCGGTCCTGTGCTTCCTGACGATCGTCGCCGACGGCTATGACATGGTCGTCTACGGCGCGGCACTACCCAAGATCCTCGACGAGCCGGGCTGGAACCTCAGCCACGGCACCGCCGGACTGATCGGCACGTGGACCCTCGCTGGTCTGATGGTCGGTTTCCTCACTGCCGGTCCGCTGACCGACCGCATCGGCCGCCGCAAGGTGATGCTCATCGGCGTCACCTGGATCTCGGCCGGCTCGATGTTGTCGGCGGTCGCGATGAACGTCGAGATGTTCGGTGTGGCACGGTTTCTCACCGGCATCGGCATCGGTAGTGTGGTCCCCTCCGCGGTCGCACTGACCATGGAGTACGCCCCGCGGCGGCGGCGCCAGCTCTACAACGCGACGATGCTCACCGGCTTCTCCTTCGGCGGCATCCTGGCCGCGCTGAGCGCCATGTATCTTCTCCCGCACCATGATTGGCGAGTCCTATTCGGTCTCGGCGCAGCCTTCCTGATCCTCATCCCGATCATGTACTTCCGCCTCCCCGAATCGGTCGGGTACCTTGCCGCTCGCGGCCGCGACGACGAAGGTCGAGCTCTCTCCGCCGAATACGGTCTCGACTACGACACCGTCGTGGCAACCGTTCGCGCCCAGACCGATTCCGCGGCACAGGCACCCGGCATGCGTCGCCTGTTCGAGCGGCCGCTGGTCTCCAAGCTCATCCTCTTCACCGTCATCAGCATCTGCGTGAACGTCGTCGTGTACGGGCTGAACACCTGGGCCCCGGCGCTGATGCGCGAGCAGGGTTACGCACTCGACTCGGCACTGACGTTCATGTTGCTGCTGCAGGCCGGTGGTGTCATCGGCGCGATCGCCGGCTCGTATTTCGCGGACCGCGTCGGCTGCGCTCGAGTGGTGACGGTGTTGTTCCTCGTTGGCGCGGTGTCACTGCTGGTGCTGAGCAACAAGCTCGACACCATCTGGGTGATGATCGCGATCCTGGGCGCCGGCATCGGCGGCACCGGAACCAACTCGGTGCTCTACGGATTCGTCGCCACCAACTTCCCCACCGCCAACCGTGGTTCGGCACTCGGAGTGGTGATGGGTCTCGGCCGTATCGGCGCGATGCTCGGCCCGGCGATGGCCGGCTTCATCCTCGAGGCCGGGCTCGGCGCGAAGATGAGTTTCTATGCCTTCGCGATCCCCGCGATCATCGGTGCGCTGCTCGTGACCGCCGTGTCGCTGCAGGGACGACGTCGATCCCCGGCGGATGAGCGGACGCTGGTCGCCGCCTGATCAGCTTCCGCTCCCTCGTTGCGAATCCGCTCCCTCGGTCGAGGGAGCGGATTCGGCTTCGAGGAGCGAGATCACTCGGCCGCAGCGGCAACACTTTCCGCTGCGGGCGCGGCGTCGGATCGCTTCCGCGCCACCGGAATGATCAACGTGATGGCCACGCCGATGAAGGCCGCGACCGCGCCGATCAGGAAGCACCAGCGGAACGCGCTGTGGCTCGGTACCTCGTGGCCGCCGAACTCCATGGTCGAGCTGGTGAGCACCAGCGCCATCACCGCCGACGCGGTGGTGGTGCCGATCGACCGCATCAACCCGTTCAGGCCCACGGCGGCACCGGCCTCGCGGATCGGTACCGACCCCATGATCAGGGTCGGCATCGCCGCGTAACCGATACCCACACCGGCCGAACAGATCAGCGACGCGACAGCCAGCTGCCACGGCGCGTTCATCAGGAAGAACGCCCCGAGGTAACCGAGGCCGAGCACCGTCGCACCGATCGCCATCGTGTATTTGGCGCCGAGCTTGTTGATGAACGTCGCCGACACCGGCGCGAACACCAGCATCATCAGACCGCCGGGCGCCATCCACAGGCCGGCGGCCAGCAGAGTCTGGCCCAGACCGCCCATGGCTTCGGGGATCTCGAGCAGCTGCGGCATCACGATGGCCTGGGCCATCATGCCGAAGCCGATGGCGATCGCGGCGAGGTTGGTCAGCAGGACCGCCGGCCGGGCCGTCGTCCGTAGGTCCACCAGGGGATCGCTGTGGTGGAGTTCGAAGAATCCCCACACGACCAGCAGTGCCAGACCGCCGAACAGCAGTCCGAGCGTGGTGGCCGAGCCCCAGCCCCAATCGTTGCCCTTGGAAACGGCGATCAACACGCCGGACAGACCGAGCGCGAGTCCGATCGCGCCGATGATGTCCAGTCGTCCACCGTTGCTGTCGTCGAGATGCGGAACAAGCACCGCCACCAGCAGCACGACGATCACCGCGAGACCCGCGGACACCCAGAACAGCGCGCGCCAATCCCATTGCTGCGCAACCCACGCCGACAGCGGGAGGCCGATCGCGCCGCCCACGCCGAGGGTGGCGCTCATCGCGGCGACCGCCGCCGACGTCAGCCGTGGCGGCGTGATCTCCCGCATGAGGCTGATGCCGACCGGGATGAAGCCCATCGCCAGACCTTGAATCGCGCGGCCGACGATCATCGGGATGAGTGTGGTCCCCAGGGCACACACCAGCGATCCGATGACCAGCAGGATCGCGCTGGCCAGCAGGACCCGCTGTTTGCCGAACATGTCGCCGAGCCGGCCGGCGATCGGCATCGCGACGGCCGCAGCGAGCAGCGTGGCGGTGACCACCCAGGACGCGTTCGAGATCGTCGTATTCAGCAGGGTGGGCAATTCCGGCTGGATCGGGATGATCAGCGTCTGCATCAGCGACGCGACCAGGCCACCGAAGCACAGGACGATGACCGCAGTCAGCGCCGCGCCGGTGTGGCCTTCTTCGGCCGATGCACTGTGCGGCAGCTGATCCACGGGTGTCGCGTCACCGGATGGTGTCGAAGTCATGGCAATCCTCCTAGAGGATATGTACGTTACATATGTACTATGCACATGACCAGCTCACCGGTAGATTGTCGGCTGGGTCACATCAGGGAGGTCGGGGTCGTGGGGCACATTGACGATGACTCGATATGGCCGTCGCCCGTCTACGGGGAACTCGCGGAGGAACTTCTTCGGATGGGGCGACGGAAGACCAATGTCGTCGCCGGTGCCCGGCTCGAGGCATCCGCGTTCGCCATTCTGTGGGTTCTCTCCGACGGGCGGCCCCGCACTCTCCGCGACCTGAGCGAAGAGCTCGATCTCGACCAATCCACCGTCAATCGCCAGGTCAACGCCGCAATCCGGCACGGCTACCTCGAGCGCTTCGAGGTCGCGGGACAAGTATCTCGACGGCTGCGCCCGACGCCGGAGGGTATCGAAGCGTTCGAGCACGACGGGCGGATTCGCGCCGACCGGCTGAAACGGGTCTTCGCGGACCTGGATCCCGGCTCACCGGAGGCACTGCTGCACGAACTGCGCGCCTTCAACGACGCCTACGAACGAACCGTCGCCCACCAGGGCGATCCGGCTCTGCGCCGCGCCTGACGGCATCAGGCACCCACCCCCATTCGAAGAGAGAAACAACCATGGCTCGACTCGACGGCAAAGTTGCCTTCATCACCGGCGTCGCCCGCGGACAGGGGCGCGCCCACGCGGTGCGCCTGGCCCGCGAGGGCGCCAAGATCATCGGCGTCGACATCGCCGGGCCGCTCCCGGGTGCGGTCCCCTACGACCCGGCGACCCCGGAGGACCTCGAGGAGACCCACCGTCTGGTCGAGGCCGAGGGCTCGCAGGCCCTGCTTTCTCGCTGCGACATCCGCGACCTCGACGGGTTGAAGGGCGCCGTCGACGGCGGTGTCAGCGAGTTCGGCGGGCTCGACATCGTCGTCGCCAACGCCGGCATCTGCCCGCCGCAAACCTGGGACGAGATCAGTGGCCAGGATTTCGCCGACGTCATGGACATCAACGTGACCGGCACCTGGAACACCGTCATGGCCACCGCCCCGCATGTCATCACACGCGGCGGCGGCTCGATCATCCTGATCAGTTCGGCGGCCGGCCTCAAGATGCAGCCGTTCATGGTGCACTACACGACCAGCAAGCATGCCCTGGTCGGCATGGCCCGAGCGTTCGCCGCCGAACTCGGCCAGCACAACATCCGTGTCAACACTGTGCATCCCGGCGGCGTCGCCACCCCGATGGGCTCGGGCCGCATGGTCGAGCGGCTGGAGAAGACCGCCGAGTCCAACCCGCGCCTGCAGGGGATGGGCATGGGGTTCCTCAACCAATTCGTCGCCGAAGCCGACGAGATCGCGAACGTCGTCGCGTTCCTCGCGTCCGACGAGTCGAAATTCATGACGGCCCAACGCGTCGGCATCGACGGCGGCAGCACCGTCTTCTGATCAGAATTCCCGCGAGGCCGCGGTCAGCACATCCATCATCGTGCCGACCGCGGCCTTCGTCGATGGCCTCGTCAGTGCCTCGTAGACACGTGCCGCGCGAATTCCTTTGATTTCCAACAGTTTCACTCGGGGGTCTCGAGCGGCGTACCGCGGCATCAGCGCGATCCCGTGGTGACCCGCGACGAGCGCCTCGATTGTCGAGAAGTCCAGCATCCGCTGCACCACCCGCGGCGCCACCCCGGTGACCGCCGAAATCGACAGCAGCACATCGTCAACCGGAAAGCCGCCCTGGACGCTGATCCAATCATGCTCGGCCAATTCCTCAACCGCCACCGATTCCCGCTCGGCCAGCGGCGAATCCCCCGACACCACCACGTCGATCGGCTCGCGCATCAGCTCGGTGACCTGCACCCGCGGTAGCCGCACCGACGCGGTGCGCTCGTCACGGTGCGTCACGACGATGTCGAAGTCCGCCAACGCATTCGGCGCTTCAGGATAGCCGACGTCGAGATGGGAGGCATGGACGTCGATGCCTCGCTGCGCCGCCCGGTCGAGCACCGACGGCAGCAGCAGCGTGGCACCGGACGGGAACATCGCCAGCCGCACCGACACGTTCCCGGATCGGTATGACGCCATCTCCTCCTGCGCCCGATCCACCGCCGCGATCACCTCGTCGGCCCGCAAGACCAATGCACGCCCGGCGTCGGTCAACCGGATACGACGACCATCCTGCTCCAGCAGCTCGACCCCCGCCTCCTTGGCCAGCACCCTCAGCTGCTGCGACACCGCCGACGGTGTCATGTGCATCGCGTCGGCCACCGCCCCCACCGACCCCCGGTCGGCAAACTCCCGCAGCACCCGCAGCCGCTTGACATCCATGAGGTCAAGTTACAACGGCCCGTAGCCGGATCGCGGGCGCCAAGGGCGCTGTCAACGCAACCCCCGGCGTCAGCCGGCAATAACCAACCGCGGCCAGTGCGTGGCCCAGTCGCGGTACCGTCGAACCATGCCAACGCCGTCTGGACAGATGATCATCGCCGGTTCTTACGAGTCCGGCACCGGCATCAACGCGATCCTCGCCATCAACCCGGCGACCGGCGAGCAGCTCGAACCCGCGTATCGGTACGCGACCATCGTCGGGGTCACCGATGCGACGACGGCCGCAGCCGAGGCCTTCCCGACGTACCGCGCGACGACCTCCGAGGCCCGCGCGGTTTTCCTCGACACCATCGCCGACAACCTCGACGCGGCTGCCGACCCGATCATCGAGCGGGCGGTCGCCGAATCCGGGTTGCCCGTCGCCCGGATCACCGGCGAGGTCGCCCGCACCGCAGGCCAGCTCCGGCTGTTCGCCGCGGTCCTCCGCGAGGGCAGTTGGCAGGGCGCGCGGATCGATCCGGCGCTGCCCGATCGGAAGCCGTTGCCCCGCCCCGATATTCGACAACGCAAGATCCCACTCGGACCGGTGGCGGTATTCGGTGCGAGCAACTTCCCGCTCGCCTTCTCCGTCGCGGGCGGCGACACCGCCTCCGCACTCGCAGCGGGGTGCCCGGTCGTCGTCAAAGCCCACGACGCCCACCCCGGCACCTCCGAATTGGTCGGCCGGGCGATCACCGATGCGGTGTCGTCCACCGGCATGCCTGCCGGAACGTTCTCACTCATCAACGGCGGCAACGAGATCGGCGCCATGCTCGTCACCGATCCGCACATCAAGGCGGTCGGGTTCACCGGGTCCCGCGCCGGCGGATTGGCACTGGTCCACGCCGCGGCATCGCGACCCGAACCGATCCCGGTCTACGCGGAGATGAGTTCGATCAACCCCGTCTACCCGCTCCCCGGCGCCCTGGCCGAACGTGCCGAAGAACTCGGCGAGGCCTTCGTCGGGTCGCTGACCATGGGCTCCGGACAGTTCTGCACCAACCCCGGGCTGGTCATCGCGGTCGACGGCCCCGATCTCGACCGGTTCGTCACCGCCGCGGCCAAGGCCCTCGGCGACACCAGCCCGACACCCATGCTGACCCCCGGCATCGCACGCGCCTACGCATCCGGCGTGCAGCATCTGGCGGCCGCCGCAACCACCGAGGCCCGCGGCCAGGAGGAACCAGCCGGACCACACACCTGTCGCGGTGCGCTCTTCAGCACCGACGCCGCAACGTTCCTGTCGACCGACGAATTGCGTCAGGAGGTCTTCGGCGCCTCCAGCGTCGTCGTTCGCTGTCAGGACGCCGCGGAACTGGTCGCGGTCACCGATGCGCTTGAAGGCCAGCTGACCGCGTCGCTGCACAGCACCGACGACGATCTCGCCCAGGCCGGTGACCTGATGTCGCATCTGGAACTCAAAGCCGGACGAATCATCTTCAACGGCTGGCCCACCGGCGTCGAGGTGTGCCACGCGATGGTGCACGGCGGTCCATATCCGGCGACCTCCGATCCGCGCAGCACATCGGTCGGATCCCTGGCCATCGAACGTTTCCTCCGGCCGGTGGCGTACCAGAACACGCCCGCCGACCTCCTGCCGGCGCCCATCGCCGACGGCAATCCGGACCAGATCTGGCGCCGCATCGACGGCCGACTGAGCCAGGACTGACCACCCGAGGGAATTAACCGGACCGAAGTACCATTTACTACAACTATGAGCAAGAAGATCGGTTTCCTCTCGTTCGGGCATTGGTCCGACGCCCCCGGCTCGCAGGTGCGAACCGGTGCGGACACACTCCTCCAGTCCATCGACCTCGCGGTCGCCGCCGAAGAACTCGGCGCCGACGGCGCCTACTTCCGCGTCCATCACTTCGCGCGCCAGTTGGCCTCCCCGTTCCCGCTCCTCGCGGCGGTCGGCGCCAAGACCGATCGCATCGAGATCGGCACCGGCGTCATCGACATGCGCTACGAGAATCCGCTGTATATGGCCGAAGATGCCGGCTCCGCGGACCTGATCTCGGAAGGCCGACTCCAGCTCGGCATCAGCCGGGGATCCCCCGAGCAGGTCATCGAGGGCTACAAGTACTTCGGGTACGTCCCGCCGGAAGGGATGACGGACGCCGACATGGCCCGCCAGCACACCGACGTCTTCCTGAAGGTCATCGAGGGCAACGGCTTCGCGCAACCCAACCCCCAACCGATGTTCCCCAATCCCCCGGGTGCACTGCCGATCGAGCCGCAGTCACCGGGACTGCGCGACCGCATCTGGTGGGGCGCCGGCTCTCGTGCCACCGCCGAATGGACGGCGCAGCAGGGGATGAACCTGATGAGTTCGACGCTGCTCACCGAGGACACCGGCATCCCGTTCCACAAGTTGCAAGCCGAGCAGATCGACCGGTTCCGTGACGCCTGGACCGCGGCCGGCTGGACCCGCGAACCCCGAGTGTCGGTGAGCCGCAGCATCTTCGCCATCACCAACGACATGGACCGCGCATACTTCGGGCGCAGCGGCGACGAGGACGATCAGGTCGGCTACATCGACGGCGGAATTGCCCGCTTCGGCAAGAGCTACGCCGCCGAACCGGACAAGCTCGTCGAGCAACTCCGCGAGGACGAGGCGATCGCCGCTGCCGACACCCTGTTGCTGACCGTGCCGAACCAGCTGGGTGTCGACTACAACGCCCACGTCATCGAGTCGATCCTGAAGTACGTCGCACCAGAACTTGGTTGGCGCTGACAGCGTCCCAGGTAATGCGGCACGCACACCGGACTATTCGGGTACCTCCAATACGAGAACGTAGTTCTCGTATATTCGGCGTATGTCGGAGGAACAGAAGACTGCGCTGGTGACCGGCGCGACGAGTGGAATCGGCCGGGCGACCGCACTATTGCTCGCACAACGAAACATCCGAGTGCTGGCGAGTGGGCGCGACCGGGTCCGCGGGAATGCCCTTGTGGACGAGATCCGCGAGGCGGGCGGGACTGCCGATTTCTTGCCTGGCGATCTCAGTGACATCCAGGGTTGCGCCGATCTTGCCGCACGCGCGACCGATTGCGCCGGTCGCGTCGACATTCTGATCAACAATGCGGCGATCGCACCGATGGGCCCAACGAAATCGATGCGCGGGATCGACTTCGATTCAGCGTATGCGGTAAACGTCAAGGCTCCGTTCTTCCTCGTTGCCGCGCTGGCGCCGCCGATGGCCGAGCGCGGCGACGGCGTGATCGTCAATGTGAGCACGATGGTCGCGTCGTTCGGCACTCCAGCGTCGGCGGTGTACGCGTCGAGCAAGGCGGCACTGAATCTGCTGACTAAATCGTGGGCTGCGGAGTTCGGCCCCAGCGGCGTACGAGTCAACGCCGTGGCACCGGGCCCCACGCTCACTGAAGGAACTGCCGAGGCCTTGGGCGAGCGGGGGTTGGATCGGCTTGCACACATGGCCCCCGCACGCCGCGTCGCCAGTCCTCACGAGATAGCGGAAACCATTTGCTTCCTCGCCGGCGACGACTCCCGGTTCATCCACGGTGCGGTCGTACCTGTGGACGGTGGCCGTACGGCAGTGTAGGGCTCGATCAGACCGCAGCGGTGGTTGCGGCCTGGTCCTGCACCGAAACCGAACGCTGCGGGGTCCGCAGCAGGAACAGCGCCACCGCGGACACCGTGACGATCGCTGCTGCACCGAAGTAGAGTTGCTGCGACGACCACCCTCCGTCGAGGAGAGCTCCGGTGGCCATCGGAGCGAGAATGGCTCCGGCACGGCCGATTCCGATCGCCCAGCCGACGCCGGTGGTCCGGATGCGGGGCCCGTACAGTGCCGGCGCGAGGGTGTACAGGCCGGCGACACAGCCGTTGATCAGCGCACCGATCAGCACACCCAGGATGAACGCCACGATCAGCATCGGGGTGGAGAGGATGAACATCACCATCAGCGCCGCGGAGCCGAGGGTGAATCCGATGAGCACCGGGCGCACCGCCCACTTGCTGGTGAGCAGGCCGAAGATGATGGAGCCGACGGTGCCGCCCAGGGTCAGCATCATGCCCGCCGTTGCGCTCTGATCCTTGGTGAGACCGGCTGTTTCGAGGAGCGACGGCGTCCACGAGTTCACGAAGTAGAAGCCGTACATGGTCGCGAAGAAGGCGGCCCACAGTAGCAGCGTCGACCGTAGGCGGCCGGGTGCGAACAGCTCTCCGATCCGCCCGGTCCGGCCGTCGGCGTCGCCGGATGCGGCGGTCAGCGACGCGACCGCAGGTTGGCCGATCCGCGCGGCGATCTTGTTCACCCGGTCGAGGTCACCCGCACGACCGCGGGAGTTGAGGAAGTCGATGGATTCCGGCAGCAGGGCAGCCAGGATCAGCAGCACCAGACCGGTGAGCACCGCACCCACGACAAACACTGCGCGCCAACCGTGATCGGCCATCAACCCGACGGCCGCCAGACCACCAAGCGTCGCGCCGACACCATAGCCTGCGGTGTACACACTGATGGCCAGCCCACGCCACCGCGTCGACGAGTATTCACTCGCGATGACCGTGGTGGAGGCGAGGATGCCACCGATCCCCAGCCCGGTCAGCACCCGCCACAGGCCGAGTTGCTCTGCGCCGCCCGCGGTTGCCGAGAGCGCGGTGCCCGCCGCGGCCATGCCGACCGACAGCAGGATCATCGGCCGACGTCCGATGCGGTCGGCCAGCGGGCCCAGTGACAGCGCACCGACCGCCATGCCGACCAGACCGGCGCTCATCAGCAGGCCGATGGCCGATCCGCTCAGTCCGAAGTCGGCACCGATACTCTTGGCCGTAAACGCCAGTGCCATCACGTCGTATCCGTCGAGGATGTTCAGCACGACGCAGAGGCCGACGATCAGCCATTGGTAGGGGCGCATCGGCGAGACGTCGATGCGGGAACGCAGATCCATGGTGATTCCTTGGGGGAGAGGTATTCTGGGGTCAGTTGAGGGCGAGCGTGATGACGGGTGCGTCGGTCGAGCGACGACGACCGCAGCCACCGGCCACGCGGGATACGCACGCGCACAGGTGGTTCGATGTGTCCTTCTGCTTCTCGCTGAGGAAGACATCGCGGTGGTCGATGACGCCGTCGACCGACACGACATCCACTTGACACAGTCCGCATTCGCCCTTGCGGCAGTCGAACATCATGTCGACGCCTGCGCGTTCGAGGGCGTCGAGCATCGATTCGCCGGCACTCACGGTGGCCTCGATGCCCATGGAGGGCACCTCGACGACGAACTCTTCCGGGTCGAACCATCCACTGTTGCCGAAGGTTTCGTACCGCAGGTTGGGTAGCGGCAGGTCGCGCGTCACCCATGCGCGACGAACCGCGTCCATCAAGCGGATCGGGCCGCACATGTAGAGTTCGGTCTGGTCATCGAGGCCGGCGACCAGGCTCCCGGCGTCGAGCACCCCACCCTCGTCGTTCACCAGCAGCTCGAATCGATCACCATGAGTGGCAACGAGTTCCGGCACAAAGGCCATCGCCTGCCGCGTGCGGCCGACATAGATGAAGCGGTAGTCGACCCCGAGACGTCGGACCATCTCACCCATTGCCTTCAGCGCGGTGATACCGACACCGCCGGCCAGCAGCACATAGGTGCGTGCACCAACTCCGAACGGAAAGTTCTGTAACGGCAACGTGATATCGATCGGATCACCAGGAACCAGCGAGTGCATGTACCGCGACCCGCCGCGTGACGTCGGCGATCGCCGGACGCCGAGGGTCACTGTCGCACCGTCGGCAGCCACCACCGAGTAGGAGCGGGTGTCCCCGTCGGGTAGTCGGACGTCGACATGGCTACCTGGCTCGGCACGCACCGGACGGTCCACCGCGATCACGATCTCGGCGATCTGGCCTGCTGCGGCGCGGGTCGAAATCACCTGTCCACGAGCCCATTCTGCTTGATTGGCGGCGACCATGTCAGCGCACCGCCCCGACGACCGCAGCATCGGCGGTCATCGATCGCTCTGCCTCGACCATCCGTTGGATGAGACGACGGACCCACATGCCGCCGGCGTCGATGTTGAGGTTGTAGAACTCGTGATCCGGGTTGGCCTCGATCGCCTGCTGCTGCGCGGTCAGCATCTCCTCGTCCTCGCCGAACACGCCGTGCACGCCCTCGCGCAGCTGGGTGGTGATGAGCTGGCTGTCGAGGCAGTAGTTGCGCATGAACGCCCAGAAGTACAGCGCGGTGCGCTCGTCGACGGGACTGATCGTGTTCATCACGAAGCCGTTCACGCCTTGGCTCCGATCGCCCTCCGGCGCACCGGTTCCCGCCTTGGCCACTCCGACGTCGATGCGGATCGTCGACGGCACCTCGAACTCGATGATCTGCCACCGGTCGACCTTGCCCTCGAAGCCGGGGAACTTGTCGCGCATGTTCTTGAGCCAGAAGGGCGGTGCGTCGATGTCGTGCATCCAACGACTGACCGTCACGGTGCGGTCGGTGTGGGTGACCACGAAGTCGGACTCGCTCAGTTCGTCCTGCCCGATCGACGACGAGTGTACGAACTCCTCGTGCGTGAGGTCCATCAGATTGTCCAGCACGAGTTGGTAATTCGCGCGCACGTCGATGGTCTGTCCGTCGCCGGCCCACTCGGGGGAGTCCATCTGGAACATGTCGGGGATCAGTGACGGGTCGGCCTGGGTGGGATCGCCGGGCCAGACCCACACGTAGCGGTAGCGCTCGACGACGGGGAACGATGACACCATCGCCGACGGGTTGATGGTCTCCTGCGCGGGCATCTTGGTGCAGCGGCCGGCGGAGTTGAACTGCAGCCCGTGGTACGGGCACTGGATGCCATCGGCACCGATGAGCTTGCCCATCGACAGCGGGGCGAGGCGATGCCAGCAGGCGTCGGCCAAGGCCACCGGACGTCCGTCGGTGGTGCGGTAGATCGCCATCGGTTTGCCCGCGATCGTGCGGGACAGGATCTGCGACCGGCCGACCTCGTGGTCCCACGCGGCGACATACCAGGCGTTGAGGGGGTAGGCCATGTTCTTGGCGGTGGCTCCGGACGGACTGAGGTCGGTCATGCGTGCTCCTTGCGACTCTGGGCTGCGACACTCACTACGGAGATAGTTAGTAAGTGATACGGCACACACAATAACTATCTTCATAGTCTTTGGCAATAGCGAGTCGGCTCGGTTGAATGGGGGCATGAGTCTCCGTCACGCACTCCTGGCGATGCTGACCGCCGAACCCATGACCGGATACGACGCGGCCAAGCGCTTCGAGGCATCCGTCGGACACGTGTGGCATGCGCCCGATTCCCAGATCTACCCCGAGCTCCGCAAGATGGAGAAGGACGGACTCATCGCCGGCGAGCAGGTCCGTTGGGGACCGCGCAGCACCAAGACGCGGTACTCCATCACCGACGACGGCATTGGTGCGCTACGGGACTGGATGAACACCACTCTCGAGTACCAACCGGTCCGCGATCCCGTACACCTGCAGGCCGCCTACTACGAGTGGGCCGACCCCGAGTGCGCCCGCGACCACCTGCGTCGACACATCGACTACCACCAGCAGCAGGTCGACCAATGGGTCGCGATGCGGGAGACGATCCTGGCCACCACCCACCCGAACATCGCCAAACGCCTGGAGAAGTATCCGGCGGCCGACCACGAGAAGATCGTCGCCTACAAGGCCTTCACCTACGAAGGACTGATCGACAAGTCGCGCGCGGAGATCGCTTGGGCGCGGCGAGGATTGGATCTCGTCGACTCCCTGAACCCCGATAATTAAGAGTCTCTACAACGTTAGTCAGAAACAATTCGATTGTTCTGGAACAACAATCCGATCAGACTTCTTGTCATGACAAACCGTGACCGGCTGCTCGCGCTGGCCGTGGTCGCGATGTGGGGGTTCAACTTCATCGCGATCCGGCTCAGCCTCGATCACTTTCCGCCGTTCTTCTGCGCTGCCCTGCGCTTCGCGGTGATGGCGATCCCGGTGATCCTCTTCGTCCGGTTCCCCAAGGTGCAGATGCGCTGGTTCCTGCTCTACGCCGTCGGATTCGGCGTCCTGCAGTTCGCGTTCCTCTTCCTCGCCATGCACATGGGCATGCCGACCGGGCTCGCCTCCCTGGTCCTGCAGACCTCGGCACCGTTCACCGTCCTGCTCGGCGTGTTGTTCCTCGGCGAGCGGATGAGTCCGCTGCAGGTCATCGGCATCGCGGTCGCCGTCGGCGGCATGGTCGCGATCGCCATCGATCGCGCGACGCACAGCTCGCTCGGCATCGGCGCGGTGGTGCCGATGCTGCTCACCGTGCTCGGCGGCCTCGGCTGGGCCTTCGGCAACATCGGCAGTCGCCAGGCTGTATCGACCGGGCCCGCTCGCTCCGCTCCCGGCGCCCGACCCGACGACCCACTCCGCATGACCCTGTGGATGTCGGTGGTCCCGCCGATCCCGTTCCTGATCCTCAGCATCATCGTCGACGGCCCCACGGCCGGCATCGACTCGCTGACCACCCTGGGCACCCATACCGGCATCCTCGCGCTGGTCGGGCTCGCCTACACGGTGCTGCTCGGCACCATCGCCGGCTCCGGACTCTGGACGATGCTGCTCTCGAAGTACCCGGCCAGCCGGGTTGCGCCGATGTCGCTGCTGGTGCCGGTCGTCGGCATCACCGCAGCCTGGGCACTGCTGGGTGAGGCGCCAAGCGTCGTCGAGATCGTCGGTGCGGGTGTGGTGATCCTCGGCTGTGCGGTCGGAGTGCTGGCGGCGCCGGTCAATCGCCCGCGCGTGCGTTCAGCGGAACGCACCCGCGAGGGCGTCCCCGATCCTGTTGACGGCGGCGCGGGCATCGGGGCTGATGAGCGTCATGTTCGCGAAGCCGTGGATGAGGCTGCTCGCGCGGTCGAGGGTGACCGGGACCCCGGCCTCCCGCAGGCGCTCGGCGTAGGCGATGCCCTCGTCCCGGAGTGGGTCGAACCCGGCGACGATCACGTAGGCGGGCGCGACGCCCGACAGGTCGTCGGCCAGTAACGGCGACACCCGCGGGTCGGTGCGCTGCGCCAGGTCGGGCACGTAGTGATCGAGGAACCAATCCATGTGCTCATCGGTCAGGAACAGACCCGAGGCAAACTCACGGCGGGACTCGCGCTTGGTGACCAGATCGGTGGCGGGATAGATCAGCATCTGCAGGCACGGCGTCACGTCCTCGCCACGCACCTGCTGGGCGATGACCGCGCTGAGGTTGCCGCCCGCGCTGTCGCCGGCGACCGCGATCCGATCGACCGGAACACCCCAGGTCGGGGCCTTGTCCACGGCGAAACGCCAGGCCGCGAGGGCGTCGTCGACGGCCGCCGGGAACGGGTGCTCCGGGGCGAGCCGATAGTCCACGGAGAGCACGTCGGCGCCGGTGGCGATGGCCAGCCGACGTACCAGGTTGTCGTGGGTGACGCGATCACCCTGCACGAACCCGCCGCCGTGGAAGAACACCATTACGCCCACCGACTCGATCTGCGCGCGGTAGCGGGTGGCGGGGATCCGCCCGTCGGGACCGTCGATGTGCAGATCTTCCTCGACGGCCATCGGCGGCAGGTCCTCGGCCAGCGCGCCGGCGTTCTCCCGCAGGTCCGCGCGGGCCTTCGCGACCGGCTTACCCGCCAACTCGAACGCCGGCAGGGTCTCGGCGACCCAGCCGGTCAACGCCATCTCCGGCGCCAGCCGGTCGCCGTCGGAGTTCACCCGGTTGCGCTTGCCTACCGCCCGGCGCAATACCGACGGCGGCAGGGCCCCGGTCCCGCGCATCACGACGCGCTGAATACGGGCGGAAATACTCAATGACAACTCTGTGGCCTGGCTCACGGCCGCGAGCGTACCCGGCCTGCGCAGACGCGCTCCGTCGAGCACCTTGTGACAGACTCTCACCCATGTCCGACCGGAACCGCCTCCCGCTCCGCACCACCGTGGCCCTGGGCGCGGCGTCCGCGGCACGCTGGGCGTCGCGCACCGCGGGCCGCGGCAAGGGCTCGATGATCGGCGGTCTGGTAGCCGCCAAGATCGACCCGCAGATCATGGGTCGTCTCGCCGCCGGGAAACGCACCGCGATCGTCACCGGCACCAACGGCAAGTCCACCACCACCCGGATGACCGCCGCCGCCCTGTCCGAGTTGGGCGCGGTCGCCACGCAGGCCGACGGTGCCAACATGGATGCCGGCATCATCGCCACCCTCACCCTGGATCGCGGCGCATCCATCTGCGCTCTCGAGGTCGACGAACTGCACGTCCCGCACGTCAGCGACGCCGTCGACCCCGAAGTTCTTGTGCTCCTCAACCTTTCCCGCGATCAACTGGACCGCGTCGGCGAGATCAACATGATCGAACGTCGCCTGCGCGAGGGGATCTCGCATCATCCCGAGACGACGATCGTCGCCAACTGTGACGACGTCTTGATCACCTCGATGGCCTTCGACGCTCCGAAAGTTCTGTGGGTGGCCGCGGGTTCGAGCTGGGTGGGCGACTCGGTCAGCTGCCCGCGCACCGGTGAGCCGATCATCCGGTCCGGCGACGACTGGCGCTCCAGCGGCGACGAGAACTTCCGTCGACCCACCCCGGACTGGTGGTTCGACGACGACAACATCTACGGCCCCAACGGTTTCCAAGCACCACTGACCCTGTCGGTACCGGGCCGGGCCAATCGCGGCAACGCCACCCAGGCCGTGGCCGCGGCGGTCGCTATGGGCGCCGACCCCGCGAAAGCCGTTGCGGCGGTAGGCACAGTCGGCGAGGTCGCCGGACGGTACGGCGTGCACCAGGTGGGCAACCATTCGGTCCGGACACTGTTGGCCAAGAACCCGGCCGGCTGGCAGGAAGCGCTGTCGATGATCGACCAGGATGCCGACGGACTGGTCATCGCGGTCAACGGGCAAGTGCCCGACGGCGAGGATCTCTCCTGGCTGTGGGATGTGCGGTTCGAGGCGTTCGAGACGATGGCTGTGGTCGCGGCCGGCGAACGCGCAGCGGATCTTTCGGTGCGTCTGCTCTACGCCGGTGCCGAGCACACCACCATCCCCGACCCCCTGAAGGCGATCGCGTCGTGCCCACCCGGCCGCGTCGAAGTCCTGGCCAACTACACGGCTTTCCGCGATCTCGGCACCGCGATCGAACGCGCGGAGCGGGCCCGAAAGGGGGAGCAGTGAGCGAATCGACCCTGCGGATCGGGCTGGTGCTCCCCGACGTGATGGGCACCTACGGCGACGGTGGTAACGCGTTGATCCTGCGGCAACGCGCCCGGATGCGCGGCATCGATGCCGAGATCATCCAGATCACCCTCGACGACGAGGTTCCCGACTCGCTTGACGTCTACACCCTCGGTGGCGCAGAGGATTACGCGCAACGCCTGGCCACCCGGCACCTCACCCGGTTCCCCGGGTTGCAGCGTGCGGCGGCCGCGGGACGCCCCGTCCTCGCCATCTGCGCCGCCATCCAGGTGCTCGGTCACTGGTATGAGACCTCGGCCGGTGAGCGGGTCGACGGCATCTCCCTGTTCGACCTGACGACCTCGCCGCAGGCAACCCGCAGCATCGGCGAATTGGTCACCGACCCAACACTTCCCGGCCTGACCCAGCCGCTGACCGGCTTCGAGAACCACCGCGGCGGGTCCACCGTCGGCCCCGACTCGACACCGCTGGCGCGGGTGCGGCACGGCGTCGGCAACGGAGTCGGCGACGGCACCGAGGGCGTGGTCAGCGGTTCGGTGATCGGCACGTACCTGCACGGTCCAGCTCTGGCCCGCAATCCCGAACTGGCCGACTATCTGCTGGCCCGCGCAATGGGCACGGATTCGCTTGCCCCGCTCGATCTTCCGGAGGTGGATCGGCTGCGCAAGGAACGACTCGCTGCCGGTCGCCGCGGCTGACTCACCCCCGGTCGAACATCGCGAACCGGAACTTCGAGCACACCTCGGCACCGCACACCGAGCAGTCGGTCCCCGTGCGGTAGTGCAGGTGCGCATCTCGACGATGTCCACAGCGGCAGCGGGATTCCGGACCGCGCCCCAACCAGCGATTCACTGTGGTCAGCCGGAACATCGCGACACCCCCGCATTCTCGGCCGCAGCCGTCAGCACGTCCACGAGCATGGCCGGCGTGAGCCGCCCGGTGAACGTATTATGTTGACTCACATGGTAACTGGCAAAGAATGTCAACTCCTCGCCGCCCCGTCGGATGACCGTACGCGCACCGTGGGTGAACTTCGGCCGTGGCCGATCGATCACCCAGCCGAGGTCGCGGAAAGCGCGCAAACCGGACTGCCAGCCGAACGCCCCGAGCACCACCACCGACCGCAATGTCGGCAGCAATAGCGCGAGTTCGGCGTCGAGCCATCGGGCGCAGGTGTCGCGTTCGGTGACGGTCGGCTTGTTCTGCGGCGGAGCGCACCGGACCGGTGCGGTCATCCGCACGCCGTAGAGCGTCATGCCGTCGTCGATGGCGGTCGCGGTGGGTTGGGAGGCGAGTCCGGCGTCGTAGAGCGCGCGGAACAACACGTCGCCGCTCTGGTCGCCGGTGAACATGCGGCCGGTGCGGTTGGCGCCGTGCGCCGCCGGCGCCAGACCGAGGATCAGCACTCGTGCGTCGATCGGTCCGAATCCGGGAACCGGTCGGCCCCAATATGTCTGGTCGGCAAACGCGGCACGCTTCTCGGCCGCGACCTGTTCGCGCCAGGCCACCAATCGCGGGCATGCCCGGCACTCGACGAGGTCGGCGTCGAGTGCGACGATGCTGCGGTAGCCCACGGTTTCACCGTAGTCCGCGCGGCGTCGGTGCGATCAGAGAACAAGGTACTCAATCGAGTACGCGGCACCGCTCACGAGTGCGGTCGACCGCGAACCAGCCACGTTCGAACTGTTGCCATCGTTCGAGCATCGGCCGTGACTCCTCACCGTCGCGGGCGACGGTACGTGCCAGCCGTTCCGCGGCCGGACCACCATCGAGCCACAGCGAGTAGGTGAGGCGTTTGGCGATCCGTTGCCGCGCCGAGGACACCCCCTCGATGACCAGCAGCGGCTCCCACCGCAACCAGACCTGCGGACCGGGGCCGGGTACGCCGTCGCGCCAGACCCGCGGCCGGTAGGTGTAGTCGCGGCGACGGATGAACGCATGCAACACATCGGTTTCCAGCTCCGGCCACCACGCGACAGGGTTGTCCCAGGTGGCGAAGTCGTCGGTGCGGATCAACACCACCCCGGTGCCGCGGCACCGGAGTTTGGCGACCAGCGCGTCGGCCACGGTGGACTTCCCCGCCCCCGACGGACCGTCGATCGCGACGATGCCGGATTCCATCTCGGCGGCGAGCTCCTCGAGTCGCGCGTCGAGGTCGGGACTGATCATTCAGGCCAGGACACGCCGACCGGACAGCGCACGGCCGAGCGTCAGTTCGTCGGCGAACTCGAGGTCGCCGCCCATCGGGAGTCCGGAGGCCAGTCGTGTCACCGACAGTCCCGGGAAGTCCTTGAGCATCCGCAGCAGATAGGTGGCCGTGGCCTCACCCTCGGTGTTCGGATCCGTCGCGACGATCACCTCGGTGACGTCGACGCCGTCGGCCTGATTGGCCAGCCGCTTGAGCAGTTCCCGAATCCGCAGCTGGTCGGGGCCGATCCCGGACAACGGATCGAGCGCCCCGCCGAGCACGTGATAGCGGCCGTTGAACTCCTTGGTCCGCTCGATCGCGTGCACATCCTTGGGTTCTTCGACGACGCAGATCTTGGTCGCGTCACGCCGCGAGTCCGAGCAGATGCGGCACAGCTCGTTGGCCGACACGTTGCCGCATTCGGCGCAGAACGTGACATCGTCGCGTACCCGGCCGAGCGCGTTGATCAGCCGGTCGATCTCGTTGTTGTCGATCGAAAGCAGGTGAAACGCGATGCGCTGCGCGCCCTTGGGCCCGAGTCCCGGCTGTTTGGCGAGCTCGTCGATCAGATCCTGAATGGGTCCCTCGTACATCGGGCCGGTGATTCAGCCGAGGCCGGGCAGGCCGCCGCCGAGTCCACCGGCGAGCGGGCCCATCTTCTCGCTCGCGAGTTCCTCGCGCTTGGTCGACAGGTCGGCGAGCGCACCGAGGACCAGGTCCTGCAGGGTCTCGACATCCTCGGGGTCGACGACCTTGGGATCGATGGTCACCTTGGTGACCTCGCCGGTTCCGTTTCCGGTCACCGTGACCAGGCCGTTTCCGGCGGTTCCGGTGATCTCGGCCGCCGCGATCTCGTTCTGTGCGGACAGCAGCTTCTCCTGCATCTGCTGAGCCTGCGCCAACAGCCCGGCCATCGGGTTGTCACCGCCCTCGCCGCCGCCGAACAGTGCGCTGGGGTCGAAAGGTTGAGTCACGCGTCCCAGGGTAGTCGCCGGATCAGCGCAGCAACCGATCGACATGCGCGGCGAGTTCGTCGACGGTGTCCCCATCGCGCGGGGTGACCTCGAAGGACAGCACGTCGTCGCCGAACAGCCGACCGGCTCGTGGGGTCAGTGCGAACTCGAATCGATCCTCGACGCGGCGCCACTGCACGATGCCGTTGTAGATGGGCGCGCTGGCGCCGGTGGTCACGCAGTATTCGTCGGCACGTGGTCCGCCGACGAGGTCGCGCTGGATCTGGAAGCACGCCAGGGACTCGTCGTCGATGAAGACGACGGCCTCACAGCCCAGATCGGTATGCCGCTCGTAGCTCGCCTGGATGGCCATTGCGTCAGGCTACCGACCGCCCGGACACGAACTCCCGCGCCTGTCCGGTGAGCGGGTCGTCGAAGCTCAGCGAATACGCCACCAATCGCAGCGGTTCGCGGAAATCGCCGTGATCGGGGCGTTCGGCGAGATGGGGCCGAATGTCGGGGTAGAGCGGGTCCCCGACGATGCCGATCCCGAGTTCGGCCATGTGCATGCGCAGTTGGTGCGTGCGGCCGGTCTCCGGCCGGAGGTCGTAGACGCCGCCCGCCGCGGTGTCCTCGAGCAGCGTGATGGTGCTGATCGCGTTGACCTCGCCGTCGACCACCCGCGCCCGCAGATCCCCCGCGGTCTTCTCGATCCGATTACTGATCGTCACCGGGGTGGTCAGGTCCGGCCGTACCGGCGCCAACGCCCGATAGGTCTTCCGCGCCCGCCGGTGAGCGAAAAGGTCCTGGTAGGCCGCCCGCACGTCGGGCCGCACGGTGAACAGCAGCACACCCGCGGTAAGACGGTCGAGCCGGTGGGCGGGCGCGATCAGATCGTTGCCGAGGTCGCGACGCAGCCGGACCAGCGCGGTCTCGGTGACGTGCCGCCCGCGCGGCATGGTGGCCAGAAAGTGCGGTTTGTCGACGACGACGATCGCGTCGTCCCGATAGAGAATCGGCAGGTCGAAGGGGATGTGCGGTTCGTCGGGCAGATCCCGGTAGAGAAAGACCGACGCATTGAGGCGCGCCGGGTCGTCGAGTGCCACCGGCCGGCCGTCGGCGTCGACGATCTCGCCGTGCGCGGCACGATTGTCGAGGTCGGCGCGGGTCAGCCCGACCAGCGATCGGGTGTCGAGCAGACAGTCGGCGACGGTGCGTGCGGGCCCGGCCCGCAGCACCACCCGGGTGGCGTCGACACCGTCGCGCGGCGGCAGCGGGGTCGACCGGCGACGACGGCTCAGTTCTCCAGGCGCTTCTTGAGATTGCCGAGCAGCTCGGCCTGGATCTTGTTGAGGCCCTTGGGCGCGAACGTCTTCTCGAAGAACCCGCCGATGCCGCCGGCACCGTTCCAGGTGGTGGTCGTGGTCACGGTGCTGCCCGCCCCGGCCTTGGACACCTGGTAGGTCGTGACCAGCGACGAATTCTCGTCGGTCTCGGTGATGGTGTCCGGGCTCACCCGGACGTTCGCCTTCACGTCACGCTGACGCTTCTCGGTGGCCTGCAGAATCCAGTGCACGACGGTGCCGTCGCCGTTGCCGCCGGAGAGCACCTGGTAGTCGCGATAATTCGCGGGCAGGATCGCCGGACGCGCCTCGTGGTAATCGGCGAGCGCGGCGACCACGGCATCCGGGGCGACGGCGATATCGATCGACTGAGATGCGGAAACCTGACCCACAGCGGGTACTCCTTAGACCTGATTGGCGGGTGACTTACTCACGTCCTAGGCTATCCAAGTGAGGTCGGACCGGTTGGAGATGGGGGCGCAGGCCTTCGACGAGGGAGTTGCCAAGCTCCTCGAGAGCTATCGCGCGATACCCGACGGCGCCACCGTGCGGTTGGCGAAGAAGACGTCGAACCTCTTCCGCAAGCGCGCCAAGAACCCCTACCCCGGACTCGATGTGTCCGGATTGGATCGGGTCATCTCGGTCGACGCCGCGGCGAAGACCGCCGACGTCGCGGGCATGTGCACCTACGAGAACCTCGTGGCCGCCACCCTGCCGTACGGGCTGGCGCCGAAGGTGGTGCCGCAACTCAAGACGATCACCCTCGGCGGCGCGGTCACCGGGCTGGGCATCGAGTCCACGTCGTTTCGCAACGGTCTGCCGCACGAGTCGGTCCTGGAGATCGACATCCTCACCGGCGCAGGCGAAATCATCACCGCCACTCCCACCAACGAGCACGCCGACCTGTTCTTCGGTTTCCCCAATTCCTATGGCACGCTTGGCTATTCGGTGCGACTGAAGATCGAGCTGGAACCGGTGCCGCCGTATGTCGCCCTGCGCCATGTCCGATTCGGGTCACTCACCGAGCTCCAGGAGACGATGACCTCGATCATCGCCGACGGCTCCTACGACGGCGAGCAGGTCGACTACCTCGACGGCGTGGTGTTCACCGCCGACGAGTGCTACCTGACCCTTGGGCGGCAGACCGCAGACGAAGGGCCGGTCTCGAACTACACCGGGATGGACATCTTCTACCGGTCGATCCAACACGCAACGTGCATCACCAGGGACCGCCTGACCATCCACGACTACCTCTGGCGCTGGGACACCGACTGGTTCTGGTGCTCCCGGGCGTTCGGCGCCCAGAATCCGCGGGTTCGCCGGTTCTGGCCGAAGTCTTTGCTGCGCAGCAGCTTCTACTGGAAGCTGATCGGACTCGACCACCGTTTCAACATCGGCGACAAGCTCAACGCCCGCAAGGGAGAGCCACCGAGCGAGCGGGTCGTGCAGGACATCGAGGTGCCGATCGAGAACACCACCGCGTACGTGGCCTGGTTCCTGGAGAACGTTCCGATCGAGCCGATCTGGTTGTGCCCGTTGAAACTTCGTGAGCCGGCGGTTCCCGGCAGCGATACCGCGCGACCGTGGCCGCTGTATCCGCTGGAGCCGCACCGCGTGTACGTCAACGTCGGCTTCTGGTCGGCGGTGCCGGTGACCCCGGGCGATCCGGGGCACACCAACAAGTTGATCGAGCACAAGGTCGCCGAACTCGACGGCCACAAGTCGCTCTACTCCGAATCGTTCTACTCCCCCGAAGAGTTCGACGAGCTCTACGGGGGCGAGAGTTATCGTCTCCTCAAGAAGCGGTACGACCCGCGCGGCCGGCTGCTGGACCTGTATGCGAAAGCGGTGAAACAGCAATGACGACCTTCAAGGACAGTTCGGTACAGCCCACCGGCGACACGTCGTCGCACAGGATGTCGCTGGCACAGATCTTCGAGTCGCTGATGGGCGGCAACCTAACCATTCGGGTCACCGCCTACGACGGCAGCTCTGCCGGCCCGGCCGACGCCGAGTACGGCCTGAACCTCAAGACACCGCGCGGCACAACCTATCTGGTGACCGCGCCCGGCGACCTCGGCCTGGCGCGCGCGTACATCGCGGGCGATCTCGAGTTGGTCGGCGCCCATCCCGGCGACCCCTACGGTGCGCTGCGCGCCCTTGCCAGCGACCTCGAGTTCAAGCGTCCGTCGCCGCTGACGCTCGCGAACATCGCGCGATCGCTGGGCATCGAGCACTTCAAGCCGATCGCACCGCCGCCGCAGGAGGCGTTGCCGCGCTGGCGCCGATTCGCCGGTGGTCTGCGGCACAGCAAGACTCGCGACGCCGAGGTGATCCACCATCACTACGACGTGTCGAACACCTTCTACGAGTGGGTACTCGGGCCGTCGATGACCTACACCTGCGCCGTGTATCCGGAGCTCGAGGCATCGCTGGAGACCGCGCAGGAGAACAAGTATCGCCTGATCTTCGACAAGCTGCGCCTCAAGCCTGGCGACCGTCTCCTCGACATCGGTTGCGGCTGGGGCGGAATGGTCCGCTACGCCGCCCGCCGCGGGGTGCACGTGATCGGCGCGACCCTGTCGGCCGAGCAGGCCGAATGGGCGCAGCAGGCCATCATCGACGAGGGTCTGAGCGAGTTCGCCGAGGTGCGGCACACCGATTACCGCGACGTCACCGAGACCGGATTCGACGCCATCTCCTCGATCGGCCTGACCGAGCACATCGGTGTCGGCAACTACCCCGCCTACTTCGGCTTCATCCGTGACCGCCTGCGGGTTGGCGGAATGTTGTTGAACCACTGCATCACTCGGCCCGACAACAACAAGAACGCGCGCGCCGGTTCGTTCATCGACCGCTACGTGTTCCCCGACGGCGAGCTCACCGGCTCCGGCAAGATCATCTCCAAGCTGCAGGACATCGGCGGCATGGAAGTGGTGCACGAGGAGAACTTCCGCTTCCACTATGCGATGACCCTGCGCGACTGGAACAAGAACCTCGTCGACCACTGGGACGAGGCCGTCGAAGAGGTCGGCGAGGGCACCGCCCGCCTCTGGGGCCTCTACATGGCCGGCTGCCGCATCGGTTTTGAGCGAGACATCATCCAGCTGCACCACGTCCTGGCGACCAAGCTCGACAACAAGGGCGGCAGCGACCTCCCCCTCCGCCCTTGGTGGGACGCCTGAGCCACCCGCTGGTTTCAGCCGCCCACCCGCCGGTTGAGCGCGACGAGCCTCACCGCCGGTTGAGCGCGACGAGCCCCACCGCCGGTTGAGCGCGACGAGCGAGCGCAGCGAGCCCGACGCTGGTCGAAACCGCCCATTCGATGACAAGTGCACCGCCAACAGGACGACGGCACTCACTCGATCGGCCGCGCCCCCAGTTCGCTCTTGAGCAGCTCCAACGCCACCTGATCAGGGTCGAGCCGACTCTCCGGCGCCCCCGAGTGCGCGTCGGCGACCATCTCGTCGCGCTCGGCGTCGGTCAGTTCCTCGTCGGATCGCGGTGGGGTCGGTTCCGGCTCGGGTTCGGGTTCCGGCGGAAGTTCCTCCGACGGTTGGCCCGTGCCACCGCCGCTCTGCTCAGCACCCGACTGCCCGCCTGACCGGCTGGGCCGCGAGAACTTCGGACGCTGTTGCGGCGCTTGCGGTTCCGAGGTGGTGCGGGTGGGAGTGGACGTGGGTACCGCGGCACCGGGCGGCACATGAATCGTCTGCACGTCGAGCTCGGTCTCGAAAACCTCACGCAGGGCATCACGCAGAATGCCGGTGGCGTGCGGTGCCGACAATCGCCCGACCAGTACCTCCGCCGGGTGACCGATCACCACGGTCTGGTCCTGCAGGTCGTGGATGGTCGCCGCCGACAGCATCGGTTCGAGACTCTTCGACCGCGTGCGCACAGCGGTGCGCACGTCCTGGAACCGCTTGCGCATCGACTCGACGTCAAGGCCACCCGACGCTGCGGGCTCCGGCTCGGGTTCCGGCGTCGGCGCCGCAGGCGCCTGCCGACGTGCCGCACCCCGCTCCCCCTCCGGTGGCGCCTCAAAATCGGAAGGCTCGTCGGGCAGCGGGATGTCGTCAATCTCGCCGACAGCAACCACTTCCGCGTCGACAGCAACCACTTTGTCGCCGACAGCAACCGTTTCCGCGTCGACAGCAACCACTTTCTCGCCGACAGCAACCGTTTCCGCGTCGACAGCAACCGGGCGGTCGGCCGGAACGCGTGCCGGCGGCTGCGGCGCGGTCGGATTGCCACCCCCGCGCGGTGCTATCGGCGGCTTTTCGGTTGCTGTGGGCGCAGGGGTGGGCGCTGTCGACGCAGGGGCGGGCGCCGTCGACGCAGCAGGGGGCGCTGTCGGCGCAGGGGTGGGCGCTGTCGACGCAGCGGGGGGCGCCGTCGACTCAGCAGCGGGCGCCGTCGACTCAGCAGCGGGCGCCGTCGACGCAGCAGCGGGCGCTGTCGACGCAGGGGCGGGCGCTGTCGACGTATCAGCGGGCGCCGTCGACGCAGGGGTTTCAGCCGCCTTGCGCTGCGAGGGCCGCACATACTTCGGTGGCGGCTCGTTGTCCGACGGGGCGGTCACAGACGGGGCAGCGACACGAGGCGCCGCTGCGGGAGGAGCGTCCCCATCGACGGTGGCTTGCGCGGAAGGTGCTGGGCGAGGGGCACTTCCGCTGGGTGCCACGACCCCCGACTCGAGTCGTTCGAGTCGCTGCAACAGCGCGGCGTCGTCGGAGGCGGCACTCGGTAGCAGCATGCGGGCGCACATCACCTCGAGCAGCAGCCGGGGTGAGGTGGTTCCGCGCATCTCGCCGAGCGCGGTATGCACGATCTCGGCGTAACGCGTCAACGACGCCGGACCCAGCGTTTCGATCTGGGCTTGCATCCGCTGCAGCTGATCGCCGGGCGCCTCAACGAGTCCGCGGTCGGCGGCATCCGGAACCGCTTGCAGCAGAATCAGATCCCGGAGCCGTTCGAGCAGGTCGATGGCGAAACGTCGCGGATCGTGGCCGGCGTCCACCATCTTCTCGACAGCCCCGAACAGCGCCGCACCATCGGCGGTGGCGAGTGCATCGATCGAGTCGTCGATGAGCGCGATATCGGTGACGCCGAGCAGGGCCAGGGCCCGGTCGTAGGTGACGCCCTCGTCGGATGCACCGGCGAGGAGCTGATCGAGAATGCTCAGCGAGTCGCGTGGTGACCCGCCACCGGCCCGGATCACCAGCGGATAGACCTCGGGCGCAACGGTCACCTGCTCGCGTTCACAGATCCGCTCGAGCAGCCCACGCATCACCGGCGGCGCCAAGAGCCGGAACGGGTAGTGATGCGTGCGCGACCGAATGGTCGGGAGCACCTTCTCCGGCTCGGTCGTCGCGAACACGAAGATGAGGTGCTCCGGCGGCTCCTCGACGATCTTGAGCAGCGCGTTGAAGCCCGCGGTGGTGACCATGTGCGCTTCGTCGACGATGAACACGCGATACCGCGATTCCGCCGGCGCATAAAAGGCGCGGTCACGGAGTTCGCGCGTGTCGTCGACGCCGCCGTGACTGGCTGCGTCGAGTTCGATCACGTCGAGATTGCCCGGTCCACCGGGCCCGAGCGCCACGCACGAATCACAGGTGCCGCACGGCGTCGACGTCGGTCCATGCGCGCAGTTCAGTGATCGTGCCAGGATGCGCGCCGACGACGTCTTGCCACAGCCCCGCGGTCCGGAGAACAGGTAGGCGTGATTGATGCGGCCGGAGTCGAGCGCACGACTCAACGGATCGGTGACGTGCTCCTGACCAACGACTTCGGCGAAGGTTGCCGGGCGATAGGTGCGATACAGAGCCACGCGTCGAGACTACCGGCGATCACCGACAAGGCGATCCGCTCCCCCATGCCTGTGGATGAAGCTCAGGAACCGCCGACCAGGAGCGACATCCACGAATCCGTGAGCGTCTCCAGACAGATTTCCCGCGGCGTGATCCAGCCGGTCCGGAACCACCGCTGCGACAGGTATTCGAGCTGACCAAACGCCAGGATGCAGCGCACCCGACGGTCCTCGGCATCGAATCGTCCCGCACTCGCCAGCCCGTTCTGCATGGAGGAGATCGTGTCGTCGAACCACTTCTCGATGGCCTGATCGACATCGCTCTCGATGGATGCGGCCTGGTGCGCGACGACCATGTACGGCTTGAGGATCTCCCACTGCGTGAACTTGCGATCGAGCCACGTGCGGATGAGGTCGCGCGACCCGATCTCCACCACCGTTTCCAGCGGCGGATCATCCGCCTCGGTGAGGAGGCCGTCCGCGCTGCGCACCAGCTCCGACATCACCTCGGCCTTCGACGGAAAGTGCAGGTAGAACGTAGCGCGGGTGGTTCCGGCCGCGGTGGCGATGTCGTCGATGGTGGTCGCCGCGTAGCCCTTCTCCTCGAACTTGGCGAGCGCGGTGTCGAGCAACAGTTGCCGCGTCTGCTGTTTCTGGAGCTCTCGGAGCGTGGCCATGCCGACAGCGTAACGGCCGATCAGGGTACATACGGTTCGTATCTCCACAATTCTTCTAGACCATTCACTTGACAGTATGTCACTTCAGTACTTATGTTGTTGCTCGCATCACAGTCATCTCCGACCGTGACCTCCCTTTCGATCACCGAGGAACCCCATGAGTACCGATCCATCCCGCACCCGCGGCACCGGCACATTGGTTGCCGCCTCGCTCGCCGTCATGGTCGCCCAGATCGCGAACGCCCTGCCGGGCGCGCTGAACGGCGTCTTCCAAGAGTCCTTCGGGACGGTCGGCTCCCAGCTGACCTGGATCACGGCGGCGTTCATGATCCCGGTGGTCGTCTTCGAGCTCACCTTCGGCGTGCTCGGCGACCGCTTCGGTCACCGCAAGCTCGTCGTCGGCGGTTCCGTGCTGGTCGGCATCGGTTCGTTCGTCGCCGTACTGGCTCCGACGGTGCAGTGGATGTGGGTCGCCTCGGCGATCAACGGCCTGGGCGCCGGCGCCATCTTCCCGGCGTCGCTGGCGCTGGTCGCGTCGATCAGCACGACCGTGCATGACCGTATCCGCCGAATCGCGGTCTGGGCCGGCTTTCTGTCGGCCGGTTCGGCCATCTCACCGTTGCTCGGCGGCATGTTCGCCGACGCCGGATGGTGGCGCGGCGCTTATGTTTTCGTCATCGTCGCGGCACTGATCGCGGCGGTGCTGACCCTGGTCCTCGCCCAGGAATCGACTCGCCACCCGGAACGACGACCCGACCTGTGGGGCCAGATCACCTTTGCCGTCGGACTCACCGCGGTGCTGTTCGGGTTGGTGCAGGGACCCGAAAATGGTTGGGGATCAACATCTGTCGTCACCGCCCTGGTCAGCGGCGCCATCCTGCTCGCGATCTTCCTGGTCATCGAGACCAAGGTGTCGTCGCCGCTGCTCGACCTTTCGCTCTTCCGCATTCGACAGTTCAGTGTGTCCTCGATCGTCGCTGTCGTCGGCATGTTCGCGTTCCTCGGCGCCTGCTTCTCCACCAGCATGTGGCTCGGACCGGTCCAGCACCAGAGTCCGCTCTACACCGGCCTGATGTTCCTGCTCCTGCAGGGGCCCGCGTTCGTGCTGATCCCGGTCATCGCGCGGCTCCAAATGCGCGTTCCCGCACACCTGCTCCTGTCCGTCGGGTTCGGCGCCATGGCCGTCGGCGCGTTCCTCGCCTCACGCAACGACGTGCTGAATCCCGCAGTCAGCGCGTTCGTGCTGCCGTGTCTGCTCGTCGGCATCGGCTTCGCGCTCACGCTGTCGCCGATGACCGCGGTCGCGGTGAACTCGGTGCCGGTCAATCGCACCGGAACCGCGAGTGCGGTCACGAATCTGCTGCGCGATCTCGGCTTCGCCCTCGGCCCGGTCCTCGTGGGTGCGATCGCGCTCAGTTCGGCCGGCACCAAGCTCATCGAAGACTTGCAGTCCGCGAATCTTGATCCGGCGCAAGCAGGTCCGGCGATGGGTATCGCCCAGGCCGGTGGCCCGATCGCGGTCAACAGCCTCCCGCCGGGCGCACCCGGTTCGGCCGCACACTCGATCGCGCTCGAGGCGCTCGGCAGCGGCTTCACGCAGGCCTACGTCGTGGTGGCGATCGCCGCGGTCGCGGCTGCGGCCCTCAGCTTCTTCGGCCTCCGCTCGAAGCGGGTTCGCGAGGAGACACTCGAGGTGGTGGCGGTTCCGGCCACCTGATTCGAGCCGCTATTACGTCGCCTGCCCTGCCCCGAACTGTTCGCGCAGTTGGTATTTCAATACCTTGCCGGACGGATTACGGGGCAGGGCTTCGACGAACTCCAGGCGCAGGGGCAGTTTGTACGCGGCGAGTTGGTCGGCGGCGAACTCCCGCAATTCGTCCAGCGTCACCGATTCCCCAGAGGCGGCCGCGATCACGGCCGTCACCGCCTCTCCCCACTTCGCGTCCGGGAGACCCAGGATCGCCACCTCGGCGACCGCGGGATGGCTGTAGAGGATGCTTTCCACCTCTGCGGGATAGACGTTTTCGCCGCCGGTGATCACCATGTCCTTGACGCGGTCGACGACGTAGATGTAGCCGTCGGCGTCCTCCCGTCCGACGTCACCGGTGTGGAACCAGCCTTCGTCGTCGATGGCGGCTGCGGTCGCCTCCGGCCGATTCCAGTAGCCGGCCATCACCTGCGGTCCGCGCACACAGATCTCGCCCGGCTCCCCCAATGGCACAACGGTATTGGCGGCATCGACGAGCCGGACATCGGACAGCGCCATCACCTTGTTGCCGGCCGCGCCGATCTTGCGTTCGGATTCCTCGAGACTCATGACCAGGGCACTCGGCGAGGTCTCGGTCAGCCCATACCCTTGCGCGAACGGGATTCCGCGCGCCCCGTAGCGTCGCATCAGCGGCTCCGGCACCGGCGCTCCACCGCAGATGAGGAACCGCAGGCTCGACACGTCGGCGGTCTCGAACTCGGGCACCTGGCTCATGAACAGGAACATCGCCGGGACACCGAACATCGTTGTCACCCGATACTTTTCGATCGCCTGCAGGGCACCGACCGGATCGAACGACGGGGCGAGCACCACATGCCCGCCCTTCTGCAGCGTCATCAGGGTGGTGACGTTGAGTCCGCCGATGTGGAACAGCGGAGCCGCGACATAGGTGGTGTCCGACGACACCACGTCGAAGCTCAGCAGTCCGTTCACGTTGTTCCAGAACAGGTTTCCGTGCGTGAGCAGCGCACCCTTGGGGCGGCCGGTGGTACCGGAGGTGTACATGATCAGCGCAACCTCGCCGGGCGCCGGGTGGGCGGGTTCGGTGATCGGTTCGTGGGCGGCGATCAGATCCTCGGCGGCCTCCCACCCATCGGCTGCCGTCACCGCGATCCGCCGGGTCAGCGACGCGAGATCGCCTGCGATGGAATCGATCACCCCGGTGAAGTCGTCGGCAGCGACGAGTGTGTGGACACCGGCGTCGTCGAGGATGTAGGCGAGTTCCGGGCCAGTGAGCCGAAAGTTCAACGGCACGAACGTCGCTCCGGCGCGCACTGCGGCAAACATGGTGGTGAGGAACATCGGATGGTTGAGGCCGAGGTAGCCGACGCGGTCGCCGGGGCCGATCCCGCCGGCCACCAAGGCCGTCGAGAGCCGGTCGATGCGGTCCTGCAGTTCCGCGAAGGTCTGCGTCGTTCCGTCGAAGGTGATCGCCGGACGATCCGGTCCGATCGCCGCGCGCCGGGCCGTCCACGATCCGAGGTCCATCGCCGATTCCGGTGTCTCCACACGTGTCATGGCGACAGCGTAGAGCGGCGCGTCGTCAGACGGTGGCGGTTCCGCTGCAGATGGGCGCGGGCAACGCCGGAATCAGCCCGTGGCCGACGGATCTGATGGTGATCCGGATCGGGCCACGCCCGCGGAGATCGTCGATTTGGTAGCCGGAAAGATCGGCGAGACTCGGCTGCCACCGACGGTGGAAGGTCTCCGACCGATTCGTCGTCAGGGAGGTGACGGTGATCGTCGTGTCCACGGTGCTGGGGAACACCGCTTTGCTGTACGACCACAGACTGAACAGTCCCGGCCGGTTGGTGTCGGTGCGGACCGAGACACCATTGTTGAACGGCAGGTCGACGATGTTGGGGCTGATGCTCCAACAGTTCATGCCCACCGTCTGCGTGCGCAAGACCGCGTCGGCGGGTGGGGCGAGGGCAACGGTGGCGGCCAGCGTCGTGCCGAGTGCGGCGGCCGTGGTGAGGGTGATTCGACGTCGCATGGTTCTGCTCCCTTCGACGCGAGACGCGAGGACGATCCGCACGCCCCTACTGGGACAGTCGACCAGGTTCCCGTGTTCGTTACCGCGGGACGAAGAGCGCTGGATCGACGGTGGGCCGCGCGATGGGTCGTCGTCGCAGCACCAGGATCGTCGACGCCACGGTCACGATGAAGACGACGTTGTACGGGTACACGGTGAACCATTCCAGCCAGGTGATGCCGTGTTTGAAGAACAGTCCGATGAGGTAGGCGTCGGGCACGGTCCGGTTGACGAACCAGATGGGGTGCGCGAGGTAGGTGCGCCAGGAGAAGGCGACGAGCATCATCCCGAGCAGCCCGGCCACGAGGAGCCCGTAGGTGAGCGCACGACGACCCGGCGTCAGCAGCAGATGCACGCCGATCACCACCAGCGGCACCATCCACACCCAGTGATGTCCCCAGGAGACCGGCGAGATCGCGCAGGCGGTCAGCCCGACGACGGTGATCGCCAGGAGTTCCTGGCCATGTCGATGCGCGAGGACCGCCGCATACATGCCGGCGACCAGCGCGGCCACCGCCAGCACCACCCACAGCAACCCGTTCGGCGTATCGGTGTGCATCAGGTTGGCCAGCCACCCGCGTAGCGACTGGTTGCCGACGGTCTGCGGCGCACCCACCCGGTCCGGGTCGAACAGTTTGTCGGTCCAGTACGACCACGACCCGCTCGGCAGGATCAGGAACCCGACGACGACGGTGCCGACGAACCCCGCGATCACCCCGACCATCGACCGCCACTGCCGCAGCACCGCCAGGTAGAGCACGAAGATCAGCGGAGTCAGCTTGATGCCTGCCGCGATACCGGTACCCACCCCGCGCAGCCGGCTGTGCTCGGGTCGCGCGAGGTCGGCGACGATGAGCAGCAGCAGGAATACATTGATCTGTCCGTACCAGATGGTCGTGCGGACGGGTTCGAGCAGAATGACGACCGCGACCAGCGACAACGCGATGACCCGCAGCGGCCAGCTCGCCCGGCGACCCAGGCTGCGGAAGCTGAGCATGATGATCAGGTATAGCGCCAGCAGGATGCCGACCGACCAGATCACGCGGGCGACCTCGAACGGCACCCACGCGAACGGGATGAAGATCAGGATCGAGATCGGCGCATAGGTGTAGTCCATCTGGCCGAGCAGCTTGGCGTCGTAGAGACTGCCGCCGTCGAGCACGGTCTGCGCGCCGGCCCGGTAGACGTCGAGGTCGAGCTGGTTGCCGAACAGCCCCCAGAACGGGGTGCTGAACGGGACGACGACGTTCTGCAGCCAGATCGCGATCAGCCCGATCACCACGAAAACGGCAGCGATCAGCGCCGATCTACTCCGATTCATGCCTGCACGACGACCAGTGGGTCAGGCGTCGCGTGCAGTGAGCAGCGATTCCGACGCGGCCAGCAGCACGCAGGTCGCGACGCCGTCCATGGCGACCTTGAGGTCGTCGGTCGACGGGAACGTCGGGGCGAGTCGGATGTTGCGGTCGAACGGGTCCTCGCGATATGGGAAGGCCGACCCGGCCGCGGTGAGCGCGATGCCCGCCTCTTTGGCCAGCGCGATCACCCGACGGGCGGTGCCGTCGATGACGTCGAGGTTGATGAAGTAGCCGCCCTCGGGCTCCGACCACGCGGCGACCTTGGAGTCGGCGAGCCGGTCGTTGAGGATGTCGAGGACCAGCGCGAACTTCGGCGCCAGGATCTCCCGATGCCGGGCCATGTGGGCGCGGACGCCGTCGGCGTCGCCGAAGAACCGCGCGTGGCGCAGCTGGTTGAGCTTGTCCGGTCCGATCGACTTGAACGAGAAGTGCTTGGTGAACCATTCGACGTTGGCCGGCGACGACCCGAAGAACGCCACCCCGGCTCCGGCGAAGGTGATCTTCGACGTGGAACCCAGCACGTAGACGCGGTTGGGGTGGCCGGCTTCGGCGGCCCAGTCGAGCACCGGGAACGGCGTCGGCGCGGCGTCGACCAGGGTGTGCACCGCGTAGGCGTTGTCCCAGATGATGCGGAAGTCGTCGGCGGCCGGCATGGCCAGCAGCGCCCGGGTGACCTCTTCGGTGAAGGTGACGCCGGTGGGGTTCGAGTAGGTCGGGACCGCCCACATGCCCTTGATGCTCGGGTCGTTGGCGGTCAGCGCGGCGCACGCGTCGACGTCGGGGCCGTTCGGCAGCATCGGCACCGGGATCATCTCGATGCAGTAGCTCTCGGTGATGGCGAAATGCCGGTCGTAGCCGGGGGCCGGGCACAGGAACTTGATCGGCTCGCTGCCCCACGGCTTGTCCGAGTCGTTGGTGCCGGACAGCAGGGCGAACACGATGAGGTCGTGCATGACCTCGAGGCTGGCGTTGCCCAGCGCAAGGAGGTTCTTCGGGTCGACGGCGAGCAGTTCGCCGAAGATCTCACGCAGTTCGGGGATACCGGTGAGGCCGCCGTAGTTGCGGGTGTCGGTGCCGGCGGAGTCCTTGTAGACACCGTCGCCGGGCAGCGACAGCAACTCGTTGGAGAGGTCGAGTTGCTCGGGCGCGGGCTTGCCGCGGGTCAGATCCAGCTTCAGGCCCGCAGCGCGCAGCTGGTCGTACAGCTTCTGCAGGTCGGACTGGGTATCGCGGAGTTCGGCAGCACTCATTGAGTGGTAATTCAACGCGGGACCTCTCGCGCAGACACCGCTGTGGGTGGGCGGTGACGCTCTCTGGTTTATGTAGGGGACCCCGCGCACCCGAGAGAGCCCGTTGACCCTTGCTGCCTTCCGGCCCTGGGGGAGTTCACAGGATGCACGCCGCGCGGGATCCGTCGTCAAGTGTAGCGGTACCGATGTAGCGCTTGGGTGGGGGTCCTTCCCCGCCCGTTTTGGGTGCTGACGCTTCGTTGGTTACCATGGCCAGGCTGGAGGATTCGCCTAGTGGCCTATGGCGCTCGCCTGGAACGCGGGTTGGGTTAATAGCCCTCAGGAGTTCGAATCTCCTATCCTCCGCGCTGACGATCCGCAGCGACCGGCATTTCGACCGGTCGCTGCGGATCTTTCTTTATGTTGGAGACATGACATATGTCGTGCTCGGTGCCACCGGAGGTCAGGGAGGGGCGGTTGTCGACGCGCTCCTTGACGCGCAGTTGCCCGTGCGGGCGTTGGTCCGCAATCCGTCGTCGGGCCGTGCGCAGGCGCTCGCCGAGCGTGGCGTCGAGCTCGCGGTCGGCGACATCGTCGCGGGCACCGGACTCGCCGACGCGTTCGCCGGCAGTTCCGGCGTGTTCGCGCTGACCACCCCGTTCGAATCCGGACCGGACGCGGAGATCGCGCAGGGCACCTCCATCCTGGACGCGGCCCGCTCCGGCGCGGTCCCCTATCTGGTGTTCTCGTCGGTCGCCAGCGCCGACCTCGGGACCGGGGTGCCGCATTTCGAATCGAAGTACCGGGTCGAGCAGCTACTGGCCGACAGCGACATTCGGCACACCATCGTCGGACCCACCTACTTCTACGACAACCTCCTCGGCGGCTCCGACGCACTGGCTGCCGGCGTCATGCCGCTGGGGATGCCCGATGACACACCGCTGCAACAACTCTCGCGACAAGATCTGGGGCGATTCGTCGCCGGACTGTTCGCCGATCCGGACGCCTACGTCGGCGAGCGCATCGACATCGCCTCCGATGCGCCGACCCCGGCACAGATGGCGGCGACGCTGTCCGACGTCCTCGGTCGCCCGCTGACTGCGGAATCTTTTGATCCCGAACGTATTTCGTCCGAGGATATGCGCGCGATGTTCACTTTCCTGGGCCGCGACGGGTATTCCGTCGACATCCCGGCGCTGCATGAGCGGTTCCCCGAAGTGGGGTGGGTGTCGTTTGCCGAGTGGGCGGCAGCGGAGCTGACCTGAGACCTACGCGCACAGAGCGGCGCGGGAGGTGGTCGAAGTTTTGGACAAGACCGGGGGTTTCTGTAATCACCCCGGCCTCTGGTTCAGCAAGCGGGTTACAGCACCGCGTGAACGTGGCCCCCACCGTATCAGCCGACCCCGTCGAATCGCGAATCGTCTCGTGCGAAAGTAGAACCGTGCTGTTCCCCACCCTGACCCCCAACGCCCCCGACCTGCCCGACGCGATCACCGTCGGCGACGAGTCGCTGTCCCGTGAAGATCTGGTCGGTGCCGCCACCGCGGTCGCCGAGCGGATCTACGGCGCCCGCACCGTCGCGGTCCTGGCGCACCCCTCCATCGACACCGTGTTGTCGATTGTCGGCTGCCTCATCGCCGGCGTGACGGCGGTGCCGGTACCGCCGGATTCCGGCACCAAGGAACTCGCGCACATCCTGACCGACTCGGGTGCGCAGGCCTGGCTTGGCGCGGCACCCGACGACTCGACGCTGCCGGTGATCCCGGTGCGACGCTATGCCCGGTCGTGGCACGGCCACCCTCAGATCGCCGGGTCGGCGACGGCACTGATGCTCTACACGTCGGGCACTACCGGGCTGCCCAAGGGTGTGCCGATCACCCGGGACGCCATCGCGGCGGGTCTCGACGCTCTCGCCGACGCGTGGCAGTGGAGCTCCGATGATGCGCTGGCCCATGGTCTTCCGTTGTTCCATGTGCACGGTCTGATCCTCGGCATGCTCGGACCGCTGCGACGCGGTGGCCGGTTGATCCACACCGTCAAGCCCACCGCCGACCGCTATGCGGCAGCGGCCGATGCCGGCGCAACCATGTACTTCGGTGTCCCCACGGTGTGGGCCCGGGTCGGTGCCGATCAGGCTGCCGCCCAGCGTCTTTCGAGTGCGCGTCTGCTGGTGTCGGGGAGCGCACCACTACCGGTGCCGGTGTTCGAGACGATCCGCGACCTGACCGGCCACGAACTCGTCGAACGGTATGGCATGACCGAGACGATGATCACGGTGAGCACCCGCGCCGACGGGGAACGCCGTCCCGGCTGGGTGGGGTTGCCGCTGAACGGGGTGGAAACCCGCCTGCGCGAAGGTGATTCGGATCTGCCGCACGACGGTGAGAGTGTCGGCGATCTGCATGTCCGCGGCCCGATGATGGCGCGGGAGTACTTGAATCAGCCGGAGAAGACGGCCGAATCCTGGCTATCGGACGGCTTTTTCGCGACCGGCGACGTCGCGGTCATCGATCCGGACGGGATGCACCGGATCGTCGGCCGGCGGGCCACCGACCTGATCAAGTCCGGTGGCTTCCGGATCGGCGCCGGGGAGATCGAAACCGTGCTGCTCGGTCATCCGGCGGTGACCGAGGTGGCGGTGATCGGGGTCCCCGACGACGATCTCGGACAGCGGATAATCGCGTACGTGGTCGGTGAGCCGGTATCGGATATCGAGCTCATCGACCACGTCACGACCGAGTTGTCCCATCACAAGCGGCCCAGGGAGATTCGCTTCGTCGACGCTCTCCCCCGCAATGCCATGGGCAAGGTGCAGAAGAAGCTACTTGACTGACGCCGCCTCTTCAATGGGCTCCTCGACGATCGCTTTTCGCGAGGCCACCCGACCCAGCGCGAGGATCAGGACCATGGCCACGGCCACCGGGATGCAGGCGACCAGCACGATGGTGCTCGTCGAGTAGCCCAGCCCGATCATGGCGCCGCCGACGATCGGTCCGATGACCGATCCGAGGCGGCCCATCGAGGAGGTCCAGCCGACGCCGGTGGCGGCGGTGGCCTGCGGGTACAGCGACACCGCGACCGCGGCCTGGCCGATCATGCCGGCCTGCAGTCCGAGTCCGACACCGCCGAAGACCAGGAGCAGCAGCGCTTTGTCGGCGCCGAGGAAGGCCGAGAGCACCAGGAACACGATGGCCACGGCGGAGGTGCCGGCGAGGACCGAGGTCATCCGGAACTTCAGTGCGGCGACCATCAGCACACCGGCGCCGATGATGCTGCCCACACCGAGGGCGGCCGAGCCGAGCGGGGCGAGTTTGGTGGTGAAGCCGTAGCTGGTGAGCAGGGTCGGCAGCCACGACGAGAAGATGTAGTAGACCGAGAACACCAGGAACGCGAAGCCCCACAGCAGCAGGGTGCGGGTGCGGACGTTCGGGTCGAACAGTCGCGCCACCGAGGCATGGTGCTTGGCGTCGGCCGTGACCGATGCTGCGGCCATGGTGCGCTCGTCGGGCAGCCAGATCCACAGGAACGGCAGCAGTGCAGCGGACGCGATGGCTCCGGCGATGAACACCGCTTCCCAGCCGTAGGACCCGATCAGCTTGGTGCCGAACACTCCGGCGATCAGCGCGCCCATCGAGATGCCCATCGTCACGAACACCGCGATCGACTGCCGGTAACGCACCGGGTTGAGGGCGGTGGCCTGCGCAACTGCGGCCGGCATCACCGCACCGAGTCCGAAGCCGGTGACCAGGCGCAAGAAGCTCAGCTCCAGGATCGACGACGACCACGCGGTGGCCAGGGAGCCGAGGGTGAACACCACGACCGCGGCGCGCACCACGTTGCGGCAGCCGAAGCGGGCGGTCAACCGGCCGACGGCGATGTAGCCGAGCGCCACACCGAGGCTGGTCAGCGACAGGGCCGGGGTGAAGTGTGCCGCCGACACGCCCCAGTCCTTGGACAAGGCAGGGACGGAGAGTCCGAGGGCGATGGTGTCGTAGCCGTCGAGCACGACGGCCACGAAGGCCAGGATGAGCACCGGCCAGTTGGGGCGGGTGATCGGGTCAGAGGTGGAGTGGGATCCGTTCATAGTCGGTCCGCTCATGGTGGCGTCCTTGGGTTGGGCGGCGGGCTGCGCCGGTGTGGAAGATTTTACTGGGCGTATCAAGCTGCGCTGATCGGGAGGAATCCCTGCGCTTCGACCTCGACGGTGAGGCCCGGTTCCACCAGTGCCGACACCTCGACGAGGGTCGAACACGGGAAGTCTCCGGAGAAGACCGCACTGCGGGCGCGGCCGACGGCCGCCTTCTCGGTGATGTCGGTCAGATAGATGCGGAGGACCACGATGTCGTCGACGCTCGCCCCGCAGGCTTCGGTGAGATCGGCGATCCGCCGGAAGGCCTCGACCGCCTGTGCGTGGGTGTCGGCACCGCCGACCGGACCATCGGGGCTGCCGGCGTGCATACCGGACAGGAAGAACTGGTTCCCGACCACCCGGGCTTGGGAGAACATGTCGGGCCGGGGCGGTTCGGCGACGGCCGGGTGTGCGACGCGGGTCATGCCGCCCCGATCTCGCGGCGGTCACCGCTGATTCCGCGGCGCTCGTCGGACTCCCGGGTGAGGCGTTCGCGAACCGGCAGGAAGTCATACGTCGGGTAGAAGTCGGTCGTGAAGGTCCCCCACGCCCGGCGTTCGAGTTCGACGTTGACCGCGGCCAGCCGATCGGCCGGCAGCCGGAGCGTGACGATCTGGCCGATGCCCATCGCGACGACCCACGACACGATCTCGCAGCCCTCCGGCGGAAAGCCGTGCCACCAGTCATTGTCGTCGAGCCGGCCCTGCAGCTGCTCCAGGTTCTGGCCCTGGTCGTGCCGCAGGAACACGGTCAACATCATGGCCTCGGTCATGCGTTGGCCTCGGCCAGTTTCTGGGCCTGGGCCTCGGCGTCGGCGCGGTAGATGCGTCGAATCCGGGAGACACCGAGGTCATGCTGGTAGAGGTGCTCTTCGCGGTCGGCGTCGTGGGCCAGTGCCTCGAGGACCTCGCGGTCCTGTTCGAGGACCTCCCAGTGCTTGGCCTCCAGGGTGGCGCGGTACAGGAAGCGCCACGTCTCCCGCTCCCAGCCGCTGACGCGACGGGTCCGCCAGTGGAAGATCGCCGACGTGTTGCGGTCGATGGGGCAGCTCATGCCGACGATGCCGAACACGCCGCCGGGGCCCGCACCGGGACCGTAGGGGATCTCCAGGTCGACGAAATCCATGGCGCCGCGCGCGAATTCAACCCAGTCGAAATTGACGCCGACCTGGTCGGTCTTCTCGAAGAAGAAGCCGCGGTCGGTTTCGCGGATGCGGAACCGCGCAGAGGTGTCGCCGCCGAACATCGAGTGCGAGTTGCGGTGCAGGAACGCGCCGTGCATCGGGTCGAGGACGTTGTCCATGTAGAAGCGCCACGGGCCGGCCCACTCGGCGAAGTTGCCGAACCAGGACACCTCGGGATCGTCGAGTCGTTCCGGCAGCGCGAACGGAGTGGGTTCGGAGTCGGCGGTCAGCGGGATGAACGCGAAGATGGTGTCGGCGGCCTCGACGACCTCCAACGAGACTGTCGCCCTGCGCCCTTCGAGGGCGCAGCCGGGCATGCCGGGCACCGACACGACGGTGCCGGTGCCGTCGACCTGCACGCCGTGGTAGGCGCAGGCGATGCGGTCGCCGAGGTGCTGGCCGACCGAGAGCGGTGCGCTACGGTGCGGGCATCGGTCCTCGAGCATGTAGAGCTTGCCACGCGGGTCGCGGAAGAGCACCCAGTCGACCTCGAGGCGGCGGACCGGCACCATGGCGCCGGGCTCGACCATGTGCGACGGCAGGATCGGATACCAGCGGTCGCGGATGCCGGTGGCGGCGATGTCGTCGGCGTCGAGGTGCCGGCGGGTGCCGACGGCGAAGGTCGGGCCGCGTCGCTTGGCGGGACGGCTTGCCGCAGCGGCGTTGTCGCGGGTGCGGGCGGTCGGCTGTTCGGTGGTGGTCATGTCAGTTCCCCAATCGGCGCATCTCGGCGCGGAAGTTCTCTTCGGTCCAGATTCCGCCGTCCGGTCCGTGAAGTCCGAGGGCGTTGAGGCCGTCGACGACCTCGGCGAGTGTTGTTGCGCCACCGGAGAAGATCTCGGTGAGCGAACCGGCGAGCTTCTGCTCGTAGGGCGTGATGGGTTCGGGGTGCGTTTGGTGCACCTCGAGATACGGCTCTCGCTGGGCTGTGCGAGTGATCATCGGAGGGCTCCTTCGAGGAGGGGGGTGGGCGGGCTGAGCAGTCGACCGTCTCGGGCGGCGAGGCCTTCGGCGATGGCGACGAAGGACGAGCTCCATTCGGTGAACGACGCTCGGCTTTCGGTGTGCACGGGTTTCGGTGCGCCGTCGATGATGACGAACACTCCGTTGTCGATCTCCCCGGCAAGTCGCTGGGCTGCCGTGAGATCGGCGTCGGACGTGGGCGCCGACGCCAGGACCAGGGTGGGGACGGTGATCTGCGGGAGCAGTCCCGCGATCTCCTCGGTGATCGACACCGGTTCGGCCAGAATGAGACTCAGCACGGTGTCCGGGTGGTCGATGGCCAGTCGCAGGGCGTCGAGGATGTGGTCGCCTGCGGCGAAGACGTGGGTCTGTTCCCCGGCTTCGACGGTGGCGCGGGCGCCGTCGTCCCACCAGAGTTTCGTGGCGATCATGACCGGGCTCCCTTCGGCATCGCCTCGGCCGGGACGTGCACGGGCGGCACGAACGGTCCGGGACGCGGTGTCACTGCTTCGACGTCGATCTCGATGAAGGTGGGGCCGCGGTGGTCGACGGCCTCGGCGAGGTCGTCGGCGATGTGGCCGGGACCCTGCACCAGTCGGTACGGGATGTCCATCGACGCCGCGAGCAGGTCGAACCGCGGGGTGTGCAGGTCGACACCGCTGCGCCGGAACCCGTTCTTCTGCTGCATGTTCCGCAGCACACCGTAGCCGCCGTCGTTGAACAGCAGGACGATGACGTGGGCGCCGGAACCGGCGAGGGAGGCGAGTTCACCGAGGTGCACCGACAGTCCGCCGTCGCCGGCGATGACGGCTGTCGGGACGTCGGGGCGGGCGTGTGCGGCGCCGATGCCCATGGCCAGTCCCTGGCCGATGCCGCCGCCGAGGGGGAAGATGTTGCTGCCGCGATCGTAGATGGGCAGCAGCCGGTTTCCCCACTGGCTCGAGGGGATGGTGACGTCACGGGCGATGACCGACTCGGCCGGCAGTGCGGTGCGCAGCGCCTCGCAGATCTCGGCGTATCCGCCGATGTACTCGGTGAGTTCGGCGCGGACCTGGGTGCGGACTGCGGTGACCCGCTCGGCCCAACCGGCATCGGTTGCGGTGGTGGTGATCTTGTCGTTGAGGGCGCGGACGGCGCGGTCGGCGTCGGCCACGATGCCGACGGTGGCCGGGTAGACCCGTCCGACGGTGTCGGCCTCGATGTCGATCTGGATCATCTTCTCGGGCAACGGGAGGTGGTACGACGCGGTCTCGTTGGAGCGGAAGTGGGTGCCGATCGCGAGGAGCACGTCGGCGTCGGCGAGGAGTTCCCGAACCGCGGGGGTGGTGGCGAAGTTGCCGATGACCAGTGCATCGTTCTCGGTGACGACGCCGCGACCGGAGTTGCTGGTGAGGATGCCGGCGCCGAGACGGTGGGCGAGGTCGGTGATCGCCGCGGTGGCACCGGCAGCACCGCCGCCGAGCCAGATCAGCGGTGCGTTGGCCTGCGCGAGAAGCTCTGCCGCGCTCGTGATCTGGTTCGCAGCGGGTTCGACAGTCGGCTCGACAGCGATGTCGTAGGGGCGCTGCGCGTCCGGGGTGGCCAGGTACTGTAGGTCGGTGGGCCATTCGACGCTGGCCGGCCCGGTGGGTGCGGTCCCGATCCGGGCGATCGCCGCTTCGAGTTCGGCGGCAACATCTTTGGCGTCGGTGATGGTGGCCGAGTAGGCGGAGATCGCCTCGAGCATCGCCGGTTGCGCCGGGAACTCGTGGATGACCCCGCGGCTGGTGGCGGGTCGTCCGGGAGTGAGGTACTCGCTCTCGATCTGCCCGGTGATGTGCAGGACGCGGCTGCCGGCGGTGAGTGCCTCGACCATCGATCCGGCCGCGTTGCCGGCACCGGTTCCGGTGCTGGTCAACGCGATTCCGATGCCGCCGGAGGCGCGGGCGAAGGCGTCGGCGGCGTTGACCGCAGCGGCTTCGTGGCGCATCTCGACGAAGGTCAGGTCGCGGTCGACGGCCTCGACGAGGGGCAGATTGTGGATGCTGATGACGCCGAAGGCGGTGGTGATGCCGTGGCGGCGCATCACCTCGACGAGGACGTCACCGCCGGTGGGGCGCTTCCCCCCGCTGGTTGAGCCGCCCGAAGCGCTAGCGGAGGGCGAGTCGAAACCCGGTGAGTCGACGGTATTCTCAGGCTGATCGGTCATTGGTGTGCTCCTGGAGTGAGGCGTGGGTGTCAGACGTACCGGTGGACGCCGCCACCCACGTCGAGGGAGGCGCCGGTCATGTAGCTGTTGCGCGGCGAGAGCAGGGTGGTGATCGGGAAGGCGAGTTCGTCGGCGGTACCGAAGCGGCCCAACGCGATTCCGCGGTCGCGGGCGATCTCGGCGCTCCACGCGTCGAAGTCGACGCCCGAGTCTGCTTCGGTGTAGCGGCGCTGCCACTGTCCGGTGTCGATGAGCCCGAGAAGCACCGAGTTGACCCGGATGCCGTCATCGGCGAGGTCACCGGCCAGCGACCGGGACAGGTTGAGCAGTGCGGCGCGGGCGGCGGCGGTGGCCGCCAGGCGCAGTTCCGGCTGCCGGGAGAGGATCGCGTTGACGATGACGATCGATCCGACGCCGGAGTCGGCCAACGCTTTCCGGGTGGCGCGGACGAGGTTGAGGGCCCCGAAGATCTTCAGGTCGAACTCGTCGCGGATCTCCTCGTCGGTGGTCTCGTCGAGGGTGCGCATGAGCGAGCGGCCCGCGTTGCAGACGAGTCCGTCGAGGCCACCGAAGCGGTCGGTCGCCTGCCCGACGAAGGTGTCGACGGAGGCGCGGTCGGTGACGTCGCAGGATGCGGTCAGCACGTCGGTGATCTCGGCGAGGTCGGCGGTGGCGGCGCGCAGGCGTTGCTCGTCGCGCGCGCAGAGGGCCAGGCGCGCACCTTCTTCGGCGAGCATGCGGGCGGTGGCGAGTCCGATGCCGGAGCTGGCGCCGGTGATCAGAATCCGGCGGCCGGTCAGCTGCAGATCCATGAGTTCTCCTGTGGGTTGGGCTGAGTGGGGGGCTGGGCTGGGTGATCAGCGGAAGATGAATCCGCCGTCGACGACGATGGTCTGTCCGGTGACGAACGCGGCGTCGTTGGAGAGCAGGAAGCGTACGACGCCGGCCACATCCTCGGGGGTCTGCTCGCGTTTGAGGGCGCGGCCCTCGGAGTAGGTGCGGTAGCGCTCGTCGGGGACCGACTCGGTTGCTTCCACCCGGATCAGGCCGGGTGCCACCGCATTCACACGGACGCCGTGCTCGCCGGCGTCGCGGGCCATCGAGCGGGTCATGCCGATCACCGCGGCCTTCGACGAGACGTAGTGCACCAGTCGCGGTGAGCCGTACATCGCGACATCGGAGGCGATGTTGACGATGGCGCCCTGCGCCGACGACAGCAGCGGCCACAGGTACTTGGTGACGGCCCAGGTGCCCTTGACGTTGACCTCGGTGAGGCGGTCGAACTCGTCGTCGGCGAGGTCGAAGAACGTTGCGCCACCGACCCCGTCGGCGATTGCGGCATTGTTGACCAGACCCACGACCCGCTCGTTGTCGCGCTCGAGGCGGGCGGCCAGCGACTTCACCGACTCGATGTCGCCGATGTCGGTGACGACGGCGGTGACGTCGTATCCCGCTGCGGTGAGCTCATTTTCGGTGGTCCGAGCGGTGTCCGGGTTGCGCTCGGCGATCACGACGCGATAGCTGTCACGGCAGAGCCGTTCGGCAATCGCACGGCCGAGGCCGCGTCCGCCGCCGGTGACGACGATGGTGCCGGCGTTCATGAAAGTCCTCCGAGAAAAGCACCGACGAGGTCGGCGATGGCTGCGGGTTGTTCCTGGATGGCGACGTGGCCGGCCGCATCGATGATGTGCAGGGTGGCGCCGGGAATCCGGTCGGCGAGCAATCGGGATTCGTCGACGCCGGTGATGGCGTCGTGTTCGCCGACGAGAACCAAGGTGGGGCAGGCGATCTCGGCGAGTCGAGGGCCGAGGTCGGTGGCCGCCATGAACTCGGCGGCGGCACCGAATCCGGTGGGACGCAGGGCCGCCATCGAGGTGCGGACCGCGGCGGCGATCGCCGGATCGGCATCGGGTGCGGTCAGACGCGGTGCCCGTGCGGCGGCGACCTGGTAGGCGCCCTGCTCGAACAGCTCGGTGACCCGGGCCCGCATCGCAGTGGCCTTCTGCTCGGTGGTGCCCGAGCCACGGGTGCTGTCGGCGAGCACCAGGCCGGCCACCAGGTCGGGTCGACGCAGTGCGACGGTCATCGCCACGACACCACCGAAAGACGTGCCGAGCAGCACCACCGGCCGACCGGCCCACTGCTGCTCGAGCAGTTCGCTGATCTCGTCGGCAGTGTCGGTACCGGTGATCGGGTCGGCGGACTGCCCGTATCCGGGGGCGTCGACACACCAGGCCGGGTGTCCCTGTGCCGCCAGCCGTTCGGCAAGCGGGGCGCACGACTGTGCGGAACCGCCGATGCCGTGCAGCAGCACGACCGGGACCTCGCTGCGGATCTCCCGGCGCGACGGGTGCGCGACGACGTGGAGTCGAGCGACGGCCGTGGTCATGATGCGGCCACCAGTTCCGTTGCACCGTAGAAGTAGTCGGCGTTGGCGGTGACAAGAGCGCGGGCACCCAGATCCGGGACACCGGCCATCGCGGTACGGATCGTGGTGGTGGGCGGACCGGCGGTGCCCCACTGGTCGGACAGTTCCGGGGTGCGTCGCCAGGTGCGGCACAGCCAGGCGTCCTCGTCGACCTGTGCGACCTCGGAGGTGTACTCGCACACCAGGCCGGCGGGATCGGTGAAGTAGGAGAAGGTGTTGTCGCCGGGTCCGTGGCGGCCGGGGCCCCACTGTGGCGCGATGCCATGGGTTTTCAGGCTGCCGATGCCGCGCATGAAGTGATCGATCGAGGTCATCTCGTAGGCGATGTGGTTGATCGACGGCCACGCCGCCTGATTCAGCGCGATGACATGGTGGTCGGAGTTGCAGCGCAGGAACGTCATCTGGCGTTCAGACCAGTCGGATATCCGCATGCCGAGGATCTGGGTGTAGAACTGCGCGGTGCGTTCGATGTCGGTGGTGTTGAGCACAACGTGCGCGATCTTGCGCGGGATCGCCCGGCGTCCGGCCGGTTCTTGCTCGGCGACGGCGAAGGTATCCGCGGACAGTTCCACCACGCGACCTTCCGGATCCACGAGCTGCAGGCCGTAACCGCCGCCGGCGTCGTCGAGCAGGCCGGGTGCCCGTAGCAACGGCACACCGAGGCGCTCGAGGGCGATCGCGGCCTCGTCGACCTCGCGGGGGGTGCCGAGCGCAAAGCTGATGCCGCCCAACGCGTTGATGTCGCCGGCGCGCAGATCCAGGACGTGATGCTCGGAGCCGGTGGCGCGTAGCCAGAACCGGTCGCGGTCCTCGTCGACGGTGGTCAGGCCCCACACCTCGTGGTAGAAGTCGGCCGAGGCCTGCGGGTCCGGGACGGTCAGCGCGACCGACCGCAGGCTCCGCATCCGGCAGACGGGCTGCTCGGCGAGTGGGGGTAGCTGTGAGTAGAGCACGGTGGTCCTTTGCGTTGAATCAGAGGTCGAGGACGAGTTCGGCGGAGCGGCAGCGGGATACGCACGGGAACATGGTCTTGTTCGCGGCGTGTTCGCCCTCGCTGAGCAGGAAGTCGCGGTGGTCGACGTCACCCTTGATGACACCGACTTCACAGGTGCCGCAGATGCCTTCGGTGCAGGAGCTGTCAACGTCGATGCCGGCGTCGAGCAGGGCGTCGAGGACCGAGATGTCCGGGCCGACGGTGATACGGTCGCCGGTGCGGTCGAGGACGACGTCGAAGGCGGTGTCGTCGCTGGTCGGGGCGGCGGCAACGGGTGCGGCGAACCGCTCGGTGCGCAGCGTCGCGCCCTCGGGGACGACCGCGGTGACGGCGTCGAGCAGCGGCGCGGGTCCGCAGCAGTAGACGACGGCGCCGCGTGCGGCGGAGCCGATGACGGCGGCGAGATCGGGCAGTCCGCCCTGCTCGTCGTCAGCGTGGATGATCGAATGGGGCTGTGCGGCAACTTCGTCGATGAAGGCCATGGTGGCGCGGGACCGTCCGGCGTAGAGCATGCGCCAGGACTTGCCCTCGGTGTGCAGTCGTCGCATCATCGCGACGATGGGGGTGATGCCGACGCCCCCGGCGACGAGCACGTGCTCGTCGGCATCCGCGTCGAGCGCGAACGCGTTCCGGGGTCCGTCGACCTCGATCTCCGCACCGACCGACAACCGATCGTGGACCAGAGTGCTTCCGCCCCTGGACTGTTCGGCCCGCAGCACGGCGACGGTCCATTGGCTGGTATCAGCCGGGTCCGAGCAGAGGGAGTACTCGCGGGTCAGCCCGCCTGGGAGCTGCAGCGCGATGTGCGCTCCGGGCTCCCAGGTCGGCAGCGGAGCACCGGTCGGGTCGACAAAGGTGATGCTGGTGATTCCCTCTGCCTCCCAGGTCTTCTGGTGGACGCGAAGGACTCTCGTGGTGTCCGTGCTCATGGCGGGCGTTCCTTAACGGTCGGTTGGGTCGGTGTGGCGGGTCAGCGGGTGACGCCGAACATTTCCGAGCTCGGCGGGTAGGTCGGCAGTTCCGGCTTCTTGGAGCCGATGATCACGCAGAACAGGGCGTCGACGTCGCCGACGTTGGCCAGGCTGCGGGGCACTCCGGCGGGCACGCGGATCAGGTCGCGGTAGCCCAGGCGACGCACGGCCTTTCGGGTGCCGTCCTCGACGTCGTGCACGGCCACCTCGAGCTCACCTTCGAGGACGAAGAAGACCTCTTCGACGTCGTGGTGGGTGTGCTCGGGGCCGACGGCGCCGACGGGGAGCCGCATGTTGGAGAAGGTGAAGTGCTCCGACGGAAGGGTGCGGTTGTCACCGTCGTGGTTGCCGGTGGCGCCGGAGCCGATGTAGCGAACCTGGGCGCGCTTGAAGCGATCTCCGCCGGCGGCGGCCTGGAAACCCAGGGTGTCCCAGTCCTCGAAGCGGGTCTCCCGGCTGGCGATGCAGGAGTCGATGAGGGCGTCGAGGTCGACGGCGGTCTTCTCGGGTGCGGTCATGATGTGTGTCCTTTCGATGTGTTCTAACCGGGCGGCTGTCGGACGCCGTTGTCCGACAAACGTTTACTCAGGCGACGTGCGCGATGGCTTCGATCTCGACAGTGGCGCCGTAGGGCAGGGCGGCCACCTCGACGAAGGAGCGGGCGGGCCGCGGTGCGTCGAAAATCTTCTGGTAGTGGCGGTTTGCTGCGTCGCGCAGGGTGACGTCGGTGACGAAGTAGGTGGTCTTGACGACGTCCTCGAGTCGCATGTCTATGGTCGCGAGGCGTTCGGTGAGGCGGGCGACGGCGGCGTCGAGGGCGGGTTCGATGCCGTCGACCGCGGTGCCGTTCTCGTCGACCGACAGTGCGCCGGAGACGAATCCGAATCCGGCCACCTTGTAGGCGGGGCTGTAGGGGTGGGCGTCGGTGGCGACGGTGGTGGTCATGTCGGAGATGTCCTTTCCTTGGAGGGCTTGGTTTCAGCGGGCCCGGCCCCAGCCGAGCGGGGAGTCGCTGCGGTCGAGGTAGAAGCTCTTCTGGTCGCAGTATTGGCGGACGGCGTCGCGGCCCTTTTCGGTGCCGAGTCCGCTGTCGCGCAGGCCGGTGAACGGCGTCGAGATGGAGAACTGCTTGTAGGTGTTGACCCAGACGGTGCCGGCGTCGATGGCCTCGCCGACCCGCAGCGCGCGGCGGTAGTCCTCGGTCCAGATGCCGCTGGCGAGTCCGAACACGGTGTCGTTGGCCTGGGCGATGACGTCGGCCTCGTCGTCGAACGGCATGATCACCGCGACCGGTCCGAACACCTCGTCTTGGGCGATGGTGTCGGCGTTGGTGACCCCGGCCAGGATGGTCGGCGGGTAGAAGCTGCCGGCGGCGAGCGCCGGGTCGTCGGGAATGGCACCACCGCAAAGGATCTGGGCGCCGGCGCGAACCGCGTCATCGACCATGGTGGCGACGGAGTCGCGGTGGGCGCGGGTGATCATCGGGGCGACATCGGTGGCGGGGTCGGCGCCCGGGCCGACGCGCAGTGCGGAGGCGCGCCGCACGAGTTCTGCGGTGAAGTTGTCGAAGATGCTGCGCTGCACAAAGATCCGCGACCCGGCGATGCAGCTTTGACCGCTCGAGGAGAAGACGCCGAACAAGATGCCCTGTAGCGCGCGATCGATGTCGGCGTCGTCGAAGACGATGGTGGGCGACTTGCCGCCGAGTTCCAGGGTGATCGGCATCAGCTTGTCGGCGGCGACGTGGGCGAGGTGCCGGCCGGTCGTGGTGCCGCCGGTGAAGCTGACTTTGGCGACCTGCGGGTGGCGTACCAGGGCTTCGCCGACGGTGCGGCCGGGGCCGGGGAGCACGGAGAGCAGGCCGCGCGGCAGGCCGGCGTCCTCGGCCAGGCGGGCGAGCAGCAGCGTGACCCAGGGCGCCCACACCGGCGGCTTGCTGACCACGGCGTTGCCGGCGGCCAGGGCCGGCGCGATCTTCTGCGCGTCCGACGCGATGGGCGAGTTCCACGGGGTGATGGCGCCGATGACGCCCATCGGACGGAAGGTGGACAGGGTCATCCAGGGGCCGCGCGGGGTGGTCAGCGAGCCGTCCATGGTCTCGAGGGCGGCCGCCATGTAGCGGAAGGTGTTGGCGGCGCTGCCGGCCAGGGCGCGGGTCTCGGTGAGCGTCTTACCGGTGTCGAGGGTCTGTAGTGCGGCGATGCGGTCCGCGTTCGCCTCGATGGCGTTGCCGATGCGGTGCAGCACCGCGGCCCGCTCATGCGGCAGCATCGTCGTCCAACCGCTCTGCTGCGCGGCAGCGAGACCTTCGCGGACGGCGACGTCGACGGTGTCGGCGGTGGCGCCGTGCAGCGTGGCGAACACCTGGCCGGTCGCCGGGTTCACCGACTCGATGATGTCGCCGGTGCCGATCTCCCACCGACCGGCGACGAAGATCCGGTCGAGGAGGTCTCGGTCGGCGTCGACGGTCGAGGTGGAGGCGATTTCGGCGGTGCTCGCGACAAGCGACATGCGATGTCCATTCACGGGGGCTGACTGTGGGGGCTGGGTGCGCTCCGAACCATTTATCTTTGCGCTAAGACATGTCTAACGTCTTAGCGCTAAGAGGTCAACCCCAAGAAGTGCCTGCGCAGAGCTTTGTTACACCCGATTTACCCGCCAGAAATAGAAGCGATGCAGGTCACAGTGCATGTGTCGGCCGTCACGGCCGTCGCGAAAAGAGTTGAGAAATTCTCGTCAGGCCGAGGCAGCGGGGTCCGATTGCCCCGGATCCATGCCGTCGCCCAGCACCGCGGACCGCGCCGAGTCCTCCAACCGACCGAGCAACTGCGTGAGTTCCGTGGCGTCGACATCGGAGAGACCGTCGAGCATGATCTGCAGTTTGGCGAAGTGGTCGTCGGCGATGCGGTCGACCAGCGCGGCGCCCTCGGGGGTCAGTTTGACGTACACGACCCGCGCGTCGGTGGCATCGCGGCTACGGGTGACCAATCCGGCTTCTTCGAGTCGCTTGACCCGCAAGGTGAGGCCCCCGGTGGTGACCAGGGTCTGCTCGGCGAGTTCGCCCGCGGTCAGCCGATGGTCGGGCACGGACCGGCGCAGGCAGGCCAGCACGTCGAAGCCCGACTCGGTGATGTTGTAGTGCTCGAAGGTCTCGGCGATTCGCGCACGGTAGACCAGGAAGCTGCGGTGCAGGCGTCCGAACACCTTCATCGCGGACACATCCAGCTCCGGACGCGCCACCGCCCAGTTCGACACGATCACATCGACTCCATCCATGATGGGACGAGAGTACCCAAGCGACAGGCTTATCCGAGCGTTTGCGGTGCCGTGGGCGTCGGATCGGACAGTCGCGAGTGCAGTGCCTCGGACGCCTCGTTGAGCCCGCGGAAGGTGACCGACTTGCCCAGGACGTGGTAGCGGTCGCGGATTCCGTCGAGTGTCGCGACGGTCGTCGCGTCCCAGATGTGGGAGCCCGAGAAGTCGATGATCACCTGGTCGGGGTCGCCCGTGTAGTCGAACTGATCGGTGAGCCCATGGCTGGACGCGAAGAACAGATTTCCGGTGATGCGGTAGGTGCGGACCGGCCCAGATGCCGTCTCGTCGTCGTGGTGGTCGACGCCCTCGACCGACGCCCGACCGGCCGCACGCTTGACGAAGATGGTCATCGCGCCGATCACCCCGACGATGACGCCGTAGGCGAGGTTGTGCGTGACCACCGTGACGACGACTGTCGAGGCCATCACCAGTGACTCGCCCAGCGGCATGCGGCGCAAGGTCTTCGGTGAGATCGACGACCAGTCCATCGTCGCGAACGCCACCATGATCATGACGGCGACGAGCGCCGCCATCGGGATCGCGGCGAGCACGTCGCTGCCGAACGCGACCATGCACAGCAACGCAGCGCCCGCGACGAACGTCGAGATCCGGGTGCGACCGCCGGTCTTGACGTTCATGATGGTCTGGCCGATCATCGCGCAGCCGCCCATGCCGCCGAAGAAGCCGGTGACGATGTTGCCGACGCCCTGTCCCCAGCTCTCGCGCTTCGGATCCGAGGTGGTGTCGGTGAGGTCGTCGACGAGTTGCGCGGTGATCAGCGACTCCAGCAGTCCGACCAGCGCCACCGCGATCGCGTACGGGAAGATGATGCGCAGTGTCTCCAGGGTGAACGGCACCCCGGGAATCCCTAGCGTCGGCATCGCCGACGACACCGTTCCTTCGTCGCCGACCCGGGGGACGCCGAACCCGAAGACCACCGCGACGACGGTCAGGATCGCGGTCGCGATCAGGGGGGCGGGGATCGTTGTGGTCAACTTCGGCAGCAGCACCATCATGATCAGTCCCGCGGCGACCATCGGATAGACCAGCCACGGCACCCCGATCAGGTGCGGCAGTTGCGCGGTGAAGATGAGGATGGCGAGGGCGTTGACGAAGCCGGTCATCACGCTGTGCGGCACGAACCGCATGAGTTTCGCGACCCCGAGCCAGGCCATGACCATCTGGAGCAGCCCGGCGAGGATCACCGTGGCTATGAGGTAATCGACACCGTGGTCGCGCACGACGGGCGCGACCACCAGGGCCACCGAACCGGCCGCCGCCGACACCATCGCCGGACGTCCGCCGACCACCGCGATGGTCATCGCGAAGATGAACGACGTGAACAGGCCGACTGCCGGCCCGACCCCTGCGATCAGCGAAAACGAGATGGTTTCCGGGATCAGGGCGAGCGCGGTGACCAGTCCGGCGAAGATCTCGGTGCGGAACTGTCGCGGGCTGCGCAGCGCCGCGATCGTCGATGACCCCCTCATCGTTTAGCCTTCCTTACTTCTTATGCAGACGGTGGATCGTTTCACGACCGACGGTGCGGAAGCCAATCGGTGATGGTCGGTAGCCAAAACCGCCCCGTAGGTCCGCCCTCGCCAGAGGTGTCGTGCCGGATGGGTTGATGGCGTCGTTGTCTGGGGCGGTTTTCGACGATGGGCGGGTTTGTCGGGCGGGTTTGCGGGGCGGAAGTGCTGTCGCCCGGGTATGCACATCCGACGACCTGTCCACAGATCTCCGGACTTCGCCGGTTCCGCGCCCACTTCGCTCTCGGTGAGCTGCACCCTCGAACTCATGGACTTCGAGGCACTCGTGACCAGATACTGCGGCGTCATGTCCACCCGCCAACTGCTGCAGGCCGGGTACGCCGCGAAGGATATCCACGACGCCGTCGACAGCGGCGCACTCGACCGCCTCCGACACGGCTGGTACGCGACACCGGATGCCGTGCCCGGCGTCGTCGAATCGGTCCGCGATCACCATGGTGTGCACTCATGCATCTCCGGCCTCCGAACACACGGCGTGTGGATACCGCAGGGCTACGACGGCACTCACTCACGTATCACCCGGGATCGACGACGATCCGCCCCGAACCGCTGCCTACGCTATGGGCGACCAACGCCGCCGGTGGGCGCCATCGATGACCCGCTGACGTGCGTCCAGTACTGCGCGCGATGCCTGAGCGAAGAAGACTTCATCATCGTCTGCGACTCCGCGATGCAACTCGGGAAGTTCACCCCCGCCGACCTTGCCCACGCCTTCCGTCACGCCCCCGATCAGATTCGCCGCGCGATCACGAAGTGTGACCGCCTCGCCGGGTCCGGGACCGAGACTGCCGCACGTCTCCGACTCCGCAGCGCCGGAATGAAAGTGGAAGTGCAGCACCATGTCCCGGGTGTCGGGTATGTCGACCTGCTCGTTGGCGACTGTCTCACGCTCGAGCTCGACAGCCGCGATCACCACACCGGCGAAGAGAATTATGAATCCGATCGGGAACGCGACCGGAAACTGATCGCACAGCACTACATACCGCTGCACCTCACCTACCGTCAGGTGTTCCGCGAGTGGGCGGAAACCTTCGCCGACATTCAATTGATCGTTCGGCAGCGCATTCATCGGGGGCGACGATCCGCTTGATGGAACGCGAAAACCACCCGGGCAACCCGCCCCGCAAACCCGCCCAGTGGCAAAAACCGCCCTCACCAGCGTGGCCAGAGGGAAGACGACGATGACGTTCCGCAGGAGGGCGGAGTTCCTGGGTGGTTTTCGCCCACCCTAACGGCTCGCTCAGCCTGCCGCGGCCGGCACCGGGAACCCACCCGCATGCAACACCGACGACGGGAGTCGGCGTCCGAAGCGCTCCTCGAGCCACTGCCCCGCCTCGGCCAAGGCTGCGGTGTCCAGGCCGTGCGACACACCGGAGCGTTCGAGTGCGTAGGCGAGGTCGTCGGTGGCGATATTGCCGGTCGCGTTGGGCGCGAACGGGCATCCGCCGATGCCGCCGAGGCTGGCGTCGAGAATGCGGACCCCGGATTCGACGGCCTCCAGCGCGTTGCCGATGCCGACACCCCGGGTGTCGTGGAAGTGGGCGCGCAGGGCGGTGGCCGGGGAGACGAGGCCGGTGGCGACGGCGAACCGTTCCCGCACATCCCGCGGCACCGCGACGCCGATGGTGTCCGCCAGCGACAGCTCGGCCGGTGGCGCCTCCAGCACCCGCTCCAGGATCGACGCCAGGCGCAGCACCGGCACCTCGCCCTCGAACGGACAGCCGAAGGCGACCGCGAGAGTGAGGTTGGCGGTGACCCCGGCGTCGGCGGCGGCGCGGGCGATGTTCTGCCAGATCGTGATGCCGCCGTCGATGTCGGTGCCCTGGTTACGCCCGCTGAAGGTGTCGGTGCAATGCACCACCGCGTTGACCTCACGGACACCGGCAGCGATCGCGCGATCCAGTCCGCGTTCGTTGAGAATCAGTGCGCTGTAGGTGATTCCGTCGTCGTCGGGCAGCCCGGCGACGACGTCCTCGGCATCGGCCATGGCCGGTACCTTCTTCGGGTGGACGAAGCTGGTGACCTCGACGTTGCGCGCACCGAAGGCCACCGACCGCCGGATCAACTCGAGCTTCTCCGCGGTGGAGAGCTCGACCTTCTCGTTCTGCAGTCCATCCCGCGGGGACACCTCGACGATGGTCACCTGGGAAGCATTCTCGGCCACGCTCATAACCGCACCCTACTACCGCGCTGTCCACCCGCCGTCGACGGCGAGGGTCTGCCCGGTCAGGAAGGTGCTCGACGGCGAGGCGAGCAGCAGTAGGGCACCGTCGAGTTCCTCGAGGCGGCCGGGCCGGCCGACCGGCGTGTTGCGCTTCACCCAGTTCAGCGCACGCTCGTCGGCAAACATGTCGTCTGTCTGCTCGCTCGGAAACCAGCCGGGCGCAATGGCATTGACGCGGATGCCGTCCTTGGCCCATTCGGTGCCGAGTTGTCGGGTCAGGTTGACGACACCGCCCTTGGCGGCGCAGTAGGCCGCCTGGTGGATCGGCCACGCAGCACCCAGCCCGAGGATCGACGCGATGTTGATGATCGAGCCGCCGTCGGGCATCGCGTTCGCCGCCGCCTGCGCGACCGCGAACGTGGCGGTGAGGTCGACGTCGATGGTCCGACGAAAGTCGTCCATGGGCACGGTCTTCGCAGGTTGATCGTCGCCGAATCCTGCTGCGTTGACCACGATGTGCGGGCCACCCAGGCGTTGTGCGGTGGCGATCAGGGCGGCCACGTCATCGGCGTCGACGACGTCGCATTCCACCGCGATCGCGGCCGCGCCGTCGGCCACGAGCTTGTCGAGACGGTCCTTGCGCCGCGCCGCAGCCACCACCTGCGCCCCGTTGCGGGTGAGGACCGAGCAGAAGTGCCGGCCGATGCCGCTCGACGCCCCAGTGACCACGGCAACCAGACCGTCGAGGTCTGCGCTGATGGTCATGCGTCGACCCCTACGCCGTCCACGACCGCTCCCCCATCCACTCGGTGATGGTGCCGACGGCCTGCTTGAGGTACGGAATCTGCTCGCGCCCAGCATAATAATGGGTCGCGCCGTCGATGGTGCGCATCGTCTTGTCGTGGTGGCCAACAGCGTCGAACAGACGTTGCGTGTGACTCGGGGTGCACGCGTTGTCGGCGGAGTTGCCGATCACCAGCGTCGGGATCTCGAGATCCGCGGCGCACCGCGGGCCGTCGCCGTTGGCCTCGTCGTAGCTCCACTGCGACAGCCAGCTCCGCAGTGTGGTGAACCGCGCGAGCCCGACCGGCCCCATGTTGACGATCCGCGGATCCCCCAGGTAACACCCGAGTTTCCGGTCGTTGGGGTCGAGTGTGAGGTCGAGCCAGCGCGGATCGGCCATGGTTCTGTGCACGATGAACCCGCGCTCCATCAACGGCTCTCCGCTGTTGCGCAGGTCCTCCAGTTGGTCCTTGACCCACGCGGTGATCCGTCGGTTGCGATCGATCTGCGCCGCCCGGTACCGCTCGAGGAACTCAGGCGTGTACGGGGCCTGATTCGGGTTGTTGGGGTTGTAGATGTCGAGTTCCGGATCGCGCTTGGACGGGTCGTTCTCGTCGAGGATCGACGGGTCCATCCACTCGGTCAGCGTGCCGTGGCGGCTGACATGCGCAGCGAGGAGCATCATGCCGTCGGCCGCGGGCAGATCGAGCTCGGTGAGGTCCGGATATTCGCCGGCCGGGGTTCGAGTGATCGTCGCATGCTGCGCCTGCTGCTGATAGAAGAGGCTCAGCGCGCCACCACCACTCCAGCCGGCGAGCACAACGTTGCTGTAGCCCAGTCGTTCTCGCGCATCCTTCACGCATGCGCCGAGATCTTGGACGACCTTCTCCATGATCAGCGCGCTGTCGACTCCGCGGTAGCGGCTGTTGCAGTAGATGACGTGGTGTCCGGCCCGCGCGAGGGCGGTGGTCATCGGCAGGTAGGCGCCACCGCCGATCGGATGCATGAAGATGATCACGGTGTCGGCCTTGACGCCCTTGGGCTGCAACAGATAACTCTCGAGCACCACGCTCTCGGTGACACCGCCGTAGGTGTCGCGGTAGGCGGAGGTGTCGTCGAAGACGACGAGATAGGGGATGCGGTCGTAGTCGAACCTGGTGTCACTCACACCTGAACCTCTTCGGCAACCTCGACCGGAGTCGATGCGGACATGGCGGGGGTGGCGATCAGCCGTTTGCGGGTGTCGATGGAGATGACCTGCCATTCGACTCGCTGGTCTTTGTCGAAACGACGACGTGCACGTTCCCGGGCACGTTCCGGCAGACCGTGGTGAATGCCTTGTGGGGCATGCGAAATGAGACCGGGCGGCATGTCGACACCAAATATGCTGCCGCCGTGGAAGAAGGCGATCTCGTCGAAGTCGATGTTGCGGTGGTACCACGGTGGCCGTTCGGCACCCTCCCGGGTTTCGGCGGGACGGGGCAGGAAGTTCATCACGTACACGCCGGTCGCCTGCATGAACAGGTGCACGGTCGGCGGGAGATGCACTGTCTCCGAGGTGATCACGTCGTAGTCCTCGAGATTGAAGGCGAACGCGAAGTTGTCGCCCCGCCAGCCCTCGACGTCAAGTGGGTTGAATGGGTAGAAGATCGACGTCTTGCCGTCGCGCTGCCGGAACCGGACTTCGTACTCCTCGCGGCCGTCGTCGGGGAATACCTCGGCCTCGGGCACCACCACCAACGACGAGTCGAACGGGAAGAACCGGCCCAGCACACCCGCGTCGGGCACTCGGAACTCCTCGACGGCCTCGATGATCAGGAAGAAGCAGGGACCGTCGGGGATCTGCCGGTAGGTCGTGCCCTTCGGGAGGTAGACGTAATCGCCGGCGCGGTAGGGCAATCTGCCGAACTCGGTCTCGAAGTAGCCGTTGCCGGCGTGGACGAAGATGAGTTCGTCGCCGTCGACGTTGCGCGTGTAGAACGGGGCGACCTCGCCGCGGCGGCTGAGCAGGATGCGGCAGTCGTCGTTGTAGAACATCAACAGCGGTTCACCGGCCGGGTCGATCTGGTCGGTCGGCGTCAGATCGGGTGTCATGCGGTCGAGGCCGGCGAGATCACCGACGGCCCGATACTGCGTCGGGTCGTTGCGGCGATACAGGTGCGCGGTGCGACCGGTGAATCCGTACCGGCCGAGTTCGTCGTCCTTGAGATCCTCGACATCCCGATGGATCTGCCGCGGGGTGCGCCCCTTGCGGTGTTGGATGAATGACTCCATGGTGGTGCGCTCCTCGAGCAACATGATGCGGGTTGTAGGCGAACAGACCTTGCACGTGTTTTTCTGATGTTAGATTCAGGTTCAGAAAATGACAATACCGGGATCGGTCCGGCGAGGATGCATAATTCACGACACGGATGCGAGTCAGCGACAGAGCGGAGCGAAACACGTGCCACCCACCACCAAGGGCCGGCGGACGGAGGCGGCATTTCTCGATGCCGCACGTCAGTGCTTCGCCGAGAAGGGGTTCCTCAACACCAAGATCTCCGACATCGCGGCCGCGGCCGGACGATCGACGGGTTCCTTCTACAACTATTACGACAGCAAGGAGCAACTCCTCGAGGCGTTGCTCGAGCAGTTCAGCGCCGACGTCGTCGAGGCCTCGCTGTCCGACCGGCCCACCGACCCGGAGGCCGCCGTGCGGGCCGCGGTCACCGCGTACTGGACGAACTACCAGAAGTACATGCCCGAGATCATCGGGCTGTTCCAGATGTCCATGCTCGACGACACCTTCCGCCAGCGCTGGTTCGACAACCGTGCCTCCGGCATCCGGCAGGTCCTGCACGGCCTCGAGGTCGCCGACCGCAGCGGCTACCGCATCGACCTCCCCCTCGAACCCCTGGCCGCCGCCCTGGTCTCCACGCTCGAGTCCACCTGCTGGGCCTGGATAGCCAGCGGCGGCGACCCCGGCGTCCATCGCCCCGACGACGACACCGCCATAGAGATTCTCACCGCCATCTGGTACCGCACCGTCTACGGGCGCGGCCCCGTCTGACGCGGACCGAGCGCACACTGGAACAGTGTCCCTCACCATCCGCCCCGCCACCCGCTTCGCCGATGTCCGCACCATGGTCGGCCCGAAACGCCCCGACGCCAACGTGTGCTGGTGCCTGAGCTACCGAATCCCCAACAAGCTCAATCAGGAACTCGCCCGCGAAGAACGCGGCGAGTACGTGCAGAAACTGTGCCGCCGTAAGATCCCGCCGGGTGTGCTCGCCTACGACGGCGACGAGGTGGTGGGCTGGGCCGGGGTGCACCCACGGCGTGACACCACCTTCGCCACCAACCGCAGAATCCCCCACGTCGACGACCTGGACGTCTGGTCGTTGTGGTGCATGCGGATTCGTCCCGGACACCGCAAGCAGGGCCTGCTGCACCCGCTGCTGGCCGGGGCCGTCGAGTTCGCCCGCGACAACGGGGCACCGGCGATCGAGGGCTATCCCGTCGACAACCAGGGCGAGAAGGTCGACCTCACCATGGCCTACGTCGGGACGCGGAAGGTGTTCGAGGAGGCGGGGTTTCATCATGCTGCGGATACGACGTCGGTCTTGGCGGGATTTCCGCGGGTGCTGATGCGGCTGGATCTACGCGACCACTAACGCATCGAGTTCGCACACCGGGACATGAATCCATCCCTCCCGACGAGCCACCTCCAGATCGTTCGGCTCGGGCAGATGCGTCTTCCCCAACGCCACCGCCCGCGCGATGAGCGCCGTGATCACCGCATCAAACGCATTGTCATCCTGGATCATTCGCTCGCGATGAACGCCGAGTTCCAGCCACGGCGCCGCCTCACCCAACCTCTCGACCAACTCGCCGAGCCGCGCCCGGTTCGCCACACCCTTGTAGCCACGCGATGTCAGCCCCCACCGTTTCAACGCCGCCGCCGGATACGCCTCGACCGTCCACCCGTTCACCCGGTCGTGCACCCCGAGATCGGCGATGAGTCCGGCCGCGCGGAAGGCAACATGCGCGATCTGATCTGCCGACACCGACAGCGGTCGACCCCAACCCTTGTCGACCACCACCCGATCGGTGAGCCGATAGGCCAGGGGACGTCGGTTCTCGATATTGTCGAGCCCGCCACCGGTGTCGAGCTCACCACGGTGCTGCGCAACAACGAAACTCACGAACGCGTCGGGCCAGCCGAAGGGTGCGTCGATGCCTACCCTGTCGACGTGACCAAGTTCAGTCCCGTAGGTCGATTCCGAGGGGCATTGCCCCTCGGAAGCCTCTGTCGGCGCGGTTCTCAGTAACTCATGAATCCGACTGTCGTCGGCGGGCATCACCAGGTCGGTCAGCCGCGCCGAATCCACCGACCACTCAATCACCGCGACCGCGGTCAGCCGGGGTGATGCGGCGAGATCCACCCCGGCTGTGCGCATGTCAGAGAACTCAGAACTTGCCGTCGAGGAACTCGGCGTACGCGGGCAGATCCAGTTGACCGTGGCCGGACAGGCCGATCACCACGACCTCTTCCTTGTCGGAGTCGGCGACGTGTGCCGCACACGCGGCGATGGCATGTGTCGACTCGGGTGCCGGCACGATGCCCTGCGCCCGTGCGAACTGCACACCGGCCGAGAACGCGTCGTGCTGCGAGATCGCAACGCCCTGCACCAGACCGAGTTCGACGGTGTGGCTCAATGCGGGTGCCATGCCGTGATAGCGGAGTCCGCCTGCGTGGATCGGGTCGGGCACGAAATCCATGCCGAGCGTGTGCATCTTGAGCAGCGGGGTCAGGCCGGCGACGTCGCCGTGGTCGTAGCGGTACTCACCCTCTGTGATGGATGGGCAGGCCGCCGGTTCGGCGGCGACGATCCGCGGATTCGACCGGCCGTGGATCTTCTCCCGCAGGAACGGAAAGGCGAGTCCGCCGAGATTCGAACCACCGCCCGCGCAACCGAACACGACGTCGGCACCGTTGGCCTCCACCGCGTTGAGCTGGTCGACCGCCTCCTGACCGATCACACTCTGATGCAACACAACGTGATTCAGCACGCTACCGAGGGCGTACCGGGTGTCCTCGGCACCGGCCGCGACCTCGACCGCCTCACTGACCGCCATCCCGAGGCTGCCGGTGGTGTTCGGGTCCTTCGCCAGCATCGCCCGGCCCGACTCGGTGAGATCCGAAGGCGACGGGTGCAGCGTGCCGCCGTAGGTGCGGATCAGGTGACCGCGATAGGGCTTGGAGTCGTAGGACGCACGGACCTGCCACACCTCGATGTCGATTCCGAACTGGGCGCCGGCGAAGGCGAGAGCGCTGCCCCACTGCCCGGCGCCTGTCTCGGTGGTCAGGCGACGTACGCCGTCGACACTGTTGTAATAGGCCTGTGCAACAGCCGAGTTCGTCTTGTGGCTACCGACAGGGCTGACGCCCTCGTACTTGACGTAGATGTGCGCCTTGGTGTTCAGCGCCTCCTCGAACCGACGCGCACGGATCAGCGGCGACGGCCGCCACATCCGGTAGATCTCTCGGACCGGTTCGGGGATCTCGATGTAGGTCTCGGTCGACACCTCCTGCGCGATCAGTCCGGCAGGAAACAGTGCGGCAAGATCCTCGGGGCCGACGGGTTCCTTGGTGCCGGGATGCAGATGCGGCGGGATCGGGGTGTCGAGTTCGGCCGCGAGGTTGTACCAGTGGGTCGGCACCCCGACGGTGACCAGATCCGGGTTGGTGGCGTCCACATTCATCGTCATGGCAGACACCATAGACCCCGGTCAACAACCCGCTGCGAGGTTCCGTCGGTATCTATTGCCTTCCCGCCGAGTGGGCGCCCGGTCGACGAGTCACCGGTTGAGCCGGTACTCCTGCCGCGGCCGCCCCGTCGAGCCGTATTGCAGCGACATCGCCAGCTTTCCCGACGACACCAGGTTGGCCAGGTGCCGTCGTGCCGTGGCCGCGGAGACACCGAGGGCAGCCGACACCTCGTCGGCGAACAGTGGGCCCTCCCGCGAGCCGAACAATCCGAGGATGCGCTGCTCGGTCTGCGACCCGGCCTCGGGTCGGTCCGAGCCACGGGTGCCGAATCGCAACGCGGACAGCGCAGAGTCGACGGAGTGCTGGTCGACGTGCTCGGCGGCCAACACGCGGCGGTATTGGGCGTACCCGGCGAGGCGGCGGGCGAGTTCGGTGTCGTCGAACGGTTTGATCAGGTAGGCGAGGGCACCGGCGCGCATCGCGGTGCGGACCGCGGTCGCGTCGGTCTCGGCACCGACAATGAAGGCGTCACAAGGCAATTCGCTGACCAGGTCGATACCGGAACCGTCCGGCAGGTAGACATCGAGCAACGCGAGATCCAGTGCCGCAGCGTGATCGGTCGCGGCCTGACGCGCCTGCGCCATGCTGCCTGCCCGCGCAATCACCCGAAAACCCCGCACGGCGTCGACGATGGCCGCGTGCAGGTTGGCGACGCGGAAGTCGTCGTCGACGATCAAGACACCCAAATCGGTCATCCCAGAACACCTTCCGTCTCCAATACGCCCGGCAACTGCGCGACCAGCACTGCGCCACCGGATTCGCCGCCGGGGTCGGCGACCCTGATGTCCCCGCCGATACGTCGACTGATCTGTCGTGCCAACGCCAGACCCATGCCGCGGCCGCCCGGCACGGTCGGATCGGTCTTCGTGGTGGCTCCCTCGGCGAAGATCTCTTCCGGGTCGTCGAACGCGATCCCGGGTCCGGAGTCGGCGACGGTGATCAGCAGTGTGTCGCCGTCGGTGATCAACTCGGCCTCGACAACCGCCGGCACGGCTCCAGCGGCTGACGGATCGACGCCGGCGGGATCGGGCGCAGACGCGTCGATGGCGTTGTCGACGAGGTTGCCGAGCACCGTCGTGGCGACCACCGGATCGCGAAGCGCCCCGGCCACCCACGTCTGATCGCCGAGCCGCAGCGTGACGCCGCGTTCGCGGGCGTGCGCAGCCTTGGCGTCGAGGAAGGCGTGGAGGTGGGGTTCGGCGATGTTGTCGAGGCCGTCGAGGCGCACTCCGCGGGTCCCGGCGCCGGTGAGTTCGTCGAGGTAGGAGATCGCTTCATCGGTGTGCCCGTGCCGCAGCAGTCCGGCGAGCACGTGCATCCGGTTGGCCGTCTCGTGGCGCTGGGCGCGCAGTGCGGTACTCATCGACTTGATCGAATCGACTTCTCGGGTAAGGCGTTCCACGTCGGTGCGGTCGATCACCGACAGCACCATGCCCAGGTCTCGGCCGTCGGCCTCCACCCGGTGCGAGGTCAGCAGAACCACCCGATCCCCGACCGTCGCGGCGACCGGCACGTCGTTGGGCACGTCGAGCACGCCACGGATGCGAGGGCTCAGGCCGAGAGTGTCGACCGGCGTGCCGACCGGTGCAGTGACGTCGAGGAGTCGTCGTGCGGTGTCGTTGACGACGCGGACCACACCTGTGGTGTCGACGGCGAGCACCCCGTCGGCCATCGAATGCAGCACCGCACCCTGCTCGCGGACGAGTTCGGTGAGTTCGTCGGGTTCGAGCCCGAGGGTCAATCGTCGCCAGCGGCGTGCCAGCAGGACCGAGCCGACAGCTCCGACACCGAGCGCGGCGAGCGCGATGAGCAGCGTGGCCACTGCATCCCGACGGGTTTCCGATGCCAACTTCTCGGTCGACACCCCGACACTGACGAACCCGACCACCCGTCGCTGGTCGTCGAAGACCGGGACCTTGGCGCGCACCGACTCGCCGAGGGTGCCGCGGTCCGTGTTGACATCCTCTGAGCCGGCGAGCACCACCGACGGATCGGTGGATACCCGTTTGCCCAGTTCACCCACCTCGGGGTGGGCCAGGCGCAAGCCGAGGTCGTTTCCGATGACGACGAACAGAGCGCCGGTGCGCTGTTGCACGGCGACGGCTTCCGCCTGCAGAGGTCCGTTGGCCAACCCCGCACGATCGAGTTGCTGGCCCTGGTGGGCGGCCACTTCCGAGCGGACCTGTTGATCGGCGGCCACCGACTGCGCGATGGCCCGGGCCCGCTGCGCGTATTCGTCGCGGACGCGGTCGTCGGCGCCGGAGAGCACCAAGCCGAAACCGACGCCCAGGCTGATCGCGATCACCACGAGCTGCAGGAGAAGAACCTGCGTTCGCAATCGCATATCGATCAGCCTAGGCGCCGGCGTCGGTGAGTCAGTTCAATCAGGTCAGAACGGGATCGCCCCGACGAGGCAGCCGGTGACCAGCATGGCCAGTGACACCAGGGTCGCGCGCCACAGCACCTTCTTGTGGTGGTCGGCCAGGCTCACCCCGGCAAGCGCGACCAGCAGCAGGATTGCCGGCACCAGCGGGCTCTGCATGTGGACGGTCTGGCCGGTGATCGATGCGCGGGCCATCTCGGCGGGATCGATGCCGTAGCGGGTCGCGGTCTCCGACAGCACCGGCAGCACTCCGTAGTAGAAGGCGTCGTTGCTCATCAGGAAGGTCAGCGGGATCGACAGGATGCCGACGACGACGGCCATGTGCGGACCCATCCAGGTGGGGATGCCGTCGGCGAGCCAGTGGGCGATCGCGTCGACCATGCCGGTGCCGGTGAACACACCGGTCAGTACCGCGGCGGCGAGAACCATGGCGACCACCGAGACGATGCTCGACGAGTGCCGGGTGATGGCCTCCTGCTGATCCTTCACGTGCGGGAAGTTGATGGCCAGGGCGAGGCCTGCGGCGATCATGAACAGCACCGGGATGGCGACGATGTCCATGCCGAGGACGGCCAGCAGCGCGACGGTCAGACCGGCGTTGACCCAGAACAGCTTGGGGCGCAGGGTTTTACGGTTGGGGTCGAGCACGCCGGTGAAGGTGGTCTCGCCGTCGTCGTTGTATTCCTCGATGTGCAGGTCACGGGTATCGGTGGTGTCGTCGTCGGAACCTGTTGCCGACGAACCCGTTCCGGCAGATCCGCCCTTCGAGACGCTCGGTCGCTTCGCGCCCGGGCTGCTCAGGGACCGGGAGCTGCGCGAGCCGCCCGCGTTCGTGCCGGTGCCCGAACCACCGCCGGCCGCGACGAGCACCTCGTCGCTCGGCATCAGGATGGACTCCTTCAGCTCCAGTTTGCCGATCCGACGACGTTCCATGATGCCCAGGTGCAGCGAGAACAACAGGACCACGATCATCGCGACGATCAGCGCCGGAACCATCGGCAGGAACACATCATTCGTCTCGATCTTCAGCGCGCTGGCGGCGCGGGCGGTCGGGCCGCCCCACGGCAGGATGTTCATCGTGCCGTTCGCCAGGCCGGCGACGACGGTCAGCACCACCGGGGACACCCCGAGCTTGAGGTACAGCGGCAACAACGCCGCGGTGGTGATGATGAAGGTGGTCGAGCCGTCGCCGTCGAGGGACACGACGGCCGCGAGTACCGCGGTGCCGACGACGAGTCGGGCCGGGTCCTGTTTGACCATCCGGATCACGAATCTGACTATCGGATCGAATAATCCGACGTCGATCATGATCCCGAAGAAGATGATCGCGAAGAACAGCATCGCCGCGGTGGGCGCGAGTTCTTTGATGCCGTCCTTGATCATGTCGCTGATGTCGAGGCCGGCGCCGGCAAAGAGTCCGAACGCCACCGGCACCAGGATCAGCGCGACGACGGGCGTCGCGCGCTTGGTGATGATCAAGAACATGAAGGTGGCCACCATACCGAGGCCGAGTGCTACCAACATTGTCTGCTCATTTCTGCGTGTGGGGACGACCGTGGAGTGCGGATCGCGTTCCATGCCGGCCGTTACAAGAGCACTATTCGGGTAAGCCACGTCACAGTCACGCTTGTGCTCATAAGTCGTGTTTTGCGCATTTCGCGCACGCACGAAACCCCGCCCTCAGTCGGGCAACATCGGCGCGTCATCCCCGTGATTACGCCCGATCAGCACCGCCCGGGTGACCGCGTCCCGCCCGAATCGGTCGCGCAGTTGGTCCATCGCGATGTCGAGCTCGACGGCGTGGTCGGTGTCGAAGGGCAGGGCGAGTTGGACGTTGTCGTGGTCGTCGAGGTTGGTCAGCGACAACCCGATCAGGGTGCAGCCGCGGTCGCGGATGAGCGGCAGCGCGTCGTCGAGGAGACCGCGGGAGACGGCCATGATGATGTCGGTGCGATCGGTGGACTCCAAGAACGAGCGAGATCGGGTCGCGCGGCTGAAGTCATCGAACCGCAGGCGCAATACCACGGTGCGACAGACACGTTCGGCGCCGCGCAGCCGCTTGCCGAGCCGGTCCACGATCGCGACGAGGGTGGCCTCGAGGTCGGACTCGGTCTTGGGGCGACGCCCCAGCGCCCGCTGGGATCCGATCGATCGGCGACGACGACCGGTCTCCACCCGCCGCGGATCGCGCGCCATCGACAGTGCATACAGATGCCGCCCGGAGCCGCGTCCGAGCAGGCCACACAGCCCGTGCTCGCCGAAACTCGCAAGCTCCCCGACGGTGGAGATGCCGGCATCGGCGAGCTTGCCCTCGGTGACCGCACCGACGCCCCAGAGGCGGCGCACCGAGAGCGGATGCAGGAAGTCGAGTTCGGTGCCGGGCGCTACCTCGAGCAGCCCGTCGGGTTTGCCGACCGCACTGGCGACCTTGGCGAGGAACTTGGTGCAGGCGATACCGACCGTGATCGGCAGGCCCACCTCGGTGGCGATACGTGCCCGTAGCGTCGTGGCGATCTCCACCGGCGACCCGCTGACCCGCCCCAGTCCACCCACGTCCATGAACGCCTCGTCGACCGAAATGCCCTCGACGATGGGGGTGGTGTCGTGAAAGATCTCGAACACCTGCCGGCTCGCGTCCATATAGGCGTCGAAGCGCGGCCGGACGACCACCGCCTCGGGGCACAGGGCTCGGGCGTCTCGTCCACCCATGGGGGTGCGCACGCCGAACGCCTTGGCCTCGTAGCTGGCGGCCAGCACCACCCCGCCGCCGACGATGACGGGCCGTCCGCGCAGTTCGGGATTGTCACGCTGTTCCACCGACGCGTAGAACGAGTCGAGGTCGGCATGCAGGATCGTCGCCTCGGTTCGTTCCTTGCGCTCGATCCGCACGACGCCGCTCCCACACTTGTATCGAACATGTGAGCGAAGCCTAGCGCGGCCCTCCGACAACCGTCAGCAGCAGTCGCAATCGTCGTCGTCGCATGCAGTGGAGCAGGCGTCGGACCCGGCCCCGGACGGCGCGCAACACAGCCGCCCCCTCCACGCCTCGGTGCCTTCACGCACGGCGATGGCGGCAATCATCAGCCCGGCGATCGGGTCGGCCCACGACCAGCCCCACCAGTAGTTGACGAGCAACCCGATGAGCAGCACGGCCGACAGATAGGTGCACAGCAGGGTCTGTTTGGAGTCGGCGACCGCCGACCGCGACCCGAGTTCCCGCCCGGCCCGCCGCTGCGCCCACGACAGCACCGGCATCACGGCGAGGCTCGCCGTCGCGAGCGCGATTCCGACGATCGAGTGCCGAGCCTCCGCTCCGACGCCCAGCAAGGTGCGTACCGAGTCGATGGTGACGTAGGCGGCGAGGCCGAAGAACGAGAACGCGATGATGCGCAGGGCGGTCTTCTCCCTCGCTTCCGGATCGCTCCCCGCGAACTGCCAGGCCACCGCGGCGGCCGACGACACCTCGATCACCGAATCCAGGCCGAAGCCGACGAGCGCTGTCGAGGAGACCCGCGTGCCCTCGGTCAGCGCGACCAGTGCTTCGATGACGTTGTAGCTGATGGTGGCGGCCACGAACCAGCGGATTCGACGCGCCAACAACTGCTTGCGCGCCAGGGACAACCCCGGTGCGGGCACGCCCAACGGAGTACTCATCAGCAACAGGCGTGTGCGTCGGCGTCCGGGCAGCATGCCGGGTCCACCGCGAGCACCAGCCCGATGAGGTCGTCGAGTGCGTGTCCGATCCGGGGGTCCGCCAGGTCGTAGCGCGACCGTCGACCCTCGGGCACAGCGACGACCAGTCCGCATCCGCGCAGGCACGCCAGGTGGTTCGAGAGCACCTGTCGCGACACCCCGATCGCCTCGGCGAGGTCGGCGGGATAGCTCGGCGCGTGTCGCAGTCGCAGCAGGATCTGGGTGCGGGTCGCATCCGAGAGCGCATAGCCGAACCGGGCCAACGCGTCGGTGTGCATCAGCGTTTCCACCCCCTGACGGTACAGAAAAATCTGTATTCAGAAAAGGGTGAACCGATACCCACTACAGTCGACCCATGGGTCACGAGCACAGCGACACACCAACCGGCCCCACTGGCCACTCCGCTGCCGAATGGGATCAGCGGTATAGCAGCGCCGACCGACTATGGACCGCCGACGTCAACCCGGCGCTGATCGCCGAGGCATCGGGCCTGACCGCCGGCACCGCGCTGGACGTCGGTTCCGGCGAGGGCGCCGACGCTCGATGGCTCGCCGATCACGGCTGGCAGGTGACCGCCCTCGACATTTCCCAGGTCGCCATCGACCGTGCCCGCGAGATCGATCCACGACCCGAGATCACCTGGCTCCAAGCAGATCTCACCGCCGACGACATTCCGGGCGTCGACTTCGGCCTGGTGTCGCTGCAGTACTTCCCCATCGACCGCAACGACACGACGACCGTCCGCAAACTCGTCGACGCGGTTGGCCCGGGTGGGTCACTGCTCGTCGTCCAGCACGCGCCGGAAGGCGTTCGCGCACATGGGTACAACCCCGACGACTATTTTCAGCCCACCGACTTCGCCGATCTGCTCGGTGACGAGTGGACCATCGTCACCAACGACACCCGCGAGCGCGGCGTGGCCGCCGGCGGCGGTGCGCACACCCACGACGTCGTGGTGCGGGCACAGCGCAACTAACCCGAGACCCCGTACCGCTTGTCCAACAAGCGAATTCGGCCACCGACGACAGCCCGGTCCGGATGCCCCGGCGGCAATCGATGCTCGAGGCGCCGCCACGCGACGAGGTCGTCGCGGCCGTGCGCCGACGACGTCCACCTGCGCAGCACGTCGACGCGGCCTTCGGCGATGAGCCGCGACCGCAGATCCTCACGGATCTCCTCGAACATTTCCGCCACTCCCGGCGCTGACGACTCGGCCAACAGCCCGCCGCGGCCCAGTGCGTCGATCACCGCACCCAAATCGGTTCCGGCAGCGATCTTTTGCCGTAGTTCCGACACATCCGACCGCAGATCCACCGTTAGTCGGTAGGGTCGCGACTCCACGACGTCGGGCCCGAGATCGCGTCGCAGGCGCGATATCTCGGCGCGCACGGTGACCGGGTCGACGCCGTCCTCGGCGAGCTGCAGCGCGAGTTGCTCGGTGTTGAGTCCTTCCGGAAATGCCTGCAGCAAAAGCAAAATCTCTGCGTGCCGCCGCGACAGGGTCCGTTCCCCGGTCGGATCGCCCTCACGGCGCCAGCGATAGGTGTTGCCGCTCAGCACGGTCAGCCGCGCGCCGCCCGGCGTCTCGAAGGTCGCCGGATTGGCGAGATCAACCGCCTTGGACTGCAATTCGCGTTCGACGGCAGCGACCACCGAGCGGACCGCGGCCAGCGCGAACGGCGCGGCCACCTCGCGGCCACCGGTGACGTCGATGACCCCGATGACGTGACCGTCCGGGTCGTGGACCGGAGCGGCCGCGCAACTCCAGCCCTGCACCGGTCCGGCGAAATGCTCCGGCCCCACCACCTGCACGCTCCGGTCGACCGCGAGGGCCAGCCCCGGCGCGTTGGTGCCGACGACGTCCTCGCTCCACACCGAGCCCTCGACGAAGTTGATGTGCGAGGCCTTGTCGCGGGCTTCGGTCGACCCCTCCACCCACAGCAGACGTCCTTGCTGATCGGTCAGCGCGACCACGACACCGGCGTCGGCGATGTCGTCGAGCATGAGGGACTGCACGAGCGGGCGTACCGCGGTGATCGGATGGTGATCGCGGTAGCTGGTGAACTCGTCCGACGACATCCCCGAGTCGACTTCCTCGGGTTTCGGCTCGCCAGGGTTGATGCCCCGCTTGACCGAGCGCGCCCACGAGTCACGCACCACCGACCGCACCGAATCGTCGGGTGGGGTGATGCCAGACAGGAAGTCCTCGTACGCACGGCGAACCTTTGAGGACGCCGAAGCCGCGTCGGTCATACGTCCTCCGTGTTTCTGCTCATCTGCCTCGATTGTGCCGTGACCGGTGTGACCTCGGCAACATGGGTCCGGTTCTGACCCGCGGTCACCCGTCGAATCGCGACGCGAATTGGCCCGGGGTCATTCCGGTGACGGTGCGGAAATCCCGCACCAGATGCGCCTCGTCGGCGTAGCCGAGTTCGGCGGCGATCAGCGCGAGCGTGGTGTCGGGTTCGCGGAGCCTCTCCGCCGATTCCTGGAGGCGACGACGCTGGATCAGCCACTTCGGGTGCAGTCCGAGTCGTCGGTGGGTGAGTCGTTGCAGGGTGCGTTCGGTGAGGTGGAACCGGTCGCAGATCTGGGCGACCTGGGTGACCGTGGAGTCGGTTTCCACGTAGTCGACGACGGCGTTGATCAGGAGGCCGTCGTCGTCGACCGGCAGGTGATGACGCATCCAGTCCTCGACGAGGTCGGTGGCCGCGCGCTGCACCGTTTCGTCGGTCGGGTCGGTGGCCATCGTCGCGCGGATCGCGGTGGTCAGGTCGGCGCCGGCGTCCCCGGCGACCTCGCCGATGTCGGCGAAGCGATCGGTCCACTCCGCGACGGGTCCGCCGGTGATCAGCGACCCGGCGGCGGGAGCGAACATGGTGCCGATCGCCCAGCCCCGACCGGTGAGCACCGTCTCCGACAGTCCGGTCACCACCCCGTAGAAGCGGGCGTAGTCGGCGGTGACGACGACCAGGCACACCGGGTACTGCAGCACACGCTGCGGCGCCGACGCCCCCTCGGGCACCGACCACACCGGCACCCAGAACCGGCGGATGAGGTCGGACAGATCGGGCGCGGGTGTCCACCGGCCGATGCGGAACGACGTGTCCGCCGGGTCGACCAGGTGCGCCCGCTCGACATCGTCCATCCGGGTGCCGACCTGGTCGCGGGATCTGTCGGGTTTCATCAATCCTCACTGGGGTTGCGGCTCGTACGGTTCCATCATGACCACTTCATCTGACATCACGCCCGACTCCGCCCTCGCCGACGACTACCGACGCCTCGCCGACGGCTTCGTCGCCATCCTCGACGACGTCCCCGCCGACCGCTGGAGCGCACCGTCACCGTGCGACGGCTGGACCGCCCGCGACGTGGTCGGCCACGTCATCGAGACCCAGCGCGACTTCCTTTCCCGCCATGAAGTCGACCTCGGTGACCAACCCGATCTGGCCGACCCGCCCGCCGCGTGGCGCTCCCACAGCGGCCTCGTCGCGACCGCGCTGGCCGACCCGGCGATCGGCGACAAGTCCTTCGACGGACACTTCGGCCCGACGACCGTCGGCGAAACCCTGCTGCGCTTCTACGGTTTCGACATAATCGCGCACCGCTGGGATGTCGCGGCCGCCGCCGGCCAGTCCGTCACCTTCACCGACGACGAACTCGACACGCTGGAGACGGCCGCCGCGGGCTTCGGGCCGGCTCTCTACGCCGACGGAGTGTGCAAGGAGGCGCTCGACGTCCCCGCCGATGCCGACCGCCAGACCCGCCTCCTCGCGACCCTGGGCCGCTCTGCCTGAGCGGTCACGGAATCCACCCGTTCCGTCGCGGATGCCGAGCCCGCAGAAAGCTGTAGATATAGGTACTGACCAGCAGCACGACGCCGGTGATCACCGACGGCCACAGGAAGTCGTTGTTCAGCGATGACCGCACCGCGACCACGACCCACCCGATCACCAGGAGCACCAGCGCGATCGTCGCGATGATCCGCACCACCAACACAAGTGTGGTCAGCAACGCCAGCACCACGTCCCGTCCCCGCCCGGCTTGCCCCGCCATGCCGTCAGAGTAGCGAGGATCGGCGTCCCGCATTTGGTGGCGCCGTGTCCCCCGCACGGCGACAATGGACACATGAAAGCAATCCTGAACGTGATCTGGCTGTTGCTGTGCGGGTTGTGGCTGGCGATCGGGTACGTACTCGCCGGCATCGTCTGCTGCATCCTGATCATCACCATCCCATTCGGCATCGCATCGTTCCGGATGGCGAGTTACGCCCTGTGGCCGTTCGGCCGCACCGTCGTCCGCAAGCCGAACGCGGGCGCGATGTCGATGATCGGCAACGTCATCTGGATCGTCCTTGCGGGGTGGTGGCTGGCGATCGGTCACATCGCCGCGGGGATCGCGATGTGCATCACCATCATCGGGATTCCGCTCGGCATCGCGAGCTTCAAGATGGTGCCGATCTCCCTGCTGCCGCTCGGCGCGCAGATCGTGTCGACCGACGCCCCGATCACCGCCGGCTACGCGGCGCCGCAGACCTACTGACCCATCCGAATCGGCACCGGATCCGAACACCGGGCATGGATTGCTCTACGTCGCGATCAGTGGCCGTGATCGGCAGTGGTGTCGCCGGACTCACTGCTGCCCACTGCCTCGCGAAGACCCACCGGGTGAGCCTGTTCGAGGCCGACAGCCGCCTTGGTGGGCACGCCCACACCCATGACGTCCCGCAACCCGACGGCAGCACCCTCGCCGTCGACACCGGCTTCATCGTGCACAACGAGCGCACCTATCCGACATTGCTACGCCTGTTCGACGACCTCGGCATCGCGACACAGGACACCGACATGTCGATGTCGGTGCGCTCGGAGATCAGCGGCCTCGAATACGCCGGCGCCCTCGGCATCGGCGGCCTGTTCCCGACGACCCGCACCCTGACCCGCGGTCGCTACCTTGCGATGCTCGGGGAGGTGGTGCGCTTCCACCGGGCCGCCCGACGTCTGCTGGATGTCCCCGACTCCGACGAGCCGCTCTCCGAATTCGTGGCGCGCGAGAGGTTCTCGCCGTACTTCGTGGACAACTTTCTGGTGCCGCTGGTGGCCGCGGTGTGGTCGTGCCCGGCCGAGCTGGCCGGCGAATATCCGGCGCGCTACCTGTTCACCTTCCTCGAACACCACGGCATGCTCTCGGTGTTCGGGTCGCCGACGTGGCGCACGGTGGTCGGCGGCTCCCGGGTGTATGTGGACAAGATCGCCGCCGGTGTCGAGTCGGCCGGTGGCTCCATTCACCGCGGTACACGGGTACATTCGGTACGTCCGGTGCCGGCCGGTGGAGTCGACGTGACCGCCGGGGACGCCGGGCCCCAGCACTTCGACGCCGTGGTGATCGCCACCCATCCGCATCAGGCCCTGGCGATGCTCGCCGAACCGACACCGACCCAGCAACGCATACTGTCGGCCATCCCTTACTGCCCGAAACATGCTGTGCTGCACACCGACACCGCACTCATGCCGCGCGCCCGTCGCGCGTGGGCGTCGTGGAACTACCAGATCCGCGCGGACGGATCGGATGTCGCCGTCACCTACGACCTGACCCGGCTCATGCGTCTGCCGACCACCGGCCCCCGCATGCTCGTCACGATGGGTCGCACCGACCTCGTCGACGACACCACCGTCATCGACGAGATGACCTACGAGCATCCCGTGTACACCACCGAATCGGTTGCTGCCCAGGCACTCCTGCCCGATGCGAACACCGACGACATCGTCTTCGCCGGCGCCTATCACGGCTGGGGCTTCCACGAGGACGGTGCCCGCTCCGGCGTGGCCGCGGCCGCCCACCTCACCCACAGCACCCACTTTCCCGCCCACAGCAACCACTTTCCCGCCCACAGCAACCACTTTCCCGCCCACAGCAACCACAATCTCCCCCACAGCAACCACAATCTCGCCGACAGCAACACCCCACACCCGGTTCTGCCCTCGATCGTCGACACCCGCATCCGCCATCAACGCCAAACCCCGATCCAGCACGGCTTCGACTATCGCAGCACCTCGTGGCTCGTCGACGTCGATCACCTGCCGCAGCCCCGAAAACTGCTGCGCCCCTTCGCCGAGTTCCGCCCTGCCGACCACTTCCCGGAGCCCCCACACTCCGGCCAGACACTTCGCGCGCGCCTCACCGCACACCTCGCCGGCGCGGGCATCGATCTCCCCGCCGACACGCGGATCGTCGCACTGACCTCCCCGCGCGTCGCCGGGTACGTGTTCAATCCGCTGTCCGTGTTCTGGTGTCACCGGGCCGACGGCACCGTCGGACCGGTGATCGCGGAGGTCCACAACACCTACGGCGAGCGGCACGTCTACGTCGTCGAACCCGATGATCAGGGAAATGCGCAGGTGCCCAAGGAGTTCTACGTCTCACCATTCAACGACGTGTCCGGGGACTATCACCTCCACGTGCCGCCGCCGACCCCCGACGGGCGTGTGCAGGTGTCGATCACCCTGCAGCGCAATGGCCATCAACCGTTTGTGGCGACCCTCACCGGGCAGACCCGTCCGGCGTCGACCCGCGCCGTGATCGCCACCCAGCTCCGCACGCCCCTGGCACCGCTGGTGGTGTCCGCGCGCATCCGCTGGCAAGGTATTCGGCTGTGGCACAGTAGACTTCCGATCGTTGATCGACCCCAGCACCGGGTCACCACCACCATCGACGACGCCCGACGCACCCCCATCGACCAGGAGACACCATGAACGCGCCGCTTCGGGATCGACCGGGCGACCTGCCACCCGACGAGGCAGCCCGCTGGCCCGACATCGCCCACGTACCACACACCCCGTCGTCCAGAATCCGCAGTGCCGCCGCAGCATTCCTGTTCCGCAAAGCTTCCCGCCTGGTGGACGTCCGCGTCGAGTACCCGGACGGCGTACTCGCCGGACGCCGCAGGAGCGGAATACAGCCCCGCGTGATCATCCGCAGGCCCGACTCCTTCGCCCGACGCGTCGGCGCCCACGGACTCATCGGATTCGGCGAGGCATACATGGCCGGCGACTGGACCACTGACGACCTGGTGGGCGTCCTCACCCCGTACGCCGCCCGCATGGCCCAACTCGTACCTCGACCACTGCAATTCCTTCGTTCCGCGGTACTACCCAAACATCCACCCGCCGAGGAGAACACGACAGCCAACACCCGGTCGAACATCGCACGCCACTACGACCTGTCCAACCATCTGTTCGCCACCTTCCTCGACGAGACGATGACCTACTCGAGCGCACTGTTCGACGGACTCGAACCGGGCACGCGACCACCCTGGTCCGACCTGGCCGATGCACAGCGACGCAAGATCGATCGGCTCCTCGAACTCGCGGACGTCGGTCCGGGCACCCGCGTACTCGAGATCGGAACCGGCTGGGGTGAACTGTGTTTGCGGGCCGCCGCCCGCGGCGCGACGGTCCGGTCGGTCACCCTGTCGGTCGAACAACGAGATCTCGCGCGAGAACGCGTCGCCGAGGCCGGGTTCGCCGACCGCGTCACCATCGATCTGCTCGACTACCGACAGGTCGAGGGCGAGTACGACGCGGTGTTGTCAGTGGAGATGATCGAGGCGGTCGGCGAAAAGTACTGGCCCACCTACTTCGCCACCATCGACAATGTTCTCGCGCCGGGTGGCCGGGTCGCGATCCAGGCGATCACCATGCCGCACAAGCGCATGACCGCGTCCCGCAGCACCTACACGTGGGTGCACAAGTACATCTTCCCGGGCGGACAACTCACCTCCCTCGACGCACTCGAGTCGGTCACCCGCCGCGAGACCTCACTGCGTCTGGAGTCGACGTTCGCCATGGGACCGCACTATGCGGAGACCCTGCGCCTCTGGCGTGAACGCTTCCTCAGCCGCCGCGACAGCGTGATCGCGTTGGGCTTCGACCCCACCTTCATCCGGATGTGGGAGTTCTACCTCGGTTACTCCGAGGCCGGTTTCCGCTCCCGATATCTCGACGTCCACCAACTCCTGTTCACCCGTGACTCGACACCTGGCCAGCTCCAATGATCACCGGAATGAACGCGTGGGCCGCGTTCGGCATCATCACCGTGGCGTCACTGCTGTTCCTCGTTGTCCTGCAGGGGGTCACACTCCTGGTGGGCCAACGGATCGGGCGCTACAACGTGGTCGACGTCATCTGGGGCCTCGGGTTCGTCGGCATCGCGGTCGTCGCGCTGGTCCTCGGCCCCGGCGACGGCTTCCGCCGCTGGCTCGTGGCGGTCCTGGTCGCCATCTGGGGGCTCCGACTCAGCTGGCATGTGTGGCGCAAGACCGCAGGCAAGGGTGAAGACCCGCGTTACGAGGAGATGCTCGAGAAGCGCGGCGGTGGTCTCGGTGTGGTCGTCCGGAAGGTCTTCGTCACGCAGGGGGCTGCGCAGTGGTTCGTATCCCTGCCGATCCAGGTGTCGGCGGTGGTCGGCCCCACCCACGGTGTCGGTGTCGTCGTCCTGATTGTCGGTGTCGGACTGTGGGTTCTCGGGTTCACGTTCGAAGCCGTCGGCGACGCCCAACTGCGACGGTTCAAGGCCGACCCCGCCAACAAGGGCGAGATCATGGATCGCGGTTTGTGGGCGTGGACGCGTCACCCCAACTACTTCGGCGATTCCAGTGTGTGGTGGGGCGTGTGGCTCATCGCGGCGAGTGCCTGGCCCGGCGTGCTCACCATCCTGTCCCCGGCGGTGATGACCTACTTCCTCGTCTACGCCACCGGCGCCCGACTACTCGAACGGTCGATGAGCAAACGCCCCGGGTATCCGGAGTACCAGCAGCGAACGTCCTACTTCCTCCCGCGGCCGCCGCGTCGCACGTCCGCGCGCACCTGACGATGGCTGTCCTGATGTCCGCCCCGCCCGGAACGACCGACTGGTTGAGCAGCAGTCGGCCGCGGGATAGGCTGACCGTCGATGAGCACGGAGAGACCGCGATGACGGCCGACCCCACGTCCGATGTGGGTGCGCTGCCGGTCTTGCTCGGCCAGATCGCCGACGGCGACTCCGAGGCCTTCGCCCGCTTCTACGACGCGACATGTGATCGGGTCTACGGCATGGTCGTCCGCGTCCTACGCGACCCGGGCTACAGCGAAGAGGTCACCCAGGAGGTCTTCCTGCAGGTCTGGCGGTCGGCGAACAACTTCGATCCACAGTCGGGGTCGGCGCTCTCCTGGCTGATCACCCTCGCCCACCGCCGCGCCGTCGACCGCGTCCGATCCGAATCGGCGGCGTCCCGGCGCGATATCGCATACGGCCGCAGTGCACAACCCTCGACGTTCGACGAGGTGACCGAAACCGTCACCGCCCGCGAATCGGCCCGCGAGGTGCGCGGCTGCCTCGAGACCCTCACCGACGCCCAACGCGAGTCGGTGGACCTCGCCTACTACCACGGGTTGTCCTACCGCGAGGTGGCCGAACGGCTGACCGTCGCGCTGCCGACCGTGAAGTCCCGAATCCGCGACGGGATGCGTCGGCTGCGGCAGTGCTTGGGAGATCGTCATGCCTGAAGACGACGAACTCCTCGACCTCGCACCGGCCGTCGGTCTCGACGCGGTCCACGGCACCGAACTCGACAGCGTGACACGGGCCGTCGACGCCGCACCCGACGAGGTGCGCGCACGGTTCGAGCAGCAGGTACAGGCGACGCGCGAGGCGATGGCACAGGTCAGCGGGGTCACGGCGACCGCACCGCCCGCTACGCTGCGCGAACGGGTCCTGGCTGCCGCACAGGCGGAATCGACAACCGAGACAACAGCTTCACCACCCGCCGACACCGCGGAGATCAACACAACCGACACCGACACCACCGCGACCGTCACCCCGCTGCACCGCGGACGCCGACGTCTCGCCTATCTCGCCGCCGCCGCGGTCGCCGCGATCGCCATCGGGGCGGTGGGCTGGGCGATCGGCGCGTCGTCGGATTCCAATACGCCGCAACAGGCGACGGCCGAGCAGGTGTTCGCCGCCAACGATGTGCGCTCGGCCTCCGCCGATGTCGCCACCGGGCACGCGACGGTCACCTATTCGCCGTCCGAGGATGCCGGGGTGCTGGTGATGAACGACGTCCCGCCGCCCAAACCCGGGACCGTATACCAGATGTGGCTGTCCGGCCCCGAGGGCATGACCTCGGCCGGAACGATGACCGACAAGGACGTCGCGCCGTCGACCACTGCGGTCATCGATGGGCTACACGGCGCAAATGCCTTGGCATTCACCGTCGAACCGCCGGGTGGTTCGACGCAGCCGACCGGCCCGGTCGTCGCCGAGGTCCCACTCAGCTGAGTGGTGTGGGCAGCAACGCGCGCAACGTGTCGATGGTGTCCGCCTCCGCCGCGGTCTTGTCCGGCCGATAACGCACCACTCGGGCGAATCGCAGTGCGACCCCGCCCGGGTACCGCGAACTGCGTTGCACACCATCGAGTTCGATCTCCACGACGATCTCCGGATGCAGGTACACGGTGTAACTGTCGCGACGCGTCTCGTGTCGCGGGAACTCCTCGGTCTGCCACTGCAACAGCGCGTCGGTGAGTCCCTTGAAGGTCTTGCCGACCATGATCGGCGGCCCGCCCTGCGGATCCCGGGCGCCGAGATGAAGATTCGACAGAAATCCGGTGCGCCGCCCGGACCCCCACTCCGCACCGAGGACGACGAGGTCGAAGGTGTGCACGGGTTTGACCTTCTGCCACGCCTTTCCGCGTCGCCCGGCGGCGTACGGTCCGTCGAGGGACTTCACCATCACGCCCTCGTGTCCGGCGGCGAGGGCGGCGTCGAAGAACTCCTGCGCGCTGTCGACGTCGGGGTTGCGGACCGACGGAATCCGCAGCTCCGGCGCGAGCGCGTCGAGTGTGTCGAGCCGTTCGACGAGCGGCCGGTCGATCAGGTCCACCCCGTCGAGGTGGAGGCAGTCGAAGAAGAAGGGGCGCAGGATGTTCGCCGGATCGGCGAGGTCGCCGGCGGAGCCGAATCGGCTCATCGTGTCCTGGAATGGGCGGGGGCGTCCGTCGTCGTCGAGGGTGAGGGTCTCGCCGTCGAGAATTACCTGCCGGCAGGGTAATCCGCGTACGAGGTCGACGATGTCGGGTACCGCGGAGGTGACGTCCCGCAGCGTCCTGGTGTACACCGCCACGGCGTCATCGTTGCGATGCACCTGAATCCGGGCACCGTCGAGTTTGTAGTCGATCACGAGATCCGGGCCGAGGTCGGTGACGGCCTGCTCCAGCGAGTCGGCCGGGGTGGCGAGCATCGGCGACACTCCGCGTCCCACTTGAAGGCCGACGGCAGCAAGGCTTTCCGCGCCGCCGCGGACCGCGAGGGCAGCGGTCTCGGGGACCGATCCGGTCAGCATGTGCGCGCGGCGGACCAGAGCGAGTGGTTGCCCGGAAGCGGCGGCGACGGCGTCGACCATGACCCCGATCAGCGCACCTTGGCGGAGTTCGCCGGTCAGCAGTCGACGCAGGAAGCTCTGCTCCGATTCGGTTGCCGCACCGAAGAGTTCGTCGAGTATCTCACGGCGGAGTGCCGTGGAACCAGCACCGTGGACCGCGACGAGGCGGTCGAAGCGCTCGTCGACGGCGGCGACGGTCAGCGTGGGTTCGGGTGCCGGCGCCACAGTCAGAGACGCCAGCGACCGCCAGCCCACCCCGATGCGGCCCTGCCGGGTTGCCCCGGTCAGCCAGGCGACCACCACCGGGATGTCGTTATCAGCGCAATCGGTGAGCAGCGCGGCGAGTTCGGCGGTCTTCAGCTTGCGTGACCGGGTGGCTGCGACCGCCTCCGAGACTTCCACTATCCGTTGCAGTTTCATGACTTCGGCACCGATCCGGGAAAGGCGTTCTCGTAAGCGCGAACCGCTGCGCCGACGGTGGGAAAGACGTGATCCGGGTTGAGATCGGCGAGCACCCCTTCGGAGAGGAGCGTGCCCTGCAGTTCCGGATCGACTCCGGCCAGGACGAAATGCGCGTCGCGGGAGTGCACGAACGTGATGAGGTCGGCCAGCATGGTCGATGCCGAGTAGTCGACGTCGCTGATGATCGTGCAGTCCAGCACGAGCCAGCGCACCGGGTCCGGTGCCGCACGGACCAGGTTCATCACATCGTCGGCGAAGCGACTGGCGTTGGCGTAGAACAGGTCCGCATCGTAGCGAAAGACGATGAGACCGGGAAGCGATTGCTGTCCCGGCGTGGCGGGCTGGTATCGCCGCTGCCGTCCGTGATCGCCGACGCCGACCACGAATCGCTCCGGACTGTATTGCCGCCGAACGATTTCCAGCAGTGAGACGGCCATCGCGGTGAGGATGCCGTTCTGCACACCGAAGACGAGCACGACCACTGCACTGAAGACGGCGATGGCGAACTCGGGTTTGCGGATCTGCCACATCCGACGGAACGCGTGCACGTCGATGAGGTTGACCGCCACCAGCGCAACGATCGCGGAGAGGACGGCGTGCGGGAGATTGGCGAGTGCCTGGTCCAGGAACACGACGACGATGAGGGTCACGCCGGCCATCGTGAGGTTCGCCACCTGGGTGCGTCCCCGTTGTTCGTCGAGCAGTTGGGTCTTGGTGGGGCTGCCGTTGACCACGAAGGTCGAACTCAGCCCGGCGATGATGTTGGCCGCGGACAATCCGACAATGTCACGGTTGACGTCGGCGGTGTCGCCGTGTCGCTGGGCGAAACTTCGTGCGGTGGCAGCGCTTTGCGCGAGGATGACGATGGAGCAGCCGAGCGCGACGGTCGCGGCCTTTCCGATGTCGCTCCAGACCATCCCGTCCGGTAGTCCGATCTGCGGGAGGCCGCCGTGCAAGGCGCCGACGACGGGGAGGTCGTCGGACCAGCCGAACACCGACACCAGCACGATCGAGGCGACCACCACGATGATGGCGATCGGCAGCCTGGGTGCGTATCGGCGCGCACCGATCAACGCGACGAGCGCAGTTCCGGCGAATGCTGCTGCGGCCCAATCGATCGTGTCGAGTTCGCCGAGAACCTTCGCCCATCGCTCCCAGACACGACCGTCGGATCCTTCGATGCCGAGCATCCCGGGTATCTGTCCGGTCAACACGCTGATCCCGGTACCGGCGAGGAAGCCGACGAGTACTGCGGTGGAGAGGAAGTCGCCGAGGAAGCCCAGGCGCAGCATCCGGGCGACGAACAGGAAACCCCCGGTCACCAGGGCGATCAGACCGGCCCAGGCCAGCCATTCCGGCGAATCCGGCTGCAGCCCGGCCACTCCCAGCCCGGCGATACCCGAAGCCAACAACGCTGCGGTGGCCGAGTCCGCGCCGACGACCATCAGCCGCGATGCGCCCAAGAGCGCGAACAGGATGGTCGGCAGGATGATCGTGTACAGTCCAGCCACAATCGGAACGTGCGCAATTGAGCTGTAGCCCATGCATTCCGGGATCGCGACCGCCGCCAAGGTCACCCCGGCCAGCAGGTCGCGACGCAACCACGCGGGTTGGTAGCCGCGGAACGCGGGAGGTACGAGCGAGGTAACGCCGGTCACCGACCTGACGTTACCTCGCTACCGAGCCGAACCACCCGATCCCACTCGATCCCTGAGGAGCGAGGCGATAGCCGAGCCACCCGATCCCTGAGGTGCGAGGCGATAGCCGAGCCACGAAGGGCCCGTCACCAGCCCCTTCGAGACGCTCGCTCCTCCGTCGCGGGCTCCTCAGGAAGCGAGATCCGCTCGCTTCTCAGGAAGCAATATCTGCGCGCTCCTCAGGGAGCACGACGTCCTCTTCTGCCACCCGCCGCGCAGCAAACACATTCTCCAACGCGAACTTTCCGGACCCGATGAACACGAGCAGCAGCAACGACCAGCAGAACAGCGCCGCGCTGTCACCCTCGTTCTGGATCGGGAACAGCCCGTCGGGCTGGTGCTTCCAGAAGTAGGCGACGGCCATCGTGCCGGACCCGATGAGCGCGGCGACCCGCGTACCGAGTCCGAGCACGATCAGCACGCCGGCGACGAGTTCAATGGCTCCCGCCCACCACGACGGCCACGCCCCGAAGGACGCGGTGCCGCCGCCGTAGGGCTCGGTCGGCCACGCGAGCAGCGTGGTCGTGCCGTGGCACAGGAACAGGAAACCCACGACGATCCGGAAGATGCCGATCATCCACGGGGAGTAGCGCTCCAACGAAGTTAGCATTGCCTAATTAGAGCAGGCTTACCTAACTTCGTCCACCAGAGCGCCACTTCCGGTGGATCAACTGCCGCGCTTGATCCACTCCTCGAGGTGCGGCGCCTCGGCCGCGACCGTGGTGCCGTCACCGTGACCGGTGTAGACCTTGGTCTCCGGGTCGAGGGTGAAGATTTTGTCCCGAATCGACTCGATGATCGTCGGGAAGCTCGAGAACGAACGACCCGTCGCCCCGGGTCCACCCTGGAACAAGGTGTCACCGGAGAACAGCACACCGGCCTCGGGCGCGTAGACCACCGACGACCCCGGCGAATGCCCCGGCGTATTGATGACCTTCAGCGTCGTACCCGCCACCGAAATCTGTTGTCCGTCTTCGAGATTCTCGTGCTCGACATCGGGATGTGTCTCGTTCCAGAGCATGTCGTCGCCCGGATGCAGCAGGATCGGCGCACCCGTTTCCTTCGACAGTTCCGGCGCGACGGTGATGTGGTCGTTGTGCCCGTGGGTCAACAGGATCGCCTTCACCGTGCGACCGCCGACGGCGTCGAGGATCGGCTTGGCGGAGTGCGCCGCGTCGATGATGACGACCTCCTCGTCGTTGCCGACGATCCAGATGTTGTTGTCCACATCCCACGTGCCGCCGTCGAGCGAGAAGGTTCCCGAGGTGACGACGTTCTCGATACCCAAGCTCATGACTTCAGCTCCACAACCGACCGCAGCACCTTGCCGGCCTTCATCGCATCGAACGAGGCCTCGACGTCGTCGAGCCCGACACGTTCGGTGACGAACTTGTCCAGCGGCAGACGACCCTGCTCGAAGAGATCGATGAGCATCGGGAAGTCGCGCTCGGGCAGGCAGTCGCCGTACCACGACGACTTCAGCGAGCCGCCGCGGGAGAAGAAGTCGACGAGCGGCATCTCCAGGGTCATCTCCGGCGTCGGGACTCCGACGAGCACCACGGTGCCGGCGAGATCACGCAGGTAGAACGCCTGCTTGTAGGTTTCCGGGCGGCCAACCGCGTCGACGACGACGTCCACGCCGTTGCCGTCGGTCAGGTCCTGCACCGCGGTCACCACGTCGTCGACCTCGGAGCCGTTGACGGTGTGGGTCGCGCCGAGATCCTTGGCCCAGTCCAGCTTGGCCGCGTCGCGGTCGATCGCGATGATCTTGGTCGCGCCGGCGAGTCGGGCACCGGCGATCGCCGCGTCGCCGACGCCGCCGCAGCCGATGACCGCGACCGAGTCGCCGCGGCCGACGTTGCCGGTGTTCATGGCGGCACCGAGGCCGGCCATGACGCCGCAGCCGAGCAGCCCGGCGACGGCCGGATCGGTGTCGGGGTTGACCTTGGTGCACTGGCCCTCGTGGATGAGGGTCTTCTCGATGAACGCGCCGATACCCAGCGCCGGGGTCAGCTCGGTGCCGTCGGTCAACGTCATCGACTTGCTGGCGTTGTGGGTGTTGAAGCAGTACCACGGGCGACCGCGCTTACACGCGCGACATTCACCGCACACGGCGCGCCAGTTCAGCACGACGAAGTCGCCGACCTCGACGTGACTGACCTCGGAACCGACGGTCTCGACGATGCCCGCCGCCTCGTGGCCGAGCAGGAACGGGTACTCGTCGTTGATGCCACCTTCTTTGTAGGCCAGGTCGGTGTGGCACACGCCGCACGCCTGGATCTTCACGATCACATCCCGGGGACCGGGGTCGGGCACCACCACATCGACCACCTCGGTGGCCGCGCCCTTGCTCCGCGAGATGACTCCCTTGACCGTCTGCGACATATGCGCTCAAACCTCTCGACTACTGATGACTCGTACTCGACCCAGTCTTGTGGGCGGCCGCAACACATGCATCCATCCGAATGGATGGTTCTACCTAGACCAAAGTCGAGTCCGGATTTGACCGGTTTCGACCAGCGTCGGGCTCGCAGGCTCGCTCGTCGCGCTCAACCAGCGGTGGGGCCGCTGCGAGCCGTGTCGAAAACGTCGCGCTCAACCAGCGGTGGGGCCAATCCCCGCCCGCACCGCCAGCAACCCCGCCTCCCCCCGATTCGACACCCGGAGCTTCTGCAGGATGGCCGTGACGTGGAACTTGATGGTGCTCTCGCTGACCCCGAGTTCGGTGGCGATCTGCTTGTTCCGCTGCCCCAGCGCGAGGTGGCCGAGGACTTCGAGTTCCCGCGGGTTGAGGCCGGAGATGAGGTCCTCGTCGGGTCGGGCGGTCGGCGTCGCGAGAGGGATGCGCGCGACCACGCGGCTACCCCACCCGGGCAGCGATTCCACGTCGAGCCGCCCGTCGAGCGCTCGTAACCGGCCGGAGAGCTGCCGCTCGAGTCCTTCCCCGTCGAGTTCGCCGTCGCCCTGATCCCGAATGTCGACGACGAGGTCGTCGGCGTGGCATTCCCACGAGATCCGCAGTCGGGTGAGCTGCCGTTGCGTGCCGAACGCCACCGCGACCGCCCGCACCACAGCCCGCGCGGCGTGCGCGATCTCCCCGGGCAGCGAGAGATTCTCCCCGGTCGGGGCGACGTACTCGACGTCGGCCGCCAGGTCCCGCAGCACCGGTTCGAGTTCGCCCTGCAACCGACCGAACGCCACCGCCAGCGGTTCCGTCGCCAACCGGCGATCGGTGTCACCGACCCCGCGCAGCGCGATCAGCGCCGACGAGGCGGCGTCAGCGGCGACCGTGCGGGCTGTCCGATCGTCGAGGTCACGGGCCCGCAGTGTCCCGAGGATCGCGGTCAGGGTGTCCTCGTGGGAATCGGTCAGTTGGGTGATGGTGCGGGCCCGTTCGCTCGACGCCGCCCGCGACTCGGCGAGGTAGTCGGGGCTCGCCTGCGACACCTGCTGTTTGATCGACGTCGCGACGATCGCGAACCACGCCCGCAGCATTGCCTCCGACACTCCCGCCGACAACGCGGCGGTCCGCGTGGGTCGCACCGCGGTCCGCGGCATCACCACGAGCAGGGTCCCGGTTTCGTCGAGCACTGCTCGGATCGGCCGCGGACTACCGCCGACGACGGCGTCGGTGCGGGTCATCGTCGCGCGGTCGGTCTGCTCCTTGATGGCCTCGAGTTCGTCGATCGTCACCCGGTCGACGATCGACGGATCGCCGGCGACCTTGCGTGGCCGCCCGGTGCACTCGCGGGTGAAGATGACCAGTGCATCGTGCGGCCACATCGGGGTCAGGAACCGGGAGAAGCGGGCGGCGATCTCGGGGAGCGGACCGTCGATCACCGCCCGGAACTGTTGCCACTGCCGAATCGCCGGATCGTCGACAGCCGTCTCGATCGTCTCGTCCGACACTCGCCGCCGTCCTCTCGCCGCTCTCCCTCGTCGGCTTGAGCGTATCGGGCGCGGTCAGTACGTGACCGGTCAGTAGGTGATCAGGGGCTTGATGATCCCGTCCTGTTTCTCGGCCATCATCGTGAAGGCCTGCTCGACGTCGTCGAAGCCCACACGATGGGTGGTCATCGCGGTCGGATCCACTTTGCCGGTCGCCATGAGCGTGAACAGCCGACGCATCCGGTCACTACCGCCGCTGCACAATCCGGTGCGGATCGTCTTGTCCCCCATGCCCAATCCGAAGGCCGGCAGATCGAGCTGCAGCGGCGACGGATTCTCGCCGTGGTAGCCGATGTTGGACAGGGTGCCGCCGGCCTTCAGGCAGGCCAGCGCCGCCTCGAACGTCTGCGGAAAGCCCAGCGCCTCGATCGACGCGTCGGCACCGACCCCGCCGGTGAGATCCATGATCTGCTCCACCGGGTCGCCGTCGGTGAAGTCGACGACATCGTCGGCACCGAAACGCTTGGACAATTCGATGCGTTCCGGAATCGATTCGACGGTGATGATCCGGCCTGCACCAAGCAGTTTCGCCCCGATCGTGGCACACAGCCCGACCGCCCCCTGGGCGAACACCACCACGGTGTCGCCGACGGTGATCTGCGCGTGCTCGGCACCCATGATCCCGGTGCTCAGCATGTCGCACGCGTAGACCGCGACCTCGTCGGGCAGATCGTCCGGGATGGGGGCGAGATTGGCGCGCGCGGCCGGTACCAGGAAGTACTCGGCCATGTTGCCGTCGACCTGCGCGGTGTACTTGTAGCCACCGAGCAGTCCACCGCACTGACTGGTGAATCCCCGTTGACAGTAGGAACATTCGTAGCACGGCGTGACCGCGTTGACGGCCACCCGCTGCCCTTCGGTGAATCCGGTGACCTCCGAGCCGAGGGCGGCGATCACCCCGACCGACTCGTGTCCCAGGGTGCGCCCGTTCTCCACGGGCAGCGCCCCTTTCACGGTGTGCACGTCGGAGGTACAGATCAGCGAGGCCGTCGTCTTGACCAGCGCCTCATTGGGACCTGGTGTCGGAATGGGCTTTTCGACGATGGCCGTCTTGCCGATCTCGAGCATGGTGAACGTCTTCATGAGTTGAGACATATCTATTCCTTTGCTACGCAGCTCAACCGAGCGCGTCGTAGAACGCGGTCTCGAGTTCCATGTACTTCGTGAACGAGGTCGCATCACCGAACGGCAGGATCTGGGTGGCCCAGAAACCGCCGAACCCGTTCTCCCGGTCGATCCAGTAGAAGAGGTTCGCCAGGCCGGCCCAGCCCTGTCCACCTGCCGGACGACCCGTGGGCGCCTTCTCATTGTTGATCATGAACGCCAATGACCACGACTTCGATTGTCCCGGAAAGAACTCCGCATCGTTGGACAGGGTCGGGATGACACCGGGCAGCGCGGTGACGGGCAGGTCGCCCAGGTGATTGCGCACCGCCATCTCGACGGTGTCGGCGGCCAACACCCGCCCGTGCTCACCGGCACCGTCGTTGAGCCACATGCGGATGAACTTCATGTAGTCGCCAACCGTGCCGTAGAGACCGTGTCCACCCATGTCGATATCCGGGGGCGAAGGCAACTCGAAATCCGTTGGGGTCAAGGTCCCGTCGGGTTCTCGCTGGTGCATGCCGGCCGGTCGCGTCCGGAAGTCCGGTCGCAACTCGAAGCTCATGTTCGCGATGCCCAGCGGCGTGAAGATCCGCTGCTCGAACACCTCACCGAGTCGTTGCCCGGCAATCTGTTCGACGATCTGTCCGACCCAGTCGATGTTGCTCCCGTACTCCCACTTCTCGCCCGGGTCGAACAGCAGCGGCGTGGTCAGTGCCGCTTTCGTCGCGGTGATCACGCTCGGCTGCCCATGCCCTTCAGCCAGTCGATGGTAATCGTCGTCGAAGAAGTCGTAGCCGAATCCGCCCGAGTGCGTGAGCAATTGACGTGTGGTGACCTGACTCTTCGGTGCGCGCAGCTTCGGCTCGCCTGCGTCGTCGAAACCGTCGAGGACCTGGAGCTCACCGATATCCGGCGCATAGTCGCGGGCCGGAGCGTCGAGGTCGAGTTGCCCGGATTCGACGAGTTGCAATGCGGCGGTTGCGGTGAACGCCTTGGTGGTGGAGAAGAGGGCGAATACGTCGTCGACGGCCATCGGGGTGTCACCGTCGGTACGACGCACCCCGGCGGCGCCCTCGTAAATGTTGCCGCCGCGATCGGTGACCATCGCGACGACGCCGGGCACCCGCGCAGGGCCCTCGGTCGCCGCAGCGAGAATCTGATCGGCCGATGACGTGAACCCGCTGACATCGATGGCAGGAGTTGTGCTGGTCATTGAACAGTCCTTCCGGTGACTGTGTGGAGGCTCGGGGTGATCATGAGAGCGCGAAACCCTTGTAGCCGGCCGCGGCGGCCTCCAGTGTCGCGGCCCGATAGGCGCCCACGCCTCCAACGTACGACAGCACGCGCCGCGGTTTACCCGGAACGTTGGAGCCGACGTACCACGAGTTCGTCTTGGAGATGAGGTTGGCATCGGCGAGTTCGTCGTGATGCGCCACCCACGCCGCCTCCCCCTCTTCGGTGGGCTCGATGACGGACTTGCCGTTGGCGAGCACGTGGCGGATGGCCTCGTTGATCCACTCGGTCTGCTGCTGCAGACACGTGGTCATGTTGCACAGCGCGGCCGACGGCGCGAGCGGCACCGCGGTGGTCAGCATGTTCGGATACCCATGCACCATCAGGCCCATCGTGCTGCGGATGTCGCTGAACCAGTCCTCCTTCAGGGACCGTCCACCGCGGCCCCGGATGTCGATGCGGGTCAGGGCTCCGGTGCCGGCGTCGAATCCGGTGGCCATGATGATGACGTCGAGGTGGTGCAGGGTGCCGTCCTCCAGGAGGAGACCCTCGGGGACGATGCGCGCGATCGGGTTGTCCTTGACCGACACCGCGGTGACGTTGTCGCGGAGATAGACCTCGAGATAGTCGGTCTCCAGCGGTACCCGGTGCGTTCCGAATCCGTAGTCACTCGGGATGAGCAGGTCGCACAACTCCGGGTCGCCCAGGCGCGTCCGCATCTTGGCCCGCACGAACTCCGACACCTCCTCGCTGACCTGTTCGTCGGAGAAGATCTCGGCGAACGACGCCAGCCACAGCCTGAGCGAGCCGTCCTCGTAGATCTCCTCGAGTCGCGCAAGCCGTTCCTCCGGGGTGAGATCGGCCCACTCGACCGTGAAGTCGTATTCGAAGCCGGTGAAGGTGTTCGGCAGCGTCTGCTGGAATTCGGCGAACCGCGACTTGTAGTGCTCGACCTCGTCGGGCCCGTAGCTCGGGTTCTTCATCGGCAACGCGTACTGCGGGGTGCGGATGAAGACGGTGAGGTCGCCGACCTCGTCGGCGATCGTCTGGATGACCTGGATACCGGTGGCGCCAGTGCCGATCACGCCGACTCGTTTGCCTGCGAGTTCCACACCCTCACGCGGCCACCGCGCGGTGTGGAAGATGTCGCCCGTGAAGTCGGCCTGCCCGGGGAAGAGTTCGTTCATCGGCGCGGACAGCATGCCGCAGCAGGTGATCAGGAACTGGGTGTCGATGGTTTCGCCGTCGCGCGTGGTGACGGTCCAACGGTTGCTGCTCTCATCGAACACGGCCCGTTCGATGGTGGTGTCGAACTGGATGTCGCGACGCAGATCCAGGGCGTCGGCGACGTAGTTGAGCCACTGCTCGATCTCCGGCTGCCCGGGGAATCGTTGGCTCCAACTCCATCCCTTGTAGAGCTCTTCGTCGAAAAGATACTGGTAGATGTAGGCCTCGGAATCGAACTTCGCGCCGGGGTAACGGTTCCAGTACCAGGTTCCGCCGACACCGGAGGCGGTGTCGTACGCACGGACGTCGAGTCCCTGTTCGCGTAGCTGATGCAGCTGGTAGAGCCCGGCGACGCCGGCTCCGATGACGAGTGCGTCGAGTGTTCGATCTGCCATGTCAGTGCCTTTCGGTGTGTGAGTGCGGTCACGTGCCACACATTGTTGGTGCTGTCCCGTCGAGCGGTGGCGTCCCAAATTGGGACAGTCGACCTGACCGTTCGGGTGGTGCCGACGAGTGCCCGGCGCTGGATAATCGGGTGTGGTACGCCTCACAATGGGGGGGTGGCCTGAGGAGAGGAAGTCCGACGTCGATGACCGAACTGCGTGAGCACCAACTCCGTATCGCCGCAGCTCGCGCCGACTTTCTGGAGTACGGCCCGGCGGGTGCTGCCGGGGTGGGAAACGTGGTGGCCGCGTCGTGGGAGCGGAGCCAGTCCGCCGGAGTCGACGCGGACCGTTACCGCGTCACCTTCCACGAGGACATCGACTTCGATTCCCGGCTGGCGCGATGCTCACGTCCGGTGATCGAACGGCTGACCGACGACATGGCGGATGTCCCGGTCACCATCGCCCTCACCGACTCACGCGCGCGGATCATCGACCGCCGCGACTGCTCCACGGCGGTCGGTCGCGTCCTCGACCGCGTCGACTTCCAGCGCGGCTTCTCGTTCGAGGAGACCGGTTGCGGCACCAACGGCGTCGGCACCGCCTTCGAGGTCGGCGCCCCGGTCAGCGTCGTCGGCTGCGAACACTTCAACCAGACGTTGATCCAGTTCGCGTGCACCGGGGCGCCGATCTTCGATCCTCTGACCGGGCGTGTCGCCGGAGTGCTCGACGTGAGCATGCTGGCCGATAGTTGGACGACACTGGTCGAGGCCTTGGTGCGGTCCGCGGCCACCGAGATCAGTCGCAATCTGCTGCTCGACCGCAGTCAGGCCAAACGCGCACTCTTCGAGACCTACCTGCGGGCCGATGCCCGGCCCCGCCAGTCAGTGATGGCCGTCGGCGAGTCCATCATGGTGAATGAACATGCCCGCCATCTGCTTTCGCCCGACGAACAGCACACCGTCGCCCAGTACGCCGAGTTCCTGATGACCAAGCACGATCGCGGCCTGCACACCGTGACCCTCGAGAACGGGCGCGCGATCCGCCTGCGCACCAGTCGCATCACCTGCGACGGCGACCCGGTCGGCATGGTGCTGCTGCTCGACGAGGTACACCCGGATATCGGCTTGCACGTCCAACCCGCCCTCGCCGCACCGCAATCCGTCGCGACGCCCACATCGTCCGCGCACCAGATGCACACCCCCGCCTGGCGGTCGGCCCTGACGCAGACGACCGACGCGCTGGCCACCCACACCGCCGTCCTCGTGCTCGGCGAACCCGGCACCGGACGCCTGTCGGCGATCTCGGAGGCTTTCGGTGAACTGCACGGATCGGCACCGGTCGTGATCGTCGATGCCGCACGGATCGAACGGGGAGAGCAGGTCAGCACACTCCGCCGAGATACCGCCGGACCTGCGCTCGTCGTCATCCGACATCTCGACCAGGTCGGTCCGCACGGCCACGCCGAACTCACCGCCCTGGTCGCCCACGCCGTCGCAGCCGGTCACCACATCGCGGCGACGGCCGCGCCGATCGACGGTGACGTCGTCGGACCTTTCGCCGACCTCCTCGACCATTTTGGCAGTTCGGTCACCGTTCCACCGCTGCGCCTGCGGAGCCGCGATCTCTCGACCCTCACCGCGCGGATCGTGAAAACCCTGGCTCCCCAACGCTGTACGCGGATCAGTCCGCAGGCGTCCCGAGCCATCAGCGCATTCTCCTGGCCGGGCAACATCACTCAGCTCCGGGACGCACTCGGGACCGCGCTACGACGACGACCGGTCGGCGAGATCCAAGTGGCCGACCTTCCGGGGTACTGCCGCAGCAACAGTTCGCGCACACTGACCCAGCTCGAGACCGCCGAACGCGATGCGATCATCTCGGCCCTCGACGAATCCGGGGGCAACCGGATGCGGGCCGCCACCGTACTGGGTATGTCGCGCAGCTCGCTCTACCGCAAGCTGCACACCTACGGCATCAGCAGCGTCTGACGGTTACCGCCCGAGCGCGGCGAGCAACTCCGCCTTGTTCATCGTCGAATAACCTTTGACGCCTTTGGCCTTGGCTTCGGCCTTCAGTTCGGCGACGGTGGGTCCGCTGCGGGCGGCCTTCTTCGGCGCACCGGCGGGGTTGGCGGTCGCCGACGCCGGTTTTTCTGCGGCGGGCCAATTCGCGACGGCCTTGCGCGCAGGCGACTCGGTCGGCAGCGGTTTCGGCGCCTCGACCTTGGGAGTGGAGGCGGGTGGTGGGGCAGCCGGTTTCGGAGTTGTCTTGGGCGACGCCGCCTTTGGTGCAGTCGTCTTTGGTGCCGTAGGTCGCGGTGCCTCCGCCCTTGGTACCACGGGCTTGGCCGGCTCGGCGGTGCGCGCCGCGGGTTTGTCGTTCTCCGGCTTCGCCTTTGACTCCGGCTTCGGCTTCGCCTTGGCTCCAGTCTTGGCCCCGGCAGGCTTTTCCAGCGCAGCCTTGTCCGCCGGCGTCTTCTTGTCGGACGCCTTCTTCCCGTCGCCGGAGTCCTTCTTCCCCTTGCCGCGCTGCGCGATGAACTTCACCAGTTCCTCACGCGCGGTCGCCGCGTCACGTTCGGCACGCTTGATCCGCTTGCGCAACCGCTTGTCGACGTTGGCGAGTTCGCCCGTCAGCACCTCGATCTGCGCTTCGAGTTGCTCGATGAGCTTGTTCTTCTTTGCCATGCCTGGCACCCCATCCTCGGCGTTGAGCGTTACCGCAAGGGTAAAACGCCGCGCGTCATTCGTTCGGCAGACTCGCGGTAACGGCCAGTTCGCGCCGCGCGACACCCAGGTGGGTCGGAACGCCAATGTCACCGGAGAAACCACCACCGGAGGTCCACATGTCACGCAGCCGTACCGCACTCCTGTCCGCCATCGCGGCCATCACGTTCGCCGTCACCCTGATCGCCCCCGCGGCCTCCGCCGCGCCCCGCACTACTCCCGGTACCGCAGCCAACGGTCAATGTCTGAGCCTGACGTCGTCGGAAGTGCAACGCGGATTGCGCAGCATCGGACCACCGCTGGGCCGCCGCGATCTGCACTGGGTGCCGCGCAACCGGTCGACGAACCGAACTCCGAACTGCCCGCCGATCATGTTCGCCGTCTTCGACACCTCGGGCGGGACGGTGTCCTCCCCGGTTGCGGTGCTGTTGTTCCGGCCCGGCAAGTATCTGGGCGCGGCCAACAAGCCGACCGGTTACACCACCGCCTCGGCCCCCACACCGTTCTTCGTGCAGGTCACCTACCGCTGGCCGCTGCCCACCGATCCCAACGCCGCGCCGAGTGGCGGTCCGGTGACGTCTTACTTTGTGGCACTGGGTGATACCGTGCTGCGGTTCGGCCAGTTGCCACCCGGCGTCACCTCGAGTTACTGAGGCGCGCCGCCCTTGGCCTCGACCTCGGCCTGGTACTTGCGGGTCATGTGATCGACCGCCTCGAGTTGCTTCTTCGCGTAGCCCTCGCGCACGAGTCGCGCATGCTCGGCGGCGTCGAGCGTCGCCTGCGCCTGCTCCTGGAAGTGTGGCATCACCTCATCGGCGAACAGTTCCGCGGATCGGCGTGAGTCTTCGGGATTGGCCCAGTCATGGCCCATCTGCAGCATGCAGCCGAACCCGCCGGACTGGTCCCACAGACGCTGCACCTGGGCGCGTGCCTGTTCCGGTGTGCCGATCACGCCGATGCCGGCCTCGGTGACGTAATCGATCATCTCGGTCAATCGGCTGCCCGAGACAGCCATCTGCGGAAACGCCGCGACGTGCTGGAAGTAGTCGAACCACTGCTCGATCCCGTACTCGACCTGTTTGCGCGCCTTCTCCTCGGTCTCGGCGATATGGAACGGCCCGACCAGCCGCCACTGCGACCGGTCCACCGTCGTTCCATGCGCGGCGGCACGCTCCTCCATCACGTTCCAGTGGTGGGACAAGGCGTCGAACCCGTCGGCCGAAAGCGTCGCGCCGATCGAGAGGAGGCCGAGGCCGTAGGTGCCGGCAAGGCGCGGACCGGTCGGGGAGGCGACGGCGGCGAGCGCGATCTCGATACCGCCCGGGGTGAACGGCGCGAGTTGCAACTTGGCGTCGATGAGTTCGTGGGTACGGGTCTTGGCGCTGACCGTCTCACCACGCAGGAGCTTGACGACGATATCGAGGTTCTCCGACAACAACTCTCGCGTGTCGGTGGGATCGAGTCCGATCATCGCCGAATCGGTCGGCAGCGATCCCGGTCCGATACCGAAGATGGCGCGGCCGCGGGTCAAGTGATCGAGCTGCATCATGCGGTCGGCCGCCCACAGCGGATTGTGGTACGAGAGCGACGTCACTCCGGTGCCGAACTTGATCCGGTGCGCTCGCTGCGACGCGGCAGCGATCATGATCTCCGGCGACGCGATGATCTCGCTGCCCGCCGAGTGATGCTCGCCGTACCAGATCTCGTCGTACCCGAGCCGATCGAGATGGACCGCGAACTCGAGATCCCGCTCCATCGCTGACGTGGGATTACGCCCAGGCGCGTGGAACGGCGCGACAAAGTAACCGAAACGAAGCCTGCTCACGAAAATCTCCTCTTCCCGATCCGGACGTCTCGTCAGCGACCCTAGACGTTTGTGAGCTGGGCCACGCCGACATTCGACGAGTAGCGTCGAAGAAGCACTCGGTTGAGCCCACAGGCGAGCCACTGTCCGATCGTCAGCACAGGAGTAGCCATGCCCACCGAAGATCCCGGTCCCTCGGTCAAGGACGACGAACTCTACGAGAAGCTGCGCGATGAGGGGAACTCGAAGGAGAAGTCCGCCCGCATCGCCAATGCTGCGGCCAACACCTCCCGGTCGGAGGTCGGGCACAAGGGTGGTGCGTCGGGCTCGTACGAGGACTGGACCGTCGACGAACTCCGTTCGCGGGCAAAAGAAATCGGGCTGACCGGATACTCCGACCTGAAGAAGGCTGAGCTCATCAAGGAATTGCGGGAGCACTGACGACGCCGGCATCAGCCACACTCAGCCCGGCAGCAACCCCATCCGCCGCGCCGTCACCACGGCTTCCAACCGCGTGGACGCACCGAGCTTGCCCATCGCGTCCTTCATATAGCCCTTGACGGTGTACACGCCGAGGCCCAGATCTTCGGCGATGCGGGCGTTGCTGCGGCCGAGCGCCGCCAGGGCCAGAACGTCCTCTTCCCGCCGCGTCAGCGCCACCGGGGATTCCTCGGCCGACGCCCCGTCGAGCAGCAGATCGGTGATCCGCGCGATCTCGCCGGCCAGGGCGTCGTCGTCCACCGACCGCCCGAGCTTTCGGAGCTGGCCGTAGGCCTGGGTCAGCCGATCCCGCAGCTCATCGACACCCGACGGTCCGGTCACCGCCAGCCGCGCGGCGACGATCTGCTGCTCGAGCGCCCGCGCTTCGCCGGCCAGGACGTCGAAGGTTCGGGGGCCGATCGGGTCGTCGCTGTGCAGGGCTCCGTAGAGCACGGCGAGGGGTTCGCGGTCGACGATCACCGGCACCGCAGCCATCGCCCGCAGACCCTCCGATGCGATGAACGTGTTGTAGCGGTGGGTGATTCGCGGGGTGCGGAGGTAGTCGTCGACGGCAACCGGCCGGTTGACCGAGATGACCTTGCCGCCGAGTCCGTGTCCTTCGTCGACGCTGACACCCGAGAGTGCACCGCGGGTGTTGCCGACGAAGTGTTCGAGCCGGAGGGTCTGTAAGTCGCGGCGCGGGTCTTGGCGCACCATTCCGGCGAAGGCCAGCGACACCCCGCTGGCCTTGCGGACCCGACGCAGCGCATCGACGACGAGATCTGGCTCCGTCATGTCGCCTCCTGCGCTCCCGACCCCTCTTCCGGGGGTGTTCTCCGCGCCGAGTGACGTGAAGAATGTGACTCAGCTTACCGAGGATCGGCACGCGCCGGTTCTGCGCACGTTCTACCGGAGGAACTCGGCATGACTCAGACCGCTCCCGCCCCGTCCGTTGCGGCCCACCTCGACGAATGGGTGGCCACGTTCGGCGCCCCGGATGCGAACGCCGCCGAACTGCTGGTCGACCGGCACGATCCGGCCGCGGTCGCGTTCACCACCATCGACCTCGACGGCGACGCGCTGGTCACCGTCGATCTGACCTACGGCGAGCTGGCCGAGTCGTCGAAGCGTTTCGCCACCGCGCTGGCCGACCTGGGTATCGGTCGCGGCGACACCGTCGGCGTCCTGATGGGCAAACGCACCGAGCTGGTGGTGGCGCTGCTGGCGATCGCCCGCCTCGGCGCCGTCTACATCCCACTGTTCACCGCGTTCGCGCCGCCGGCCATCGAGATGCGGCTGACCGCAGGCAACGCGCGGGTCGTGATCACCGAACCCAGCCAGGCCGACAAGGTGGCGGGCCTGGACGTGACCACCGTGGTGGCGGGTGAGCAGTTCGACGACCTCGTCGCCGCCAGCGAGCCGATCACGGATTCGGTGGCGGTCGGCGGCGACGGCCCGCTGATTCTGCTCTTCACCAGCGGCACCACCGGCGCACCCAAGGGTGTGCCGGTCCCGGTGAACGCATTGGCCTCGTTCTGCTGCTACATGCATTACGGCCTCGACGTCGCCGCCGACGACGTGTTCTGGAACGCTGCCGACCCCGGCTGGGCCTACGGCCTCTACTACGGGGTGCTCGGACCGTTGGCGCTGGGTCGTCGAAACCTGTTGCTGCACGCCGGTTTCTCCCCCGAAGTCACCGCCAAGGTCTTGCGCGAGCTGGGCGTCACCAACTTCGCCGCCGCACCGACCGTGTACCGATCGCTGTCCAAGGATCCCTCGTTCAGTGGCTTTCAGCTCCGACGGGCATCGTCGGCGGGCGAACCGCTCACGCCCGACGTGATCGACTGGGCGCGCGAGGCGCTGCACACCGAGGTGCGGGACCACTACGGCCAGACCGAGCACGGCATGTTCATCAACAACCACTGGCATCCCGACGTCGCCGAACCGCTGGTGCCCGGGTCGATGGGCAAGCCGATGCCCGGATTCGCGGCCGGCATCGTGGACGGGCAGATCGCCATCGACGTCGCCCACAGTCCGCTGATGTGGTTCACCGGCTACCTCGACGCCCCGGACAAAACCGCCGCCCGCTTCACCGAGGACAAAGCCTGGTACCTCACCGGCGACACCGGCCGCATGGACGACGACGGCCGCTTCTACTTCAGTGCCCGCGACGACGACGTGATCATCATGGCCGGCTACCGCATCGGCCCGTTCGACGTGGAGAGCGTCCTTATCACGCACCCGTCGGTGATGGATGTCGCGGTCGTCGGCCGCCCGGATCAACTACGCGGCGAGGTCCTCGAAGCGTTCGTGGTGCTCGCCGACGGCGTCGCCGGCACCGACGAGCTGGAGAAGGAGCTGCAGCAACTGGTCAAGACCGGTTTCGCCGCCCACGCCTACCCCCGGGCCGTGCACTTCGTCGACGCCCTGCCCAAGACCCCGAGCGGCAAGATCCAGCGCTTCATCCTGCGTAAGCAGGACTGACCCCCAAGCCTCGAAGGCTCACCGGATAGCGCGGGTCAAGCGTTGACAGCGCCTCAAATTTCATCGACAGCGCCCACACTCGACCGCGACACCGGATAGCGCGCGAGTCAAGCGTTGACAGCGCCGCGAATTTCATCGACAGCGCCCATCCGGCCTCGAAACCGCCACATCGCCCAAAGCCATGGGCGCTGTCGATGAAAGGCGGGGCGCTGTCAACGCAACTCCCGGCGTCAGCCGGGCACAACGCAACCCCTGCCAAAGGCGCAACTCCGCCAAAGCCCGGCCCAAAAACAACGCGGACCGAACCTGTCCGCAATCCCTCGTAACGTGGTTCCCGAAGCACCGAGAAGACCACCACCGAGAGGACCGATCATGGCCGGCACATACACCCCCGTCACCCTGACCGTCGAGGTCACCAGCGAGCGCGAAGACATCCTCACCCTGCTCAACGATCAGCGCGCGATGTTCCTCGTCCCGATGCGCGGACTCACCGAGGAACAGGCGCGCTTGAAGACGACGGTCAGCGATCTGACGCTGGGTGGCCTCCTCAAGCACGTCACCCTGGTCACGCAGAACATCGCCGACGAGATCCACAAGCGCGACGAGAACGCGACGGTCGACCTCGAGTCCCTCGGCGACGCCTACGTCCTGACCGATGACGAGACCGTGGACCAGTGGCTGACCGCCTATGCCGAGGCCGGCGCCGCCATCGAGCGACTCGTCGCCGAGGCGGACTCCCTTGACGACCTCATTCCGCAGGCCACCGCCCCGTGGGCGCCCGAGCGGCAGTGGTGGCCAATCCGCAAGATGATCCTGCACCTGCTGCGCGAGATCGCCCATCACTCGGGTCACGCCGACATCCTCCGCGAAGCCCTCGACGGCCAGACGACGATGGCGGCGCTCTACGACGGGCCGCTTCCCTGATCGCTCTTCGCTTTGGGTGAACCTGTTCCAGTTCTGCCCCGTAGGTCGTAGTGTCGAGTCCCATGACGGGGTTTGACGACATCTATGACGTGATCATCATCGGGGCGGGACTGTCCGGTATCGACGCGGCCTACCGGCTGCGGGAGGAGAACCCGGCGCTGCGCTACCTGATCCTGGAGCGCCGGGAGCGGATCGGCGGCACTTGGGATCTGTTCCGCTACCCCGGAATCCGTTCGGACAGCGACATTTTCACCCTCAGCTTCCCCTTCGAGCCGTGGCGTCGCCCCGAGGCGATGGCCCAGGGCGGCGATATCCGCGACTACGTCGAGGCCACCGCCCACAAGCATGGCATCTACGAGCACATCCGCTTCGGGCACCGGGTGCAGTCCGCCGACTGGGACTCGACCACCGACACCTGGACACTTGCGGCCGAGGCCGACGACGCACCGCAGACCTACCGCACCCGCTTCGTTTACTTCGCGACCGGCTACTACGACTACGACCATCCCTACCAGGCGCGCTTCGCCGGGATCGACGACTTCACCGGCACCGTCGTCCATCCACAGCACTGGCCGGAGGATCTCGACTACACCGGTAAACGAGTCGTCGTCATCGGTAGCGGCGCCACCGCGGTCAGCCTCATCCCGGCGCTCGCCGAGCAGGCCGGGGAATTGACGATGCTGCAGCGGTCGCCGTCGTACATCGCGTCCATGTCGCAGCGTCAGCGGATCAGTCCGATCCTGCGAAAGGTGTTGCCGGCCAAGCTTGCCCATCAACTGATCCGCAGCCGCTATGCGGCCCAGACCGCCGCCATCGTGCACGGCACGCACCGCTTCCCCACCGTCGGGCGCAAGCTGATCCGCGCGGGGGTCGCCAAAGAGCTGCCCGAGGACTATCCCATCGACGTGCACTTCAACCCCGCGTACAACCCGTGGGAGCAGCGGATGTGCATGGTGCCCGACGGCGACCTGTTCGTCGACATCCGCGAGAACCGGGTGGAGATGGTCACCGACCACATCGACCGCTTCGACGCCACCGGCGTCCTCCTGAAGTCCGGCCGCCACCTCGACGCCGACATCGTCATCACCGCGACCGGCTTGAATCTCCTGGCGTTCGGTGACGTCAAGATCCGCGTCGACGACGCCGAGGTCAAGCCCGGCGACCGGTTCCTGTTCAAGAGCCATCTCCTCGAGGACGTCCCGAACTTCGCGTGGTCGGTCGGCTACACCAACGCGTCGTGGACGCTGCGCGCCGACATGACCGCCCGCGCCGTTGCAAAGTTGTTGAGCTACATGACTACTCACGCCTATACGCACGCCTATCCGCATCTCGGAGAGACGTCGATGGCGGGCGGGCCGCTGTGGGATCTGAAGGCCGGGTATGTCGAACGTGCCCCGGACGCCCTGCCGAAGTCGGGTTCGGGCGGCTCGTGGAAGGTACGGCACAACTACTACCGCGACGCCATCGATCACTACCGCGACGACATCACCGAATCCATGGTGTTCGGTCGCGCAGCCGCCGTCACCTCGAAGTAGGAGATCCATCCATGTCCACCGCCTCGCCGACCGTCACCACCACCAGCGGACCGGTCGCCGGTAAAACCGTCGACGACGGCGTCCTTCGCTTCGCCGGTATCCCCTATGCGGCAGCGCCTTTCGATGAGAACCGGATGCAGCCGCCACAGCCGGCGCCCACGTGGGACGACGTGCGTGATGCCACCGAGTTCGGTGCCACCGTCCCCAAGGGTGACTACCCGCCCGCCTACGCGCGCATCCTCCACGAGGTGACCATCCCCGGCGACGACTGCCTCAACGTCAACGTCTGGACGCCTGATACCTCCGCGTCGCTGCCGGTGCTGGTGTGGATTCACGGCGGCTCGTTCATGAACGGCTCGGGCTCGGTCTCCGAATACGATGGCACCGCGTTCGCCCGGGACGGCGTCGTCACCGTCACCATCAATTACCGCCTTGCCGCCGAAGGCTTTCTGTACCTCGACGACGGGATCGCCAACATCGGCCTGCAGGATCAGATCGCCGCACTGCGGTGGGTCCGCGACAACATCGCCGCCTTCGGCGGGGATCCGGCCCGCGTGACGGTGGCCGGCGAGTCGGCCGGCGCCATGAGTGTCAGCACATTGCTCGCCATGCCGGCCGCCAAAGGGCTGTTTACGCAAGCGATCACCCAGTCCGGCGCGACGGCGCACACGCTCTCTCCCGAGACGGCGACCGCGGTCGGGCGGCGACTGGCCGAGACGCTGGGAGTCGATCCCACCCGAGCAGCTATCACTGCGCTACCCATCGAGCAGGTCTCCAAGGCCGCCGCAGACCTGGTGACCGAGGTGCAGAGTGGTGGCGACCCCGCTAAGTGGGGTTCACTTGCGTTGAGCCTCTTACCTTTTGCGCCGGTGATCGACGAGACTCTTCCGGTCGACCCACTTGATGCCATCTCCGACGGAGCCAGCGACGACATCCGCGTACTGACCGGCACCACCCGTGACGAGGCGCGACTGTTCCTGGTCGCGCCCGGCGTGATCGAATACATCGACGACGCGGGGCTGATGGCCTCGGCCGGCGCGTACGGCCTGTCCGAGGACGGCGTGAACGTCTATCGCGCGAATCGCCCCGACGCCAGTCCCGGCGATGTGATGGCTGCGCTCGTCACCGACTGGTTCTTCGCCATCCCAGCGACGCGGGTCGCCGAGGCGCGGGTGAATCGCGGGCAGGCACCCACCTGGATCTACCGCTTCGACCAGCTCACCCCGGACGACAATGCAGGTCTGGCCAACGCGCACGCCACCGAGATCCCGTTTGTCTTCGACACCGCACATTTCCCCACTTCTACGGGACTGGTCGGCCCGAATCCCTCACGGGCCGCAGTGGATACGGCGCACCGGGTCTGGGTCGACTTCGTCACCACCGGCGATCCCGGCTGGCCCGCCTACGACCTCACCGACCGCACCGTCGGGCTGCTCACCGAAACCGTCACTGCGGCAAATGATCCCAACAGCGGCGAGCGCCAGCTCTGGGACGGCATCCGCTGACCCGTCACTGATCGATCCGGAACACCCGGCTGTGCCACCCGGTGGCGCCGTCGGGGATCGGGGCCACCCGGCGCTCGGGTTGCACGGCGCCGGTGTCGTCGGTCGCCCGGCAGTACAGCGTGTGCTGACCGGGCGTCGCATCCCACCCCCACATCCATTGCCGCCACGTATCTTTCGAGTACTCCGTCGCCAATGTCGCGGGCTCCCATGGACCGTCGTCGACCCGCACCTCGACGCCGCGGATTCCGCGATGCTGCGCCCACGCCGTACCCGCGACGACGATCCGTCCGGGCGGATGCTGAGACAGCGGTGCCGGACGGTCGATGCGCGAGGCGGTCTTGATCGGTGCCTGCACTCCCCACCCGCGTTTGGTCCAATACGCTTCGGCGCGATCGAATCTCGTGATCTCCCAGTCGACAACCCACTTGCATGCCGAGACGAAGCCGTAGAGCCCGGGAACCACCTGCCGGACCGGATAACCGTGTTCGAGCGGTAGCGGTGTGCCGTTCATACCGAAGGCGAGCATGGCGTCGCGCCCGTCGGTGATTGCCGAGATCGGTGTCCCCGACGTCCAGCCGTCGACGCTGGTGGACAACAGCATGTCGGCGTCGTCGTGCACGCCGACCCGTGACAGGATCTCGGTCATCGGGATGCCGAGCCAGCGCGCGTTGCTCGCCAGATCGCCGCCGACCTCGTTGGACACACACGTGAGGGTGATGATGCGTTCGACCGCGGGGATCGCCATCAGGTCATCCCAGCCCAGCGTCAATTCCCGATCGACCATGCCGTGCACCCGTAGTTGCCAGTCACGCGTGCTGAGTTGCGGCACCTGCAGCGCAGTGTCGATGCGGTAGAAGGTCGCGTTGTCGGTCATGAACGGTGTTGCGCCGGGCAGTGTCACATCGGCGCCGTCGGGCACCGCGGCAGCAGTGGTGCGCGGGGCAGGCAACGCAAGACGCATCCGTTCCGCGACCACCCCGCCGGCGCGTCCTACCTGGCGGACGACCACCGCACCGACGGCCGACGCCACGGCCAGCACCCCGACCGCACCGAGAAAGCGCCGCCGAGACCAGCCAGTGTCGGTCGGGGACTCATCGCTGCGGGGCGTCGCCCCCCGACAGAGCACGACGAGCACCACGCCGGCGACGATCCCCGACACCAATGCGGGAGCGACATAGAGTGCCCGCACCGTCGGCCGCGTCAGCGCCGCCGTGATCGCCACGACGACAAACCCCACGATCACCGCCAGCCCCCACGGCGGACGGCGGACCTGCACCAACCCGGCGACCGCGGCGAGGACGAGCATCGCGACGGCGATCCCGATCAGCAACGCCGGTTTGTCGTTGGTGCCGAACCGATCGATGGCGAACTCACGTGCCCAGGCAGGAGCGTGGTCCACCAGAAACGCGCCCACGGCGTGATAGGGCGACGCGAACGGTGACACCACCAACGCGACGAGTTCACCGGCGGCGACGCCGGTGCCCACCGCCACGATGCCCGACAACGCTGCCCGAACGTCTCGCTCTGCATGTGCGTACATCAGCAGCTTCCTCCCATCCAGAGCAACGACGGGTCTGTCAATCGCGTTGCTGTGCAATCTCATCGGGCATTCGCATGAGACCGCTCATCGGATGGGATTTGGCACGAACGGAATTCGGACCCATCCGGAAATCCGTTTCCAGCGAATGACTTCTCGAGACCTGCCGGGCGGTGGGTTCATCACCGACAGATTGGATGATCATGGCTCTCAATCGAATGCAGCGTGCCCTCATGGCGGCATCGGGGGCGATTCTCGCCGTCGGCGTCGTCGCCGGATGTTCCTCCGACGACAATTCGTCGTCGGATGCCACTACCAGCGCCCCGATGTCGGGCATGACCACCAGCATGATGCCGAGCAGCGACATGTCCAGTGGCGATATGGCGGCACCGGCTTCCGGGCTGGTCGGACCGGGTTGTGCGGCCTACGCCCAGGCCAATCCCTCGGGTCCGGCGTCGGTCGATGGCATGGCGGCGGCACCGGTCGCGACTGCGGCTGCCGCAAACCCGATGCTCAAGACCCTGACGGCGGCCGTCTCCGGACAGCTGAATCCCGAAGTGAATCTTGTTGACACGCTCAACAACGGCCAGTACACGGTGTTCGCGCCGACCGACGACGCTTTCGCCAAGCTTCCCCCGGCCACCGTCGACCAACTGAAGACGGACAAGGATCTGTTGACGAAAATCCTGACCTACCACGTGGTTTCGGGTCAGATCCCGCCCACGGATATCGCCGGTGAGCACAAGACCCTCGAGGGTCAGAATGTGAACGTCACCGGATCGGGCCAGGACTTCAAGGCCAATGACTCCAACGTGGTCTGCGGCGGGATCAAGACCGCCAATGCCACCGTCTACCTCATCGACACGGTGATGATGCCGCCGGCGATGTGACACGCTGACGGTCCAATCGGTTGCGGTTTGCTTCGGTCACCGATGCAAACCGCAACCGATTCATGTCTGCAGCCTCACCCCGAACACACCGACGGGCGGAGCCGGCGCGGGGTAGCCGACTCCGCCCTCGCCGGGCGTAGCTCAGAACGCCATGCACAGACTGCCGAGGTTGAGACCCTGGCCCACCTGGACGGTGGTGGTGCGGGTGACCAGTGTGCCCACCTGGCGCGCCTTCAGGATGTGCGTGCCCGGGGTGGTGGGTGTCCACTTGACGGTGGCGATGCCGCCCGAGGGAGCCACACCCCCGCCGCCGATCGCCACGCCGTTGTCGGTGAAGTTCACGAGTTTGTTGCCGCTCGCGGACGCGTTCACGTCGTAGGTACAGGTGGTACCGAAGTTTCCGCCCGAGCCCGGCTGTGCGGTGATGCTGCTGACCACGGCATTGGCCGGAGCGGTCGCCACGACGACAGCCGCCGCCGCACCGAACAGCGCCGTTGCTGCGGCAGCGGTACGTCCTTTGTTGATCGACATGTTTCCTCCTGGAGGGGGGTGTAGTGCGGCGAGTGGTGGTGGGGGTCCGCACACCGAAAAGCCTGCCGCGCGGAAACGACGGACAAACGCGAAGTCGACCACGCGACTTTCCCACGACCAACTACCTAGGCCGGGCCTGAGTACTTGCTGTGAGCAGCCTGAGCAGCGCGAATAGCATTTCTGTCGGACCCTCGTCGTAGCCTGCAGGGCTATCGGGTCGAGCGGTAACGCTCCCCATCCTGCGACTGAGAGGGGTCACCATGACTCTGCTGAGCTTTGACGACGACATCGAGGCGGCGTGGCGCCGCTTCCGCATCGATCTCGGTGACCGCATCGCGGTCCTGGAGCAGGGCGACGAGCTCCGCTTCGGCCCGTTCGACGACGACGTGGAGATGCACGCCGCGATGACGCTCAGCGTCACCGCGGCACGCAGGTTCCGGTGCCGCCTCCGCTGCAGCACGCATCACGAACTGAGCCGACGGGAGATGCTCGACGACGCCGGGTGGCGAGAACTGCGCAACGGCGACCTGATCGTCGAGACCGGCCGACGAAACGTAGATCGGCTGGCCGCGCTGAGCGTGCGTGCCCTCCGCGACGTCTACGACGTCGTTCATCCGACCCTCCTGGCGCAAGGCTCTGCTATACAAGCTGTTTCGGCTCCAACGGAGCCGCTGATCGAGTTCGCGGTCAGTCCGCAGGACGAGGACGAACTCCACCGCCTGGCCATCGACGCGTTGGCAGCGATGACCGGCACCGTCGTCGACGTCGACGATGAGGGCCGGATTCCACTGCCCACACATCCCGTCACTTCGTGGCTGCGCACCCTGCCCGACGTCGCGGCGATGGAGTGTTACGCCGTGTTGTGCAAGGGGATCACCGATCCCGGGCAGGCCGCCCTGTTCCTGGCCACCGGTGCCGATCAGTGGCCGGGTGTCTCGCTGCATCTCGCCAAGGGCCAGGTGCACGCGTCCCTGCGTATCGAATGCTCGGTATTCCACCCGGCCAACCTGGCGACCGCGTTGGCCATGTGGTTCGCGTTCGTGCGCGACCACGCTTTGAGCATCGAAATCGCCTGCGGCCCTTCGGCACCGCTCACCAATCGACTAGCGATTGGCGCGAGCCTTCCGCCCGGCCTCACCGGCGTGCTCGACCTCCTGCACGACCGCGCCACCGCAGACCCGGCGGGCGTGGCCGCCATGGCCGGCCACGACGCACCCATGCTGGTGCGCTACCTCCGCGTCTGCGCCCGCAACGCCCAGCGCTGCAAGATGTCCGAGGCCGACGCCCTGAGACGCGGAGACACCCGCGACGCCGCGCGGTTCGAGGACGAGCGTCAGCAGTGGTGGCATGTCATCCGCGCCCTCGGCGCTGCGCTCCGGTTCGTGCTGGATCGTCGACGCCAGATGCAGGCACAAGCCGAACGACGAAAACGGCCGGCATGATACGACGCCGGAACCTATCGCGCAGAACGACGGAGCGTTACCAATTTCACATGCGCGACAACGCCTTTCCTTGGACGGAAACCTTCCGTACGGCGGTCGCCCACAGGCAGAATCAGCGCATGACTGCGCGCCGGGCCCTGCCACGTCGGACACAACTCGTGGCGGCGGCCGTCGGACTCTCCGCAGCGGGATTGCTCGCGATGGGCGCGGGGACCGCCCTCGCCGACGACGGCTCCGCCACGGGCACCGGGTCCGGCGGCACCAGTTCCAGCACTGCAGACTCCGCTGGCACCGCGGACGCCGGCACGACGGGCTCCGGCACCGCCGAGTCCGACAGCACCACGTCTGCCGGCACCGGGGAGTCAGGCACTGCGGAGTCCGGCACTGCGGAGTCAGGCACTGCGGAGTCCGGCACCGGGGAATCGTCAACCGGAGAGTCGGCCACCGGGACCGAGCCGACCGGCGACCCCACGACGGACGACACTGCCGGCGCACCGTCGTCGGACCCCACCAGCGAGCCGACGGCCGACAGCACGACAGGTCCCGCGACGGGCCCGACCCGCCCGGAGCCGAACTCCTCCGCAACGCCATCGGCCACGCCGACGCCCGAAACCACGGCCACCGACGTGACGGCGGCCGAACCGGCCACGTCCGCGGCAGACACATCGGCAACGACCACCTCCGATCCGACTCCCGCGGCCTCGGCACCAACGGTTACGCCGACACCGGCAGCCAGTGATGGCTCAGCCGTCACTGTGGCCGAGACCGTCGATGCGGGCTCGACCAGTGTCACGCCTGCGATCGCGGAACCCTCAGCCGTGGAGACGCCCGTCATCCAGGCCGCCGACGCGTCGCCGCTGGCGTCGTTGCTGGGCACCACCACCTCGGTACCCGCCTCACTGATCGCGCTGGTGCAGAACCTGACGCTCGGCGCGTCCACCTCGACGCGGGTGGCCGCAACCGCGACCTCCGACGAGTGGTGGACGTCGTTGATCCCGACGATCGCGCTACCGCCCACCACCTGGGAGCCGGACTCACAGGAGTGGGAGGACCAGTGGGAAGCCTTCGCGTCGTCGATCGTGGTGTGGGTGCCCGGCGTCGGCACGGTGGTCAATTACGTCAGCCTCGGGATCGACACCTACCAACTCGGGACCGCGGTGACCGCCCGGGACACCGCCGGCGTTGCTGACGAGGTCGGCGATCTGTCCGGCGACGTCGGGCGTCTTGTCTTCGGGCAGGTCGTCGGCGACACCATCCGCGTACTCATCGTCAACTACGTCGCGAATACCGTCTCCGTCTGGATCATCGACGCGACCGCGGGAGTCACAGCACCGGCCGTCGCGGTCTGATCGGACCCGCAATGGGCAATCGATCATGATCTTTTCGGTACGATTGCCCCATTCGTCACACGAACGACGTGCGACACCGAGTAGCCACTGCCGAGGGACCGATGACCGATACCACCCATGGTGCCGCATCGGATCCGATCGAGCCCCCCGACATTCCCGCACTGACGCCCGAAATATGGCACGGCGCAATGAACTTGCCGGGCACCGTCCCGGTCGGACTGTCCCGGGCCGAGTTGGCGGCCAACAAGATCGCACGGTTGTCCGGCGACCATCAGCCCGGTGACCGCATCGGCAGCAAGGACGATCTACGGCAGGTATGCCAAGTCTCGGTCGGCACCATCAACGAAGCCATCAAGCTCGCCCTGGAACGCGGCATCATCACCTCCCGACCAGGCCCCGGAGGCGGCATCTTCGCCGCCGAGCCCCCGCCGCTCTCCCGGATGAACGGGTGGTTCCGCGAAGCTGCCGGCGACGTGACCGCACTCCCCGAGTCGATCCAGATCCGCGACGCGCTGGCACCGCTACTCGTCTCCGAGGTGATGACCCGGCTGACCGACGCCGACATCGACGAGTTCAATGACCTCCTCGGCGCCGTCCACAAAGCTCACGACCGCCGCGACGTCCCCGGGTTCATCTGGGCCGCGTGGAACGTCCACGAACACTTCGCCGGCCTCGGTCGCAGCCAACTCCTCGACAGCCTCTACCTGTCGATCATGGACGTCGGCACGTCGCACGTCCGTGCACGCCTGCAGCAGGCCGACGACGACGGAACCCGCGACGTCGCCGTCTACTTCGAGGACTTTGCGCAGGTCATCGAGGACTTCGTCGTCGCCCTCAGCAACCGCGACGCCCCCGCCGCGATCGATGCGCTGCGCCGCACCGACCCGTCGATGATGCTGCGGGCACCGGTGGACGAGACCACCACCGCCACTCGCTGAATCAGCACCGGCCACATCGCCGTCACCGCAGGTAGACGGCCATTCGCGCGCTTCGCTCGAAAAAATCATGATTAATTCTGGCCAAACCCTTGACAGGTGACCCACATCACCGGCACAGTGTGAGCCACGCAATTAATCATGATTATTTAGGAGGTGTCCGATGCTGGACCAACATTTCCGCGATCTGATGGCCGGCGTGTGCGCACCCGTCACGGTGATCACCACCGCCGACGGCGACGGACCGCACGGAGCGACGGTCAGTTCACTGGCGTCACTGTCGCTGCGGCCGGCGTTGCTGTCGATCGCCCTCGACCGGCAGTCGACGCTGCTGACCCACATCCTGCAGTCCGGGCGCTTCGGCGTGAACGTCCTGCGTTCCGGTCAAGACGATGTCGCGGTCTCCTTCGCCACCCGCGGCGCCGACCGCTTCGGCGACAACCCGTGGTCGATGAGCGACAACCTGCCCCGCCTCGACGAGACCGCCGGCTGGGCCGCCTGCGACCTGTGGCGCACCGTCGAAGCCGGCGATCACCTGCTGTTGATCGGCGCCGTCCGTCATGCCGCCTCCACCCACCGCCCGCCACTTGTCTACGGCCACCGCACCTTCGGCACCCACTCCGGTTTCGCCGCCCGCACCCGCCCCGCCATCATCGACCAGATCACCGCCTGCGCAAGCTGATTCACGCTCTCCGCTGGTCGAGTAAGCCCGGCGACGAAGGAGCCGAGCGCATCGAGACCCACCCCGTTCCACAACCACCCAAACCCCAAACCCCAACCAGGAGAACACCATGACCACCACCACCGCCCCCACTACCGAGATCCCCACCGCCGCCGAGCTCGTCGCCCGCGCCCGCGAACTCAAGCCCCTCCTCGCCGCCAATGCGGCGCAGGGCGAGAAGGACCGTCGCGTCGTCGAGGAGAGCATCCAGGCGATGACCGATGCCGGCCTGTTCAAGATCAGCGTGCCCAAGCGCTACGGCGGCTACGAAACCTCCATGCGCACAATGCTCGACGTCTCATCGGCGGTCGCCGAGGCCGACGGCGGAACGTCGTGGGTCGTCACCCTCACCAACGTGTGCAACTGGCTGGTCGGCCTGATGCCCGAACAGGCGCAGGACGAGGTCTTCGGCGCCGATCCCGATGCCAAGGTGTCCGGCGTGCTCGCCCCGACCGCCGAGACCCGCAAGGTCGAGGGCGGCTACCGCGTCAGCGGTAAGTGGTACTACAACTCCGGCTCCTACCACTGCACCTGGGCCGTCATGGGTATCCCGATCACCGACGAAGACGGCAACGTCGTCGACCAGGGATGCGCGCTGATCCCGCGCTCGGACATGGGATTCGAGGACACCTGGTTCGTCGCCGGCATGCGCTCTTCGGGCAGTAACTGCCTGATCGCCGACGACATCTTCGTCCCCGACCACCGGGTGCTCAGCGTTCCGCCGGCAATCGGCGGCCACTACCAGACCCCGCACACCGACGAGGTACTCTACCGTTCCGCCCTGATCCCGGTACTCGCCCTGGTGCTCGTCGGACCGCAGCTCGGCATGGGTCGTGCCGCACTGGATTTCGTCATCGACAAGGCGCCCAAGAAGCCGATCTCCTACACCTTCTTCACCTCGCAGAAGGAGTCGACGGCCTTCCAGCTGCAGATCGCCGAGGCCGCCCGCCTCATCGACACCGCCCACCTGCACGCCTACCGCGCCGCCGCGGACATCGACGAGGCCGCCGCCCGTGGCGATTACCCCGACTACCTGACCCGCTCCCGCGTCCGCTCGGACACCGGGTACGTCGCGGACTGCATCACCCGCGCCATCGACATCCTGCTTTCCGCCCACGGTGCCGGATCGTTCGCCGAAGTCAGCCCGCTGCAGCGGATCTGGCGTGACTCGGCGGTCGCCGCCCGCCACGCCATCGTGTCCCCCGCCGTCAGCTACGAGGTCTACGGCAAGGCGCTGCTCGGCGTCGAACAGCCGATCACCCCGATGGTTTGATCCCACCCACTACCCCTCTCCGATCCCTGAGGAGCCCGCGAGGCGCCAGCCGAGCGAGCGTCTCGAAGGGCCCCCAACAGAAAGCCTCACAACATGCGTATCGCCAACTACGACGGCCGCGCCACCCTGGTGACCGGTGAGCCCGGCGCCGAGCAGGGCGTCGACATCGCCACCGCCACCGACGGCCGCTTCCGCCCCGAACCGACCGACACCTACCAGAACTGGACCGAAATCGTCTCGTGGGCAGCATCTTTTGATGTCTCCGCGGCAACGACGTTCGCCATCGACCGCAGCAAGCTCGGTGCACCCTCGCCGGCACCGCGGCAGGTGTTCGCGATCGGCCTGAACTACGACGAGCATGCCGCCGAGTCCGGCTTCGACTCACCGGAGAATCTGCCGCCGGTGTTCACCAAGTACGTGTCGAGCTTCTCCGGCCCCGACACCACCGTCGTCATCCCTGATGGCGGAGCGGTGGACTGGGAGGTCGAACTCGTCGCCGTCATCGGTCGTGAGGCCACCGACGTCAGCGAGGATCAGGCGTGGGACCACGTCGCCGGACTCACCGTCGGACAGGACATCTCCGAGCGCATCACCCAGACCCGCGGTCCGGCACCGCAGTTCGGGCTCGGCAAGTCGTTCCCCGGTTTCTCGCCGCAGGGTCCGTGGCTGGTGACCACCGACGAGGTCGCCGACCGTGACGACCTGGAACTCGGCTGCAGCATCGACGGCGAGGAGATGCAGAAGGGTCGCACGCGCGACCTGATCTTCCCCATCGCCGCACTCGTCGCCGAACTCTCGCGCAACGTCACGCTGTACCCGGGTGACGTCATCTTCACCGGCACGCCCGCCGGGATCGGCGCGGGCCGCGAACCGAAGCGATTCCTCCAGGCCGGGGAACACCTCGACAGCTGGATCACCGGCATCGGTGAACTCCACCAAACCTTCGTCGCCGCAACCAAGTAAGGACCCACCATGCCTCTCCATCGCCTGGCCTCGATCACCATGGGTGTACCCAACGTGGCCGAGACCTCCGCTTACTACACCGATTTCGGGTTGACACCGGAGACCGACGGCTGGTTCTCCACCGCCGACGGCGGCCGGCAACTCCGCATCATCGACTCCCCCACCCGCCGGCTCGTCGCCCTCACGGTCGGCGCCGACGACCCCGACGACATCGACCGCATCGCCCACAATCTGGCAGAGCTGGGGATTCCGTTTCAGCGCAACGGTGGTTCGCTGTCGGCCATCGAGGAGGCGACCGGCCTGCACGCGACGGTGGAGGTGCAGCCCCGGATCACCCAGCCGCGGGTCGAGCCCACTCTCTACAACGGCCCCGGCCGCATCGACCGCGGTACCGGCCGAGCCCCCGGCGTCGTCCGTCGCAACCCGGTCAAGCCCCGCAAGCTCGGGCACGCCGTGATCGGCAGCACCGATCATGCTGTCACCCAACGGTTCTTCACCCACGGACTCGGCTTCAAGATCAGCGACGAAGTGCCCGGTCTCGCCGCATTCCTGCGTTGCTCCACCGATCACCACAACGTGCTGGTGCAGCAGGCGCCGGTGAGCTTCCTGCACCACACGTCGTGGCAGGTCGAGGATGTCGACGAGGTGGGCCGCGGTGCCATGCGGATGCTCGAGGACGACCCGGAACGGCACGTGTGGGGCCTCGGCCGCCACTACGCCGGCTCGAACTTCTTCTGGTACCTCAAGGATCCGGCCGGCAACTTCAGCGAGTACTACTCCGACATGGACTCCATCGTCGACGACCAGCTCTGGACCCCCGAGGTCGTCGAAGGCGCCAAGGGACTGTTCAGCTGGGGTCCGCCCCCGCCGCCGTCGTTCCTCATGCCCGAGGATCTCGCCGGGCTGATGACCGGCGCCCACTCCGCCGGCTGACGCCCGAGACCACGCCGCTTGCCGAAACCTACACTCGACGGAGAGCCGCAACCAGCGCCGTCACCAGGAGCACCATGACCGTCGAAACGACCTCAACCGATTCCACCCCGATCTGGATGCCCGACCCCGACGCCGTGGCCGGCACCCAGCTCGCGGAGTTCACCGAACGCGTGTCCCGGCAGACCGGGGACAGCTACCCGACCTATCGGGATCTGTGGACCTACTCGGTGACACACCTGGCCGATTTCTGGTCGACGGTCGCCGCCCATTTCGACGTGCTGATGGACAACGCCCCCGACGACGTCCTCCCGGACCGGTCGATGCCCGGCGCCCGGTGGTTCCCGGGAGCGCAGATCAACTACGCCGAGCACGCGCTGCGTCGCACCGGTGCCGGCACGGCGATCGTGGCCATCGACGAGGCCGGACACACATCCGAAGTGTCGTGGGATACGTTGCGCGGCATGGTCGGGGCGGTGCAACGCTGGCTGAAAGAACAGGGCGTGCACCGCGGCGACCGGGTCGTCGGCTACCTGCCCAATTCGCTGCATACGGTCGTCGGGATGCTGGCCACCACGGGGTTGGGTGCGGTGTGGTCGGCATGCGGGCAGGACTACGGTGCTGCCGGTGCGCAGGCGCGGCTCGGCCAGTTGGAGCCGACCGTGCTGCTCGCCGCCGACGGCTACACCTGGGCCGGCAAAGCGCACGACCGCCGCGACGAGGTGGCCGAACTCCTCACCCACCTGCCGACCGTCCGTGCCCTGCTGCGGGTTCCCATCCTGGAGTCGTGGGAATCCTCGGACAGCGCAGTAGGCCAAGCTGATTGGGACAATGTCGTCGCACAGCCGGCGGAACCGGAGTTCGTGCGGGTCGAGTTCAGCGACCCGCTGTGGGTGCTGTTCTCGTCGGGCACCACCGGCGTACCGAAGGGCATCGTGCACGGTCACGGCGGCGTGGTCATCGATCATCTGCGCCTGCTGGGCCTCCACAACAATCTCGGCCCTGCCGACCGCTTCTTCTGGTACACCACCACCAACTGGATGATGTGGAACATGGTGGCGTCGGGTCTTCTCGTCGGCGCCACCATCGTCCTTTACGACGGCAACCCCATATATCCAGGGCCGCAACGGTTGTGGGAGATCACCGCCGACCACCACGTATCCGTCCTCGGCCTGTCACCCGGCTATCTCATCGGTAGCGCCAAAGCCGGTCTGCATCCCGGCACCGACTACGACCTCTCACGCCTGCGCGTCATCGGTTGCACCGGCGCACCGCTTCCCGCGCAGAGCTACCACTGGGTGCACGACGAGGTCGGCGCCGACATCCAGGTCGCGTCAACCAGCGGCGGCACGGACGTGGTCAGCGGATTCGCCGGCGCCGCACCGGCAACCCCGATCTACCCCGGCGAGATCGCGACCCCACTGCTCGGCGTCGACTTGCAGTCCTGGAACGAGAACGGCGAACCAACCGTCGGCGAGGTCGGCGAGTTGGTCATCGCCTCACCGATGCCGTCGATGCCGATCTACTTCTGGCACGACCCCGACGGGACCCGTTATCACGACGCCTATTTCGACACGTTCCCCGGCGTGTGGCGGCACGGCGACTGGGTGACTGTCACCGAGCGCGGCGGCATCATCATCTCCGGCCGGTCCGATGCCACCCTCAATCGGCAGGGGGTGCGGCTCGGCAGCGCCGACATCTACGACATCGTCGACGAAATGCCTGAGATCACCGAATCACTGGTCATCGGAGCAGAACTCGAGGACGGCACCTACTGGCTGCCGCTGTTCGTCGTGCTCGCCGACGGGCAGGATCTCGACGAGGACCTGCGCGTGCGTATCACCGACGCCATCCGCACCCAGGCGTCGCCGCGGCACGTGCCCGACGACATCATTGCCGTCCCCGCGGTGCCGCATACCCGCACCGGCAAGAAACTCGAGGTGCCGGTCAAGCGCCTCATCCAGGGTCGTCCACTCGGCCAGGTGATCGGCGTCGACACTGTCGACAGTCCCGAAGCACTGCAGTACTTCGCCCGATTCGCGAACCGCACAGGAGATTCCGATGCCGACCAGTGACCTCGTCGACGTCCATGCGCACGTCCTGCCCGACTGGTATGTCGACGCGGCCAAGGCAGCCGGTCACACCGTGCCCGACGCGATGCCCGGCTGGCCGGACTGGTCGGTCGACGCCCATCTGGCGATGATGGATCAGGTCGGCATCACGCAGTCCATCGTGTCGATCTCCTCGCCAGGCGTGCATTTCGGCGACGACGACGCCGGGACGGCGCTCGCAGTCGAGGTGAACGACTTCATGGCCGGGCTCCACACCGCCCACACCGACCGCTTCGGATTCTTTGCCGCCCTGCCCCTTCCGGATGTGGACGGTGCGATCGCCGAGGCACGACGCACCGCCGGAGTTCCCGGCCGGGCCGGAGTCGGTATCGAATCCAACGGGCATGGAACCTATCTGGGTGATCCGAGTCTCGAGCCGCTGTGGCAGGAGCTCTCCGCTCAGCGGGCCGTGGTGTTCATCCACCCCACCGCACCTCCCGCGTTCGATCCGGCCCTCGTCGGCTTTCCCGCGCCGCTGCTGGAGTACCTGTTCGACACCACTCGCACCATCGTGCATCTCGCCACCGCCGGCGTGCTTGTGCGTCATCCGGACATCCGGTTCGTGGTGCCGCACTGCGGTGCCGTGCTGCCGTCGATGATCAGTCGCGTCGAGCTCTTCCGCGCCGCGGGCATGATCAGCGGCGAGGGCGATCTCGGTTGGGAGCGTTTGTGGTTCGATCTCGCCGGTGCTCCGCTGCCGGATCAGCTCGGCGCGTTCACCCGCCGCTTCGGCGCCGATCACCTGCTCTACGGCAGCGACTTCTGCTTCACCCCTGCCGGCGCCGTCGACATGCTCGCCGCCATGCTGGACCAAGGCTGGCCGGAGGAACACGGGGAGTGGCGCAAGGTTGTCGGCGCGAACGCCACAAACTTGTTCAAGGACGCTCTCCACCCCGCTCGTTGAGCAGCGACGAGCGAAGCGAGCCCGACGCGTGTCGAAACGTGCAGCCACGACAACAAAGAGGACCACAGTGCCACCCGCCTACGTCCACCCACCCACCACCAGCGGCATTTTCACCATCCGCGACACCACCGTCGTCGACGTCCGCACCGAGACCCTGCATCCCCACCAAGACATCCACATCGCCGACGGCAAGATCGCGGCCATCACGCACACCGGCGCCACCACCGACGAGCAGACCATCGACGGCCACGGGACGTACGTCGTCCCCGGCTTCATCGACGCCCACACTCACGCACTGAACTGGCCGAAAGAGGTTGCGGGAGCGTATGCGTTGATGCTCGCCAACGGCGTCGTCGGATTCCGACAGATGTCGGGCAGCCCCGAGCTCCTCACCGATCGCGCCGCGGGTCGACTGCCCGCGCCCACCGGCGCACCCGAACTCCTCGCAACCTGCGGCACACTGCTCACCCCCATGAACACGTCGACCGCCGAGGACGCAGCGAAAGAGGTACGGACGCAACACAAACTGGGTGCGGACTTCATCAAGGCCGGCATGACCCAGCACGACGGCTTTTTCGCCGCGCTGACCGAGGCACAACGGCTCGAGCTCCCGCTCGACGGCCATCTACCCGGCGATGTGGACCCCCGCGAGGCGGCACAACACGGTATGCGCTGCATCGAGCATCTCGGACCCGGCGCCACCGTCTACACCGCCGCCTCCACCGAGGAGAAAACGCTTCGGGCACAACCGCAGAAGTCGATCAAGCTGCCGAAAGTGAAGCTCCCTGGCATGGAACGGGTACTCAATGCCCTGATCGCTCGCCTGGTCATCAACCCCGCAGCGCTGACGTCGACAGATGCCGCGCACGAACTGCACGTCGCCGACACCACGTACGACGAGGCGAAAGCCGCCGAGCTCGCCGACCTGTTCATCGAGCACGACACCTGGCAATGCCCGACGCTGATCCGACTGCACACCCAACAGTTCCCGGATACTCCTGCGCATCAGGACGATCCACGACAGCGATACATTGCACCGGCAGAACTCAAGCGGTGGCGCAAGGCCACCAAACGATTCGCCAAGCTTCCCGACAAGACACGAAAGGCGCTGCGGGAACATTGGGATGCCCAGCTGCGGATGACGAAGCTGTTCGCCGACAAGGGTGTTCCGATGATCGCCGGTACCGACGCCAACGGCGCAGGCTGGGTGATCCCCGGTTTCGCCCTGCACGACGAGTTCGATCTGCTGGCCGACGCCGGACTGTCCCCGGTGACGATCCTGCAGATGGCCACCTCCAACGCGGCACGTTTCTTCGGCAGGGCAGACACCCACGGCCAGGTTGCCCAGGGCTTTCACGCCGACCTCGTGCTGCTGCAACGCAATCCGCTGTCCGATCACACAGCACTGCATGAGATCTCGGGCGTCGTGCGCGACGGTGGCTGGTGGTCTCGGGCCGACCTCGATGCGATCTTGGATCGACTGGCGGCCGATCCAAGCGCTCGATGACCTAGCGAATTAGGTGACCCTAAGTTAGGCTCACGGGTATGGGTGAACAGATCACACTCGGCGAAGTGCAGGAGACGCTCCTGATCCCGCTCTACGGCCGGGCGCAGGATGCGCAGTCACGCAGCAGCATGCTCGGTGACCGCAAAGCCGTCGAACTCGTTGACGCGATCGACTACGACTTCACCAAGTTCCGCGGACCGTCACTCGTCGGCGCCGTGCTCCGCGCGTCGATCTTCGACCAGTACGTCCGCGAGTTCCTCGACGCACACCCCGACGGCACCGTCGTCGACCTCGGTTGCGGCTTGTCCACCCGGTTCGACCGCCTCGACAACGGCCGGGTGCGCTGGTTCGATCTCGACGTCGACGACACAATGGCATTGCGCCGCAAGTTCTTCACCGACTCCGAGCGGTACACGATGATCGCCGGCTCACTGTTCGACGACGACTGGCACGATCAGGTCCGTGAGCGCGGCGGTCCGGTCTTCCTGCTCACTGAAGCCGTGCTGCTCTACTTTCCGGAAGACCAAGTCCACGAAACACTTCGACGATGGTCGACCGTCTTTCCGGACACCCTGATCGCCTTCGACACCGGTGGTCACCTGATGATGAACAGCCAGGACCGCAACCCCGTGTTCAAGGCTGTACCGGCGCGGATGGAGTGGATCTGCGACGACCCGACGACGCTGCAGGACTTCGGACTCCAACTGATCGAGTCCCGAACCTTCGCCCAGCCACAACCGTCGGTGGCACAGCGATGGTCGGCGAAGTACCGCTACGGGATGCGGCTTTTCGGGTGGGCTCCGCCGGTGACGACCTACAAGCTCAACCTGTTCCGCACCAAGCCCGTGGTGAGTGCATAGCACAGATCGGGCACAGCAGTACCGTCGCCGACAGGCATGTGGATAGCCAGAATTTGTTATCCACAGATTCCGCTCGCCAAGGCTGAGTCCTGTAGGCGGATCACGGCCGCGGCAGCTTGCGATGCAACGGATTCGACGTGACCGGAGTGGCCCGACCACCCCGAGGTGGGCTCGACACGACCTGCGGTGTGTCCGCGGTGGCCCGAGTCGCATCCTGCAGCCGCATCCCCACCGACCTCCCCACCCCGAGCGACGGCGCCCCGATGATCCGTCGGGCCGCGGCGTCGCACTCGGGGCAGTGCACCGAATCGGGCACAGCCGCCATCGAATACTGCTCGGTGACATCGGCGCACTCACCCGGACACCGAAAGACGTAGGTCGGCATGCCGTCACCATAGTCGGCAATTCACCCTGCCGACGGCGTAAGCAACTCCTATGGTGAGGAGACAACCGACCACAGGGAGTGCGTGATGCCAGAACTGTTGTTTCCGTTGGATTCGTCGAAGAGCTTCACCGATCAGCAGATCGTGGGTCACAACCGTTGGCACCCCGACATTCCCGCCGCCGTCACCGTCAAACCCGGTGACACCTTCCGCGCCCACTGCCGCGAATGGTTCGACGGCGCTATCCACAACGACGACTCCGCCGAGGACATCCTCAACGCTCCCCTGAACAACGTGCACACCCTGTCGGGTCCGTTCGCGATCGAGGGCGCCGAACCCGGCGACCTCCTCATCGTCGACATCCTCGACGTCGGGCCGATCCCACAAGAGGATTCGGGTCCGCTGGCCGGGCAGGGCTGGGGTTACACCGGGATCTTCGCCACCCGCAACGGCGGTGGGTTCCTCACCGAACAGTTTCCCGACGCCTACAAGGCCATCTGGGACTTCGCCGGCCAGAGCGCCACGTCCCGGCATGTGCCGCACGTGAAGTACACCGGCATCGTGCACCCCGGGTTGATGGGCACCGCGCCGTCGCCTGATCTGCTCGGTAAGTGGAATGCTCGTGAAGCCGCCCTCATCGCGACCGACCCCGACCGGGTGCCACCGCTCGCGCTGCCGCCCGAACCCGACGGCGCGATCCTCGGGTCGCTGTCGGGGGCCGAGTTCGACCGGGTCGCGGGCGAGGCCGCCCGCACCGCACCGCCGCGGGAGAACGGCGGCAACCAGGACATCAAGAACCTCACCAAGGGCACCCGCATCTTCTATCCGGTCTTCGTGCCGGGCGCGAAGCTGTCGTTCGGCGATCTGCACTTCTCGCAAGGCGACGGCGAGATCACGTTCTGCGGGGCGATCGAGATGGGCGGATTCCTGGATCTGCACGTCGACCTCATCAAGGGCGGCATGGAGACCTACGGCGTCACGGAGAACGCCATCTTCCTGCCCGGCAACACCGACCCGCAGTATTCGCAGTGGATCGCGTTCTCCGGCACCTCGGTCACTCTCGACGGCGAACAGAGGTATCTGGACTCCGACCTGTCGTACCAACGCGCCTGCCTGCACGCCATCGACTACCTCACCAAGTTCGGGTACAGCCCCGAACAGGCGTACCTGCTGCTGGGGTCGGCCCCGATCGAGGGCCGACTGTCCGGGGTGGTCGACATCCCGAACTCGTGCGCCACCGTCTACATCCCGACCGCGATCTTCGACTTCCCCGTCGCTCCGTCGAAGGACGGGCCGGTCACGATCGACCCAGGTCAGGGCGCGCCACACGCCAGTTTCTGAGTCGAACGTAGGACACGCGACCCGCACCCAGTAATTTCCCAGATTCACCGCCTACCATCGGGCGCGTGACCCAGCTCCTGACCCCCTCGCGCAGGGTCGTCGCCGTACGCGCTACGGCGATCGCCGCCGTGTCGATCGCGCTCGCCGCGCTCGTCTACTACGTGGCGGTACAGACGTCGTTCGGTCAGCTGGTGGATCAGAAGCTCTTCGACCTGAGTCGCCGCGCCCCGGTCATCGACGTGATGCCCGCGGCGCTGAACGTCGAGATGGTGTCGAACCCGGCGTTGTGGATTCTCGGTGGGCTCGTGGTGATCGTCGCGGCGCAGATCCGGGTGGGGTCGGCATCCCGCTCGTCTGCCGGGCGGATCGTGCCCACGCTCGCGTTGCTCGCGTTCCCACCGGTGGTGATCCTGATCGCGCAGTTCCTTCGTGATCATGTGCTGCTCCGCCCGTCGTTCCACGACTGGATCGCCGAGACGGTGAACTCAGCGCCCAGCGGTCATGCCGCCGCGGTGACCGCGTTCGCCGTCGTCCTGGTGCGAGCGGTGCCACCGCAGGTCCGTCCGCTCGTCATCGCCGCCACCGGCGCGTGGGCGGCCGTCATCGAGTTCGGGGTACTCGCGGTCGGGTGGCACCGACTCAGCGACGTCGTCATCTCGACGCTCCTCGTCGGCGGTCTCGGTGCCCTGCTGCCCGATCCGCATCGTGGTTCCGGACGTGCCCTGCCGATCCTGACAGCACTCGGATTCCTGGGCGTCGTCGTCGGCGCGCCCCTCGCCGTCGCCATGTACTACCCAGCGCCGGAGCCGGTCGCGGTGGCCGCGGTCATCGCGTTCGTGGTGGCGACGATGCTCGTCGTCGGTGCGCCACGCACGCAGCGCGTCATGACCGCGCCTGCCGTCAACGACTACTACGACGTACCGACGAATCCGGTTCCCAGCTACCGCTGACTCTCAGTCGGCGCGAACGTCCCCGGAATCACCTCCGCGCCCTCGGCGAGCCGTTGCCGCAGCGCCCACCGCTCGGTGAACACACACCGCGACATCCGCCATTCGCCATCTTCGACGACGTACTCGTCGTCGTACTCCCCGGACATCAGCGTCTCGGTGCGGTCGAGCAGATTGACCTGCCGGAAGCTGAGCGTCCACCGGCCGGTGGCGGTGGTGTCCGAGGTCGGCGTGATGTCCGGATGCGCGCCGTGGTGCATGTCGAAGATGACGTACTGGCCGTCGACCTGATGTCGTGCCACCTGCTCGAAAATCCGCGCCATCGGTTCGACGTCGTCGAAGGCTCCTAGCCGGCCGTAGTCGATGTGTGCGCCCGACCGGATGAAGCACTCCCGAAACGTCTTCGGGTCCTTGGCATCGCACGCCCGCCAATAGCGGTACTTCAGTCGGCAGATCGCGTCGATCGCATCGGTGGCGGACATGGTGGTGACTCTAGACATTCCGGCCATACAGTCAACACGCCTCTGTACACCCGGCGGTCTGCGTGCCAAGATGACCGCGGGGAGGACAGTATGAACGCTCAGGGTCTATGGTCGCGCGGGTTGTTTGCCGCGCTGGTCGCGTTGTTGATTGCGGGCATGGCCACGGTGCTGGCACCTGCCGCGCAGGCTGCGCCCGCCACGCAGGCGCAGTGCTCACTACCGGCCGGTGCCGCCGATCCGACGACGATGAGTCCGGCTCGGGTCGGCATGGACAAGGCCCGCCTCGACGACGCGATCGCCTTCGCCGCGTCGCGACTGCGCACGCACATCCAGGTATTCCGCAACAACTGCCTGGTCGGCACCGGGCCGTTGAACAGTGTGACCGGGAACCACCCGTGGAATCTGTTCAGCTCCACCAAGAGTGTGGTCTCGATGCTTGCCGGCATCGCGTACACCCAGGGCAAGCTGGATCTGAACGCCTCCATCGCGCGGTATCTGCCGGCCGGGGAGGTCGACAAGGCGCACGCCGCGATCACCGTGCGCGACTTGCTGACCCAGTCGTCGGGGCTGCGGCAGTCCATCATCAGCGAAGCGATTCCCGCCGGCCTCGACGTCGAACCGAACATCGTCAAGCAGGCGCTGAGTCTTCCGGTGCAGCACAAGCCGGGCACATACTTCGAGTACACCCAGCACGGCCCGGATGTGCTCGCGTTCGTGGTGCAGCGGGCGGTCGGTCAGGATCTGCAGCGGTTCGCCCAGCAGGAGTTGTTCGGGCCGTTGGGAATTGCACAGCACGACTACTTCTGGTCCCGCGATCGCAGCGGCCACACCTACGGCTACGCGTTCCTGTTCATGCCGCCCGCCGACTACTCCAGGCTCGGCCTGCTGATGCTCAATGACGGTGCGTGGCAGGGACGACGGATCATCGCGTCGGACTACATCCGACAGTTGCGCACTCCGTCCACGACGAACCGCTGCTACGGATATCTGTTCTGGGTCAACGCGCAACCGTGTATCGGACCGTCGTTCCCGTCGCGGCAGACGTCGTCGATCGCGCCGCTCGAAGGTCTGCCCGACGACGCCTACGCGATGGTCGGCTTCCTGCAGCAGAACAACTTCATCGTGCCCAGCCTCGGATTGTTGGTGAGCTGGAACGGTTTCCTCGGCGACGTCTCACCCGATCCCGGTACCGTCCTCAGCGCCAGCCTCAACAGTGAGCTCTACCACGACTTCTTCCGGAAGTTGGTGTCGGCGTTCACCGCTCCCAGGATGCGCGACATCGGGCCGTACCGTCCCACCATGAACCTGAACTTCGATCCGGCGCAGTTCGCCGATCCGAACATCGCCTTGGGTGCCTTGGGCTTCGGCCCGTACGCACCGAAGGATTGCACGGCTATCGCCTGCGGTCCGGGCCCATTGCGCGCTCCGCTGCAAGGCAATCCGGGGTGCTTCGCGGTCACCTGTGTGCCGTTGGGCCCGGGTTCACCTGGCCGTCGGGGCGGGTAAGTCCACCCCCGCGCTCAATTGATCTGTCGCTGAATGACGGTCGCCGAGCCATCCTTGAAAACAACAGTGCGGCAGGCAAATGTGTTGTTGGGCCCGTACGTCGCCCCACTACGTGCGAATCCGGGGATGACCAGGGCGCCGCTGATCCGCCACGCGCGATCGATCGAGTCCACACTGTTGCCCTGGTTCTGCACCATCTGCCGCTGTTCGTCGGTCAGCTCGGCGCTCTTGACCTTGACCTCGGTGAACTGGGCGGCTTCCGCCAACTTCTCGCTGTCGGCGACGCTGTTGCCACCCTTGGTCTCGAACGTGGTGCGCATGTCATCACGCAGAGCCGCGATGCAGCGCGCGGTCGCGGCCGCCTTGCCACGGTCCTGTTCGGCCACCGACTGATTTCCGCGCCAGATGACGAAGCCGACCAAGACGATGGCGACGACTGCGACGACCACAATGAGGGGCCTGAACGTCGGGCGCGTGCGGGTAGTCATCAGGCCACACTGTAGCCCACGCACCCACTCGTGATCCGGACGAATCTCCCGGTGAGAACCCTTGCGGCGCGTCCGTACGCCAGCTATAACACGTGTTCGATAACGAGATGCCGGGAGGTGCCACCCCAGACGCGGAGGTGACCGCCGCCTACGCCGCGTTGCACGCGGCGATCGACCGGATCGCCGCACTCGACACCACTCCCGCTTCGGATGCCGAAGTGGTCCGCGCCGCGGAGATGCATGAGCATGCCACCCGACGGTTGTATCCGATCGGGTTGCGCCGGGTCGGGGACGTCTCCGACCGTGACGCCCACCGCCGGTTGGGGCATCGGACACTGTCGAACTTCATGACCGCGCGCCTGCGGATCACCGACCCGAAACGCCGTCAGGACCATATGGCGGCGTTGCTGCAGTTTCATGCGCTCTCCGGTGACCTGCTTGACCCGAAGTGCCCGACCCTGGCCCAGGCCGCGGCGGAGGGTGCGGTCGGTCCCGACCACATCCACGCCGCGCTGGACACCCTCGACCGCATCCCGGCCAAAGTCTCGGCCGAAGAAAAGACCCGCGCGGAGGCGATGATGGCCGACTTCGCCCGCGACCACGGCCCGGCCGGCATCGAGAAACTCGGTGCCCGCATCCTGGCCCACCTCGACCCGGATGGCACCGTCACCGATGATGCCGACCGGGCCCGCCAACGAGGGTTGAACCTGCGGGGTCAGGATGCGCAGTTGATGAGCAAACTGTCGGCCACCCTGGACCCGCTGACGCGGGCGATGCTCGACGTGGTGATCGCCGCCTGGGCCGCCCCCGGGATGAACGACCCGGACCACCCGGACTCACCCCGCGGCAGTGCCGATGACGTCGACGACGAAGTGTTGCGGGAGGCCGCCCGCCGGGACCTGCGGTCACAATCGCAACGCAACCACGACGCACTCAAAGCCCTCCTGCAAGCAGTGCTCGACGGTGGTCTGCTCGGCACGTCGCACCGGGGACTCCCGCCGCATCTGATCATCAAGGTCACCGAGGAGGCCTTGCGGGAGCAGGCCGGGGTCGCTGAAACGACGACGGGCGCGGTGCTGCCGATCAGTGACGTGATCGAGTTGGCCGCGAAATGCCAGCAACATCTTGCGGTGTTCGAGGGTCACCGCACCGAGGTGCTGTATCTGGGGCGGGCCAACAGGTTTGCCAATCGGTCGCAGCGGTTCGCGCTGTTCGCCGCCGACGGCGGCTGCTCCGCACCGGACTGTGATCAACCCTTTGCGACCACCGAAGCCCACCACGCGCAGAAGGATTGGGCCCAGGGTGGGTGGACCGACATCATCGACCTCGCCCCGGCATGCCCGAAACACAATCGGATGGTCGGGCACAAACGCGGACAGTTCACCACCCACATGGTGTCCGACGGCCCCGATGCCGGACGTGCCGCCTGGACGTTGAACGGCGACGACACGCTGCCACCGAATCAGGCGCGCATCAACCGCAGCCACGACCTCGCCGAAGCCCTGGCCGCCTACCGACGCGGGGAACGCCTCACCCAAGCCCCACGCGGACCTACCCCCCGCGGCACCCACGACACCCGCCCGCCACCCGAACGCCGCCGCGTCCCGAAACTGATCGCGTGCCGCTGGTCGGTCACCCGCTACGACCCAGCCACGATGCGACCAGCCACCTGACAACCCCACGAACGACGACTACCCCGAGTCCCCACCAGGGACATCGGGGCAGTCGTCGTGCCCGGACAACCGGCGTACGCTCACCCCATGCCCGATGGCGATTCCCAGCCACAGCCGTTCGTCCCCCACACCGATCCCACAGTGATCGACGACCTCCGAGCCCGGCTGCGCGCCACTCGATGGCCCGACGAGAGCGACGGGTTCGGCTGGTCACTCGGCACCGATGTCGGCTACCTCCGCGAACTCGTCGACTACTGGGCCGACGAATTCGATTGGTCTGCTGCAGAGTCCGACATAGCGAAACTGCCACACTTCCTGGTTCCGCTGGGCGGCTTGAGTATTCACGCGATTCACGTGACCTCACGCAGCACCGAGCCGGCCGTGCCGCTCCTCCTCACGCATGGCTGGCCCGACTCCTTCTGGCGCTACCTCAAGGTGATTCCGCTACTGACCGATCCGGCCGCCCACGGCGCCGATCCCGCCGACGCATTCGACGTTGTCGTCCCCGACCTACCGGGATTCGGCTACTCCCAAATCCCCTCGGGCGCACCACTCGACACCCGCGCTGTCGCCGGTCGCTGGGCCGAACTGATGTCCGCGTTCGGCTACGACCGGTTCGTCGCCGCCGGCGGAGATATGGGCAGTCATGTCAGCCGATTCCTCGCGCTCGATCATCCAGACCGGGTCACCGCCGTCCACCGGATGGACGCCGGACTTCCCCGATTCGCCGGCGACCCAGCCGAACTCACCCCCGCCGAGCGCGCGTGGATGGCGGACGCGCAGAGGTGGGGCGCCGTCGAGGGCGCCTACGCGGCGATGCAGAGCACCAAACCGCAGACTGCGGCGGTCGGTCTGACCGATTCACCGGCCGGACTCGCAGCCTGGATCGTGGAGAAACTCCGGGCATGGAGCGACTGCGACGGCGACGTCGAACGCGCCTTCACCAAGGACGAAATCCTCACGCTCGTCACGCAATACTGGGTCACCGGCACGATCGGCTCGTCGATGCGGACCTATAGTGCCAATGCGGTTCTACCGGTGGAGCAGTACGCGCGACGAGTCGAGGTGCCGTCCGGATTCTCCATCTTCGGCGGCGACGTGGTCCGACCACCCCGCGAATGGCTCGACCGCGTCGCCAACACCGTCTACGTCGCCGAACCAGAGCGCGGCGGACATTTCGCTCCCTTCGAGCAACCCGAGCTCTACGCCGACGAACTGCGAAAGTTCTTCCGGCCGTTCCGCAGTTGACCACCTCTCAGCCGAGTGCCCCGATCAGCATCCGCACCTGCTGTTGCTCATCGTCGGCCGGCCACACCACCAATGCCACCACCGACCGCACGGCAAATGACACGGTGGCGTCGTCGTCGGAGTCCAGGCCCATCAGGTCCGACGCGGCACCGCGCACCACCGCAGATCCGGTGACCGCGCGCATCTCGTCGACCACGGTGGGAGATCGCAACAAGCGGCGGGTGATGGGGTCGCCGCGAATGGCCTCGAGGGCGGTGAGGATGGCGAGTTCCGTGCGCTTGCGGCCGGTGGCGCCGTCGATGGCACTTCGCACCGTTCCCACGATTTGTGCCGATGTCCGCGTCAGCACCGCCTCGACAATCTGCCGTTTACCGCCGGTGTGGCGGTAGATCGTCGCCCGCGAACAATGCGCGCGGCGGGCGAGTTCGTCGATGTCGAGTCCGTCGACGCCGTTTCGGGCGATCAGTTCGGTGGCGAGCGAGTACAAGCGCTCGCGCGCCCGATCCGAGCGGTCGTTCCCGATGAGCCAATCCGAGGTCATGTCTCATGGTGAGACATGACCAGGCTGCTTGTCACGCATAAGCCCATGTAGATCGCCACCGGTGAGATGCAATGAGCCGGATGGTGAACCGGATCGATGTCGACTTCGTCCGCAACCCTTGCCGATCGCTTACCCCTTCGGCAAACCTGTTCTGGTGCACGACCTCCACAATCCGTACCCATATCTTGCCTCTCTGCGGGAGACCTCGCCGGTCGCCCAGGTGGCCGATTCGTCGTTCTATCTGGTGACGTCGTGGGACCTGGTCGCCGAAGCGGTGTCTCGGCCGGCGGACTTCTCGTCGAACCTCACGGCGACGATGGTGTGGAATCCGGACGGAACGGTGTCCGCCTTTCCCGTCGCCGAACTCGGATCGCCGATCCACGCCTTGGCGACCGCCGACGATCCGGCTCATCGCCGGCACCGCACCATCGTGATGCCGTCGCTGACCGCGAAGAGCATCCACGGCCTGACACCGTTCATCACCACGCGGCTCTCAGAACTGTGGGACAAGGGTTTGCGCGACAACACCATCGACTGGGTGACCGCTGTCGCACAACGTCTCCCGATGGCCGTGGTCGCGGAATTCGTCGGCCTGCCGACCTGCGACATCGATACGCTGATCCGATGGGCCTTTGGCAGCACCGTGCTACTCGACGGCGTTGTCAGCGCCGAGAATCTCTCGGCTGCTGTCGAATCCGTCGGCGAGATGGCCACGTACCTCGCCGACGCCCTCGCCCACGAGGTGCGCCATCCGCACGACACCGCGATCGGCAACCTCGCCCAGCACGTTGTGGCCGGCGCCATCGACCAGGACACCGCGGTGATGATTCTCATCCAATTGGTCACGGCCGGAGCCGAATCCACCGTGAGTTTGCTGGGCAGCTCGGTCTGGCTGTTGGGACACAATCCCCACGTCGTAGCCGGGCTGCGAGCCGATCGCCGGCTGGTGCCGCGGTTCGTCGAGGAAGCGCTGCGTCTGGAGTCACCGTTCCGCGGCCACTATCGGCATGTCACCACCGACACAACGCTGGGTGACGTTGCGTTGCAGGAGGGTTCGCACCTCTATCTGTCGTGGGCGGCGGCCAACCGGGATCCGGCCAGGTACGAAGATCCGGACACGATCCTCCTCGACTCCGAGAATCGCGGCAACCACATGGCTTTCGGCAAAGGCCTGCACCTCTGCGTCGGCGCCGCCCTCGCACGCCTCGAGGCAACCACCGCGCTGAACTTCCTCCTCGACCACACCCACAGCCTCGTCGTCGGCGGCGATGAACCACAATGGGAACGAAGCCTATTGGTCCGTCGACTCCGATCCTTGGAGGTAAGCATTCAATGACCGACGAGCGCAAGTTTCCGATGCCATCGACCATCCGCCACGTCGCAGCGCTCGGCAGCTCCTTCGCGTCCGGGCCAGGCATCGAACCTGTCGCCGACAAGGCGGCATCTCGCTCGGCACGCAACTACCCACATCTGATCGCGCAACGCCTGGGCGCCGACCTCACCGACCTCACCGTCGCGGGCGCGACCACCGACACCATCCTGCACCACCCGCAACGCATACTCCTGCAACGCTTTCCGCCGCAACTCTCCGGCCTGCCGACGGATGCCGACCTCGTCACGGTCACCGCAGGCGGCAACGATCTCGGGTACATCGGCACCATGATCGCACTGGCGTACCGCCACTGGCTGATTCGCCGCCGATTCTCCTGGCCCATCGGAAAGTTTCTCGCCCGCAACGGAGTTCCCACACCCGGCGCTGCAGCACTGGAGCAGGCCGCCACCAATCTGGTCGCCATCGTCGACGCCGTCCGACGACATGCACCCGATGCCCGCGTCGTCCTGGTCGACTACTTCACCGTCCTCGACGCCGACACCCCGACCTCCACCGAAGCGCCCTTCACTCCCGCCGAACGCAAGGCCTTCCGCGCGCTCGCCCGCGCCCTCGACGCCGTATTCGTCAACGCCGCTCAACGCAGTGGCGCCGAGTTGGTCACCGTGAGCCGACTCAGCACCGCCCACGGCCTCGGCTCAACCGAGCCGTGGATCCGGGGATTCGATCCGCGACATCCCGGTTGGTCGTTCCATCCGACGTTCGACGGGATGAGCGCGGTCGCCGACGCGGTGATCGAACTACTCGAGGGCTGACTCAGTCGTCAGCGGTCGGCAGTCGGTAGCCGAACGTCCGAGTGGGCTCACCTGTCGGCGTGTACAGGCGCGCCGGCCGGCCGCCCCCAACCCGGGTCGCCGGCTTCCCCGACCTGTCCACCTCGGGCGCCAGCATCGGCTCGACGCGACGGTTGAACGTATCCCGCATGAGCCGCCGCCCGAGCACCGCTTCGTGGAGTTCACGCAGGTCGGTCAGCGTGTAGGGCGGCCGCAGCAGATGGTCGGGATCGGGTTGGTCTTCGTAGCGTCGACGAAAACTGTCGGTGGCTGCTGCCACTATGCGGTCGTGGTCGTAGAGCAGATGCTCTCCGGATGCCAGCACGCCCTCGGGACTCAGTGGCTCCAGCTCGCCGACCGCCTGGCTCAGCTCGTCGGACGGCAAGGCCACGGAATGCGCGATCGAGATCGTCCACCCACGCGGATCTCGGTCAGGTTCGCTGAACACCTGCAGCAGGTGGGGGTGAACGTCGTCGGGGGATAGACCGAGCTTGAGCTCGAGCACCTCTCGGACCGTGTCGTCGACGGTGCGTCCCTCGCGGATGAACCGGCCCGGTAACGCCCGCCCGTTGTCGGACCCCTGTGTTACAACATGGATGCGGCCGTCGAGGACGGTCAGCACCGCAATATCGACGGCCACATTCGGCCGCGGATAGTCACTCAACCGCGCTGACGTGGCAGACACGACCACACCCTATGCGAGAAATTGCGCAAAGTGCTAATCTCAACTTTGCGAAAAGTCGCTTCGGTCAGATACCGGAGCGGAGAAAGGAGTTAAGAGGTGAAGTTCTCCGCCGCTCTGGATGTCAACGTCGTGGCCCATGAGGCCGCCGACGAAGTGACCGTCCTGCTCGAACTCGAGGCACCCGCGAGTGCCGTCGACACCGCACGGGCACCGAGTGCGCTGCAGATCGTGCTCGACCGCAGCGGATCGATGCACGGCGCACCACTGGAGGGCGCCAAGCAGGCGCTCGTCGCATTGGTGCAGCGTCTCGAGCCGACCGACGTCTTCGGGCTGGTCGTCTTCGACAGCCAGGCCGACGTGATCGTGCCCGCCGCCCCGCTGGCCGACAAGCAGGCCGTCATCGCGCAGATCAACGAGGTGGGTCCGCGGGGCTCGACCGATCTGTCGTCGGGCTACCTCCGCGGATTGCGCGAGATCCGTCGCGCCACCGGGGCCGCGGGCATCCGTGGCGGCACCATGCTGGTGATCAGCGACGGACACGTCAACGCCGGCATCGAGGACCCCGAGCAGATGGCCGAGATCGTCGCGACCGCCGCTGCTGCGCAGATGGTCACCTCGACGCTGGGTTACGGCCGCGGCTACGACGAGACGATGCTCACCGCGATGACCCGCGCCGGCAACGGCAATCACGTCTTCGCCGACGATCCGGACGCGGCCGCCGCAGCGATCGCCGGGGAGGTTGACGGCCTGCTGTCCAAGGTGGCGCAGGCGGTGAGCGTGACCGTGCAGTTCGAGCCGCAGGTGCAGTCGCTGCAGCTGTACAACGACCTGCCGGCGCATCAGATCGGTGACGGTCAGGTGATGGTCGAGCTCGGCGACTTCTTCGCCCAGGAGCAGCGGAAGTTGTTGTTGCGCTTGGGTGTCGATGGCCTACCCGCGCTGGGTCTGGCGCAGATCGCCCAGATCACACTGCAGTACGTGGAGATGCCCGACCTCGTCGAGCAGACCGTGACGCTGCCGATCTCGGTGAACGTCGTGCCCGGTGACGAACTCGGCGACCGCATGCCGGATCCGACGGTGCAGTCGGAGCGACTGTTCCAGGAGGCGCAGGCGATGAAGCTCAAGGCATCCCGCGCGTATGAGTCGGGTGACCGCCGCGCCGGCGACGCGTATCTCGCCGAGACCGTCGCCGGCCTCGCCGACGCCGATGCCATCGCCCCGGCCGGGGTGTCGAGCGCGATCCTCGCCGAGATGGCCGACGTCAAGCGCATGCGGGCGGAGTCGGATCGGAGAGACGCGAGCTACATGTCGAAGCGGACACGAGCGTCGTACCAAGCCCAGAATCGCAAACGCGGTCAGCAGCGGTAGCGCGTTGCCGGGCCGCTGACCCGACACCCGTGCACTCCCCTACGCCCCTGCCCCGAGCCCAAGGAGATCCATGATCACACTCACCCCCGCCCAGGTCGACCGCGCGGCCGGCGTGCTGCTCGCGACTGCCGCCGGTGACGCCCTCGGCGTCCCCTACGAGTTCGGGTCGGCACACCTCCCCGCCGCGGAAAGTCCGCAGATGCTGGGCGGCGGACTGGGCAACTTCGCGCCCGGTGAATGGAGCGACGACACGTCGATGGCGATGGCCATCGCCGAGGTCGCCGCGACGGGTGCCGACCTCACCACCGACGACGCACTCGACACCATCGCCGGCAACTTCCTGCGCTGGTTCGACGGCAACCCGCCGGATGTCGGCAACCAGACGCGCGCCGTGTTGGGGGCGACGCGCCGCCGTCTGCGCGCGGGCGAGGAGGGCGTGGGACGCATCATGCGCGAGGAGTCGTACGTGTTCGCTGCCGACCACCCCCGCTCGGCCGGTAACGGCGCCTTGATGCGCACCGCACCTGTCGCCCTCGCGCACCTGCACGACCGCGCGCACCTCGCCGAAGCCGCCCGTCTCGTCGCATCGTTGACCCACGCCGACGCGCTGGCCGGCGACTCCTGCGTACTGTGGTGCGAGGCCATTCGCCACGCAGTCCTCGACGGCGTCATCGACATTCGGGCCGGCCTCGACCTGCTGCCCACCAACCGGGTCGAGCAGTGGGCGCGGTGGCTCGACGACGCGTCGTCGAAGAGCCCGAAGTCGTTCACGCCCAACGGGTTCACCGTGACCGCGCTGCAGGCCGCAGCCGCCGCGATCACCCAGACCGAGACCCCCGACGACCTGGCCTGCCGCCACCTGCAACTCGCCCTGGAGGCCGCAGTACACATCGGCGACGACACCGACACGGTCGCGGCGATCGCCGGTGGACTCCTCGGCGGACGGTGGGGAGCGAGTGCGGTGCCGTGGCGGTGGCGACGGGCGGTTCACGGCTGGCCCGCCGACGAACGTCCCAGTGATGCAACCGATCTCATCCGGATCGCCACCCTGGCCGTCCGCGATGGCGCACCGTACGGCAACGGGTGGCCACTGACCGATGACGTCACGTACTCCGAGGACGCCTTCACCGATGTCGTGCCGCACCCGTTCGACGACGGCGTCCTCCTCGGCACACACGCGACCGTCGCCCATCACGCCGACGCGGTGGTATCGATGTGCCGCGTGGGTCGTCGGCAGCGATGTTTCGACGGCGCCACCGAGGTCATTGAGTCGCGTCTGCTGGACTCCGATGATCCGGCCGACAACCCGAACCTGCGCTTCGTGCTCGCCGACACCGCCGACGCGGTCCGCGGTCTACGTGCGGAGGGGAAAACCGTTCTGCTGCATTGCGTTGCGGGACAACAACGAACTCCGAGCGTGGCCGTCGAGTACGCCGCGCTGCTCGGACAGCCCGTGGACGCGGCGCGCGCAGCAATCGCCGCGGCGCTACCGAGCGCTCGAGGCCACGGGTTGCTCTGGACCTCGGCAGGGTGACGGGGCGAGCATCGGGACCCCCCTGATCCACCGCCCGACGAGCGATGAGACCCTACAACTAGTTGCTAAAGCGTACTAAAATGACCGGGGTCGCCGATCCTGGATGGAGGGGGACTCCGATGCCCGATCGCGTCGTCGACGCCCACATGCGGTTCTGGGACATGACCAACGGCTGGAATCCCGGCCTGCCCGACTACGCGGAGAGTGTCGGCACCCCCGAACTCCTGCAGACGTGCGGTCCCGCCGAGTATCGCCGGGACGCCGGCGACTTCCCGGTCGACAAGCTCGTGCACATCTCGTCGGCGCTCAGCCCGCGGTCGTACCTGGACGAGTTGCCCTGGGCCGCACAACTCGCTGAGCGCCAGTTCGAGATGCGGTACATCGGATCGGTCGACCCGAAGATGTCGGATGCGGAGATCGTCGGCGACCTGGACGCCCAACTGGCGATGAATCCCCACTTCGCCGGCATCCACGTCGTGTACGACTTCGCTCCCGACTCCGCAGCGGCAGCCACCACCATGAACTGGCTCAACGAGCACGACCTGATCCTCGAACTGGTCACCGACCCCTATGAGATCCCCGACTGGATCCAGGCGTTGAAACAATTTCCCGACCTCACCGTCGCGCTCGAACACACCGGATTCCCCTCTTCGACCGACGATGACGCGCACGCCGACTGGCTGTCCGCGATCACGAAGCTCGCCCAGGACACCGCGGTCCACTGCAAGGTGTCCGGACTGAGCATGACCACCCACACGTTCGAACCGGCCGCGCTGGCCCGGTGGATCGAACCGGCCATCGAGACCTTCGGCTGGGATCGGGTCATGTTCGGCAGCAATTTCCCGGTCAATCGCATCGCCGGCACCTACCAGGAACTCCAACAATCCTTCGACGCGGTCCTGGGCAACGAAAGCGCCGAGGACCAGGACCGGTTCTACGCCACCAACGCCATCAAGCTGTACGGCTTCGACGACTAACGGGCCACTCAATGCATGTCGTCATCTACGGTGCGGGCGCGGTCGGCGGTGTGATCGGCGCGCAACTGTTCCGCGCCGGGATTCCCACCACGCTGGTCGCCCGCGGCGCCCACCTGCAGGCGATCCGCGAGCACGGTCTGATCCTCGACGACGCCGACGGCCGACACGCGTTGCCGATCCCGGTCGCCGCCGATGCGTCAGAGGTGCAGTGGCGCAACGATTCTGTCGTGTTGCTCTGCGTGAAGTCACAGCAGACACCGGCGGCGCTCGATGACCTGTCAGCCCACGCGCCGTGGACCACACCCATTGTCGCGGCGCAGAACGGCGTCACCAATGAACGAGAGATCCTGCGGCGCTTCCCGAATGCCTACGGCATCTGCGTGATGCTGATGGGCCTGCACCTCGAGCCGGGTGTGGTCATCCAGGGTTCGTCGGCGGCGCCGGGCATCCTGGAGGTCGGCCGCTACCCGCGCGGCGCCGACGACGTAGCCATCGCCATCGCCACGCAGCTGCGGAATGCCGGATTCCCGGCGGAGGCCCGCGACAACATCATGGCGTGGAAGTACCGCAAACTCATCATGAACCTGATCAACGGAATCGATGCGTGCTTCCGCGATGACGGTGATGCCTACCGGACGCTGTTCGAGCGGGCATTGGCCGAGGGGTATGCGGTCCTCGCATCGGCCGGTATCGAGATGATCGACGACGAGACCGACCGCATTCGTCGCGCCGATCATCTTCAACGCCGCGACACCGGCGAGCAGAGCCAGGGCAGTTCCACCTGGCAGAGCGTCGAACGTGGTGCCGGCGACGTCGAAATCGATTATCTTGCAGGTGAAATCGTACTTCTCGGGCGAGAGTACGGAGTGCCGACGCCGGTCAACGAACTGGTGCAGCGGCAGACGACGCGCCTGGTGCGGGAGCACCTCCCCGCCGGGAGCCTCGACCCCGCCGACGCGCTCCGGGAGATCGATCGCTGAACCGCCCGCGTGAGGCTCGCTGACGCGTTATAAATAGTTGCGTACGCGTACAAAGAAGCCTGCCGTCGGCCACCGCGCGCAGAGGAGTTCCATGCCCGATCGCGTCGTCGATACCCACATGCGTTTCTGGGATCTGTCCACCGGCTGGTATCCGGCGATCTACAGCTACGCGGAGAGCGTCAACACACCGGAGCTGACCCAGGCGTTCGGTGTCGACGAGTATCTCGATGCCGCTGCCGACTTCCCGGTGCAGAAGTTCGTGCATGTCGCCGCGGCCACCACCGGCCGGTACTACCTCGACGAACTGAAGTGGATCTCCGGCCTGGCCGCCGACCGCTCCGTCGACATGCGGTTCATCGGGAATCTCGACCCCCGGTTGCCCGAAACCGACATCATCGCCGACCTGGACGCCCAACTCGCCATCGCACCCGATCTGGCCGGCATCCATGTCATCTACGATTTCGCTCCCGACTCGCCGGCCGTCCGTCCGGTCCTGACCTGGCTGAACGAGCACGGGCTCGTCTTCGATCTCGTTGCCCAACCCGACGAGGTCACGGACTGGCTCCGCGTCCTCGCACCCTTCCCCGACCTCACCGTGGCACTCGAACACACCGGATTCCCCACCTCACCCGACGACGACGTCTTCGCCGAGTGGCTGGCCGCGATCCAGACCTGCGCCCGTGATACCGCCATGTACTGCAAGGTCTCCGGCCTCAGTCTGGTCACCAACACCTTCGCAGTGGCCGCGTTACGAAGATGGGTGGAACCGGCGATCGAGACCTTCGGCTGGGATCGCGTCATGTTCGGCAGCAACTTCCCGGTCCATCGAATCGCCGGCACGTACGTCGAGCTCCAACAGGCGTATGAGGCGATCCTCGGTGATCAGCCACCCGCCGACCAGGACCGTTTCTACGCCGCCAACGCCATCAAGGCCTACGGCTTTGATGACGACTGACGTACGGCAACTCCTCATCTTCCGCGCCTCGTCGTTGAGTGATTCAATCAAGTCTGACGATGAGAAGGGGGACCCACCATGACCAACGCCTATGACTTCACCGCCAACGACATCGACGGCAACCCCGTCGACCTGAGCCTGTACAAGGGCAAGCCGCTGCTGATCGTGAACACCGCATCCAAGTGCGGCTTCACCCCGCAGTACGAGGGGCTCGAGGAACTGCAGAAGACCTACGCCGACAAGGGCCTCGAGGTACTCGGCTTCCCCTGCGATCAGTTCATGCACCAGGAACCGGGTGACGAGGAGGAGATCAAGAACTTCTGCTCCCTCACCTACGACGTCACCTTCCCGATGTTCGCAAAGGTCGAGGTCAACGGCGACGGCGCGCACCCGCTCTACAAATGGCTGCGCGAGCAGAAGTCCGGGATGCTCGGCAGTCGGATCAAGTGGAACTTCACCAAGTTCCTCGTGAACCGCGATGGCGAAGTCGTCGCTCGGTTCGCGCCAACGGCGAAGCCGGAAAGTCTCACCGGGGATATCGAGAAGGTGCTCTGAGCAGGGCTCAAACCAGCAACTCCCCCAGCCGCCGGCTGGGCGCACCCACCGCCGGTTGAGCGCGACGAGCGAGCGCAGCTGCCGGGCTGAGTAGCGGCGAGCGAGCCTGCGAGCCCGACGCGTATCGAAGTCGAGCCCGACGCTGGTCGAAACCCGGCCCGACCTCTCCCCCAATCGGTGGACCCCACATTCCCCCACCCAATCAACCACACAGCGGACTACGTACAGACCTCGAGCAGAGCAAAGTCATTGGTGTCGCCGGAACGAGAAGCGCCCCGGCCGAAACCTCGGAGGTCCGCTCATGAACACCACCACCCGCCGCCTCACCGCCGGAGTCCTCACCGCGGCAGCCGCCACCACGATCGCGCTCGGCGCGACCGGAGTCGCCAATGCCGGCACCATGCCGGTGAACCGCCCCGGCGAGCCGACCACCGCGATGACGATCACCAATCACACCAACCGCACCGAGTATCTGATCGGCGCCACCGCCGGACAGGGCGGCCGCTTCGTCAACGCGCCCCAGCGTGAACTGCGGCCAGGCGTCACCGAGACCATCACAGCGGTCTCCCCGTTCGGCAACTACCTGACCGTCAACGCCGCCTACCGCATCGGCGTCGGGGGCCCGACCGCGAACTACGAGATCGAGAACATGCACGGCAACACCAACACCGCGATGAGCGGCGTCTCGGGACCCCGCGCCAATCAGTACTGGATGAGCCACAACATCAGCTCGTGGTATCCCACCGTGAACGTCGGATTTCAACAGTGGTGAGTGGACCACCAATGAATCCGTAACGCCAGAATCCCCGCCTCGCTCCCCGGCAGGCGGGGATTCTTGGCGTCCACGCACCGAGTCGGCTCCTGCCATGACTGAGATCAGCCCGTATAGGTCGGGCTGATCTCAGTCACTGTCGGAGTTACTTCGCCCGTCCATCGACCAAACGCACCCCACCCCACACGCCGCTCATCCGATGTGCCCGACCCCAGCGCTCGCAGTCCACGCGGATCGGGCACAACGCGCACACCGCAGCCGCATGTACGAAATCCTCTGTGGGAAAGGGGAACCAGTCCTCGGGGTTCTCGCCGTCGGCGGCACAGAGGGCGCGCCGCCAGTTGACGTCGAACTCGGGAATGAGAATCCACGGCAACGGCACGGACAGGAGGTCGCTCTTCGACGTGGTCACCGCGATCCTCCTATCCGTACTCGGTCAACTCGTGGAATACCCCAGGGTGAACAACTCCCACACTTCCTTCTGATCCTGCGCCCACGGGTCGTAGACGAAGGGGGCGTGACGCAACGCCATCCCGGCCTGCCGTGGGGTGCGATTGGCCTTGAAACCGTTGCAGGACTTGCACGCTGCGACCTGATTACCGAACGTGCTCGGACCGCCCGCGGACTGGGGCACGATGTGGTCGACGGTGTCGGCGGGCCCATTGCAGTACGCGCAGATCCACTGGTCGCGGCGCAGAATGGTGGCCGACGACGCGTACGAATCCATCGACTTGCCCGCGAACGGCCGGTACGCGTCGCGTTTGATGGCGACGACCTGGTGGATCGGCAGCGCAACGCTCGGCGAATGCACCACCCGCACCAGCGGGGTGCCTTCAACGTTGCGGGCGACCTCGGTGGTCAACAGGACAGCCGCGCGCTGCCAAGTGACACGCGCCAGAATCTGCAAACCGGCATTGGTGACGAAAACGGTCATGGCTGAATCTCCTTGATACGACGACGAACTCTGCGTCACGCCGTCGACCGGGAGTCAGCCGAGGGCGGCGCAGATGCGAATGGTGTTGGTGATGAACCAGTGCGACTTCTGCAGCGTGGAACCTGAACGCAGACAGCTTGGTTCGCGGTCATATCGGTCCGCCGAATCAACGGTCGGCATGTGCGCCTCCTCCTTTCGATGTGTCGGTTGGTCGGTGCACAAGGCTAGACCGATCACCAATGCCTGTCCAGACATTTCCTGCGGGCTGTCCGACCACCACTCCATGGTCAACTTTGGACCCACAACGTGGAACAGCGACTCGGTTGTTCAACTTTTCATCCGCAAACACCCCTTCGTCGCATAGGCGACGGATAGTGTTCAACGGTCTACCGTCGAACCATGGCCACCACCACGATCACCCGCGAGGTCCTCGGCCCCTGGTCGCTCGACACCAGCCGCGAGTTCTGGGAAGGGTTCACGCCCTCGGCATTACGCGGAACCCAGGAGTCGGGTCGATTGTCGACGGTGTTCCGCGTCGACGCCGACTGGTCTGCGGCGTCGGTCATGGTGACCCAACACGACCAGACCGCGGAGATCGTCGTCGAGAGCGATGGTGATCTGAATGCCGCAGCCGCACAGGCGGCCCGGTTCCTCGCCCTCGACATCGATGCCCGAGCCTGGCCCGAGGTCGGGCAGCGCGACCCCGTCGTCGGGCGTGCCCAAGAGTCGCTACCGGGATTGCGGCCCTGTGGTTTTCACTCCGCGTACGAGGCCGCCGCATGGACGGTGCTGTCCCAGCGACTGCGCGTCGTGCAGGCCGCGAAGATCCGCGCCGACATCACCAGCCGCCACGGCGACAACGGCGCCTTCCCCGCACCCGACCGTCTCGCCGCCCTCGACCTCGATCTGCCCGGCCGCAAAACCGAGTACCTGCACGCAGTCGCCGACGCCGCCTTATCCGGCCGCCTCGACACCGCCCGCCTGCGTGACCTCGATCCCGCCGCGGCGATCGCGGAGCTGCAGCAGATCAAGGGCATCGGACCGTTCGCGTCGGAGCTGATCGTGCTGCGCGGCGCCAACGCTCCCGACTGGGTGCCCACCCATGAACGCCGTCTCGAAGCCGAGGTCGTCGAATTGTATGGAGCCGGCAAGACGGTGGCGGAGGTGTCGGAGGCGTGGCGACCCTTCCGGACGTGGGCATCGGTCTACCTACGCGCCGGACGCGAACACCGCACGCACGAGATCGGCGGCGTCTGAGCACAACCTGGACACCGCCGCCGTGGTCAGTACGGTGGCGGTATGACCACGCCGCACCTGATCACCGCCGACGTCCTGCACTCCCGCCTCGACGACTCGGCCCTGCGCATCATCGACGCCACCGTCCACCTGAGCTTCGACGACGACGGCCCACACATCGAGTCCGGTCGGCAGACGTACCTCGACGGCCACATCCCCGGCGCGGTTTTTGCCGATCAACTCGGCGCGCTGTCCGATCCGGCGGGCGAGGCACCCTTCGCCGCCGCCACCTCGGAGCAGTTCGCTGCAGCCGTCGGCGCCCTCGGAGTCGCCAACGATACGACCGTCGTTGTCTACGACACCACCAACAACATCTGGGCCACCCGACTGTGGTGGCAGTTCGGACTCGAAGGCTTCGACAACGTCCTCGTTCTCGACGGCGGCCTACGCGCGTGGACCGACGCCGGTTATCCCACCTACACCGATGAATCCACCAATGCGCCTGCAACATTCGTGACACACCGACGGCCCGAGCGGATCGCATCCACCGACGACGTGATCGCCGCTCTCGACGACCCAAAGATGTTGTTGGTCAACGCACTCGACCGGGATTCGTTCGCCGGCGGCCGCATCCCCGGCAGCGTCAACGTGCCCTTCCCCGAGCTCCTCGACGACACCGGGAAACTCAAGTCCCTCAACGAGTTACGCACGCTGTTCGACGAGACCGGCGCTCTCGACGACGCGGTCCGACCGGTCACCTACTGTGGCGGCGGAATTGCCGCCACCACAGCGGCATTCGCGCTCCAGGCGCTGGGCCGCAACGACGTCGCGGTGTACGACGGCTCGCTCAATGCCTGGACCGCGGACCCGGAGCGGGTGCTGGAGAAGGGCTGAGCTACTCGCACGCAATCCCATCGTGATCGCGGTCGAGGTGAGCGGCGTAGCCGTCCTGTCCGCGGTAGATCGGGGTGACGCCGGCGGCTCGCGCGGCGGTGCAGTTCTCGTAATAGGCGACGGGTGTAGGGGTGAACGGTAGCGGTGCGGCCTGCACAGCCACTGCTCCGCCCGACATCACCACCACGGCACCTGCTCCGGTCACCAATGCCCGCGCGAACTTCGTCATCGTCATCTCCTCATCGACAGAGCCACCGAGCCGGTGGCGCAAGCCGTCATCGACTCGCAGGAGTGACGCTATGGGCGGCACGAGGATGGACGTAGCGTAGTCGACTACCCAGAATCCCCGGGCGTCGCGCGTTCTCAGCCCAAGTAGTCGATCCCGGCAGCGGAGACACCTCCGTTACCTCCGCTACACCCGAATCACAGTCCCACGCACAATCCGCGGAGGGAGGCGCCCTACAGACAACTGTGACTACCGTGGATCCCATGGACGAACGCTTCGAGATTGAACGAGTCATCGACGCCGATCCCGAATTGATTTTCGGGCTTCTGGCCTCCCCGGATGGTCACGTCGCCATCGACAGCTCCGGGATGCTGCAGTACGCCCAGGGTGACAAGGTGACCGCCGTCGGTGACGAGTTCGTGGTGCACATGGATCGGGAATCGCTCAACGACCTCCCGATGGGCAAGTACGAGGTCCGCGTCATCATCACCGGGTTCGAGCAGGACCGCTGGATCGAGTGGACCATCGACGGCACGGTGCAACCACCGCTCGATCATCGCTACGGCTATCACCTCAAGTCCGGTCACGGCGGAACGCTGGTGTCCGCGTACTACGACTGGAGCCGCGTCCGCGACGATATCCGCGGCCGATTCCCGATCATCCCGGAGGCCGGTCTCCGCGCTACTCTGGGCATTCTGGCGCGGACGGTGGAACCGCACCCGGGTGCGTGACGTTTTCGTAGTTCTGGCCGGCGTGGTGGCTGTCGCCGCCGCCGGCTGCGCACTCACCGCCGCCTATGTCTATCTCCGCAACAACAACGGCCGCGCCGAGGCCGAACGCCGCGCCCGACGATGGCTGGTCGCCACCGCAGTATTCGGAGTGAGTGCCGTCGTACTACGTTTCGTCACCCTTCTCGCGTGACAGCTTCTGCCCGGTCCAGCACCTCGAATTCCTCGGTCGCCGACAAATCCACCGCCTCCCCGGGAATTCGGTGCCCACCCTGCTCGGACATACCGCGGGCCCGGAACTCTGCCGGTGTCATCCCGTAGACCGCGCGAAAACGGTTGCGCAGGGCGGACGCCGAGGCGAATCCGGTGGCCGCGGCAATCTCCACTACGCGCATCTGCGGCCGGTCGATGAGCAGGTCGCGCACCTCCGCGAGGCGTCGTTCCGCAATCATCGCCGCCAGGGACTCACCCATGCCGGAGAGCTGCCGGTACATCTGGCGACGACTCAGATGGAGCTCACGGGCGACCGTCTCCGGGCCGAAGTCCGCATCGTGAAAGCCGCGGTCGATGATCTCGCGTGTCCGCTCCACCACCGTCTGGGTTGTGGCGCCGCGACTGTAGGTCTGCAGAGTCTGCTGCACCACAATCGATCTCACCAACCGAAGCACGGCATCCTGGGCGGCGGAGTCGGCAGCGTCGGACATCGCACGTGCGGTGTTGCTCTGTGCGAATCGACGGATGAAGGTCGTGGCGACCCGAACAAGAGCGGTGTCGGAACATACCGGACGCAATCGTCGTAGCCGATCCGGCATGTCAGAACCGAACGCGGAGAGCGGAATACTGATCTGGGCGCTGTCACAGACCGTGTCCACCGAGATATCCCCGGGTATCAGGCTGCTCAGCAGGACGAGCTGTCCGGCACGGAACGGCACCTGACGGCTCGATCCCACGGACACGCGACCGGGCGTCGAGAAGATCAACAGAGTGAGATCCGCGTCCGCAGACTCCTGCACGTCCCGCGACGTGCGGGTCACCGTACACGGTGTGGCGAGACAGTTGACGGCGGTGATCATCCCGACCTGCCGCGAGTGTGTCAGGGCTTCAAAGGCTTCCGGCTCCGACGCGGTCGTCGGCAGGGGTGCGCGGAACTCGGCCAGGCCTCGTCGGCCCCGGAATCGGCGCACCGCATCATTGGAGTCGGCGACCACGAACCGGGCGCGCCATCTCTCCACCCGATCGCGATCGAGTCCCGGAACGCTGGCTGCGGAGGCCAGGTAGGGCGGAACCGCGTGCGGCGCAACGACTTGACGACGTGGTCCGGTACAGATCTCGGTCACCGCGATTCACTCCTCACCCGTTGCGGACAGCGTCATCGACCGCCGATACTCGTCCGGGGTCATCCCGTACTTCGCGCGAAATCTGTTGCGCAGGGTCGCAGTCGACGAGAACCCTGCCGACAGGGCGATACCCTCCAACCGAACTCGCTCTGGTTGAGCGAGCAGCGTCCGCGCCCACTCGAGACGACGGTCCCCGATCATCTCGGCCAGCGACCGGTCCTCGCCTTCCAGCCCGCGATAGAGCTGCCGCCGGCTGATGTGGAGGTGTCTGGCGACCGACGCCGCCCCGAAGGCCGGGTCCCGGAAGTTGCGCTCGATGAGATCGACGACGGCTTCGCGGACGAACAGCGGATTTTCCCGCACATCGGTGGTCGACTTCTCCTGCTCCAGCATTGCGCGGACCGCATCGATGACCGCCAACTCGGTCTCCAGGTCGGCGTCGACGCCACCGATCGCCACATCCCGCGCCAGCCGCACGACAAGACTGGCGCAGGCTCTGCTCAGCACGGTGTCCGGGACGACCGGCGGCACGGTCGCGCCGGCCGCGATGTCACCGCCCAACGACTCGGTGGGAATCCAGACCCCAGTCTCGTCCGACGTACCGGGGGTGGTCACGTCATAGGGGTATCGGAAGTCGGTGATCGTGAGTTGTCCGGGTCGAGAGGTGAATTCGCGGCCGTTCGCGGTTCCGGTGGTGTATCCCATCGTCTGCACGGTGAGGACGAGAAAATTCGAGGGGTACTCGATGATGAGGTCTTCGGTACGGCGTAGCCGAACCGCGTTCTGCAAGAGACAGTAGGTGAAGATCCGAGACAGGGGTCGCCAATACAGCAGTTGCTCGAAGTCGTCGGGTTCTGGGGACTCGAGGTCGACGAACGCCGCGTACTGGTCGATGCCGCTGCGTCCACGACTGCGGAGCAGGCGGGATCGATGCGGACCCAGCTCCCCTTCCCGCCCATTCATCCGCCGCCACTGGTCGACGACGACCGGGTCGAGTCCGGACCCAGGCACGCTCACGTGCAGCCCTTTCGTAGGTGGCCCCCACCGCTAGACAAATAATTTCATCGTTCGCGTCCCTAAAGATGGGTCCAAAGGCCCAATCCACCTCGAACCGCCACAAATGTTTTTTTGGCCTGGGCAGGGATTTCACGGGGAGTCTCGTCCCGCGAGTGCGGGCAGCACGATCAGTGACGCGACAAAGAAGCACAGCGCGCCGATGAAGGTGCCGAGGTTGGCCAGCACCGCGTCGACGGTGACGCCGCTGGTGGTGATGTAGGCGCCGACCGCCGACACCCCGAACGCGATACATCCGAGCAGGTTGATCTGACCCGACCACCAGTCCCGGCTGGTCGGAGCCCACAGGCGGTCGCCACGGGCATAGGCGATCAGCACACAGAAACCGCTGATGAGGAACGCCACCGATCCCTCTGCGTTGGGTGTCCACACGAGATGTTTCTGCGCGGCGACGGTGTGCGCCTGCAACGCCGCCCCGGTACTCACGTTGAACAGCAGGGTGCCGAAGAACTGTGTCGCCGCGGCCAGCCACTCGGCGCGCACCATGGTGCCCGGCGCGTAGGACACCGGTACGGTGACCGCCCCGGCGGTGATCAACTGGATGAACGCTGCCCCGGTGAAGAACCAGGCGCCGGTGAAGAAGCAGATGTTGGCCGCCGACGCCCCCATCAGGCTCCCGAGGCCGGGCGCCGACCCGAGGGCGAACAGTGCCGAGCCGATCATGAAGCCCACGCACTGTTTCGTCAGGGTCGGTGTCAACACCCGACTCGTCCACGCGGGAGGCGGGTCGTAGACGACTCCGGCCGTCGCGTCAGTCATCACGCTCCTCAGTGATGGAAGTGCGAGCCGGACTGCTCCCGCGGCAGCGGCGCTTCCAGGTTGTCGAGGAACGCGACCTCGCCCTCGATGTCGCGGAGCAGGGCGTTGGCGAGGTCACGGCTGAGGCCGGCACGAACGACGATGCGCTGCAACGTCATGTCGGGCAGGTCGTCGGCCATCGGGTAGGCCGGCACCAGCCAGCCCTTCATCCGCAGCCGGTCCGACAGGTCGAACAGAGTCCATTTGTCGGTGTAGCCCTTGGTGAGTCGCCACGCGAACACCGGAATGGTGTCGCCCTTGCTGACCAGTTCGAACGGGCCGATCTTCGCGATCTCCGACGACAGATACTGCGCGACGTCGAGCGATCCCTGCTGCACCTGCCGGTAGCCCTCGCGGCCGAGTCGCAGGAAGTTGTAGTACTGCAGCAGAACCTGCGCACCGGGCCGGGAGAAGTTCAGTGCCAGGGTGGGCATGTCGCCGCCGAGGTAGCTGCAGTGGAACACCATGCTTTCGGGCAGAGCGTCGGTGTCGCGCCACACGATCCAGCCCAGACCCGGGTAGACGAGGCCGTACTTGTGTCCGGAGGTGTTGATCGAGACGACGCGGTCGACGCGGAAGTCCCACTCCAGTTCCGGTTGGCAGAACGGCGCGATCATGGCACCCGACGCACCGTCGACGTGGATCTTGACGTCGAGACCGGTCGACTCCTGGATCTCGTCGAGCTTCGCCGCGATCTCCTTGACCGGCTCGTAGAGCCCGTTGTAGGTGACGCCCAGAATGGCGACGACGCCGATGGTGTTCTCGTCGACATACTTCTCGAGTTCGTGGCCGTCGAAGACGAAATGCTCCTCGCTGACCGGCACCCACCGCGGTTCGACCTCGAAGTAGTTGAGGAACTTCTCCCAGCACACCTGCACCGCGGTCGAGAGCACCAGGTTGGGCTTCTCGATGGACTTGCCCTCGGCCTTGCGACGGGCCTGCCAATGCCGTTTGAGCGCAAGGCCACCCAGCATCGCCGCCTCCGACGACCCGATCGTCGACGTGCCGATGGCGTTGTTCACGTCGGGGTTGTGCCACAGATCGGCCAGAATCCGCCAGCAGCGGTCCTCGATCGCCGCGGTCTGCGGGTACTCGTCCTTGTCGATCATGTTCTTGTCGTAGGTCTCGGCGTAGAGCTTGCGTGCCTCGTCGTCCATCCAGGTGGACACGAACGTCGCCAGGTTCAGCCGGGCGTTGCCGTCGAGCATCGCCTCGTCGTGCACGATCTGGTATGCCGTCTCCGGCAGGCTCATACCGTCGGGGATGGTGAACTTGGGCAGTTCGGTGGCTTCGCCGGGGCGGACGAAAACCGGGTTGAGCGTGAGCGTGTCACCGATGTTGGTGGTCGCACGAGCATTGGTGTGGTTGGCCATGATGTCCTCCGTGATAGGTGGGTGAGAATCGTTGCGAGATAGGGTGTGCGGCTACACCTCGACCGGTGGGTAGAGGCGGTCCATGTTGTACTGGCGGTTACGGTGCGCCGCCCAGGTCGAGATGGCCAGGAAGACAACGGTCAATACCGAGAGCACCGCCACGGCGATCCACAATCGGTGGTCGACGCCGCCGACGGTGAGTTGTCGTAATCCGTTGACGGTGTACGTCATCGGGTCGACCCAGTGGATGTACTGGAACGGTTTGGTGGTGGTCTGCACCGGATAGATGCCGCCGGCCGAGGTGAGCATCACCATCAGGAAAGCGAGTGTCGTCACCCTGCCCACTGCGGGTCCGAAGACCGCGTTGAACATCTGGATCATCGCCAGGAACACCGCGACCATCAGCAGCATGAACCCGAAGGTGGCGATCGGATAGGCCGGGCGCAGACCCACCGCGAACACCACCACCAGGTACAGGATCGACGCCTGCAGGAACCCGACGAAGAAGGTCGGCGCAAACGACGCGAGCACCGCCCGCAGCGACCCGAGTCCCTGAGCGATCGGGCGGGATTGCAACGGGGTGAACAACATCCACGCGATGATGCTGCCGACGAACAATGCCAGTCCGAGAAAGAACGGGGCGAACCCGGTGCCGAACGTCTTCGCCTCATTCAGGGTGTTCTCCTGCAGCGCAACCGGTTGCGCCAGCGTGTTGGCCAGCGCGTCCTTCTGGTCCTGCGACCAGTGCGGCACCGCCTTGACACCGGCATCGACCTGACCGGCGAGTTCCCCGGTGCCGTCGGCCAATTGCTGGGTGCCGGCCGAGAGCTGGTTGGCGCCGTTGCTGAGTTCGACGAGACCGGTGCTCAATTGGTTGGCACCGGAACTGAGTTCGTTGGCGGCGCCGCGAGCCGCGACGATGTCGGTACGCAACTGTCCGCTCTCCAACAACCCCAGCGCAGTCCGGACCGGACTCTGCGAGTTACCGAGTTGTTGGGTCAGCGCAACCGAGTCCGTCCGCATCTGGGTGAGCTGGTTCGTCGCGTCGGGGCCGAGACCCTCGGTACGCAAGAAACTCTGGACCGGAGCCAACGCGTCGGCGAGCCGCCGGATGTTGGGGTCAGGACTCGCGCGTAGTTGGGTGGCGACGCTGGTCACGGCCTGCGAGGCCTGCGATTGCGTGTTGCTCGCAGCCGTCAACTGGGTTGCGACCGTGGACGTATTGGTTCCCACCCGGCTGACAAGAGCGGTGAGTTCAGCGGCGCTCAGCCCATTGTTGGCGGAGTTGTCGAGGGCGGCAAGGACGGGATCGGTGGCGCTGATCACCGCGTTGTCCAACTCGGTCAGGCCGCCGGCCAACTGCGCGGAGCCGTTCTTGGCGGTCACCAGGTTGGTGGCGAGTTCGTCGGCACCGGTGTTCGCCTGTTGCATACCGGTATTGAGCTCATTGACACCCGCCTGTGCCTGCTGCAGTTTCGGCATGAGGCCGGTGACATCGTTGATGACGATGTCGAAGGTGGTGGCCCCGACCTGAGAACTGACCTTGTTCACCACCTGCTCGGCAGCGTCCTGCCCCATCACCGTGGACAGATAGTTGTTGGCGTCGTTGTAGGTGAAGATCAGTTGCGCCGACCGGGCATCGCCACTCGCGGGCGAGGCCACGTCCTCGCTGAAGTCCTGGGGCAAGGTGATCGAGAAGTAGTACTTGCCGTGTTCGACACCGTCTTTGGCCTCGTCCTCGGACACCACGTGCAGGTCGAGCTGCTTCGACGCGATCAGTCCGTCGGCCACCTGCTGACCCGCGTTGAGAGGTTTGCCCTGCACGGTGGCACCACGGTCGGCGTTGACCAGGGCGACCGGGATCTTGTTGACCGCGTCGAACGGATTCCAGAACGCCCACAGGTACAGCGCGCCATACATCAGCGGCATCAGGATGATGACGATCAACGCCAACCGCGGCATCGTGCCCCGGTAATACCGTTTGAAGTCGCTGCCCGGCGAGAAAGCGGCAAGCATGTCAGTAGGTCCGTTCCTGTTGTTCCAGCATCACGAACTCGTTGTCGGTGAGGTTCTCCACGCGGATCGCCTCCCGGACACCGACGTCGGTGTGCACTCCGTTGACATCGGCGGTGATGACCGTCTGGTCACGTCCCAGTACGACGAGGCGCTCCAGCAGGATTCGGGTGCTGTCGTCGCGGGCGAGGCGATCCACCCCGCCCACGACGAGCAACGGTGGGCGCGCCACGTTGGCCAGCGCGATCCGCAGCAGGGTCGAGGTCAGCTCGGGCAGTTCTTCGACGAAGGCGTCCATCGACGGCAACGCGAGATCCCCGAACACCGGCCCGCAGATCCGTTCCAGATCTTCCTGCCGCGACGGTCGCACCCACTTGTACCACGGTGCGTGCCAACGGATTTGCTCCGTCACCACATCACGCACCCGGATCGCCTGTTCGATGCCGTCGACCTCGTCGATGTCAGCGATCGCCGCCCGGCTGAACAGATGCCGCGCGGCATTGCTGCGGCCGAACGCGGTCAACGTACCCGACGTCGGCTTCATCCGCCCAGCCAGCGTCAGCAGCAGCGCGGTTCGTCCACGGCCTCCCGCGCCGACCAGCACGGTGACCCCGCCCTCGGCGACCCGCAGATTGGTGGGGCCGAAGATGTGGCCCCAGGAGGCGCGCACCGAGATGTCCTCGGCCACCAGCAAAGCGGTGTCGTCGCCGACGTCGAGGGGCACCGGGGCGGTCACCTCGTTATCCGACCAATCGTCGGTGATACTCATCGTTACTCCCTAGACGTCGTCGCACGCGCAGCACAGGTACCGGCAGGATGCCGCCGCCGGCTATAGCGTGTTCTTGAAGACGTTGCCGCCCTTGATGATCAGCTTGAGATTCTGCTCCGGATCGGACAGCAGGGAGATGTCGTCGAGTGGATCCCCGTCCACCAGAAGGACATCCGCCCACGCCCCGGGTGCGATCACGCCGAGCCGCGCGGACCCGTACGGGTTGCGGTCGCCGGCCATCTCGAAGAGTTCGGCGTTGCCCGAGGTGAGCATGCGCAACGCTTCGGCGTTGGAGTAGAACTCGCCCATGCGGGCGGCCATCACGCTCTGTCGCGCAGCCGATTCCGGTTCGAGCAGCAGGTCGGTGCCGAACGCGACCTTCACGCCGTGCTTCTTGGCCCAGGTGTAGACGTCTTCGGTGCCATGGCAGATCTGCCGGTTCTTGTCCGCGCGATCGGGATCCGGGTAGTGGTGGTCGTCCTCGGCGAAAGGCTGCATCGACAGCCAGATCCCCTTCTCCCCGATGAGCGCGATGGTGGCTTCGTCGGCGAGGTGCCCATGTTCGATGGACCGCACACCGGCCTCGATGGCGCGGGTGATGCCCGGCACGGTGTAGACGTGGGTGGCCACATACGTGCCGTAGTCCTCGGCGGCCTGCACCGCCGCACGCATTTCGTCGGGCGTGAACTGCAGGGTGTACAGGGGGTCGTACATCGACGCGGCGCCACCGCCGATGGTGAGCTTGATCTGTGAGGCACCCTTGCGCAGTTGTTCGCGGACGGCGGTGAGTACGCGCTCGACACCGTCGACGGTGCGGGTGAAGCCGATGGAGTCGGTGCGGCTGGGCCCACCGCCGAACGCATAGGGGGTCTCGTAAACGAACGCGAAGTCGCCGTGACCGGAGGTCTGCGAGATCATCGCCTGGCTCGGAAAGATCCGTGGCCCTTCGAAATCGCCGCGGTCGATGACGGTCTTCAGGGGTGCGGTGTCGCCACCCATGTCGCGCACCGAGGTGAAGCCGCGGTGCAGCATCCGCTTGGCTTCGGCCAGCGTGTTGGCGACCAGCAGACCCGTCGCCCCCATCACGAAGTCGATGTAGCTGTTGGCGTTACCCATCAGGTGCACGTGCGCGTCACTCAGACCCGGCATCAAGAACCGTCCGCCGCCGTCGATCTCGACGGTGTCCTGGCCGGGTGCGCCGCCGACGGGAGAGTCCGAGACTGCGGTGATCCGGTCGCCGTCGATCAGCACGTCCCGCGCATCGACGGCGGAGTCGGAGAGTCCGTCGAACACCCGGACATTGCGAATCACCAATCGCGGCTTCGCTGTAGCACCCTCTGGCATGAGCAGAAAGCTAGGTGACGGCGACCAAAGTGTCCACGCGGTTGCGGTGCCATGGCCAGACATCACCCTCGCACCGCAGCACAACGCACACGTCTCTTGCGATCACGCCGAGTACGACGACGAAAACCGCTGCTAGACCGACACTTCTCCGGACCTGAAGCGCACTCCGTCGATCTGACATCACCGCTTCTCGGGGGAATCAATAACCCTTGATAATAGGAAGAGAAGTCAGCATTCTCTGTTCGATGAGAAATTCTGCGCCAAATATGACGTGGTTATGGCACAAAATGGGTGCCGCAATCGCCGCCACTTCGACGTCGACATCCGTGCGCATGGCACAGAATTGCACCGCACACGGCACGAAGCACGCGTGATGTGACATCGGGATGGTCATTTGTCGCGATTGGTGCTTCAGTAAGGGAGTTGACCACACAGGGTCCCCAGCGCTGTTCAGCTTATGCCGGATAGCCTCGTTCATTCGGCTGCACTATTGCCCGACGGTCGCTCCACTTGCTCCCACAAAGATGAAAGGTTCAACACAATGTGCACTCGTGTCATGTGGCCAGACGCCAACGGGTCGGTCATCGTAGGCCGGAATATGGACTTCCATCAGGATCTCCACACCAACCTGTGGAAGCTTCCGCGCGGTATCAAGCGCGACGACCGGGTCACCGGCAAGCTCGAATGGACGGCCAAGTACGGAAGCGTCATTGCCGGCGTGTACGACCTGCTGTCCACCGACGGCATGAACGAACGCGGACTCGGCGGACACATCCTGTGGTTGGCGGAGTCGGAGTACGGAACGCCCGACGACTCCAAGCCGCAGCTGGCGATGTCGGTGTGGTTGCAGTACTACCTGGACAACTTCGAGACCGTCGGTGAAGCCGTGGCGTGGACGGAGAAGAACCGGCCGCAGATCGTTCCGATGGCCGACCCGACGGGCCACAGCAAGCCTGCGCTCCACCTGGCCATCGAGGACGCGGGCGGCGACTCCGCGATCTTCGAGTACATCGACGGCGAAGTCCGGATTCATCACAGCCGCGACTACCTGGTGATGACCAATTCACCGACCTACGATCAGCAGCTCGAGCTGGTCACGAAGTACGAGGGTCTCGGTGGCGAGGACCCGCTCCCCGGCACGTGCCTGGCCTCGGACCGCTTCGCGCGCGCCCTCTATTACGTTGGGGTGCAGCCTGAACCGACCTCGCAGCTGCAGGCGATGGCGGCGATGCTCAGCATCATCCGCAATTGCGCCCAGCCCTTCCGTAACCCCGAGCCCGGCAAACCCGATGCGTCGCAGACACTGTGGCAGGTCGTGCTCGACCTGACCAACATGCGCTACCTCTTCGAATCCACCACCCGACCCAACACGGTGTGGGTCGACCTCGAGAACCTCGACTTCGCGGAAGGCTCCGGCGAGGCCAAGTTGGATCTGATCGGCACACTCGCACTCGAGGGCGGCATCGCCGGTGAGGTGCACAAGCATTTCAAGAAACACCACAAGTTCCACATTGTCTCGATCGAACAGGCCAAGCTCATCGGCGAGGTCGTGGCGAAGGCGACCACGGAGATCAAGAGTGTGACAGAGCCGTTCGAGGAACAAGAGCAGAAGCTCCAAGAGCTCATTCAGAACGAGCTCGCGTCTTTCGTGGCCGCCGAATAGGTTGCCCGCGGCGGAATCGCAACTCGCCGCTCGCCCATGTCGCAAACGCATTTGTCAACGGTTGATTCCGAATTGTGTCGTTCTCGGGGAAAAGGTCTGCACCAGGTATCGAACTGATCTACCGCCATCAGGCGCTGGGATAAATCGGTACGTTGGTACCTAAAGACTGGTGAGAGCGAACAGAGGTGCAGAATGGCGGATATCGATGCCACCACGCTCGACGCCCGCCGACTGCAGCACTTCGTTCTCGCGGCCGAGTCGCCGACGCTCTCGGAGGCAGCGCAACGGCTCTTCCTCACCCAGCAGGCGCTGTCGGCGTCGATGCAGCAGCTCGAACGTGATCTCGCCGTGACGCTGTTCGACAGGACTGGCCGCCGACTCGCGCTCAGTCCGGCCGGCCGCGCACTCCACGAGGGAGCGGCCGCTTTACTTGCCGGGCATTCGGCGCTGATCCGAACCGTGCGCGACGTGGCGGCCGGCACTCCGGTTCCCTACGTCGTCGGACACACGCCGTCGATCTCGAGTGACGAGGTCTACCGACTCCTGTCGCCGGCGATCGCGGCCCACCCGGACCAGACGATCACTGCTCGTCAGGTCTCTCCGGAACAGATGCCGGCAATGCTGGTCGACCAGAGCATCGATATCGCGCTGCGACCCGGGACCGATACCCCGGATCACCTTGCGTCGGCAGTCGTGACGAATTACCGCTTGCGCGTTGCGGTATCGGCCCGCCACCCGGCTGCTGCCCGTCCAACCGTGACCGCGCGCGACCTGTCGGACACCCCGATCGTGGTGTGGACCCGCCCGCACCAATCCTTCTACACCGACTTCCTTGTGTCCTATTGTCGCAGTGCCGGTTTCGAGCCAAATCTGGTCATCAGCGGGATTCACGGCACACCACCCGCCACCGCCATCCTCCGGCATCCGCAGGCGTGCGTGTTCGTCACCGACCCGGTCGGCACCCTCTACGACGGGGAAGTCCAGGTCGTCGACCTCGAGGAACCTCCGCTGCTGCCGGTGCAGGCACTATGGTTGCCGCACACCATATCCCCGCTGCGCTCGGCGATCATCGAGCAGGCGCTCCCACCCGCTCCCACCGCCGGTTGAGCAGCTCGCCACTTCCGCTGGTCTCAGCCCGCTACATCCGATGAAACCGATCCTGAGCGCGTTCCGCGGAACGCTCACCGTCACGCCGCCGTCGACCCCCGCAGAATCGACGTCATCTTCTTCCCCTTGGCGACCTCGTCGACCAGCTTGTCCATGTAGCGGATCTTCTGCATCAGCGGGTCCTCGATCTCTTCGACGCGGTGCCCGCAGATAACGCCGGTGATCAGTTCGGCGTTGGGGTTCAACGCCGGCGCCTGGGCGAAGAAGGTCTCGAGGTCGGTCTCGTCGTCGAGCACCTGCTGTAACCCGGCGTCGTCGTAGCCGGTGAGCCAGGTGATGACCTGATCGACCTCCGCCTTCGTGTGGTTCTTGCGTTCGACCTTCGCGATGTAAAGCGGGTAGATGCTGGCGAAGCTGGTGGTGAAGATCCGGTGACCGGCCATCGTGCGCTCCTGAAGTGGTAAATCGGGTCGTGCTGCTGCCCAATCCTACAAGCGCGGTGCTCGTCTCGGGAACGACCGCCAACCCTCACCGCGCGAACACACCGCGCATCTCGATGGCGATCTGGTCGGCGTCCAGGGTGGCCAGCGCATCCTCGAGGACGTCGGCGTCGAAGGTGCCGTCATCGCGGGCGTCGAGCAATGCCGATCGTTGTGCAGTGAGCACGGCGAGCCGGTAGTCCTTCTCCGCAGCAAACTGTTCACGACGCGAAACTCCCTCCTGCTGAGCTGGTTTCGTCACCGACTCGGTGCTCGCGCGCAGCAAGCCCATCAGCCGGACCCGTTCGGCATCGGCGTGTTCGTCCACTGCCGACGGGTCGACGGGCGGCGTCATCCGACGCACCACGGGGCCGATGGTGCCGCCCTGCAGCAGCAGCGACAGCGCCGCCACCGCAAAGGCGACGAGCACCAGCACCGATCGTTGTGGAGTGTCTGCGGGCAGGGTCTGCGCCGCCGCCACGGTGACCGCACCACGCATGCCCGCCCACACCACGATCACGCCTTCGCGTCGACCCAACGGTTGTCGCACGAAGTAGTCGATGTCGGCGAGGCCGCGGGTGATCCGCGTCGCGAACCGGTCGAGGTCACCGAGCGATCGCTTCCGCGGTCCTCGGGCATTCATCCGGTCCAGGGTCGCCTGCTGTCCCTCCGGCGTCTGGATCCGCTGCTGCATCCCCTCCAGCCGTGGCCGCGCGGCCTGACTACGCCGCGCGTGGCGGCTCAGGGAACCCAGCAACGGGAACACGTAGGCAGCCCGCACGAGGACCGTCAAGACCAGGGCGCCGACGGCGATGAGCACCGCCGACCAGACACCGGCGTGATCCTGTTCGACGTTGGAGACGATGGACTTGAGTTGGATACCCATGGTGAGAAACACGGTGCCCTCGAGGACGAGTTCGATGGTCCGCCAGTTCTGGGCGTCCGACAGCCGATGTTGTGGTGCCAGCCGGCGTGGCGCGCGGAAGCCGGTGACGATGCCCGCCACCACCGCTGCGACCAATCCCGACGCGTCGAGCACCTCGGCCGGCACCGACGCGAAGAACGGCACCGTGAACGAGAGGACCGTGTTCACTGTCGGATCGGTGACCCTCGAACGCACCACGAGGTTCAGCCAGCCGACGAACGCCCCGATCAGCACCGCGACAACCACGGAGTAGGCGAAGGTGCCGATGGTGCCCCAGAACGAGAACGATGCTGCGGCCGCGGCAATGGCGTTGCGCAGCAACACAAGTGCGGTCGCGTCGTTGAACAGGCCCTCACCGTCGAGCATCGCGACCACCCGCTTGGACACCGGCATCTGACGGATGATCGACGTGGCGACGGCGTCGGTCGGGCTGACGACCGCACCGAGCGCGACTCCCCACGCGAAGCCGAGTCCGGGGAACACCAGCGTGAAAAAGAGGCCGAGCAGCAACGAACTGGCCACCACCAGCAACACCGACAGCCCGCTGATCGCACCGAGGTCGCGGCGGAAGTTCATCGCCGGCATCGATACCGCCGACGAATAGAGCAGCGGCGGAAGAACTCCCGCGAGGATCCACTCGGGTTCGATGGTGACCGAACCGATGATGGGGATCAGACTCGCCAGCACTCCGAGTACGACCAGCACCAAGGGTGCGGCGATACCCACGCGCGGACCCACGGCGGTCGCGAGCGCGATCACCACCAGACCGAGCACCATGATCATCAGCAGTTCGTCCACGCGTCCCAGCGTCGCACGTGGACCGGCACACATACGGGTGTTTCGCCGGGCTCACGGTCATCCACATGACTGCGCCAGCGTGGTGGTTGTCGGGGCGCTGTGGTTGATTGGTCCCATGGCGGACAGATGGTCGGCCGACCAGGTCCGGGCGTTGGCGCCGGACGCGGCGTCGGTGCGGGCGGGCGACAAGCTCGCGACCCCCACGCCGTGGCGTGCGACCGGCGCCACGCCCGTCGTGCTCTGGGGACACTGCGCGGGCAGCGGCACCAAGCCGTACCAGACGATCGTCGACCTGCGCGGTCCCGCGTACAAGTGCTCGTGCCCGTCCCGGAAGTTCCCGTGCAAGCACGCGCTGGGCCTGTTGCTGCTGTGGAGTCAGGGCGAGGTGCCCGACTCCGACGCGCCACCCGAAGACGCCGCCGCGTGGCTCGCCGGACGGACCGCGCGAGCCGAGCAGACGTCGGACACACCCGCCGCGCCCAAGGACCCCGAGCGGGCCGCGAAAACAGCCGCGGCACGCGTGGACCGGGTACGCGGGGGCATCGATGAGCTCCAGCTCTGGCTCACCGATCAGGTCGGTCTCGGGCTCGCCGGTTCCGAGGTGGACTCCTACCGCACCTTCGACGCGGTGGCCGCGCGTCTGGTCGACGCTCAGGCCCCGGGTCTGGCCGCCCGCGTCCGCCGGTTGCCCGCGCTGATCTCCGGGTATTCCGGCGACGCCGTCGACTGGCCGGAGCATCTGCTGGAGGAGTACGGCCGGATCTGGTCGCTGTGCACCGCCCACCAGCGCATCGACACGCTGCCCGACGGACTCGCACGCACCGTCCGCCGCCACGTCGGCTATCCCGTCGCGAAGGCGGATGTGCTTGCCGCACCCGGTGTTTCCGACGCCTGGCTGGTGTTGGGGCGCCGGGAGATCGAGGAGGATCACCTACAGAGTCGTCGCACCTGGGTGTGGGGCTTCTCAACCCGTCGGTTCGGCATGATCCTGGACTACGCACCCACCGGCGGAATCCTCCCGAACCGGCCGGTCGTCGACTACTCCCTCACCACCGCAATGCATTTCTATCCCGGCACACCCGAACTCCGCTGCGTCTACGACGATGCCACCCAGTCGGACACACCGCCCCCACCGACCGCCGATCTCGTGAACACGCTGCCCGCCGGGGACATCGCCGACGCACGACGACGCCGCGCCGGCGTCATCGCCGACGACCCGTGGGCACTGACCTGCCCAGTGGTGATCAGCGGACGACTCGGCCGCACCGCCGACAACACGCCCACCATCATCGACGACGCAGGCGCCGCACTCCCCTTGCCCGACATCGCCGACCGGTGGGCGCTGCTCCTGGCCGCAACAGGCGGAGCGAGCGTGCGACTGTTCGGCGAACTCGGTATGCACGGCCTCGACGCGATCTCGGTGATCACCGACGAGCGGGTGATCAGCCTGTGAGCACCTGGGAGGATACCGTGTCCGCGGCGCTGGTCGGCGTCCGCACCCGTCCGGTCACCACCGACGACGTCGACCCGGTGATCGGCGCGCACCTGCCGACCACGAGCACCGATCCCGTCGTCACCACCTTGACCATCGCCGCGCTCACCGCTGTCGCACACCAGTCGCTGGGCCCGGAATCCGTCGTCGCCGAACCCATTCCACCCGCACCCGCCGACCCGCGCCCACCGATGTCGGCGCTGGCCGCCGCCTACGTGCACCGGGCGTTAGACCTCACCCCGCGGCTGGCCGACTGGTGCCTGAACCTGTTGGGACGCAGCACGGTTGCACCACCATCCACCCTGCTGCCCGCGTTGTTGGCTCGCACGAGCCGCGAAGTCGACATCCGCGAGACCGTGGCGCGCATCGTCGGACCCCGCGGGCACTGGCTTGCGCAGTACGCACCCGAACTCGGCGCCGTCCTACCCACCGCCACATCCGCCGCACAGCTTGATGACTCCGCCTGGACGCACGGTCAGCCCGCGGAGCGTCGTGGTTACCTGGCCGCGCTTCGTGAGCGGGATCCGCACGCAGCACTTGACCTCCTCGGCCAGACGTGGACTGCAGAGACCGGCGACGACCGAGAACTCCTCATCACGGCGTTGCGGCCCAACCTATCCCCCTATGACGAGGCCTTCCTCGAGGCGGCACTCGACGACCGACGCAAAGCAGTCCGCACCGCGGCGGCCGGACTCCTCGTCACCCTTGCGGGATCGGTGCTGCAGGACAGACTCTTTCACGCCGCCGCGTCGTGCCTCCACGTGGGCCGAACACGCTTCCGTGGGCAGCACATCGCCATCACCCTGCCCGCCGAACCGGACGTCGCACTGGCCCGCGACGGCATCGCCCTCAAAGCGCCCCGTGGTGCGGGTATCGGCGCTTTTGTGCTGTCGCAGTTGATCTCCCGCGTCCCGCCGCACCGGTGGGAAGCGCACTTCTCGATGACGCCGGACACGATTGTCGGCGCCATCGATCCCGCCGAGGCCGGGCTCGTCGCAGCGTTGTGCACGGCGGCAGTCACGCACCGCGACCGGCGGTGGGCCACCGCCCTGCTCGCCCATCCGGCGGCGACCCCGGACATCATCGCCGTGGCCGACGAAACCCACGTCGTCGACGCCTTTCCCACGTTGCCCGGCGCGCTGAAGGTGCCGGCGCTACGCGCCTACCCCGGCGTGTGGCCGGATGCTCTGTGCCGCAGTGCTGTTCGAATGTTACAGGCCGAGCTGTCCGGGTCGCGGTTCATCACACCGCCCGCGGTGCAGATCATCGCTCTGATGGCGACCGGGTTGCCCGCCACCGACGGTTGGCGGCAGAGTGTCGAGGCGATGCGCGAGTCGGCACCGATTGCCACCACCCAGTTCGCGACGCTCAGCGAGGCGTTGCGCATCCGATCCGTCCTCGAGAAGGAGCTCACGTGACCGACGGCATCACCGAGGAACAGTTGTTGCGGCCCCACGCCGAGCAACTCTTCGCCGACGAACTGGCCGCCCTGGCCCGCCACGACACCGGGACCCGGCCATCGAGCTGGTTGCTCTCCCCGTCCGCGGTGGTGACCTACCTGCTCGGTGGTGAGCTCGACGACGGCACCGTGATCACCCCGAAGTACATCGGGCCGCGCCGGCTGATGGAGGTCGCCGTCGCGACCCTGGCCACCGACCGCGCGCTGCTGCTGCTCGGTGTCCCCGGAACCGCCAAAACCTGGGTATCCGAACACCTTTCCGCAGCCATCAGCGGGACGTCGACGCTGCTGGTACAGGGCACTGCGGGCACCCCGGAGGAGGCGATCCGGTACGGCTGGAACTATGCGCGACTCATCGCCGAGGGACCGTCGACGGCCGCACTGGTGCCCTCGCCCGTCATGATCGCGATGCAGCAGGGCAAGATCGCCCGCCTCGAAGAGCTCACCCGCATCCCGTCAGACGTACAGGACGCCCTCATCACCATCCTCTCCGAGAAGACACTGCCGATCCCCGAACTCGGCATGGAAGTGCAGGCGGTCAAGGGATTCAGCGTCATCGCCACCGCCAACGACCGCGACCGCGGCGTCAACGACCTGTCGTCGGCGCTGCGCCGCCGGTTCAACACCGTCGTCCTGCCGCTGCCCGCGACCGCCGACGAGGAGGTGGCGATCGTGACCCAGCGGGTGGCGGCGCTCGGTGCGTCGCTGGATCTACCCGCGTTGCCGTCGGCGGCCGAGGAGATCCGACGGGTGGTCACCGTGTTCCGGGAACTGCGCTCCGGCGTCACCGAGGACGGTCGCGCCAAGGTCAAGCAGCCCAGCGGCACTCTCTCGACCGCCGAAGCGATTTCGGTGATCACCCACGGCATCGCGATGTCGGCGCACTTCGGCGACGGCATGCTGCGGGCCGCGGACGTCGCCGCCGGTATCCAGGGTGCGGTGATCAAGGATCCGGCCGCCGACGCTGTGGTGTGGACCGAGTACCTGGAAAGTGTTGTGCGGGAGCGGCAGGACTGGTCGGACTTCTACCGCGCCGCACGCGGGGCGCTGCGCTGAGGCCATGACGCTCACCGAGACCGCACTTGAACCGGGAACGTACGTGCTGGGCATCCGGCACCACGGGCCCGGTTCGGCGCGCGCGGTGCTCGCCGAACTCGACCGCATCCGCCCGCAGGCGGTACTCATCGAGGGACCGGCCGACGCGACCCCGCTCATCGCCGCAGTCATCGACCCGGGCATGGCGCCGCCGGTGGCGGTGCTCGGCTACGCCGCCGACAACCCCGCCAAGGCCGCGTTCTGGCCGTTCGCGGAGTTCTCCCCCGAATGGCAGGCGATGCGCTGGGCGGTCAAAGCCGCAGTACCCGTGGAGTTCTGCGACCTCCCCACCTCGCAGGTCCTCGCCCACCGCGACGAAGCTCCCGTCGACGAGCCGCGGGCCCCGAGCCGCGCCGACCCGATCGGCACCCTGGCCGCCGCGGCCGGCTACGACGACCCGGAACGCTGGTGGGACGACGTCATCGAAACCCGCGGCGAGGGCACCGGTTTCGCGGCGATCACCGAAGCGATGGCGGCGCTGCGCACCGCCGCCGAACCGTTCGAACTCGGCGAGCCGAGCGCCGAGGAGGTCTATGAACGACGCCGGGAAGCGCACATGCGGCAGGTGCTCCGCAAGACGCTCAAACGGCCCGGAGTGGAGCGGGTCGCGCTCGTCTGCGGCGCCTGGCATGCGCCGGCCCTGTCCGGGAGGCTGCCCGCGGCCACCGTCGACAGCAAACTGCTGCGCGGCATGCCCAAGGTGCGCAGCAAACTCGCCTGGGTGCCGTGGACACACTCCCGCCTGGCCGCCGCCGGTGGCTACGGCGCCGGGGTGATCTCCCCCGGCTGGTATCACCATCTGTTCACCACCGCCGACGATGTCACGGTGCGCTGGCTCATCCACCAGGCCACCCTGTTGCGCGACAAAGACATCGACATCTCCTCGGCCCACATCATCGAGACCGCACGCCTGGCCGACACCCTGGCCGTGCTGCGCCGCCGACCCCTGGCCGGACTCACCGAGATCAACGAAGCCACCCTCGCGGTCATGTGCCAAGGGGATTCCGGACTCGCCGACCTGATGTACCGCGAAGCGGTCATCGGGGAACGTCTCGGCAGTGTCCCCGACGACGCTCCGGTGGTACCGCTCCAGGCCGATCTCACCGCGAGCGCGCGCTCGGCCCGCCTCAAGGTGGAGCCCGGCGCGAAGGAACTCGTCGTCGACCTCCGCCGTCCCGCCGACAAGGCCAAATCACTCTTGCTGCATCGACTCTCGGTACTCGACATCGAGTGGGGCACACCCCTGGAGGTGTCGGGCACCGGCACCTTCAAGGAAGGCTGGACGGTGCGGTGGCGCCCGGAGTTCGTCATCGACGTGGTGATGGCGTCCGTGTGGGGAACCACCGTGCACGCCGCCGCCACCGCCAAGGTCATCGACCGGGCGCGCTCGGGAGGATCGCTCGATCAGGTCACCGGTGCACTGGAGGCCGCGCTACTCGCCGAACTGGCCGACGCGCTGCCGCCGGTCCTCGACGCGTTGCATGCGCGGGTCGCCGTGGATCATGATGTGCTGCATCTGATTTCGGCGCTGCCGGCGCTCGGCCGGGCGCGACGCTACGGTGACGTGCGCGGCACCGACACCGCGGCGCTCGGCTCGGTCGCGTCGTCGTTGCTACTACGGGTGTGCATCGGTGTGCCGGCGGCGATCTCGAACCTCAACGACGACGCGGCCACCGAGTTCAAACGCGGACTCGATGCGGTGCACGCCACGGTATCGCTACTCGACGACGAGGACCGCGAGCGGTGGGCCGCGGCGGTCCGGGTCATCGCCGATCGGTCCGACGTCAACGGGCTCCTCGTCGGCAGAGCCACGCGACTACTGCTCGACGGCGGGCAGATCGACGCCGCCGACGCCGCCCGGCGACTCGGCCTGGCGCTGTCCACGGGTGCGACGCCGGTGGCCAAGGCGCAGTGGATCGAGGGGTTCCTCGGCGACGGCGGTTTACTCCTCGTCCATGACCGTCACCTGTTGGCCGTCATCGATCGCTGGTTGCTCGGCCTCGGCGACGACGACTTCACCGATGTTCTCCCGTTGCTGCGCAGGACCTTCGGCGAGTTCGACGCCGGTGTGCGTCGCAACATCGGCAACCGGGTCGCGTCCCTTGGTGAGGCTCCCGTACCCACGACGCCCGCCACCACCTTCGATACCGAACTCGCCGCGCCTGCGGTGGCAGTGGTTGCCGAGATCCTGGGGCTGCCATGACCGACGACATCTCGACCGATGACGAACGCGGCCGCCGCTGGCGACTGGTGCTCGGAGACGCAGCCGCCGAGTCGCTGCCCGCTCTCGGTGGCGCCGACTCCGCCATGGACGGTGCGCTCGGCGCCCTGTACGACAGCGGCGGAGATCGCAAGGGCGGCTTGGGCAAGTCGGCGCCGTCGGTGGCGCGCTGGCTCGGCGACATCCGCACCTACTTCCCGTCCACCGTGGTGCAGGTGATGCAGCACGACGCAGTGGAGCGTCTCAACCTGCACGCGCTGCTGACCGAACCGGAGCTGCTCGACAGTGTCGAGCCGGATATCGACATGGTGACCACGCTCATCGGCCTGGGCCGGGCGATCCCCGCGAAGTCCAAGGCGTCCGCGCGGGCGTTGGTGCGCAAGGTGGTTGACGAGGTGGAACGCCGCATCGCCGAACGCACCCGCAGTGCCGTGGGTGCCGCACTCGACAAGGCCGCCCGCGTCAACCGTCCCAAGCTGCACGACGTCGACTGGAACGCCACCATCGCACGAAATCTGCACAACTACCTGCCGGAGCAGAAAACCATTGTGCCCGAACGCCTTGTCGGCTACGGCCGCCGTTCCCGGGTGATCACCAAGGACATCGTGCTGGCCATCGATCAGTCCGGATCGATGGCCAATTCGATTGTGTACGCGTCGATCTTCGGGGCCGTGATCGCCACCATGCGCTCGGTGCGGACGTCGCTGGTCGTATTCGACACCGAGGTCGTCGACCTCACCGACCGGCTCGAAGACCCGGTGGACGTGCTGTTCGGCACCACCCTCGGCGGCGGCACCGACATCAACCGGGCCATCGCCTACTGCCAGGGACTCATCACCCGCCCCACCGACAGCATCTTCGTCCTCATCTCCGACCTCTACGAAGGTGGGGTGCGCGACGAAATGCTCAAGCGGGTGGCGCAGATGACCGGCGACGGCGTGCAAGTCGTTGTGCTGCTGGCACTCTCCGACGAGGGGGCACCGGCTTTCGACCGGGAGATCGCTGCCGCACTGGCCGCGCTAGGGGTGCCCGCCTTCGCCTGCACCCCGGACGCCTTCCCGGATCTACTGGCGGTCGCCATCAATCGCGGCGATATCGTCGGTTGGGCCGACGCCAACGAACTCGCGCAGCGGGGGATGTCGGACGAGGGGTGACCGGCCGACGGAATCGATGACTCGGCCGTCAAGTGAATTCCTATGTCCGCTATGGCGATCGCCGTCCGGTCGGGCCATCCTGCGGTGGAGCAGCATCCAGGGCGCTGGGGTGATCTCGGCCGCGGCTCGGAGTCAGAACGAATCGAGGTGTGCGTCGATCTCTTCGAAGCGAGTGACGGTCGGCCGCTCGATGACGGTTTCACCGAAACGGACAGCGTGATCCATCTCGCGCCACGTGTTGTAGTGGGTCACATACGTCAGTGACGCATCAGTACCCATGCCGATCGCGACCACACTGAGATGGCTCATCGTAAGCACCCGAAGGCGTCACGACTGTCGATTTCCAACGGACAGCATGTCGCGAGCGCGCAGGGCCAGCCACAGTTCGGAGATGTGCCCGGTGGCTTTGAGGTCGCGGTCGGTGAGTTCTTCGACGCGGTGGATGCGGTACACCACGGTTTGCCGGTGAACACCCAGGCGTGCCGACGCCTGCTGCCAGGAGCGATTGCAACTGAGGTAGGTGTCAAGGGTGGTCAGGAGTTCGGTGCTGTGACTTGTGTCGTACTCGATGAGTGTTCCGAGCACTCGGTCGACGAACAGGCGCGCGTCGTCGGTGCCTCGCAGCACCGACAGGGCTGAAGCGTCGGCGTATCGGTTGATGTTGCCGAGGGTGTGTTCGGCGGCGCGTACAGCCCAGTTGGCTTCCCGCACGGCGTCGGGGACCCGGTCCGTCTGGCGCAGCGCATTGCTGATGCCCAGTCTCGCGCGTGACCCCAGCCGGTTGTGTAAGACCTTGGTCGCTGCGCGGTCGTCGGGCAGCAGGGCGTACAGGTATCCGGCTCGTCTGACGACGAGGTTGGGAATGGAACGGCGATGAAAGCTCAGATGGAGACGCTGCTCATCGGTGTCGGTACCGCCGGTGGCGGCGATGAGAACACAGCCGTCGGGGTACAGGCCACGTTGGGCGAGGGCTTCGGCGGCCTCCAGATCCCCCAGTCGCCCGTCCATCATCGCGGCCAGCAGCTCACCTCCGACTCGCCGCTCGAGCTCGCGCCGGATTCCCTGCTGAGAAAGTAGAACCGCTGATGCGGTGGCAATGTGCAGCAGCAGCGCGATGTCGGGCGGCGCGGCTCGAAAGTCGTAGGCGAGCAACACCGTCGGCTCCACATCGGGCACATCGACCATATGTGCGCGTAAACCGTCGGCGTCCAGATGCACCACGCCCGGCAGTGCGCCACCGCGGCGGCGCACTTCGGCTACCACCGCGGTGCGCAGGGCGTCTGGGATCGAAGCGGCACCGTCGATGGCCGGCAGGCCCGTGTCGGCGTCGAGCACCGTGACTCGGCACGCGAGATCGCGGGCGAGCGGCCCCAGCACGTCGAGGCCGGCAGGTCCGGCCACCGCCCGTCGAATTGTGGTGTACACCCGGCTCGTCAGCGTCAACCGGCGGCTCTCATCGCTGACGTTCTGGTCCGCGATGATCCGGCCGATGGCACCAAACCCCACGGAGTAGGGCGCGACGAGGATCGGGAAACTCAACTGCTCTGCCGCGCCGAGGGTCTTCGCGGCGATGGGCGGCGTATCGGGATCCATGCCCAAGACCAGGCCACTGATGGCGTGGTCGTGCAGGTGGGTGACGAACTCGATCTGGGCATCCACCGACCGCGGCATGGTGAGCCCGTTCTTCATGAGCAACTCGCCGCCGGTCATCCAGTCCCAGGGGTTGTCCAGATCTGACGCCTGCGCCCAGGTGACCTCGTGGCCGAGTCCACGCTCTCCGGACCACAGCTCGAGACGCAGATGCCGCGTGTTCACCAGGTCCTCAACGGTTATCAGTCCCACCAACTACTCCGCCCGGCTTATATGATCATCTAAATTCTTCTGCAATTCTTAGCTGATCATAGTATTAAGTGTGACCCTCGTTACTGCCATAGTTGCGGCTACCCCAATCGTGAGGAGCCCAACCCATGGCATCGCCCGCCAGTGATTCGACGACAACCGCTCCCGCGACCGACGTGCCCGTCGGTCCGGTCGACGGACTGTCTGTACCCCGGTTCGCCGGGCATTCGACGTTCGCGCGGCTGCCGCGCATCGAGGACGTCAATGGCCACGACGTGGCCGTGGTCGGTGTCCCCTTCGACACCGGTGTGACTTACCGGCCCGGCGCGCGATTCGGACCCGCGCACATCCGACAGTCTTCTCGTCTGCTCAAGACCTACAACCCGGCTCTCGGCGTCGAACCCTTCGCCCATCAACAGGTCGTCGACGCCGGCGACATCGCGGTCAATCCCTTCGACATCACTGCCGCGATGACCCAGATCGAGCACGGTGCGTACGAACTGGTTCGCAACGGCGAACGCATCGTGTCCCTCGGTGGTGACCACACGATCGCCTACCCGCTCCTCAAGGCCCTCAACCGGGTTCACGGACCCGTCGCGCTGGTGCACTTCGACGCCCACCTCGATACCTGGGACACCTACTTCAACGCACCCCTGACCCACGGAACGCCCTTCCGGCGGGCAGCTGAAGAAGGACTGTTCCTATCCGGACACAGCGCCCACGTCGGTACCCGCGGATCGCTGTACTCATCGGACGATCTCGTCTCCGATGCCGGTCTCGGATTTCATGTGGTCGACTGCCGGGACTTCATCCGACGACCGATCGACGACATCATCAGCGAATTGGCCACGACCATCGGCAACCACCCGCTCTACGTCTCGATCGACATCGATGTCCTCGATCCCTGTCATGCACCCGGAACCGGCACCCCCGAGGCCGGCGGCATGAGCAGCCGAGAACTGCTCGAGCTGATCCGTAGCTTCGCCGGTCTCAATCTTGTCGGCGCCGACATCGTCGAGGTCGCCCCGGCCTACGACCACGCCGAGATCACCGGGATGGCCGCAGCCGCCCTCGGTTTCGAACTCATCTCGGTCATCGCGGCAACCTCACGCTGACCGTCGACGCCCGATCCGGCGTTTCCCGACGTTCGCCTTCGTCACTCCCCCCTTGCCTCATTCGTCTTCCTGTTGTGCCCTTGTCTATCCGGCGGCCGATCCGCCGAGAATCGAGTACTCGTCATGGATATCGCGATCATCGTGATCTACCTCGGAGCCATGCTCCTGTTCGGATGGTGGGGCAAACGCAGATCCACCAACTCCGCCGACTTCCTCGTCGCCGGACGACGTCTGGGTCCGTTCTTCTACACCGGCACGCTGTGCGCGGTGGTCATCGGCGGGGCGTCCACCGTCGGCGGAGTGGGTCTGGGCTACCGCTACGGTATGGCCGGAATGTGGCTGGTGGTAGCCATCGCCGTCGGAGTGCTGCTGGTCAGCCTGTTCATCGCTCCCCGCATCCAACAGCTCGGGATCTACACCGTCGGGGACATGCTGCGACTGCGCTACGGCCTCGATGGCACCCGAGCCTCGGGAATCCTCATGGCGCTCTACACCTTGATGCTGTGCGTCTCCTCCACCGTGGCGTACTCGACGATCTTCCGCGTGCTGTTCAACCTCGGCCAGGTCCAGTCGGTCCTCCTCGGCGGCGTCATCGTGGTGATGTACTCCAGCATCGGCGGCATGTGGGCCATCACGCTCACCGACATGGTCCAGTTCATCATCAAGACTGTCGGCATCTTCGCGTTGATGCTGCCGTTCACCTGGTCACGGGCCGGTGGTTACGACGGCATCGTCGATCGACTCGGCCACCAGGTGTTCAACGTGACGTCCATCGGCTGGGCCAGCATCATCACCTACTTCATCGTCTACACATTCGGAATCCTTATCGGACAGGACATCTGGCAGCGAGTGTTCACCGCACGCTCGCCCCGCGTGGCCCGCTGGGGAGGCACCGCGGCCGGCGTCTACTGTCTGCTCTACGGTGTCGCCGGCGCCGCCATCGGCACCGCGAGCGCGGTACTCATTCCGCATGCCGACGCCGCCGACGATGTCTACGCCGACATCGCCGCCAAAATCTTGCCGGTCGGTGTCGCCGGACTCGTCCTCGCCGCCGCCGTCGCCGCGATGATGTCCACCGCGTCCGGAGCGTTGATCGCCACCGCCACCGTGTGCCGAAATGACATCGCCCCATTCATCAAAAGCCTTCTCGGACAACCCCAGCACCACCAGGAAATCGTCGATACCGAACACGACGTGCGGGGCAACCGCATCTACATCGTCGTCACCGGTGTCCTCGCTGTGACACTCTCTATCATCATCAACGACGTGGTCAGCGCCATCACCATCGCCTACGACATCCTCGTCGGCGGACTGTTCGTCCCGATCATCGGCGGTCTGCTCTGGAAACGCGCCAATGGTGCCGGTGCGATAGCCGCCATGGTCGCCGGTCTGCTGGCCACCGTCGTCACACTGATCATGGTCGACGACGTGCTGGCCAACATGCCCGTCTACATCGGTCTGGGCACCTCGCTACTCGCCTACATCATCGCCAGCCTGGCCACCCCGCCTACACCGAAAGACGTTCGCCGGGAATGGGAACGGCGATCTGCAGGCAATCACGCCGATAGCGATGCCGCGGCATCGGCCGACCCCTCGCCGACCGCAAGCACACCCGGGGCGGCATAACCCCTCTCGGCCGGCCCCCGGCACCGCGGAGCGAGCGCCCGATCCGCATCGTCGGCTTGGCCGACGCCAACAAACTCGCGCATCGGGGGATGTCAGACGAAGGGTGACCGACAGACGGAGATCCTAATCACAACCGAGCCCGTGGCGCAGTGTCAGCAGGGATTGGGTTCGCTGTTCTTCACCACCGAGAGCACTGCGTCACCTTCAGTGAATGGTGTGCCTGGGTCGGGCGTCTGGCCGACGACGACCCAGTCACGATCGAGTATCTGATGCCGGCCCTGTCCTGTGGCGTCGCGGCTGCGGGAGAAGAACACCCCAGCAGCCTGGATGGCGTCCTGTGCCAGTTGCAGATTCATACAGACAACATTCGGCATGATCGCTTGGGTCTCGGTGGTCGTCGTCGTGGTAGCCGCGGGTTCGGTGCTCATAGCGGTATCGGTCGCGGTGGCTTCCTCGGTGGTCTCGGTGGCTGCCGGAGAAGGCTCGGTGGCCATATCCACAGTTGAGGTGGCCGGCGCGGTGACCGTGACCGTCGCAGGTGTGTCAGTAGCGCCGCCGCATCCGCCGACGAGTAATACCGCCGCGGCGATACTCAGGCCTGCTCCCGGGCTACGCGCCCGCATCGTCATCTCGGATCCTCCCCGCAGGCCACCACCCTGGAACCTGCACGAACATCATGCACCCAGAGACCGACAATTCGTACACCGCATCTGAGCTTGTCCTCTGGCAGGCGGCCGCAATGCCTCGTCAGAACCGAGCCCGAGGCGTCATGTCGCCAATCAGTGCCTCGATCCGATCCGCACCGGTCGCGATCCCATCGAGTGCCCGAATGTCACCGCCCAACCGTGCAGCGGCGGTGCGTATCTCGATATTGCTGAGCAGTTCCTCGATCGCCGGCCGCAACGCCGATGACCGGGAACGCCTGCTCATCATTCGCCCGGCCCCGGCATCCTGCAGCGAGCGGCCGACCCGCGGCTGGTCGCCGAGCCCGAACAGCGTCAGGGCAAGGACCGGGAGATCATGTGCGAGTGCGAGCATCGTCGTCGAGTGTCCACCGTGCCCCACCACCGCGGACACATGCGGCATCAGCTCGGCATGTGGCACGAACGAGTGCACCTCAATCCCCGGACCGACACGCAACGACGACGGATCGACGAGCGGGCCGGTCGTCACGATGCCCCGGACACCGAGTTCGCCGATCGCGTCGACGATGCGCTGCAAGGTCTCACGCATCTTCGGATAACCAAAGGTGCTGAGACTGACCAATACAACGGGCTCAGTGGGCATCGCCGCACGGCCGGCTACCAGCGGCCCGATCTGTTCGCGGTTGCCCCGGGCAACAGACAGCGGATCGAGCTCCGGCGCGGTAGCCACCAATACTGTTGCCGCGGAACCCAACAACTCGATCGGCGAGTATCCCCGTATCCGCAGGCCCAGGCCAACGGGCCCCTTCAGCCCGTCCTTACGCAGATACCCGTCATAGAGATGCTCCAACACCACGTACCCGATCCCACGCGCACGCAACGCGTCCATGACACCGAACAGCAGGCAGTCGACGACGACGAGGTCAGCCGGTCGTGCCGCCAGTTCCTCGAGCACATCGGCGCCCATCCCCCGGTCGCTGAACAGCTTCACCATGGTCAGAGGTTTGCTGCCGACGGATGCCGAGAACGCTCGGGCGGTGCGATAGCTCTGAACACAAAAGCCTCTGCCGCTCAGCGCCTCCCGCTGACTCGGGTGGCCGATGAACCGCACCCCATGGCCGCGCTTGACCAACTCGCCGGCAAGGGTGACGGCTGGCGTGACGTTTCCGCCGCCGTCCCAGGTGACGAACAGTATGCGGGCCATGGCGGCCTCCTCGGATCAGGGTTCCGGTGGGATGAGGACGGCCTCGACGAGGCGTCGCATGCGTGCTTCGGTGACGCGCCGTGATCGTCGTCGGTCGCGGCGGAGGAGTTTCCACGTGTAGACGTCGGTGGCAGTCACGAGGAGGTCGAAGAGTTCCTTCGGGTCTGCGGCGTCGGCGAGCATGGGAGCGAAAGCCGCCCGCACCCACGATTCGTGCGTGCCCCGAGCCGAAGCGACCACGGGTGCCGCGTCGGGGTCCTGTTCCTGCGCGAGGAGGAGCAGCGCCAGATCGCCGCGCTGCTCGTAGTGATCGATCACCACGCGGACGGCCTCGTCGACGTCTCCGACTGGCACCAGGCGTTCCTCGCTGATCACTGTCTTCGCATAATCAATGCTGGCTGCGATCAGCCCAGCGCGCGAAGCGAATTGGCGCAAGATCGTCTGCACCGACACCTCGGCACCGACAGCCACCGCGTCGAGGCTGATGGCGGCGATCGGCTGGATGTGCGCCAGGTCGAAGGTCGCCTGCATGATGCGTCGCCGGGTCTCTTGTACTGCCTCGGCCCGGGCTCCCATGGTGTACGCGCGCTTCGTTTTCATGTCAATGTAAGTACACGCCAATATTGATTTGGTGTCAATGGGTGATCACGCGAATTAAGTAGGCCTTCGCTCGCCGCGCACTCACCAATGCCACGCAGAACCGCCGACATTCTCGATCGTGCGTTGTAGTGTCCGGATCGTCGTGACGTAGTCGGTATCGGAGATTCCTTGGCGACGTTCAATTTCCAGCTCCTGTTGCACATCGGCGGCAATGCGGAAGATGTCACGGCCGGCGGGACTGGCCGACAGGACACCGCTGATACGAATGATCCAGCCGTTCGCGATGGCCTCATCGATGGCCGCGCGAATCGCGTCGTCCGAGTCATTCGGTCCGATGACCTCGATCATGCGCCCGTCGTCCATCCCGTCCGGATGCAGCGACAGCTGATGGAGGAGCCACCATTGCGGTTGCGTGACACCGACCTCCGCAAGTCGTCCACGGGTCCGGGCACGAATCGCCTCGCCGGCTCGGGCCGTCCAGAATCCAATGGGTTGTCGCAGCGGAGGTTGCATCTCAGCGGTCATGGCTCGACCGTAAGAGTTCAAGTCAGGTTGAGGTCAAGCGTCGCATGCAGGCGCGCACCGCAGATACAGTGAGTCGGTGGATGACGAGTTCAACCTGCTGACCGAGAACGCCGACGAACTGGGCTTGGACACCGCGATCCCTGACGTCCGGCGCATCGACACGACCGTCGACGGCAACGTCGTGAGTGCGCTCGCGTGGGGTTCGTCGAGTCCGAGAGCGGTGTTCCTGCATGGCGGCGGACAGAACGCCCACACCTGGGACAGCGTCCTCATCGCCCTGGGCATCCCAGCACTCGCGATCGACCTTCCCGGGCATGGCCACTCGTCGTGGCGCCCCGACCGTGACTACTCCCCGCAACGCAACGCCGAAACTGTCGCACCGGTCATCGAGCACCTGGCCCCCGACGCCGACCTGATCGTCGGTATGTCGCTCGGCGGGCTCACCACCATCCGTCTCGCCGCCACGGTCCCCGTACTGGTGCCTCGCGCTGTCATCGTCGATGTCACTCCCGAATCTCCCGAACGTGCAGCACAACTCGAACGCGAGGCGCGCGGCACGGTTGCGCTGATCGACGGCCCGCCGGAGTTCGCCACCCGCGACGAGATCATCGACCTCACCCACGCGGCCGCGCCGACCCGATCACGGGCGGCAATCCGTCGCGGCGTCATCCACAACACCCGTCAACGCCCCGACGGCGCGTGGGTGTGGCGCTACGACCGTCTCCGCGAAGCGCCTCGCGCACAACCACTCTGGGCCGATCTCGAGGCAACCCCGGTACCGATGACCCTCGTCTGTGGCGGACGCTCCGGATTCACCACCGCCGAGGATGTGGAACGCTTCCGCAGTCGACCCGCCCCCACCGATATCGTGACAGTCGACGACGCGGGCCACTCAGTGCAAAGCGATGCACCGCGCGACTTGGCAGAGCTGATCGCGCAGGTGCTGGCGCAGGGAGCGTGAACCATCCGGTGTTCCCCACGCGGTCGAGATCAGAGCATACCTCGCTGACGATGAGCTGAGCTGAGCTCTGAAACTTGTCATACCCCTCCCCTATCCTGAATGTGTCAGGTGATCCTCCCGCCCGCGGTGCCATTCCCGCCTCCGGCAGGACCCCCGCTCCTCGCACGTCCGCACCGCCGCCGAGGCGATGGTTGAGCGTGCCAACAGAAGGGAGAAGTCATGTCCGACTTCGATTCCGACGCCTTTACCGCCGAGGCGTGGCAGCGGTTCCAGGAGGCACTCGCACTGCGCCTGTCCGACGTGGTGCTCGATGATCTCCTCTTTGTGATGCCGCGCGACTCGGACCCGAACGAGCCGTTCGCGCTGCGCTTCAACCCGTCGCCCGAGGGCGTGCGCGGCACCGTCGCGTGCGATGCCCGCAACCGCGCCCAAGCGTTGCAGCGGCTGGGCTGGCGGCAACTCGACGACGGCCGATTCATCGTCGAGCGGCCGGCGGACCAGATCTCCGACCTCGTCCAGCTCGCGGTGGGGACGCTCCAGCAGATTTGGTCGGTGGCCGACCCCGGTTCCGTGGCCTACCTCGGGATCGGCCGGCGCGGGCACTGTTCCGAGCTCCCGGCTGCAGACATGGGGCCCGACTTGATGCGCGATCTCATCGGTTCCGAAATCGAAGGCCGCACCGGCGGGCACTTCCCCAGCAGAACCGACGGCACCATCTTCCTGCCGACCACCCACATCGCGTCGTCGATCGGCGTCAGCCACGACGACCCGCGGATCGACATCTTCGCGTGCCTCGCGACCGACGTCACCGGCACGCCGCACCTGGAGTGCATCCTCGCCGAGGTCCGGCGGGCCTGGCCGTCGATCGAGTTGGTCGTCAGCGACGACGACCTCTACGCGGCCCATCTGGTCGACGCGGAGATCTTCTCCCACGACCGCGTGTATACCGGGTTGATCACCTGGTTCGACTTCATCGACAACGGCCTGCCCGACCTCGATCGTCGACTTCACCCGGAGAACCCGCCGGTTCCGTACCTCTCGACAGGAGACACGATGATCTGCAACGGTTTCGATGAATCCATCGACGACGCGTGGCGTGCTTTCGGCCACGATCTCGGCAACCGACTCGCAGACCTCGCTCCGGGAGACAGCCTGCTCGTCGAGCAGGCGCGCGAGTTTCCGGAGGGCCCGCACGGTGTTCTCACGTTCACCGTCACCGGTGGGCGCCGGGTGCGGTGCACCGTCGTCGCCACCGACCTGCATCCCACGTGGGAGTTCTTCGACGAGCAGGTCACGGCCATGAAGGCGGCCGGCTGGCGGGAGTTGCGTGGTGGTCGGCTCATCTACGAGGTCGGCCGCCGCCGTGTCGATGAGCTCGCACGGGTCGCCGTGGACTCGCTGCGGGAGATCTGGGAGGTCGTCCATCCCAGTTTCCTGGCCGATGAAACCTCCGTCCCGATCGAGCCACGGGTCGAGGTAGGTGCAGCGCCCAAATCGGGAGATCATTTGCAACGCATGGTCATCGACGTACTCGAGGACATCGCCAAGTGTCCGATCACGGTCGACGAGGACGGTGACGTTCGACTCCCGACCCGCAGCCCATCGTGGCTGCGCGTGCGATCCGATGAACCGGTCATCGAGTTCTTCGGCACCCTCATCCGCACGGTGCAGGACCCGGCGGCCGCAGCCGTGTTCATCGCGACTCAGTCGCGGCGCTGGCTGGGCATCAAACTCACACTGACGGACTCGACACTGATGGCGTCAACATCGATGCGAGTCAAAGTCTTTCATCGCAAGAATCTGGTGACGACACTTAGCCACTGGCTGGACTTCATCGACGAGACCGGGATGGAGATCGTCGCGGAGATCGCCGAGCTGGACCCCGTCGTGGCTCCCACCGCTGACGCCGAGGCCACCGACGACGACCGCCTCCCCGATCCGCTGCAGACGCTCATCGTCCTCGACGATGACCACACCTCGCTCACCGCGCGGGACGTCGCGACCATCTGCCGCTTCGACCAGTCCGCCATCCTGCGCTACATCCACACTTCGCAGGAGCAGTACCTGTCGTGGAAGAGTTCCGCGGACGACGCCGACGACGCAGAGGAAGCAGCCGCCTGCCGGCACGAAGCCGAGGCGTGGGATGCAACCGTCGACAAGCTGCGCGGGGCGCTGCGGATGGTGGTGTTGGGCGATAGCGACGTCGGCCGCAAGCGTGATGTTGCAGGATGAACGACAGACACACAGGGAGCCGATCATGACCAAAGATGCCGCAGCGCACACGAAGAAGTCGAAGAAAAAGACGACGAAGAAGCCGAAGCTGAGGACGAAGAAGATCCTCTACATTGACATGGACAACACCCTTGTCGACTTCCAGTCGGGCATCGACAAGCTGAGCGAGGCCGAACGCACGCGGTTCGACGGGGACCTCGATGACGTTCCGGGCATCTTCTCCTTGATGGACCCGATGCCGGGCGCCATCAAGGCATACCGGCAGTTGTCGAAGAAGTTCGACACCTACATCCTGTCGACGGCACCGTGGGACAACCCGCTCGCGTGGACCGAGAAACTGCTCTGGGTCAAGATGCACCTCGGGCGCGACGAGGAGTCGCCGGCCTACAAGAGGCTCATCTTGTCGCACCACAAGAATCTCAACCACGGCAACTACATCATCGACGACCGCACCGCACGCGGCGTGGATGAAATGCCCGACGGCATGCATATTCACTTCGGGCAGCCGGGCTTCGAGACCTGGAAACAGGTCGTCGCCCACATGCTGCCGCTCGCCGAGCGCTGATTCGGTGAGGGTTTGATTCACTCCCGATGACCGGCGCCACTAACGATCCGAAGGACGGAGCGGTCGACAGCAAGGCCGACGTCCTCGCCGACGTGTGCGCCGAGTTGAGCATGGACGAGTTCGACTCCGCTCGCGGAATTCTGCGTTCCGACTACCCTTTTGCGGCCCAGACGACCACGGCCCGCCGCTACACCGCCCGGGAATCCCTGTGGGTGTTCTACCGCGACGGTTTCATCGACCGCTACTTCGGCACGCGCCTTGTCAATCCCGGAGTGCTGCGCGCACTTTCGGTGATCTTTCCGGCTGACTTTCCCACCCACTCGACGGCGAAGATGACCGAAACACATTCCGCGCATTGGGAACTGTGCCCCACCATCGACCATGTCATCCCCATGTCCCGCGGTGGCAACGACGACGACGCCAATCAGGTGACCACCTCCCTGCTCCGGGGTTCCGCGAAGGCGCACTGGACGCTCGACGACCTGGGGTGGTCGCTGGTGCCGCCCGGGGATCACCGCGAGTGGGATGGGCTCAGCGAGTGGTTTGTCGAGTACGTGCCGATGCACCCGCATCTACTGACCAACAACTATGTCGCCCGCTGGTATCGCGCCACCGTCGAGGTGCGTGGGGAGTTCGGCGCAGAGTAGTGCCACGAGTCGAGGCAAGAAGGAATCGATAACCGGTCTTTGACCTAAGAGGCGAGTACCGCAAAATAGCTTGTGCCCATCCGCTCGGCAAGCTACCTTGTCACGGAAGCGAAGTGGCGACGACACTCCCAGTGATCGTTCATGCACTGCTCCCAGTTCGACACCACTACGTGAGGTGATGACAATGCCACGAACCACAGCAGAGATACTCGCCCACGCAGATGAGCTCGCCGATCGGTTCGAGAACGGATTCGAACCGATCGAGACCACCGACGTCGAGGCGCTCGAGGGTCTCGGTCGAGCCGTCGTCGAGGCAGCAAACGCTCAGCGGAACGTCGAGCTGTGGGTACGCCGAGCTCGGGAACAGAACCATTCGTGGGCGTCGATCGGGACGGTGCCGGGAACTTCAGGAGAAGCCGCGCGGCAACGCTACGCACCGTCGCAAGAATCAGCTTGACCGGTCGTCGAGTTCGGATGCTTTGGCCCCCGAACGTCATCCGCACGCAGACTCAACACTTACCCCGCGTCACCTCATACGGCAGCGACCCGTTCATCACGACCTGCGACCCATTCCACTCGAACACAACTGACGCCTGACCCGTCGGATTCGCATTGGCATCACCAGGATTCGGCCAACGGTAGGTGACATTGACACTGCTCGGCGTCGACCCGGTCACCGTCTGAAACGCGGCGTTGCAGGCGATGGCCGGACCCACGAACTTCCCGAGATGGAACATCAACAACTGCGACGGCGACGACGCCGTCCCGCGTGCGGTCTCCACTGCCGCATAGCTCAGGTCGTAGCAGGTGTTGTAGTTGGTCTCGCCTTCGAAGATCCAGTTGTTGTCGGGCATCGATCCCGCGAACGGTGGCGGGATCTGGTTCATGGCCGCAGTGATCGCCGTGTTGCCGTCGGTGGAGCAGGTCGGTGCCGGCGTAGCGGTCGTGGTGACGGGCGGCGCGGTGGTCGTCGCGGGAGCGGAAGTCCCGGCGGGCGCCGACGCGGTCACCGTGACGGTCACCGGTTCCGGCGTCGCCGATGGCTGACCGTCGGTACTGCAGGCGGCCAGGCCACCACTTGCCATAGCCAGGCCCAGCGCGAGGCAAATCACGGATCGAGCGGACCTCATCACGACCTCCTTCCGCCGAGAACGGTACCGGAGTCGGCCGCTTCCCTACCCCACCACAGCGGCGTCGAACTCCCCCAACACCTCCCGCGTGTGCTCACCGTGCCGCGGCGGCGCGGTGCGCAGTGGTGGCCGCACCCCGGAATAGCTGACGGGGAAGCCGATCTGCCGCAGCGCCCCCGTGTGGTGCGGGACGGTGCCGATCATGCCGATCGCCTCGGTGTGCGGGTCGTCGTAGATCTCGTCGAGGTGTCGGATCGGTGAGACGGGCACCTCATGTGCCTTGAGCAGCGTCACCCAGTGGTCGACGGTGTCGCCGGCGAACACCTCGGACAGCACGGCGGCGAGCCGTTCCCGGTTCTGAACACGGTCGCGATTACGACGGAAGTCGTCGGAGTCCGCCAGCTCGGGCTTCCTGATTGCCGCGCACAGGGCGGCGAACAGTTTGTCGTTGCCGACCGCGATGACGAAGTGGCCGTCTGAGGCCGGGAAGGCCTGATAGGGAGCCAGATTCGGGTGCGCGGACCCCATCGCCTGCGGCCGTTGACCGTCGGCGAAGTAGTTGGTCGCCCAGTTGACGTGCATGGCCAGTTGGCATTCGAACAGTGAGGTGGTGACGTACTGGCCGCGTCCGGTGCGGGACCGTTCGACGAGCGCGGACAGCACGCCGATGATGCCGAACAGTCCGGCGCCGAGATCGCCCATCGCATAACCGGATTTCATCGGTGCGCCGCCGGGCTCGCCGGTCAGCGACATCAGCCCGCCGGCGGCTTGCGCGACCATGTCGTAGCCGGGTTCATCACGCAGTGGCCCCTCCTCCCCGAACGCGGAGATGTGCAGCACCACCAGGTGTGGATGCCGCGCGGAGAGGTCACGGTAGTCGAAAACCTGCTGCAGGCTGCTACCTGGCCGGAAGTTCTCGACGACGACGTCGGCGTCCTCGAGCATCCGATCGATGAGTCGCTGCCCCTCTTCGCTCTTCAGGTCGACAGTGACCGACTTCTTGCCGCGATTGACGGCCAGGTAGTAGGTGGCGTCGTCGCCGACGAAGGGCGGTCCCCAGCCGCGAGTGGGGTCGCCACCGTCGGGGTGTTCGATCTTGATGACCTCGGCGCCGAGGTCGGCGAGCGACATGGTGGCGTAGGGGCCGGCGAGGATCTTGGACAGGTCGATGACCTTGATCCCGGCCAGTGGCGCGGGTCCGGATGTGGCGGTGTTCATGCGGAAGCTCCTGCAAGAGTGCGGTGTTCGATACGGGCAGCAACCTCGGTGCCGTCGGCGATGATGGCAAGTTGCTCGATGGCGGTACCCGACACGTCGCCGTCCAGCGCGGCGAGGTAGGCGTTCGCCACGAGCAGCGAGCGATCGCCACGGCCGGTGGCGATGCGGTGGGCGGCCAGGTCGAACAGCAGGGTGGCCATCACCGTCCGGGCGAGGTCGTCGGTGTAACGGGCGCAGGCGATTTGCGCGGTGGCGTCATCGGCGTCGAGCATGTCGTCGCCGCGGGCCACCAGCTGGGTCCATCGTCGAGTGAGAGTCGTTGCGCTGTCAGCACATTCCGGTCCGAAGACGGTCAGCGTGTCGATCATGGCGGTTGCCAGGTGCCGATGTGCCTGTTGTTTGCGCATGCAGCGCAGAACGTCGAGGGCGATGACGTTCGACGACCCTTCCCAGATCGATCCGAGGTGGGCGTCGCGGACGAGTTTGGCGAAGCCCCATTCCTCGATGTAGCCGTTGCCGCCGCGGATCTCCATCGCCTCACCCGTGACGGCGCGAGCACGTTTGCACACATAGTGTTTGGCCATCGGGGTGAGGATACGGATGAGGGTGCGGGCGGTGTCGTCGCCGGCGTCGGCGCGCTGCAGGCAGTCGGCGCTGTAACCGACGAGCGCGAGCGCCGCCTCGGCGTCGAGCAGCAGGGGCAGCAGCGTCGCGCGCATGAGTGGCTGATCGAATAGTTTGGTGCCGAACACTTCTCGTTCACGGGTGTGGGCGACGGCGTCTCGGACGGCGCGCCGCATCAGTGCGGTGGATCGCATCGCATTCGACAGTCGAGAGGTGTTGACCATTTCGGCCATCTGCCGGAATCCGCGGTCGAGCTCACCCACCTGCAGGCCGATCGCGCCGTCGAGGGTGACCTCACCGCTGGGCATGGATCGGGTGCCGAGTTTGTCCTTGAGGCGGTCGATGCGGTAGCTGTTCCGGCTGCCGTCGGGAAGCCGTTTGGGCACCATGAACATTCCGACGCCGCGGGTGGAATCCTGTTCGCCGCCGGGGAATCGGGCGAGGGTGATGATCACGTCAGCGTCGGGATTAGAGGCGAACCACTTCATGCCCGAGAGCCGCCAGGTGTCGCCGTCGCGTTCGGCCACGGTCGCGGTCTGCGCGATGTCGGTGCCGGCCTGGGTTTCGGTCATGAACATGGCGCCGGTCATCGACGTCGCCGGGTCCGTGGAGGTCAGCGCGTCAATCCAGGAGGCGAATGTGTCGGAGTCGCCGAACATGCGGAGGGTGCGGGCGGCGGCGTCGGTCATCGACACCGGGCACGCCAGCCCGAACTCGGACTGCACGAACAAGTACGACGCCAGATACTTGACGACATGCGGCGGTTTGGCCTCCCATCCGTGAATCCCTCTGTGTGACAGCGCTGAGAGTCCGTACTCGTGGTACGCCGCCCGGCACAGTTCCTGATAGGCCGGGTGATAGTCGATCTCGTCAACCCGGTTGCCGTCGCGGTCGAACTGCCGCAGCGTCGGCGGATTCTGGTCGGCGACGGCGGCGAGGTCGGTGAGACGAGTGGCGGCGTCGGCGCCGAGGCGCTCGAGCAGTGCATCGGTTCGTGCGCGGTCGTCGGTCTCGATCCAGCGGTCCACGACCGCGGTCAGTGCGGGATCGTTGTGCGCGTAGTTCATTGCTTGCCTTTCGTGCCGAGTGCAGTCGCGGATCACGCGGTAGCCGAAGCGCGGTCGGGTTCCACGGCCGAGGGAGCTGCGCTGCTCGGCCGCAGCAGGGCTCGCATGCAGACCAGCGAGAGGATGACGTAGCCGAGGCCCAGTCCGATGACCGGCCAGATCGCACCAGTGCGGTTGAGCAGGAACTGGCTGACCATCGGGGCGGTCCCGGCGAAGAGCGCCGTCGACACCTGATAGGAGATCGAGATGCCGGTGTAGCGGATGTGAGTCGGGAAGCGTTGGGCGAGAATGCCGGCCAGCGCCGAGTAGTACATCGCGTGCGGAGCGGTGGCCAGTGCCATGCCGATGATGGCCAGGGTGAGTGAGCCGGTCTTGATCAGCAGGAACATCAAGGGGAGCAGCACGAGTTCGGGTAGCAGCATGATCAGGACGGCGCGTCGTTGATCCATCCGGCTGGCCAGCACCGCGCCGAACGGTTGCACCAGAACCTGCACCACAAGAGCGATGGTCACCACCATCAGGAACTCGCTGCGGCCGAATCCGAGGTCGGTGGTGGCCCAGGAGAGCGCGAACGTGGTCTTGATGTAGGTGATGGCAACGCCCGCAACGACTGCGCCGATGCCGAGCAGGACCTTCACCCAGTGTTCGCGCAGTACCTCGACGAGCGGGATGCGGTTCTTCTCCTGTTTGGCGACGGCCTCCCGCATTTCCGGGGTTTCGGAGATCGTGATGCGGATGTAGAGCGCGACGATGATCAGAAGCGCGGAGCCGAGGAACGGGATGCGCCAGCCCCAGGTGTCGAAGACGGAGTCCGACAGCACCGAGAGTCCCAGGAAGGCCAGTGTGGCCAGCAGATTGCCGACCGGTGAGCCTTGCTGGGCGAAGGCGCCGTAGAGGACCTTCTTGTTCTCGGGCGCGAATTCGGTGGCGATGAGAACCGCGCCACCCCATTCGCCGCCCATCGCCACGCCCTGCAGGACCCGCAACAGCACCAGCAGGATTGGCGCCCAGATGCCGATAGTGGCGTAGGTGGGCAGCAGACCGACGCCGACCGTGCCGATCCCCATGAGGGCGAGGGTGATGATGACCGCGTTCTTGCGGCCGAACTTGTCGCCAAAGTGGCCGAAGATGATGCCGCCGAGCGGGCGGGCGATGAACCCGATCGCGAAGGTGGCAAACGCGGCGAGCGTTCCGACGGCCGGGGAGGCGTCGGGGAAGAATAGTCGACCCAAGACGAGGGCCGAAGCGGTGCCGTAGATGTAGAAGTCGAACCACTCGATGGTGGTGCCGACGAATGCGGTGATGCCGGCACGTCGGGCTTGGCGGACGTCGTGCCGGGGCTGATCCGGGGTGTCGGACAGGCTCGGTGTCGGTTCGGGGGTCACCCTGTCCTCCTCTCGTGTGACGCGCGGGGCGGCGTCGGTGTGCTGAGACCTCTACCACTCTGTGGCCGCGACCTTGTAAAGTCCAAGACCTAATCCCGCATGACTATGTGCGGACACAGATATAAAGGCGGGTGGCCTGTGGAGATACGACAACTGCGAGCGTTTCTCGCGGTCGCGGACGAACTCCACTTCGGTCGTGCGGCCGCAAAACTGCACATCGCGCAGTCACCGCTGAGCCAGATGATCCGCGCGCTCGAGAAGGAACTCGGCGCCGAACTGTTCGTCCGCACCACCCGGTCGGTGCAGCTGTCGGCGGCCGGGCAGGCGCTGCTCGGCCCGACACGCATCATCGACGCGCAAACCGAGATCGCGCGCACGGTGACCCGGGCCGCGGCTGCCGGCGAAAGCGGTGTGGTGCGCATCGGCTTTGGAGGTGCGAGTGGCTACGTGGCGCTGTCCGCGCTGACCCGGCAGATGGCCGAACGACACCCCGGCATCCAGTTGGATCTGCGGCCGCAGACGTATTCCGGCGAAGTGGTGGAGTTGCTCGACGACGGCGCGATCGACATGGGCATTGTGGCGCTGCCCGTGTCGTCGAAGTTGTCGACGGCGACGGTGCGGACAGAGTCACTGATCGTGGCGCTGCCCGCGTCACATCGCCTTGCCGAACGCGAGCAGATCTCGGTCGCCGACCTGGCCGACGAACTGTTCGTCGCCTACCCGTCCGCGCACGGATCGAAGGTCCGGGACGCCGCGTTCACCGTCTGCGCGGCAGCGGGTTTCGTCCCCCGCATCGCCCGTGAGGCACCCGATCCCTACAGCCTGCTCGCGCTGGTCGGCGTGGGCATCGGGGTGGCGGTCGTGGTCGCGGCGACGACACACATCACCGTCGACGGCGTCGTTTATCGACCGATCGCGGACGACACCACTCAACTGCGAATTGCGTTGGCGTGGCGAGCGGATCGGATGTCACCGGCGATGGGGAGGGTGGTGGAAGAACTCAGTTACTGAGGGCAACCGCAGTACTCCGCCGAACGATCAACTCCGGCTCCAACAGCACCGACTCCGGCGTCTTCCCACCCAGCACCTCAAGCAGTAGCCGCACCGACTGCCGCCCCATCTCATGCATGGGCGAACGAATCGTGGTGAGCGGCACCGCCCCGCCCTCGGCGAGCGGGGTGTCGTTGTAGCCAACGACGGCAACGTCGTCGGGTACCCGAATTCCCTTGTCCCGCAGCACACCGAAGGCGCCCAGCGCGGCGAAGTCGTTCGTCGCGAAGATCGCGTCAGGGACTGGACCCGAGGCAAGGATCTGCTCGATTGCCGCGCGCCCGCCGGCTGGGTCGAAGCCGGTATACACGATCCGCTGACGTGGGACTTCAATCCCGTTCTCTGCCAACGCCTCAACCAGTCCACGGGTGCGGTCGCGGGCGGTGGAGGCGAACTCGAGTCCCGCCAATACCGCCACGTCGCGTCGCCCGATGTCGGCGAGGTGCTGCCCGACCAGGCGTCCGCCCTTCACGTCGTCGACGGTGGCTGATGGATAGTCGCCGGCCGTTCTCGACGCGAGCACGAATTGCAGTCCCTGCGCGTGCATCTCGTCAAGGAAGACGTGGTCGAGGTGGGCGTCACCGAAGATCATCCCGTCCACGCGCCGATCCATCATCATGCGTGTCCGGGCGCGTTGGTTCTCGTCGGAGTCGAGGGAGTTGGTGACAAACGTCGACAGGCCCGATTCCGAGGCGGCCTCTTCGATTCCCTCGTAGATCGTTGCCAGCACGTAGTCCTGGAGGCGAGGGACCAGCACCCCGATCAGTCCGGACTTGCGCGTCCGCAGGCTCGAGGCCTGAGGGTTGGGCGAGTAGCCGTTCTCCTCCGCGAATGCCCGGATGCGCGCCACCGTCTCCGACGATCCCCACCGCAAGGCGGCGTCACCCGGGGTATTGAGGACCCGAGACACCGTCGACGGACTCACCCCGAGCTCAGTCGCGATCATGCGCAGCGTCAGCGGCCCTCGTGTCGCGGTCACCCGACCTCCTCCCTCACAGTTCGCCACCAGACTACAAGAGCCCACGTGTTACATGACGGTTTACACAAACGTTTGAGCAAAGTTACACAAACGATTGCCACAAACGTTTGTGTAGTGGTTTACTCAGAACATGTTCAACCCCCACCCCGCATTCCCGCCTATCCGGTGCGATGAATTTCTGCTGCTCAAGGCGTTCCGATGACCCGGATCGCCGTCATCGCCACCGGCGGAACCATCGCCTCCACGGCCACCGACTCCGGCGTGCTCGCCACCCGCACGGCCGCGAGCCTGTTGGATGCCGCCGGAGTGTCCGGCGTCGAGGTCGAGACCATCGATCTGATGACGGTCGGTTCCTACCGGATGACGCTGCATCACTTGCGGGTCGTCAGCGATGCGGTGGCCGAGCTGCTGGCCCGCACCGAGGACCCGGTCGACGGCATCGTGATCACCCACGGCACGGACACCATGGAAGAGACCGCGATCATGCTCGACCTCGTCCACGATGATCCGCGTCCGGTCATCCTCACCGGCGCCCAGCGGGCCAGCGATGCCCTCGACGGCGACGGACCCCGCAATCTCGCCGAAGCGGTCCGCGTGGCTGCCGCACCCGACGCCCGCGATCTCGGTGTCCTGATCGTGTTCGCCGGACGCATCCTGCCCGCCCGCGGCACCCGCAAGATGCACACCACGGCCCTCGACGCATTCCGGTGCACCACCGGAAGCAGCATCGGCGACGTCACCGACACCGCCATCACAGTCACCGCGTTCCCCCGCCGGCCCAAGCCGCTGCCGCGCCCGACCGCCGACTTCGACCACACCCGGGTCGACCTGGTCGAGATGTATCCCGGCGCCGACGACGCACTCATCCGCGCTGCCGTCGACGCCGGTGCAACGGGGGTGGTCATCGCGGGCACCGGAATCGGCAACGCGAATCCGACCGTCGTCGAAACCGTGGAGAACCTCACCGCCAACGGCGTCGCCGCAGTGCTCTCCACCCGCGTCCCCGAAGGACCCGTCGCCGGCGTCTACGGCAATGGCGGTGGCGCGGACCTGATCGCAGCGGGAGTGCCGGCGGCCTCCGGATTGCCGGCAACACAACTACGAATCCTATTGGCTCTCTGGCTATCTCACCACCAAAACGGGTCGGAGTCGGTCACCTCGATGGTCGACACCTACGCAAACAACAAGGAGGACTGAATCATGGCAAAAGAAATCTTCGTGGCCTTCGGCATCGACGTCGACGCGGTCGGCGGATGGCTCGGCTCGTACGGCGGAGAAAACTCCCCCGGCGACATCTCACGCGGCGTCTTCGCCGGTGAGGTCGGCGTGCCGCGCCTGAACAACCTGCTCGCCAAATACGACCTGCCAGCAACCTGGTTCTGGCCCGGCCACTCGGTGGAAACCTTCCCCGAGCAGTTCGAGACCGTCGTGGCCTCCGGTCACGAGATCGGCCTGCACGGCTACAGCCACGAGAATCCGATCGCGATGACCCGCGAGCAGGAGTCGGAAATCCTCGACCACTGCATCGACCTCATCAGCACCCGCACCGGCACCCGCCCCACCGGCTACGTCGCCCCGTGGTGGGAGTTCAGCAAGGTCACCAACGAGCTGCTCGTCGAACGTGGCATCACCTACGACCACTCGCTGATGCACCGCGACTTCGAGCCCTACTATGTGCGGGTCGGCGACTCATGGACACCCATCGACTACGACAAGCCGGCCGCCGAATGGATGAAACCCCTTGTCCGCGGCGAAGAAACCGACCTGGTCGAGATCCCGGCCAGCTGGTACCTCGACGACCTGCCCCCGATGATGTTCATCAAGGGCAGCCCCAACAGCCACGGCTTCGTCAACCCGCGGCACATCGAGGAGATGTGGCGCGACCAGTTCGACTGGGTCTACCGCGAAAGCGACTACGCCGTCTTCACCTTCACCATCCACCCCGACGTCTCCGGACGCCCGCAGGTGCTGCTGATGCTGGAACGCCTCATCGAGCACATCAACTCCCACGACGGCGTCACCTGGGCGAACTTCAACACCATCGCCGAGGACTTCAAGAAGCGTTCACCGCGCACCTAACCGACCTGACGTCACCCGACGTCACCACCGCCGACCCGATGACGCGCCGGCACCCCATCCGAATTGCCTAACAAGAGAGCACTTCTCATGTCTCAATCGCACACCTCCCGGGCACCGGGACTTCGGCGGGTCACCGGCAAGGAAACCCGCCGCGCCTCGGGCATCGCGTTCTTCGCGTGGACCATCGCCGTCTACGACTTCATTCTGTTCGGCACCCTACTGCCGCGCATCGAAGAGTCGTTCGGCTGGACTACCAGCCACGCCCTACTGGTCTCGACGCTGGTCAGCGTCGGCACCGCCATCGTCGTCCTGCTCGTCGGACCGATGGTCGACAAAGCTCGGTCGCCGCAAGGGCATGATCATCTCGGTCGCCGGCACCGCCGCGTCGTCGGCGGCCACCGCGGCCACCTTCGGTGCGGGCTCGCTGATCGGCGTCCGCTCGATCAGTGGCCTCGGGCTGGCCGAGCAGTCGGTCAACGCCACCTACCTCAACGAACTCTACGAGCTCACCGAGGACGAGAAGATCAAGAAGCGTCGCGGCTTCGTCTACTCGATGGTCCAAACCGGTTGGCCTGCAGGCGCTCTCCTCGCTGCCGGATTCGTGGCCGTGGTCACCGCCATCTTCGGTGCCGACGCGTGGCGCATCGCCTTCCTCCTCGCCACCATCCCCGCGGTCATCGTCGCACTGGTTTGCCGCACCCTGAAGGAAAGCCCGCAGTTCGAGGCGCACGACGCCATCAAGAAGCTGCGTGCCGCCGGCAAGCACACCGCGGCCGACGAGCTGGCCGCGGCGACGGCTACTGTTGAGCAGACCTCGGCACCGTTCAAGCGGATCTTCGCCGGTAAGCACCTGCGCAACACGGTCGTCCTGTCGGTGGCATGGCTGCTGAATTGGTTTGCCATCCAGACCTTCTCGGTGCTCGGCACCACCGTGCTGGAGAGGGCAAAGGCATCGACGCGTCGAGCACGCTGATCCTCGTCGTGCTCTCGAACCTCGTCGCTGTCGCCGGCTACCTGGCACACGGCTGGGCCGGTGACCGCTTCGGTCGCCGCAACACCATCGCTGTCGGATGGACGCTGTCCGGTCTGTTCTTCGGCGCCATGCTCCTCGGACCGTCGAGCCAGCTGTTCGTGCTCGTCACCTACATGATGGGGCTGTTCTTCCTGCTCGGACCGTACGCCGCGATCATGTTCTTCCAGGCCGAGTGCTTCGACACCGATTGCCGCGCAACGGGTAGTGCGTTCATCGGCGCGATGTCGCAGCCGGGTGCCATCATCTCCGGCTTCATCCTCACCGGCCTCACCGCCGCGTCCATCGGCTACTCGACCGCAGCCTTGTGGGTCGGCGCGTTGGGTGCGATCGCCTCGGCCGTCGTCGTTCTCGGCGCGCACAAGGTCTCCGACGACACCCCCACCGACAACCTGCAGCCCGCTGCCGCACCGCTGCGTGCCACCGACACCGGAGCACAGTCATGAGCGAGCAGCCCGTCGCGATGATCACCGGCGCCGCCTCCGGGATCGGCGCAGCGACCGCAGTGTGCTTCGCCGAGCGAGGTATTCGCGTCGGGATCGGCACCTTCCCCGGCGACCCGCACGACCCGGAGACCACGCTGCGTGACGTCCACGATGCCGGCGGCGAAGGCCAGATCGTGGAGGTGGATGTCCGCTCCACCGAGTCGGTCGACTCATTCGCCGAGACCCTGGTGTCGTCGTGGCAGCGTCTGGACATCGCCGTCGCCAACGCGGGCATCCTGCGTGAGTCGAGCTTCGACGGTCTCGCCGATGAGCAGTGGCACGACATGATCGACGTCGATCTGCACGGTGTGATGCGGACGGCGCGAGCGGGCCTGCGGCACATGGGTGATGGTGGTTCGGTCACCGCGATCTCGTCGATCGCCGGTGGCGTGTACGGATGGCAGAACCATGCACATTACGCCACCGCGAAGGCGGGGGTCATCGGGCTGGTGCGCAGTCTGGCGGTGGAATACGGACCGCGCGGCATCCGCGCCAACGCCATCATCCCCGGACTCATCCGGACACCGCAGTCCAGTGATGCGAAGAACTCGCTCGGACCCGAGGGTCTCGACCGCGCCGGCAGCTACATCCCGTGGGGACGCGTCGGGCATCCCCGCGAGGTCGCCGAGGTGATCGCATTCCTGTCCAGTCCCCAGGCCTCCTACGTCAGCGGCCAGGCGATCGTCGTCGACGGTGCGCTGACCGTCGCGATGCGCGACTGAGCGAAAGGACTCTGCAATGTCTGACATTCTCAAAGGTCAACGCGCGCTGATCAGTGGCGGCGCATCCGGCATCGGCCGAGCAATCGCCTCGGCGTTCGTCGCGGAAGGCGCCGACGTCACGATCGTCGACCGCGATCCCCGCGTGGTCGATGTGGCCACCGAGGTGGGCGCCACTCGTGGTGAAGTTCTCGATGCCACCGCCGAAGACGGCGTCAACGGCCTGATCGACCGACTGGTGACCGACGACGGCGGCCTCGACGTACTCGTCTGCTCCCACGGCATCCTGACTCAGTCACCAGCCGTCGAGATGCCGATCAGTCAGTGGCGGGAGACGATCGACATCGACCTCACGAGCGTCTTCCTGCTGAACCGTGCCGCCTTGCGGCCGATGCTGGCGCAAGGCCGCGGACGCATCATCAACGTCGCGTCCCAACTGGGAATCAAGGGCGGAGTGTCGTTGGCGCACTATGCCGCGGCGAAGGCCGGGGTCATCGCGATGACGAAATCCATTGCGCTGGAGACAGCGTCGCAGGGAGTCTTGGTCAACGCCATCGCGCCGGGGCCGATCGACACCCCGATGGTGGCCGGTATCGACGACGACTGGAAGCGTGCGAAGCGCGCCGAGCTGCCGCTCGGCCGGTTCGGGACCGCCGAGGAGATCGCGCCGACCGCGGTGCTCTTGGCGTCCGATCCGGGTGGGAATCTGTTTGTCGGACAGGTGCTGGGACCAAACTCGGGCGATGTGATGCCCTGATGTGTGGGGGATGCTCTGGCGCACCGCAGGATTGGGCTGCGGAGCAGGTCAGCGGCCCTCGTCGACGGTCGGCGGTGGCGCGCCGGCTGTCGACGGTCCTCTCCCGGCACACGATCCGGGCAATTCCCTCGGGCTGGACGGTCAGTTCACCGACCGGGGCGTCCACGGTGTGTCGGACGTTCGATCAGTTGGTGGATGTGGTTGCGAAGATTACCTCTCTGCCACGACGAGATGTAATTGAACTCGGCTTGAGTGCGGGGAAAAATCAAGAACTGACAGCTGCAATGCATCCGTCCCGCTCGTCGTTCACGCGTTTGCAAGAGACGTGAGCGGACCCACTGAGGCAGCCCTGAGTCAAAAGGTCGAGGAGACGACGTCTTGCTCCACTCGCAGGGTGGAGCAAGACGCCGGCCTCTCAGCGATCATTGAGCGGTTGTCACTCCGCAGTGCCAGAGCAGCTCGCGTTGGCGCCCGGCCCGGACGCCGTATTCTCGGAGATCACTTTATCGCCTTGTCGGATGACGCACTTAATCGAACCACTGCCGTCGATGCCGTTACTCGCCAGCAGCGACACATACTTGCCAAGGCCCGTGATCTGAACTTCTTTCTTCCACGGGATTTGGACATCCGTGTCTTGCGAGGTATCGCCGTTGCCGGCAGTGTACGTTGCCGATCCGGTAGGGCCGTCGCCGGTGATTTCGTACGTAACTGACACAGTCTTTTTGGATTCTTCGTCCACTGAGTTGATCGCGCCACCCACGAGTGCCACACATCCGCCGACGATGGCGAGGAACACGACGACCAAGGCGAGTAGGACCCAGGGCCACTTCTTGCGCTTCTTCGGCGGCTGGGCAGGGGGGTAGCCGGGATAGGCCTGACCGGGCTGTCCTTGGTAGGGCTGTTGTCCGTAATTCGGGGGCTGCTGTCCGTAGTTCGGCTGATCACCCGGGTTGTTCGGATCGGTCATTCGCTCGACTTCCTTTGCTTCGCAAATCAATTTGCACATGACCAAGCGCGCGTCATACGCGCAGAAACTCTCTTGGCCTCCGAAGATTCATAGCAATTTGCTGAACTTACGTTACCAACTCTTTGGAGTTCGTTACCTGTCGGTGACTTATCCGAGAGCGACCTGTACCGGACGTCCACCTGACGCGCGTAGCGAAATTGTCGCCGGATCAACTCCGACAGGCATGTCGAAGGCAAGTCGAACCGTCACTGAGTTACCTGGGTTTATAGCGTTGTACGCCCCGGCGTTATCGTCGCTGGCCAGCGACGTTGCCGAGGTATCAACTTGGAACGCGCGATTATTAGCGTCACGAATGAATTGTTGATGGGCGTCAAAATCAATTGCGTTGTCGGAAGTGTTGGTGACCGCCACGGTGACAATTGTGTACGCACCTTGCGCTTTATCAGTCAAGAAGTCGCCAACTGACGGTACTCCAGTTTCCACAGCGCTCACCAAGAACGTCGCCGACGCTCCGTCAGCGATAGGAGTATTCATTTGGCCTGTCGGCTGTGTCGATCGTGAAGGAGTTACAGCACTGGCCTCCGGCGGTCGCATTGCTGTAGACGTTGCCAGTGAGGAGTTGGCGTTCGTGGAGTCTGCGTTTGACGACAGGACCGCCATGCAGCCGCCAAAGAAAATCAGGACCGCGATAATGACGGCAAACGCTACGACCAGCCACACCCACGTCGGAGTGTCCGGTTTGCGCTGCGGTGGCGGGTACTGCGAATACGACATAGGAAGGCTCAACTTTCGGACTCGATACCAAGCGATGGGCGACTTTACTGCATCCCCAGATAGACGATGTGTCGCAGATATACGGATAACGAGCAGCCCGAACATTCCGACTCGTGCCTGCATCATCGAACGACGACACTCTGGTCAATAATGCGTCTGCCGGACCGCTCGGCGCAGAAGGTGATCGATCTGACCGATTGCCGATCACTACCGGCCACCACAGAATGAGCCCACGGAGGTTCTGTTCTCCGAACACGCGGTCGTAGTTCGACCTCCTCAAACCCAACACGCGCGATACGCTCGGCAAATCATGATCGGCCGGAGGAGCGTGAGACGATGCCGCAGAACACCGGCGACGCCGCGCCCACCCAAGCGATCCGCCTGTCGATGCTGGGCCCACTGCACCTCGAGATGGATTCCCAGCCAACCGAACTCGGTGCCCGAAGCCAGCGGGCGCTGATCGCGCGGCTCGTTGTCGCCGGCGGGCAGGTCGTCTCCACGGACCGGCTCATCGACGATCTGTGGAGCGGCGAACCCCCACCGAAAGCGCTGACCAGCCTACAGGCCTACATCTCCAACCTGCGGCGCATCCTCGAACCCGACCGCCCACCGCGGGCACCGGCCCGCATCCTGGTGAGCGAACCACCGGGGTACGCGCTGCGGCTACCGCGCGACCGCGTCGACGTCTGGGAGTTCATCGACCTCCTCGCCGACCCCGGCACCGATCCGGCCACCCGAGATCGACACCTCACCGCCGCCCTCGACCTCTGGTCTGGCGAACCGTACGGCCAGCACGCGACCGAACCGTGGGCGGTCCCCGAGGTCACCCGCCTCGACGCGCTCCGGGTGACCGCCGTCGAGCAACGCGCAGCCGCCGCCCTCGACCTCGGCCGGCCCGACGAGGTGGCCACCACCCTGCCCGCGCTGTGCGCCGACCACCCGACCCGCGAAGAACTCTTCCGCCTCCTCGCCCTCGCGCAGTATCAACTCGGCCGGCAGGCCGACGCGATGGACACCCTACGCACCCTGCGCACCTACCTCGCCGACGAACTCGGCGTCGACCCCGGGCCTGCCATCGGGCAGCTCGAACAGGCCATCCTGCACCATGATCCGGCGCTCCTCCGGCCGAATACACCACCGCCCGTCGCCACGGCATCCACCGCACCCGAGGACATCGTCCCCCAGCCGTCACCGGACATTGCGGTGCACACCCCGCCCGCCGGACGCGAGAGCGAACTCGAGAAGCTCACCGAACATGCGCGGACCGCCGCTGCTACGGGCCTGCGCATCGTGTGGGTCACCGCGGAAGCCGGCGGTGGAAAGTCCACGCTCGCCCAGACTTTCGCCGATCGGCTCGGCGTCGAGGGATGGCGCACGGCACTCGGACACTGCCCCGAGGTTGACGGTGCACCCGCGGCGTGGGCGTGGCGTGAGATCCTCGACGGCCTCGGCGCCGCCCAGGACGCCGACGACCCGTTCCAGCTGGCACGCGGGGTGGTCGCCGCCGTGGAAGCCGTTCCCGGACAGCCGTTGCTGCTGATTCTCGACGACGCGCACCGCGCCGACAGCGCCACCCTGCAGGTGCTGCGTCAAGTGGTCACGTGGATGGCGCGTCGGCCGGTGCTGGTGGTCGCGACCTACCGGCCGTCCGAGGCCGCCAACGAACTGCTCGCCACCGCCGCCTCACTGGTCACCGTCACCGTCGATCTGATTGCCCTGCAAGGACTGTCCGACGCCGGAATCGAGGACATCGCCCGCTCGGTCGGGTTGTGGCCGCTGACCGCCGACACCCATGACCTGCTGCGCACCCGCACCGATGGCAACCCGCTGTTCGTGCGTGAACTGGCCAAACTCGTCGCGTCCCAAGGGCCCCGGGCGGCGACCAGCACCGTGCCGACCGGGGTACGGGATGTGTTGCTGCACAGAATCGATCGGCTACCCCCGGACACCGCGAGAATGCTGCGGCTGGCTGCGGTGGGTGGACGGGAGATCGAGATCGACACCGTGGTGGCGCTGTGGTCGTCATCGGGCGACGATGCCACCGACGTCGAGGACGTCGTGCTCGATGCGGTGGACTCCGCGAGTGTCGCGGGTCTGCTCACCGCGACCGCGGACCGCATCCGGTTCAATCACGTGCTGGTGCGCGACGCGGTGTATGACGCCATCCCGGCACTACGACGACGCCGGATGCATTGGCAGACTTTGCAGATCCTGCGTGCACGCCCGCACCACAATGCGGACGAGCTGGCCCACCATGCGGCACTCGGCGCGTCGACCTCCACCGCGGTCGAGGCCCTGGGAGTGGTGGAACCGGTCGCCCGCCAACGCTTCGCCACCGAACTCAAGGCCGACTCGGCGTCGCTGTGGCAGGCCAGTGTCGACCTGCATCGGATGGCCGGCCACGATCACGTCGGCGCTGCGACCGCCGACCGCATCGCACTCATCGATGCGATGCGCAATCTCGTCACCGCGCTGGCCTACAAGGGCGATGTCAACGAGGCGCGCACACAACGCAATGAGGCTCTCACGTTGGCCAGGGCACTCGGCGACCACGACGTCATCCTTAACGTCCTGACCTGCTGGCGCACCCCGCACGTCTGGACGACCCGCCCGCAGGGTGGCGCCGACCCGGTGATGGCTCCGGTGGTCCTCGACATGCTGCCCACCACAACAGGAATTGACCGGGCTCGACTTCTGGTCACCGCGACGCTGGAATTCGAGGGCAACGACCAGGATCGTGCGGTCGCCTACTCGGCCGAAGCCGTCGAGCTGGCACGCGGGATCGGCGACCAGGAGTTGCTGTGCGCGGCTCTCAACGCCCGGGTGTTCACCTCGCTCGGCCCGGACATGCGGTTCGAGCTTCCGCGGATTGCCGCCGAGTCACTCAGCGCCGCTGAAGAATTGGAGAGTCTCCCCTACCAGGCGGCCGCCCACTGGGGACTGTTCCAGGCACGTCTCGCGGAAACCGATCTACCCGGTGCGGCGGCCGAGATGAGCCGGGGACTACAGAAGGCCAGCAGCGGCCGGGTCGGCGAGCTGGTGGTGGTGCTGTCCACGTTCACCGCCGTGCTGGAAGCCCTTCGGGGAAACCTGGATACGGCGTCGGCCATCTATGACACGGTGGCCGCCAACCTGCGCGCCGCCGGACTGCCCAACGGGGCCGACATCGGCCTGATCGGCGAGTTCGTCGTGTCGTGGTACCGGGGGTCGTTTGCGCACATCATCGACGAACTGCTGGAGCTCTACCGGCGGGTGCCGGCCCGGGTCGGGTGGGTCTACGTCAACGGACTGCTCGACGCCGGACGCGTCACCGAGGCCCACGTCATCGCCGAACTGAAACCGCCGTCCATCCGCGACTACTACTGGACCGCGATGGAGGCCTTTCACGCCCGCGGCCTGGCCCGGCTGGGGCTGGTCGAGGAGGGCCGCGAACTCTACGCCGAGCTCGTCGGCTTCTCCGGCACGGTCGCCGGACTCAACTCCGGCAGTGTGGCATTCGGGCCGATGGATGTGGTGCTCGCGGAGCTGGCCGAATTGATCGGGGATGAAGAAGCGGCGCAACGGCATCGGGAGATTGCCGCCGAGGTGGAGGAGAAGATTCGGCGCGGATTGGATGAGGTCGGGCGGGTGGGGTGAGGCCACCGCAAATATCGCGTGCATGTGGCGGCGAACAGTAGTAACGTCGTTCTACTCGCCACCGGAGCGAGATACCGCTGGAGACACCATGTCCCACACCGACAAGACGAAACCCCTCTGGGTCAAGCTCGCGCATCATGACCTCGAATGGTCCGAGGTCCACGATCACACTGGCGGCCCCTGTGACCTGCCGCCCATCGCTGACGGCTGCGCATTCACCTACGGTACGACGCAGTGTTATCGCGAACTGCGCTACACCGGCACCCGTGTGTGCTGCTGTCCGATCTGTCACGCTGTCGAATGGCCGCGGTCGGAGCGCCAGCGTCGACGGAGGGAGCGTCGGCGCCGGCGGGCAGATCTGCGGGGATGAAGGACTCTGCGACCTGGAGTTAGTGCCATCTTTGGCTTCTTATGGCCACTTATGGGGAATCTCCCATAAGTCAGCATAATTGCGTCGCGTTCCTCTGAGTCCGGCTGCAATGATGGCGTGAAGGTGCCCTGCTTGCGAGTCGCTCTTCACCACAACATGATTGGTACTACATCAAGCCGTGGACGAAACCTACAATCGTCTCCGCGAAGTCCACCCAGACCTGCGGAGAACTCATCATGTCGTCCGAATCTGGGTCATTCACGGTGGGCGCACCGCCTTGCAGTACGTCCTCTCCCTCCAATCCGAGGTCGGATGAGCTGTAGGTGAGCTCCAGATTCCGGCCGTCCGCCCACGAGGCAGTCCCGTAGACGGGTGCACTGGACATGACCGACAGTCCGCCCGTTCGCATGCTGATGTCCTCGTACCACTCGACTTCGCGGCCGCCGGCCCAGGTGAACACGACATCCCAGGCCATCATCTCGTCGGTCCAGTACGGCACCGCCCAGAGAGTCAGACCAAACTGGCCGGGAACGATGACCGCGGGCAACTGATCGACCGGATCGGCATCCCACGGCTCGACCTCAGGCTCGTCGCCAGAGTCCTGATTCGTTTTGTTGTCGCTCATGAAACCTTGCACCCCAATGTCGTCGGCGCTACCTTCTCGTCGGAGTAGCGCGTCGGCGCCGGTAGCAGATGTGCAATGTCTACCATCTCGGTCTGACATCTTGGGCCGGCAATTTCGATGTTCGCTCACCCAAAACCGGATTCACGGCCAGCGGCGATGCGGGGCGGTTCGCAGGATGACGCTGTCATCATGCTCCGGAATTGTCAGAGCCTCCTTGTATCCTGGACCACGCTTCACGAGACATCGTCGCCAAGCTCCGACTGGACGGTGCGCCAACCCCACGCTCGTGGGTGGCTCGGATGACGAAAGCGGTCGATACCAACAGGTTTCGACAAGAGCGCCTCTCCCGCGGAGGCTTCACCACGGATGGACACAATGGCAGACCCCGCATCGCCCGACGACCGCACGCCTCAGAGCGACCACGCCCGCGCGACGCCAGCCTACGACATGGGTTACCTCGCGTATCACGACAAGCGGTTCTCGGGCCCACCACGATCGGGATGGCACAAATCGAAACGTGAGACCTCGGGCATGAACGTCTCCCGCCGACTGTGGGACCAGCGTCAGGGATTACGGCGCGACTACGAGGCCGTCCACGGCACCGATCCCACACAGTGGCCGGTCCGGCATCCCGGGGTTGTTCTCGACGCCGTCCAATGGATCGCACATTCGGCATGCCTCGGTTGCGAGTGGATGGACCGGCAAGGCGTCTACATGAAGGAATCTGGCTGGCGGGAGAGAGCACTGGCGGCGGCGCGCGAGCACGAGGAGTCATGGCACCGCTAGCACGCGGGCTATCTCGCTGTCTGTCAGACGATCCCGAAAGCCGCACCAAGCTCCGAGCCCAGTGCAAGGGTCGACCGTCGGCCCCCGCACCTACAACCACGACCGACATAACGGAGACCAATATCTGTGAAGCTCTATTACCACCCCGACTACGTTGCCGCCGCGTACGGCTTTGACACCACCCGCAAGTCCGGCTGGATCGCGGACTCATTGGCCAGCGATCCTATTGAGGGTGTCGAGGTCACCGCACCGACGCCGCTGACCGTACGCGACCTCACCCGCGTCCATGACCCTGAGTATGTGGCAGCAGTGCGGACCGGCACCCCCGACTGGCTCGCCGAGTCGCAGGGATTCGACTGGGTCCCCGCGCTCTGGCAGATGGTGCTCTCGTCCAACAGCGGCGTCGTGGCGGCGGCACGCAGCGCCCTGAAGGAGGGCGTGGCCGGCTCGCTGTCCTCGGGACTGCACCACGCGCGCTATGACGAGGGCGCAGGATTCTGCACCTTCAACGTCCTGGTCGTCGCCGCGAAGAAGCTTCTCCACGAGGGCGACGTGCGCTCGGTGCTGATCCTCGACTTCGACGCACACTGTGGCGGCGGCACCGCCCAGCTCATTGCCGACGATGAGCGCATCACGCAGGTCGACGTGTCGGTCAGCCCGTTCGACCGCTACCCGGGGCATGCCAACTCGAACCTGACGCTGGTGGACAACGCCGACGGGTACCTGACCACCATCAAGGATGCACTGGCCCGGGCCGATGCCACAGAGTTCGATCTCTGCTTGTACAACGCAGGGATGGACCCCTACGAGGGCTGCGTCGTGGGCGGACTGGACGGCATCACCGCCGACGTGCTCGCCCGTCGGGAGCGCATGGTGTTCGACTGGTGCCGGCAGGCCGCCCTGCCGACGGCGTTCGTACTCGCCAAGCGGGTACATCAGCAGCACGCTTGATGACGACACTCTGGTGGGATTGCATCGACTCACCATCGATGCCGCTGCCAATCATCAACACCAATCAACACTGAAGCAGAGGCACCGTGAGCAGCCGCTACCGTGACACCAAACGCCGCATCATCACCGTCGAGTCGGCCTCTTGCGTAAAGAGAATTGCTCATCTTGGTGGGACCACCGTTGCTGTTGTTTCGTGCTGCGTCCACAGTTCATTCCACGTGCGAGTGTCACGTCATCCGTGTCGGCAGTCTCAGATTTGCCGGGAATGACACGAACCCGGTCGAAACTGTGGTGCATCGGCGTTTTGCGATGCCCAACCTCGCAGACATAGCACTCAGTCCTGGAAACCCGGTCTTAGCCGTTGCGTAAGCCATCTGATGGATCTCTTGTCAGTGCGTGTCGGGTAGTCCGCAGCCGAAAGTTCGGCGACGGTCATCACGGGCGTGGCGAGGCTGTCGCCGCAGCCGGGTACGGCCTCGTTGAGCCAGTCGGCTAAGTACCGCCGCAGCGTCTGGTAATCGCGGGGGTATCTACAACCTCGAATGTCCGCAGATCGGTCGGCAGACGGCCATCCGGAGCTTCAGGTGGGTTCAGGTCCCGGCTTGCTTGCGGTTCCGTTGCCTGGTCTGCGACATCGCGGTCCTCTGGGCATGTTCAGTTCTCCTCGATGGATGCGAAGCTCAGGCGTGCGAGTAGCTGAGCGAGTATCCCGCGTTGAAACCCGATCTCGGATTTCAGCGGATGGCTGCCCACCTGCCCGGCGCTACTTTGCATGGTCAGCGGCTCACTGGCGGTTGCCTTGTCCAACTCGGCGACGGTGCCGGAGACCCGGCAGGCGTGCGTTAGCGCCTCGATCTTGGTTGGTTCGTTGTCTAGGTCGTACTCGTCGAGCACGGTTCGCCAGAGTCTCTGGCCTGCAGGCCCGAAACCCCTCGGCGTTCGTGGTCGCATAGGCGTTTCAACTCCTTAGTCTGAAGCAGGAAATATCCCCTGAACTGGGCCTTAGGTGCGAAGTCAGGTTCTGAAAACCTGGCGCGATGGCTCAGTCGCCTTACGTCCCGGTCAACGCGGTGGGTAGGGAAGGTCCCCGTGGGGTCGCTGATCCTGCCGGGACACTTCCGCACCGGACGTCTCAGCCGGGTGCGAGGATGATCGGGTGATGCCACCGACTGAGCCAGTAGAGCCACCCGGGGGAGACGTAGCGCCCGATCCAATGTCGGTGCTCACCCTCGGCGGCAACCGTTGGCTAGCGGTGTCCGGCGAGGTCCTCGACTATCCTTTCGGGAATCCTGTTGATGTCCAACCCAACACTCGAACGTTCTGGGAAGGTGCAGCCCACCGAGGAGGACACACGCTCGACGAGCTACTGGATGCGTAGTGAACAGCCGATTCGACTGATGATTGACCTACTAGCTGTTCTTGGGCTCAGCTCGACTGCGTTTGACGAACGCTAATCAGACGAGAGGGCGTCGCTTGCCGCCGCGCTCCGTTTCGAAGCCTGTAACTAGGTTGTCTTGATGGCCGCCTCTTGCTCAGCATGTCGCGCTGTGGATTTCTTATCCGCGTCTATACCGGGTACGAACCACCCGGGCTCACCGTTCACACGCGCTTGCTCAAACTTTTGCTGACGTTGCCGGTCCGCGTTGGCCTTTGCTGTGCGAAGCTTTCGATACGGCATAAGCATTCCAGTCAGCCGCCGATTTCAGCTTTTCGCATTTCTTGGCGGGATCTTCCGCACCCGTGAGGTGAAGTTGTTGGCCGACGCCGTCCGATTTTCCCGCCGTTTATTCGGCGTCGGTGAGGTATCCGTTGGCGAACATGTCTGAGCCCTGGTTCAGGGCCGTCGTACAGACAGCCTCGGTCTCGCGCGCGCCGTCAACCGCCTCCGCGCACAGCTTGAGGAGCGCCGCCTTCGGGGTGACGACCCGCTCGTCAGTGGTCGGGTCCGCCAGAGCGATCTGGGCGTTCTCGGCGTACCAGCCGACAGCCGGATCGGGCTTGAGCATCAGCACCGGATCGGTTCGTAGCGAACAGAAAGGACCGATCACGGATCGGTCCTTGGGGCGCGTCGCAGAGGCTCAGGGTTGATCTGGTGTTGTCTCAGACAACGGTTAGTCAGCTCGAAACTTCATCAGGCCATCGAACATCGAATCTGACTTGCTCGGTGTCCTTCGTTGCCTTTAGTCGGATCGAACGCGGGTGCGTGCTTCTTCGAGCCCGGTCGCGCGGCCAGGAAGGCGTAGACATCAGCAGCCACCTTGGCTGGGTCGACGCTGCCGGCATCGTCGAGGTAGTCGGCGAGCCCATTGCCGGACACTATTAGCACATCGGATGGATGCGAAAGGCCCACGTCGGCGGCGAATCGTTCGACCTCGGTGCGATGTATCCTACCGCCTCGTGCGCCTCAGCAGTGCTGGGCCATTCGACGGCGCCGGTAATCACCGGCGCGTCTTCAGACATTGCAGTCACGCCTTGCGACCTCTCGTTGCCGTCCTTCTCCGCGTGACCGGCTTTCCCGGGCTCTGAGTGCTAACGACTGCTTCGCCCCACCTGCCCTCTTCGGCTGGCAACGCGCCTATCCCCGCAGGAGTGAGGTGCAGGTGGCTCTCACCTTCACTGTCGTCTGGTCAAGGAACGAGGTGTACCGGCTCTGCCCTGCGGTCTCGTCGCGGCTACCCCGTAGACAGTCACCACGACCTGCTGGACCCGACACAATAACCGTCCCAACAGTTCCCCGCCCGAGCGGTCACCTGGATGATGACCTCCCTAGCGGTTACGCAACGCGCTCCAGCCCAACTCCGCCGGGTTCGAGTTGGTCGACGATGAAGAGGCTTTACGACACCGGTTCCTTGGTACACCTTCCCGTCTCGCTCACCTGGCACGGCCCATCAGGCAGTACCGGACCGCCCTGACTTCGTCGCGGCTGCTCTCCACCCGCACCCACAGTTCCCCGGGCCGGGCCGCCCAGCTTCACCCCGCTGCTACGACCACAAAGCGATCAACGTCTCTCACCTCCATCCGGACTAGCAGCGCCTCGTGGCGCACCCTATGCCACTTTCTCTAGCACGAAACAGACTCTGCCAGCTGAGTTGTCGGGCTCACGTGATCTACTCCTATCGTGTCTGATCCTCTTGCGCCCGGGATATACGAATCGGTCGTCACGCGCCGCCTCGAGCAACTCTTGGCAACGTCCGAACTCGCGCCCGAGTTCACGACCCTCGGCCGTGACGAAGACATCCACGTGCTGACTCGCCACATCGCGGAGGTCGCTGCTCGGCACCTGGGCAGCCTGCCGGCGGCCGAACGTCTCGCTGGTGCAAACGCCATCATCAGCAACTTGGTCGACGCGCAGTTCGACTCGGTCACGCGTACCGACATATTTACCGCCGCGCACCAACCTGCCCGCACTGCTCCAGTTCGCCCAGCAACGCCGTTGTCGGAAGTCGCGCTGCTCACCAACACACGCGACGAACCGAATATGGCAAGCGAGATCTCGCGGGAACTGGCCAGCGCCGACCGCGTCGACCTCCTCTGCGCCTTCATCCGATTCGCCGGCATCTCCGTCATCAGTCGTGAACTGGCTGCTCTGCACGAACGGGGCGTCCGCCTGCGTGTCATCACCACGACCTACCGCGGAGCCACTCAACGTCGCGCAATCGATGAACTCGTCGCCAAGTACGGCGCCGAGGTGCGTATCCGGTATGAAACAGCGTCGACGCGTCTGCACGCCAAAGCATGGCTGTTCCGTCGTGACTCCGGCTTCGACACGGGCTACGTCGGCAGCTCGAACCTGTCGCGCTCAGCGATGATCGACGGCCTGGAGTGGAACGTCCGTATCTCGTCGGTCAGCACGCCGGCGCTCACTCGTAAGTTCGAAGCCACCTTTGACACCTATTGGGATGACCCTGCTTTCAAGACGTACGACCCGTCGACGGACGCGGACCTCCTCGACCGTGCCCTCGCCGAAGCCGGCAGTAGCGGCACCAGCCGCGAAACGATCACTATTTCGGGTCTCGACGTCCAGCCGTATCCACATCAGGAGCGCATCCTCGAAGCCCTCGACGTAGCACGCGAAGTCCATGACCGACACAGCAACCTGCTGGTTGCCGCGACCGGCACGGGCAAGACCGTCGTTGCGGCGCTGGATTACAAACGCCTCCGCACGGACGCGCAGCGGCCCCTGAGTCTGCTGTTCGTGGCCCACCGCAAAGAGATCCTCGAGCAGTCACTGCGCAAGTACCGAGAAGTACTGGGCGACGGCAACTTCGGCGAGTTGTTCGTCGACGGTCACCGCCCGCAGGACTGGACACATGTGTTCGCCAGCGTTCAATCTTTGAGCGGCAAGAACGTCGACATTATCGATCCCGCGCACTTCGACGTCGTCGTGGTCGACGAGTTTCACCACGCGGCAACGGCCACATACCGAACTCTGCTGGACCGCAGCAACCCCATCGAACTGTTAGGTCTCACCGCGACACCCGAGCGCGCTGACGGCGGCGACATTCTGCACTGGTTTGGTGGGCAACCAACCTACGAACTACGACTGTGGGACGCGTTAGAGCAAGACCTGTTGTGTCCGTTCCATTATTACGGCATCGCCGATAACACCAACCTTCGCAACGTCCGCTGGTCGAACGGCAAGTACGACGCCGCCGACCTGGAAAACGTCTACACCGGTGATGATGCACGGACACGGCTGATCTTGCATGCACTCCGGGACCACATTGCCGACGCGACAGCGATGCGGGCACTGGGCTTCTGCGTGACGATCGCCCACGCCGAGTACATGGCCCGATCGTTTTCCCAACAGGGCATCGCGGCGACAGCCATTTCGGCGAACACGCCGAGTAGTGCACGTGCACAAGCATTTTCTGATCTTCGCAGTGGTGCCGTCCAATGTCTGTTCGCCGTGGACATCTTCAACGAGGGCATTGACATCCCAGACGTCGACACCTTGCTCATGCTTCGGCCGACTCAGAGTGCCACCGTGTTTCTGCAACAGTTGGGACGAGGCTTGCGCCGCAGCACCGACAAAGCGGTCTTGACCGTCCTCGATTTCATTGGTCATCACCGGGCCGAGTTCAACTTCGCGCCGCAGTTCACCGCGCTGACCGGTGCACGCGGAAATCGTCTGGTGTCCGAAATCGAACAGGGATTCCCGTTTCTGCCTGGTGCGAGCCGCCTCATCTTGGATCGCCAATCGCAAGAGGTCGTGCTGGACTCGATCAAGCGCGCGCTGCCCAGCAACCGCAGGGCGGTGCTAATCACGTCGGTCCGCGAAACCAAAACGACTGTGCTGAGCGAATACCTGCACCGCACGCAAAGCGGTCTTTCCGACGTCTACGCGGGCAACAGCAGCGCACACGCCCGCGCGTGGACCCCACTGCTGCGCGACGCGAACCTACCCGCACCGGCGGCCGGTCCCGGTGAGACGGATCTCGCCAAGCGCATGCGGGTGCTGACACACGTCGATGACCTGGAACGCGCCGCGGTGTATCGCCGCCTCGCGTCACCCGACGCTCCAACCTATTTCGATCTATCCATGCGGGACAAAGCGTTGGCCCGGATGCTGTTCTTCGCTCTCTGGCCGAACCACGGTGGCTTCGCCAACTATGAAGAAGGACTCCGGTTCTTACGTGAGCACCCCGCGTTGTGCACCGAGATCGGTCAACTGCTCGACGTGACCACCGCACATATTGATCACATTCCCCGCCCAGTCCCCGAGTTGGGTGACAACATGCCGCTTGTGACCCACGCGCACTATCGCCGCGAGGAAGTCCTCTCCGCCATCGGCTTCGCCGACATGGAACACAAAGCGCAGGGTCAGGCCGGTGGTGTTGTCTTCAACCGCAGCGACACCGAGGCGCTCTTTGTAACCCTCCACAAGGAGGCGGGCGAGTTCAGCCCCACCACCATGTATCGGGATTTCCCGATGTCTCGCGAGCTCTTCCATTGGGAGTCACCAAACAACACCGCCCAGGATTCGGCACGTGGCCGCCGATATCTGGAGCAGCGCGAGAATGGATGCCGCATCCTGCTGTTCGTCCGTGACCGTACCGACGGACCGATGGGAGCCGAGCCGTACATCTTCCTTGGTCCGGTCGACTACGTCAGCCACCGCGGTGAAAGACCCATCGCGATCACCTGGAAGTTGCGACGTGCGATGCCTATTGACGTGTTCGAAAGTGGGTCGGTGGTGGCGAGTTAGCCGTGCTAATTCGTTGGTCGTTCACGATGATGGCGAGAAGTCCCGCCCGCACCCGCCCAAAGACACGGTGGTGTTTGGTCGCGATCTCGCAGCGAACTGGCTGCACAGGAATTGACCCTGTCTGTCGGTGTGCGGGAGCCGAGACTGTCGGCGGCGATTCTGGTCGACACCGACCAGAATCGCCGCGAAGCCCTTCCGGCAAAACTCGAGACGTCAGAGCGCAGTCAGTACTTAGTGTCACGCGTCCGCCTGCGACAATGTCGACCATTAGGGGCGAGGATCATTTGTATCCCGCGCCCCTCGTGACCGACCACAGCAGTTGCATGTCCTCGAATCAGCACTTCTCGATGTCCATCGCGCGAGGTCGACGTCTCTCGGTCATGCGAAGATCGATACGACGCCGGCATGTCACCTCGTCGTCGACGGCATCTCATTGCTCCGGAAAGGCTCACAGGCGTCCACAGATCCTCCAATCTCAACGAAAGGGGACCGCGCGAACTGAGGTCAGCAGTTGGTCCGCCACGGGTCGTCGGCCACCCGCGACACTGTGGATCGTGTCAGACGCCCGGAGTAACTTCGTCGCAGAGTAATTTGAGAGTTTCAACAACTCCCGAGCGAAGGTTCGGGCAGTCGGGTTTGTTCAGCAAGGAGATTGAATCGCATGTGCTCTCGTATATGAGGCACGCCCGAACGTGGCCTTTGCCCAACGCCGCTAACTCACCGAACAGGACTTCCAGAGTTGCAAGCCGATATCGTTCACTGCCCACGGTGTGGGGCGCCCATGACCCAACTCGTCGCGAGCCGCGGACCGCGCGCAGGACAGCTATTCCTTGGCTGCACCCGTTTCCCCGCCTGCAAAGGGACACTGTCGGTGGACGGAACCGAACCAGCGCAGCGGCGGCGAGGTAAGACTTCGAAGTCCACAAGAGCGAGGGGGACCAACTCCGGCAAGCGGTCACCGCTCCTTAAAGGCGACCTCATGGTGTGTTCCGAGAACTCACTAGGAGTAGGTAAGGCTGTCGATCGCCGCGGCGATATCGTCGTCCTCGAGTACTTCGACAATCCTGCACAACCTGCAGCGGATCGATTCCATGCCGAAGTCCATGTGCGAAGCCTGCGCCGGTTTAGGCTCGACCAGGAAGTTCGTGTCTTCTGGTCAACAGATCTCGGATGGCTGTCTGGGCGATTGGAGCCGAGTAACGAGCACAGGGACATTTCGGTTAAGACCCGCGATGGGGGGCACAAATTACTGCGCGAACGCGACGTCTACATCCGCTGGGACCGTCCCCTGTACGATCCGGTGGGTTTCGGTGGGGCCGGAATGATGGAGTCCCCACTTCTGTCCGATCTTCGCCGACCATTCATGCATCACGTCCTGCGCCAACGATCGGCGTCACACGGAATGGGCAGCGCCATCTCCGCTTCCATTCAACTCCATCCTCATCAACTTGACGCAGCACGGCGCGTCCTCGAAGACCCCATTCAGCGCTACCTGCTCGCCGACGAGGTCGGGCTTGGAAAAACCATCGAGGCTGGCATTGTCATCCGACAGATTATGGAAGATGACTGTGCAGCGACCGTGCAGTTAATCCTTCCCCCGTTTCTGGTCGCGCAGTGGCGGCGGGAACTCGAAACCAAATTCAATGTGCTGGACTTCCAGCGTGATCGAATTCGCATCTCACGCGACGATCGCCCTGACACCTGGAAACCCGCAGATTTACTCGTCGTCGACGAGGCGCACAATCTCGCATCGTTGAGGACCAGTGCCTCGCCGGACCTCCAAGCCCGATTTACAAAACTAACCGAAGTCGCGCTTGCTAGCCCTCGTCTGTTGCTGCTCTCCGCTACTCCGATCCTCCACAATGAGGAGGTCTTTCTCGGGATGCTGCGCTTACTTGATCCATCCCTATATGGTCGGGCCACAGTGAATGACGTACGGAAGAAGGTAGCCTCCCGCGCTGACCTTGGTCGTACGCTCTTGGGGTTGAAGCCATCGCTGCCAGCTTCCGTTATCACTCGGCGTCTCGACGAGGTTCGGTCGCTTCTTGTCGATGATCCTCAAGTGCAGGTGATGGCCCAGTCGGTGCAGGAAGCTGTCGGTACCAAGGATAAAACGATTGTCGCCGAGGCCATCGTTAGACTTCACGGTCATGTGTCGGAGGTGCATCGCGTTCACCGTCGAATGATCCGGACACGTCGTACGGACGGGCTACGTGCTGGTTACCGAGTCCAAGGACGCACAAAGCCAACTAGATGGGCACTCGATGCCGCGGTACTTGATACCGCATCGAATCTCCTCGATGAGTGGCGTGAGTACGCCGTCGAGTCCACCGAGATTGGCAGTCTTAAGTTGCAAGATGCCGGACGACTCTTCTCGGAAGCGTGCAGTCTACTTCTCGATCACAAAGCCTTGTCTGGCTGGGCAAGGCGGCGGCGAGATAACGCTTCTTCCGATGACGAGGTAGAGGTTCTTGAACGAATGGAGTACGTCCTCGATAAGGTTGATCGGCGAGCAACTGTCAGCGCCCCTCTCGCCGACCACCTCAGCTACGAAATCGCGACTGGAGAACGCGTCCTCGTCTTCTGCCCTACACCTTCGTTGGCTGAGGAACTCGCTGCGGAGATCGGCGAGCTGCTCGGAGAGCAAATCGTTGCACTCCATCTACAAACGAGTGACCCCGACGATGCCGAGGCCTCCATCAGAGCGTTCGAGAGTGACGGCGACGTCGCGCGCATTCTGGTCTGCGACAGGTCCGCTGAAGAAGGCCGCAACTTCCAAATGGCCGACCTCGTCGTGCACGTCGGCCTACCGAGCAGCGTCAATCAATTGGAGCAGCGCATCGGTCGTACGGATCGATGGACCGGAAGTACCGAAGTCGAACCTCCTCGAGGTCTGCACGTTGTATCCGGCGATCGGCACGACAATTGGGACCTTGCGTGGACGGCAATCGTCGAACGCGGCTTCGAGGTGTTCACTGCATCAGTGGCCAGTCTGCAGCACGCAGTTGAACGGTCCACCGATGAGGCCTGGGCCGCGTTGTTACTAGACGGCCCGGACGCGATCGACCGCGTCGTGAAAAACGTCACCGAGCAGTTGGCCGAAGAATTAGAGAAGGTCCGGGAGCAGGACGCCGTCGACAGTCGCGAGGCGCCGGTCGATTCTCGATCGATCTTCGCTGAGGTCAGCGTATGCGAAGCCGATCAGCAAGATTTTGCCGAGGCCTCTGACAACCTCCTGGCCCGAGAAAGGGCCCCAGGCAACATTCGGCTTACGACGAACGGTTCCCCTCGCACCGGCATCGGTTCGTACCGAATCATCAAGGAACGGAGCGCAGAACCGCCACTGATCCCGCTGTCGCGACTGCGACGCGACTTTGTCCCGATCGAGGGTCAGGCTGGCACTTTCAGGCGCGAGATCGCTGTCGCGACACCCGATGTGCGACTGTTTCGGTATGGTTCTCGATTTATCAACGCCGTATCTGATTTCATCATGAACGACGATCGCGGCCGAGCATTCGGGATGTGGCGCTACGACACCGACTGGGAGTACGAGGAACTCGTCGCCTTTCGGTTCGATTTTCATGTCGAGGCAAACATTGAGTTGGCGAGTGGCGTGGAGTCATCCGCCGATTCAGACGGTTCACGTGCGGCCCTTCGGCGCGCGGACTCTCTGTTTCCACCCGCTATTGAAACCGTGTGGGTGGACAGTGCCGGCAGCATCATTACCGAACCGGCGACGCTCGCCGTGCTCAACCGTCACTACCGTAAGAGACGAGTTCCCGGAGAATCTGATGACTTCAGTCTCAATCTCCAGCGCCTTCAGAAGGCATTCCGCCTTGTGCCGCAGTCCAGTTGGCTAGACCAGTGGCGCGCGGCCGAGGCGGCCGCCAAGCGCGCGATAACCGGACTGCCGCGAGTCCAGGAGAAGATTGCGACTGGCATGTCCCTCTGTTCCGAGGACAGCAACGGACGAATCCAACAACTAGCACTGCGCGAGCAGTACGCATCTGCTGAGGAAGTTGCGGCGCTTGCATCTGAACGAACTGCTGAAGCGTACATGGCACAGACGTTGTCCGAGGCGATTGCTGAACCGGCCTTGCGCCTCGACTCCACTGGCATCGTGATCGTTGCCGGTCACAGCATCGAAGACGAGTCCGAATGACCACGTGGCAACTCGAGGCTGTCCAAGGCATTCTCGACGGTACCGACGTCACGCGATCGAACCTCAACGGCCCGTTCGCCCGACTCCTCGACGCATGGCATTCAAATGTGGACGGTAATGCGATCCGGTCCGACATTCTCGGTCTGATCTCACAGGTCCTTCATCACACACGCCTAACCAATGCTGGCGCGCCGCCAGTCCTTGATATCGCCTTGACGTGGCGTGGGATCTCAAGTGATTCGGTGGCAAGGTTTGGTCTTAAGGGGACTCCGTTATACGGCGGAAAGACGCGACTCGAACCAGCGGAAACTTGGACGCCCGATTGGATCTACGGCGATTCACGGTGGGTTGACCATGCCATTGCTAGTCCCGACGACATCGTCTGCGACGATGGCACAGCTATCTCGACCGACGCACGCCCCAGGACCGGCGAATCAGTGATTGCGGACCCAGCCGTGACCGCTGTTGCGCCCAACGTAAATCGCTATCAGTCACCTGCGCAGGCCACTGCATTACGCACCGTTGCACTCAAGGAAGAGGGCTCAACCCTTCACATTGTGCTGCCAACAGGTTCCGGGAAATCTCTGGTCGGGATTGTCCCGGGCTTAATCGAACCCGGATCAACAACCGTCGTTGTCGTCCCAACGATCGCTCTAGCCATTGATCAGGAAAAGCAAAGTCCCTCGCGCTACCCGGGCGCTGAACTACCGAGAGAACTTGCATTTCACAGTGGTCGGAACAAGGAAGAAAAACGGGCAATACGAGAACGACTTGCAGCGGGCACCCAACGACTGCTCTTCACCTCTCCCGAATCCCTTGTACATGGTCTCGCGCCGCAACTTCGCGAACTCGCCCGATGGGGCGGCCTGACGTATCTCGTCATAGACGAGGCACACCTCGTATATTCATGGGGACTCGATTTTCGACCCGAGTTTCAACTGGCGGCAGAACTAATCCGCGAACTTCGTTCGATCGCACTTCAGCATGGACAGAAACGGCCGAAGACTGTGCTAATGACAGCAACGCTGTCCGGCCAGGCACTCCGACTCAACGACGATCTCTTCACGGAAGACAAGTCGGCCTTCGTCGGGTGTACGTACCTTCGAACCGAATTGCGTTACCTCGTTTCCGAATGTAGCGATGCTGAATCCCGCAAGCAACGAGTCATTGAAGCAATGCATCGTCTCCCTAAGCCCGCCATTGTGTACACCACCAAGCGCGAAGACGCCGAGGAACTCGTATCGGTCCTCCGTAGCAACGGTTTTGGGCGCACTGCTGCGTTCCACGGCAAAGTCAGTGACGTCCAACGGACCGCGGTACTGAACGGTTGGTCAGGCGCAGACCAACCAACATCGATAGACATCGTTGTCGGAACGACCGCGTTTGGCTTGGGCATCGACCAATCCGATGTCCGGAGCGTCGTCCATGCGTGTATTCCGCGCTCGGTGGACCGTTTCTATCAGGAGGTGGGTCGCGCGGGACGCGACGGACACACTGCCGTATCACTTTGGCTGCCTGTGCCGAGTCGCGACTTTGGAGACTCACGTGTCGAACTCACCCGCCTCATCGGTCATACGAAGGGGTGGAATCGATGGTCTGCAATGGTTAATCGAGCCGTCCATGCGCCTCCTGATTCTTCCTACGCCATGACGATCGATCTTCGGACTGTCCCGGTGCACAACGAAAGGGACACCGATCACAACCGACTATGGAACCGAAACATCATCACCGTGCTTCGCCACGCAGGCGCGATAGGCATCGCTCCGGTCCATCCACCTGTCATTCATCGGGAACGCGATGAGTCCGATTCGGCGTGGGAGTTACGACTAGCGGATGCATGGGAAAAGTCCAGGACCAGCCTGGACATCATAGCCAAACAATCACTAAATGAACCAAATTTCGAAGCGGTGTTCAGATCCGTTAAGGAATCCACCTATCGCCGCGAGAACGAAACATTCGCACGGATCCGCCGATTGCTAGCACTTGAAGAATGCTGGGGATCAATCTTCGCGGAGGAATACACCCTCCACATTGGAGACATAGAGGGCACCGATCAACACCCGAGTCCGTCATGCTCAGGTTGCCCTGCCACGCACCACCGACGTGCGCCAAACGAATCCCCCGCCAGGACAATAATTGCGAGGCCTGCACTGGCAGCGATTTCTTACAGCCTGAGACCTGCATTGAAACAGGAACTGATGAATCGGGCAGTTCTCGTACTCACCTACGATTCGGACTCCGAGCGCAGAATCGGTCAGGCGATCACCGCAATCATCAGCGGTGGCTTCAGCCAGATTTTCTATTCGCGCCGATTGATCAAAGAACTCGTGAGTAATGTCATTCAAGGAGTCGGCACTAGACGCTTAGTTGTTGTCGAGGCTGTCGACTTTAATCGACCACTCCGCAAACTATCGCTGCCGACAGCTCTTGTAATAGCCAACGGCGACCCTATTACCTCGCTATTAGCCGAGCCAGGGGTGGATGCCATGCCTCGAATTATCATCGCACCCAGCGACACTCCAGCTCCGAATCGGCCAGACAGGCCCCTCACGGAGATGATCCATCCCAACTTGCAGCTTTCCGAATTTGTCAGGAGATTGTGATGACAATCATTAATGCTGTGGGTTCACTGCCTGGACTCGGTCGCCTACTTGTCAATCATGTCATCTCTGCCGGAAATACTATAGACAGAACAGAGTTGGCGGCTCGACTCCTTCCGAAAGATCTCCGTACAGGCGACAACCCGACCGCAAGCCTCGACACCACGCTCACCGCCATTCGTGATTCTGGCCTCTTAGCGGTGTCGGGCGATGCTGTTTCCACTACCCCCATCGTCGACGAGTTCACACGCGGCAAACAGGTGACTCCCCAACAGTTTCGTCGACTCTTCCAGAAATCAATTTTCGATCCTAGCAACGAGGATCCATGGAAGCACGGAACGGGGGACACACTGACGGCAGGGGCAAAGGACCTGAACCGCGCACTATCTTGGTTCCTTGCTCAGGATTGCATGAGTGTCGTAACTTGGGACACCAACTCAACAGGGGTGTATAGCGCACAAGCGCTGCAGATCGATCAATTGCCCGATGCTGAAACCCTCCGACCGTTCTCCAACGACGTCAGATGGAATACGTTCGCGCGTTGGTCCGTGGCCATCGGTATGGCAGAACCAGCTCTGCGAGGCAACGGGTTGCACCCGAATGCCACCGTCGCGATTCGAGACGTCACACGCGAGATGAGCCCAACGGTCCACCGAGTCGACGACTATCTGGCCGAGTTAGCAAGACGACTTCCCGTCCTCAGTGGCGGAACAATGCGCCGCGGTTTTCTCCAGCACACGGACAGCGACCCAGACCCTCACGTGTCAACCGCCGCGCTGGACACCACAGTCGGACAAGCCTTACTCGCGCTTGAAGAAGAAGACCTCCTGGTGTTGAAATCGGAAGCGGATACTGGCAGGAGAACTATAAACATGGGTGCGACCCCGCGTTCGGTAACCCACGTCGAGATCCTGGGGGGTGGACGCTAAATGAGTTGGCAAGCACTCCGTCCGACACTCTGCTGGGATCGAAATTCTGCCCTCGACATAATACCCGTCGAAGCAGAAACTCCCTCAGATGCAGTCTTCGACGCAACTCACAGTAACCTTCCAATTCTCCGCCGCAATCGGATTGATGACGAACACGGTGAAGTGGTGTACGAGGATCAACTGCTCGATGCTGTGGAATCTCAACCGCCCGACTATCCGATCCTCCCCATCCTGGGTCACTCAGGCACTGGCAAATCACACCTCGTTCGATGGCTGCGCATGAAACTCGAAACGAGTAATGCGTTGGCGCCGAATCGGCGAGTGATCTTTGTTCCGAAGCACAAGATGTCGCTGCGTGCGATCCTCGACCTGATACTCAGTCAGACACAGACCCAGGAGGCCGACGCGTTCCGAGAACGTGTGCACGCCGCAACCGAAAAGCTGACCCATGAAGGCAACGCCCGTTTGCAGCTTCGTTCTCGACTTGCCGATCTCATTGCTGCTCAAGCCGACTCACCATCCGCGGCCGAGGAAACCGCTGAAAGCGCCGAGCGTATGTACCTGGCCACAGAACTTCCGAATCTTCTTCTCGATCCTCACTTCCGGGCGAGACTACTCGCCGATGACGGAGCTATCGCGCGGTTGGTGCGCGAAAAACTCTTTGGGAAAGGGCCGGAGGACAAGGATGAACCCTTCGCGTTCACCGATGGGGATCTTTATCTAAGCGTCGACGATGCCGATCGTGCTTCCGCCGCCGCCCAAGAAATTGCTGAGACGCTGAACGGGGACGAACCGCTGCGCACGCTTGCCGCAAGAATGCTGAACGAACAACTCACGCCCGCCGTCAGTTGGGTGTTCGGTGTCGGTGGGGACGACCTCAAAGATCTATTGATAGAACTTCGCCTAGAACTCGGACGAAATGGTGAAGAGATCTTACTCCTGATTGAGGACTTCTCCATCTTTCAGGGCGTTCAGGGCGGCCTCATCGACGCAATGACTCAGATTGCGACGAAGAATCTTCCACTGTGCCCCATGAAGGTCGTCATGGCTGTAACGACTGGCTACTTCCGCGATCAGATACCGGACACAGCCAAGACCCGTACCTACCAGGTTTTCGACATGGACGTACCAGGTGAATCCGTGGCGGTAGATGCCGTGGAGTTTGCCAGTCGATACCTCAATGCAGTTCGAGTCGGAACCGAAGGTATCGACTCGGCATTCGCTGAACGTGACGGGGTGCCCAACGCCTGCGACATGTGCACAATATCTGCAAGGTGTCGCGCCTCATTCGGCGAGAGAGACGGGATCAGTCTGTTCCCTTTCAACGAGTCGGCTCTCAATCTCGCGATTGAAAGCCAACAGAGCGACGACCGCGGCTTCGTTGCCCGCGACGTTCTCAATCGAGTTCTTCGCCCAGTCCTCCAGGAGGATCGAGAGGCCCTCGAGCAACGCCGGTTTCCACCCCGTGAGTTCGCAACGCGCTTCTCGTCCCGCGCCACCGCGCAAAGATGGAATGTGGAAGAAACTGCACTAATCCAGGCACCCGGTGAAACCGAAGAAATGGTCCAGCGGCGCCAGAGGTTGCTCACCTTCTGGTCTGCAGAACCACAAGCACAGAACCTCGATCCCGCCGTGCATGACGCGTTCTCGATCCCCGAGGTCCCGGGCCTCCGACAGTGGAATTCGCCTGGCCCAAGGCCACCCGGTCCCCGGCCACCCGGTCCCCGGCCACCCGGTCCCCGGCCACCCGGTCCCCGGCCACCCGCACCGCCGCCTACCGACCCCCCGCTAGTGGAGGCGCTCGACTTGTGGAGCCAGGGCGAACCCCTTAAGCAGGCGCCGCAGAACGCGCTCCGAAGGCTCGCCTATTCCTCGATCGTCACAAAACTCAACTTCGAAGATGGTCTACGTGGCAACTCAAGTTGGACGCTGTCTGGTACAAGGACAGTTGGCGATGAGTCACTCGCGGGCTCTCCGTTGTTTGGGCAGACAGCAATCTTTTTCGAGGGGACCAAACGAACAGATAGACCAGCCATACGTCTCGACATCTCGCGTAACGACACCGACGCGGTCCGAACGCTTCGTGCACTCGCTCACCTGGACGCCTCCAACTCTTGGACTGAAATCTCTCACGGGGCTGATCTGCAACGGTTGACATTTCGTCAGGTCGACAAGTGGGCGCGGCAGATAGAGACGCAACTCGCGCTATACCGATACGATCCAACGGCTATCGACCCCGAGGTGGGGTACCTCACGGATGCACTAATTCTCAGCGCTCAACTGTTGGGAGTCGAGTCAAGTTACACGGAAGGGTCAGCGGCAAAGAAGATCGCCGCAGTCTTCGCACCCCCACCCCCATCCGACCCCTCGCTTCTCCCTCCTGCGCTTCGCCAACTACGTGCATGGGCCAGCTCCGAGAAGAGTAGTCGGGATTCACTGCAGAGACTGCTTCTGCGACGGGTGAGCTACACGCAGGGCGGCGGCAGGATCGCGGGCGTGGACGTCAACCGAATTCTGCAGTCTCACAAAGTGTTCCAGAAGTCACCCACAACCCCGCCATCCGTGTCGAGTGACGTGGCAGCCTACGTCGAACGATTGCGCTCTAGCGCAGAGGCGCTAGATGCTATTCATGGTCCCGTCGAAGCAATGCTTCCCCCCACATCGACGCTCGACTTCAAAGTGAAAGAAACGGTCAAGGCGGTTGCGAAGACTCTCCAGATGCTCCAGACCACGGGGATGACGCCCGCCCGTGTCGACGTAAACAAGATCATCGAACTTGGTCAACCGCTAGACGCGAGCGACCTGCACCGTGTCGCAAAACTACGACAGCAACTGGCTACGTGGGACACACTTTCCGCCGTTGAAAAGCTGGAAGCACTATCGGGAAACTGGCCATCCTCGGCAGCCCGCCTCGCACCGTGGATCGAGGCGGTGTCGACTGGCCTCGACAGCATCGAGGCTCACATCAACACCAAGATCGATTCGGAACTGCAGTCTCATGCCGAGAAACTGGACAATGACCTTACTGACGCACTAAATGCGGCGCTAGCTTCAGCGTCGGCAATCGTTGAGTCGGGGAACGAGTCATGAGTATCCTCGAACGATTAGAGCATATCGAGACCCGTGCACAGATCGCGCGCGACAGCGGAGTTCTTCAACAGAGTCTCGGCAGGATCGAACGAGCAGTTGTTCGGGTGAACGACATGGCTTCGTCGCTGTCAAAAGCCACGACCGCATTCCACGAACTTCACCCGGTCGATTCAACTCTCAGCGAACTCATTCCGAAATTCGGGCAGATCGCCACTGCGTTGGGCTTACTAGCGGCGAAGGCAGGCTCGAAGCCGCAATTCGGCGCGCTAGAAGAGTTCACGACGGAACTCGGCGTAAACGAGCGACTGCTGAAGGCTATCGAAGCATCACTGAGTGAGTCATGGGCGCGATACCAAGAGCAGAACCCGGCGACATCGGTCGACCGAGCCTTGTTAACCACTTTCGAGAACTCCGGACTCAAGGTGGATCATTTGATAGAGCAGTTCGATGACGCGAGTCGCGAACTGGCAATCGTAGCTGAACTACGTCTGCCGACAAGCGGTACTGTCCATCGCCACCAGACGAGTCTCAATAAGCTTGCTGCGGTATCGGAAGGATTGACCGATGTCGTTCCCGCAGCGCTGGCATCATTCTTCCGCCGAGCCGACAGTCCCGATGGTGCGCCCCTCTCAAGTCTCACTAACGACGTAGTTAGTTTCCTTACCGAGCATCAGATAATCGACCGATATTCGATTCGAGGCCACCGATGATCGATAAGCAACGACTTCTCGAACTCCTGGGGTCACTCGAGTCTCTCGAAGACCCTCTGCTCTCGTGGGGCGTCGTCGACGGCGGGATATCCGAAGGCGAACTCCACGACCACATCCGCGAATGGGGAATGCGTAATGCGCCATTCGATGCAGTCGAAGACCTTGTCGTTGAACTTGTCAATCATGGCTTCATCTTCCGCGACGACACTGCCGACCCGCCTCGTTGGCGGACACGAATCGCAGAAACTCTGCGCCTACTCGCACGACTTCGCCAAATTTTTCCCACTAGAACCGACGCGGGGAGCGCTTGGAGAAAAGGTACCTCGTTGGTGGCCGATTTCCGGTATCTGCGCCGGCCCCGCTCTTACCCATTGCGCAACGTCACCTCGGATTCGATCCTCGAAGGAATTGACGTTAGGAGTGACGTCCTTGAGGAAGCCCTCCGGTCGCTCACGTCGAACGGCAGCCAGCAACTGATGTTGAGCGGCTTCCAAGTACGAGCAACGCGCCAGGTACTCGCCTCATTGGAAACCAGTAGGTCGAGTGGGACGGTGGTCGGAGCAGGCACCGGAAGCGGAAAAACCCTGGCGTTTTACCTGCCTGCTTACGCCTACCTCGCCAGTCTGCAGGACAGTTCAGCCTGGACGCGGGCGGTCGCAATCTATCCTCGAACCGAACTTCTTCGCGATCAGTTCACATCGGCGTTCCAGAATGCACGTGCTGCCGACGACTTGTTTCGCGCACACACTGGTCGAAAACTACGCATCGGCGCCTTCTATGGTGCTGCACCGCGGAACTTCAAGAGCCTGGACGACAGGTACTCCCAGTGGCGTAAGACCACTCACGGATATCGGTGCCCATACCTGGGGTGTCCCGGCGTCGACGCATCGGGGTGCGGCGGCGAACTGTACTGGCCGTTCGAGGCGGTGAAGCAACACGAGGAACTGCTCGTGTGCGAGTCCTGTGGTGCCCAATTCGGCGAAGACACGATTGTCATCACCCGAGATCGGATGAAGACCCAGGCGCCGGACATTGTCTTCAGCACAACGGAGATGCTAAATAAGACCCTGCCCGACCGCTCGATGTGCTCAATTCTCGGACTCGGGGTACCCGAATCAGTGCGACCTCGCCTGATGCTCCTCGACGAGATCCACACCTACGGCGGCGCAACAGGCGCGCAGACCGCAATGGTTCTACGACGATGGCGCCATCGCGTAGGTTCACCAGTGGCATTCGTCGGATTGTCCGCAACGCTTGTCGACGCAAGCAACTACTTCGCCGACTTGATCGGACTCGATGCCGACTCGGTCACCACTGTCGAACCCGAACCGGACGAACTGACCTACGAAGGTGCCGAATACATGGTCGCTGTCCGCAGCGACCCGACCAGTGGAGCGAGTGTCCTCTCCGCCACAATTCAATCCGCAATGCTTGTCCCTCGCATACTCGATACACTTGATCGAAAGATCTCCGAAGGCGCATTTGGGACCAAGACATTCGTGTTCACCGACGATCTGGACGTCACAAACCGCCTCTACTACGACCTGACTGATGCAGAGGGACTTCGTTTCGGGAACTTCGGCCGGGCTTCGACCGCTTCCAAAGCACCCCTGGCATCGCTGCGCAACCCCGCCCTCGGTGGCGGAATCCCACGACGAATCGCCGGCCAGTCCTGGGATCTGCCTGCCCTTCTCGGGCACCCTATCGATGAGAACGGCAGATTGCGATTGGGACGCACCTCATCACAAGACACTGGTGTCGACCGCAACGCCCAACTCACGGTCGCAACAGCCTCGCTCGAGGTCGGATTCGACGACCCCGAGGTGGGTGCGGTTATCCAGCACAAGGCGCCGCGAGACGTCGCTCAGTTCGTCCAACGGAAAGGACGCGCAGGACGTCCCCGGGGCATGCGTCCCATCACCCTGATCATTTTGTCGGACTATGGTCGCGACCGAGCGACCTACGAGGCGTGGGACACCCTGTTCGACCCTGTCTTGCCGCGCCGCACGCTCCCAATTCACAATCGCGCCGTCCTACGAATGCACGCCACTCAGTCACTACTTGAGTGGATTGCAGTTAAAATCCCAACATTTCCCAACTCGAATTTGTGGCAAGCTCTCAAAGAGGCCCCGTCCGGACCTTACGCCGAATGGAACATTTCCCTCCACAAGGCGATCGCAGATATGCTCGAGAAACTGCTCATCGACCCGAACCTTCAAAACGACCTCGCGCGGTGGATACAGCGATCGCTGTACCTCTCACCAACAGAAGTCGACGAGATTCTGTGGCATCCTCCTCGCCCAGTGCTCATCGGTGCGGTACCGACACTCATCCGACGATTACGGTCGCGGTTTGCAGTTGCAAACCCATCCGGTACAGCCGAGAACACCGATTCAATTTCTGATCACCCACTTCCGGAATATTTTCCGAGTACGTTGTTCGGCGATTTAACCCTTTCCGAGGTCAATGTTGTCGTACCTTCACAGACCCGCCAACCGACCGACGTCACAGTCGAACTGATGGGAATTGATCAAATGCTGCGGGAGTATGCGCCCGGACGCGCGTCCAGGCGATTCGCGACGCGAAACAGCGAGGACCGCCACTGGATTCCAATCCCCGTTGATAGCCAAGAATCGACAGTGGACGTCGAAGGGTTCATTCCAGACTTTGATGTGGCCGCAACACCACTCGTCACTCACCGAGGCAGAACTACGAGCCTCGCCCTCGTGCGCCCCCACAGTCTCACGCTCTCGAAAGTGCCTCCGGATATTAGGGATTCCTCGAACGCGCGATTGAGTTGGTGTTCGCAGTTCGTCGAGCAGGGCACCGGGGTCTCGGTGAACTTCCCGTCGACCGACCGGATGGGATCGATGATCCGAGAGGCTACCTTCTTCCTGCATGCCAGGAGTGATTGGGTCCGGGTACATCGTCTCGCAGTCGAGAGTGACGCAACCATTCAGTACGAGGACGGAACCGAGAAGCGGTCCCGCGTGCAATTCAGCAGTGCCGGCCAGTCTGCTGGTATCGGAGCCACGTTCGACGTCGATGCCCTCCGTTTCAGGGTGGACCTTCCAACGATTCCCGCCACAGCACAGGATCATGACCTCGGCATCGCCAGCGCCTGGTTCATGCACGTCATCACTACCGACGAGACGCTGCTTCAGCACGGAAATACCTTCCAACTGAGATCGCTCCATCAGGCCTTGGAAACGATGCTCATACTCGAGGCCGTCGAGAAACAGGTCACGCTCGAAGACGCATATTCGCTAATCGGCGACTCCGTTGTCACACGACTCGGCAAAACACTGCAGGCCTTGTTTCAACGCCCCGGACTGGTGGTTGACGACACTGATCCTGACGCGAATCCGAGTCGACTCCTCCAACGACTGACAGCCTTGGTGACGATTCCCGCAGTGGCAGTTCGAATCGATGCACTCGTCCCTGAACTCTGGCGACCCAACCGCACCGCACAGGACGCGTGGATTCGCACCCGACTACTCACCACCGTGGGGCAGGCCGCCTTTGCGGCCGCCAGGCAACTCTGTCCCGACCACGATCCCGACGGCTTGTACGTCGATACCGAACCCGGTTTGCGTAGCGACGGCCTTCCCCGCACTTGCGAGGTCTGGCTGTCCGAACCAAATATTGGCGGCGGAGGATTTCTCGAAGCGTTGGCTAACCGCATCCAGGCCGAACCACGTCGATTCCTACGCCTAACGTGGTCAGCTATCCAACCCGCGCCCGCCGAGAGGATCGACCGGCAACTGCGCGCGATTACAGACAGGTTGACGAGTGAACCCACGCTCATCGACGTTGTGGCCAACTATCGCTCTTGCCATACCCAAACTCAACGAATTGCCGCGTTGGCGAATGTCCGCAAGGCGATCGGTCGGCCCGCTATTCACGGTGACGAACACATGCTGATCGCCAACTTCGCCAACCGCATCTTGCGACCCGGCACTTCAACAGGAACCGACCAAACAGTCCACGAACTCGTCACCACATGGGCTGATGCCGAAGATCGTCTCGGACTCGAAATCTCCGCACGCACTTGGGCGTTCCTGGCCAGCATCGAGCAGACTCACGATGCTGCGTTAAATATCAGCGGGAGTGACATCGACGCCCGACAACGCCGCCTGGACGCCATGCTAAGCCTCCTTTGGCCGACGGGTTGGCAACTGCGGTCGGAGGCCTTGAAAACATGGAACCCATTCGCCGACCTCGCCGACCCCCTACCGGAACTGCTGCGGGAGATCGTCCCCGAAGGCTCCCGCATCGTCCCAATAGGCAGCAGTGCTGTCGTCGAGCAAATTCGGGAAATCCTCGCAGAGGATGATCAGGTTCGAGTGTCAGGATCCGACCTGGATATCGCAACGATGTCCGACCTCATCGTGGAACTCACTACGCACCCCGTCGAGAGTGAATGGCTCTACGTGCACCCGCGCGTCGTCGAAGTTACGACCACTCAGACCGGTGACACGCTCATCACGCTCGAGACGTCAGAAGGCGCCAGATGAGGCGCATCACTACACATGGCGACGGGCCGACACTCCTCGCTTCCGACGCCGTTGAATCGCTTTTCATCGCCGAACTCATGTCGCCGTCTCCTGACATCTGGCTACTTTCACCATGGGTATCAGACATCCCAGTGATCGACAACCGTTCCGGCGCATTCGCAGGACTCGCGCAAGAGATGGGGGGCCACACCATCCTTTTGACGCGCGCGCTTATCGAACTTTCGACGCTCGGAACTCACGTTCACGTCGTTGTCCGTCCAGATCCGCGGAACACCCAGGTGACCGACAGACTCCGTGCAGCGGCAGACACGACTCGAAAAATCAGTATTGTCGTAAGGGAGAATCTCCACGAGAAGGCCCTGCTCACGTCGCGGTTCTACCTGCATGGGTCAATGAACTTCACTCACTACGGCAGAACTGTCAACGAAGAGTCGCTGGTGCTCGAGAATGACGTGACCAGCATTTCCCGAGCGAACCTCGACTACAACGATCGGTTCGGAACACGATGAACCAACTGATCGAGGATTTCTTCGGCGCGCGCAATGAACTTGCTCGAGCCTCCCTCTCCACCGAAGAACAAGCGCAACTTAATAATTGGATCCGCGCGCTACTCACAGGAACGCAAACCGCATTCCTACCTCGGTCTTGGCAGGGCCGACTGTTTTGGTACGTCTTCACACCACGAGATCGCCGGGCGAATGAAATCCTGGAATTACTCGGAGCATGGATCGGCCCGACGTACAGCGACGTATCTCGAACCCGCGGGCGACTTGATCTCACTGATCCCTTCGACACGCGTATCGACAGCGCCTCCGAGTTCGCAGTCCATCGGTTTGAAGTATTGCCGCGGTCCGGATCGCCTACAACCAAAGACGCCAGAACATTTGTGCGGCAAGCCCTCGTCCGACTCACCGAGTTGTTGGACCATCGTCCCGAATCCGAATTCCGATTCGCAAGGACGACCGCTGACATCCTGGATGACCTCGGACACGCATTGTCAACACGCGACCGCGCTGCCGCCGAGATCGCACTGAACGAACTGTCAACGAACGGGGATCTGGACGCGACCAACATGTCGTTCGTCCGCATTCGAGCACTCGCAGCATTGGGTGACTGGCAGGAAATCCTCGCGGACCGGGCAATCAACGACGTCCTCCGCATGAACAGACCACCAGGTGTGACTCGCTCAATCCGACGAGCTGTATATCACACGTACCTAGCGGCTCTAGATCGCAATGAGCGCGATATCGAGTTGCTGTCCGCAACAGAAGTTCTTCCCAATCCGTATCGATCGATCGCGAAGGGGCCCACGCCGCGATACCGAGACGAACTGGTACTTCAAGTACTTCTGGCGCTTCGATCCGATGCACCGAACGCAACGACGGCAATCGAGCGTCTCATCATGGGCGCCGATGAAATCGAAGTGGGGTTGGAATCTCGGCTGCGGCGACTCGTTGCGGCCTCCACAGCAGACAGCCAAACGAGCGCGGCCCAGGTCGACCCTGCCTCCATGGCAGTCGAGTTGTACGACGCCGGCGACGCGCGAGGCGCCCTGCAAGCGGTCCTTATCCTCCCGCTGACAACCAAAACGGGCCGCATTGCAGTCTCTGCCGCAGCGGATCTCGAAGATGAGCAACTGGCTCGAACTGCACTTGACTACGTCAACCGGGATCCCGAAGTGCGCGCGCGCTTGGCGAGTATCAAGTCAATTCAAAGAAATCTCGACGCCCTCGACGAACTCGGCGACACCGGCGCGCCCCACGACTGGGCATCGTGGTTCGACATGGTGGCCCAGGGAACAGACTTAGCAACGGTCTCTGCGCATACTCCCGACGACTTCGAACGCTGGGCGCCTCTTGACCTTGCCGATCTCAGTGCGCGTTTGGATACACTCAACGACGACGCGCTCATGATTCTGGGGGAGGCATCGGGGCAGTTTCTGGCAGCACACCGCGAAGTACTCGAGGTTTCGGGTGCGACAGGAGGCAATGTCGGTCGCCGCCTCATCGAGGCACTTGCGGTTGGCAGTAAGTGTTCAAGCGGAATTCAAACCCAGGCGCTCAATCTCGTTGAGCTGGCATTTGCTGCAAGTCACACACCGTCCGAGTATCGAGAACTCATCGAGAACATCGGTGAGATCCGCAGAACAAATGCTGCGCCGAGTACCACTGAATGGCAGGTAGACCTCCTACAACTAGTTACGTCATACCCACACCCCGACCAGAATAGTTCGGCGCTGATCCAGTTTATTGTTTCTTGCTTGAACGACTTGACGAAATATCGGCTTTCGTTGTCGTTCACATCAATCACCGCGGTAAAAATGGTCGCGGACGAGGCGGGTATCGCGCTTCCTCCCGAATTTTTCGCTGATTCAGCCAACGAAGAGGAGGACGAACTAAACGCCTACTCCTACCTCACAGGTAAGCGTGTTGCCCTCTATTCCCTTATGGGTTCAGCGATCCGCCGCGCAGCTAGCGTGCTTCGACAGTTGGTTCCCGGGATTGACGTTCGCCTCTACTCGGACAGTGTCGGAAGCCCCTCACTCGCCAAGGCAAGTGAGAATGTCGATATTTTTGTCATCGTCACCGCAGCGGCTAAGCATGCCGCCACCGAATTCATCGAGGCCAATCGCGGCAAAGGACCGATTGTCCGCGTCAACTCTAAAGGCACATCTGCAATACTCCGAGAACTTCGAGGAAACAGCGGAAACTCGGGGTGACAATAATGGCAAGGCGGTCATCCAGGACCGCTTCACTGACAACGATTGAGCCCTCCGCGATGACTGACTCACACCGGCGATGGAAAGCACCACCCCTTAGCCAACTCGGCTATCAGCACCGCACAGTTCGAAGTAAGAGATTGGTCAGCAATTTAACATCATTTGGCGTATTCTGCAGTCCATTCCACTTACGCGTATCGTCAGGTCCTAGGCGCCATTGCCCGCCACTCCAGGCTGAAATCTTCGTAATCGCCTTTATTTTTCGCTCGATCTCAGCACGATCCAAATGATCCACATGGTAACCGTCTGTGAGCGCATCCATCACGTATCCAAGTGACTGAATCCCGGCGCCGTGCGTGAGTCTTGACTTTCTCGGGGGTGATAGCCATTCATCCGGCCAAGTGTCACTGACTATCGACCAGAACATTTCCAAGTGGGCGACCATCGCTTCTTCGTCACCCGAGCCGTCGATCGGATCCCGGTACCTGTACAGAGCTCCTTCGAAAAGACTGTTTTCGATCATTCTGAGAATACTGTTGTCTTTTATGTAGCCGTCTGGTGAGGTCGGGGTCTGAATTCGTTCGAAGAACGGACCCTCTGGGTTCAGGTTCAACTGAATCATGACCGAAGCAGGAAGCCTCCGGCGCGCATACTTTGGGGGAAGATACCCGGCAGCGTCAGGGATCAACTCATGTATTAGACCTTTAGGGAGGGGTTTTGTGTTATTCACGAGAATGAACTGCGAGCGCTGTTCGTCGTCGTCCGCCACAAATCCGACCGCCGCAATTGGAAAAGATTCGACTTCCGCATCTCTAATAGCGGCCACACGCTGCTGGCCGTCGACCAACAGAGCCGGTTTATAATCACCATCGAAGTCAACGGGCACGTGGAGTTCGCCTACAGTTGCCAGTTCCTGGCCATTCACGCGCCGGGACGGGCGGAAAGTCACGCTGTCGTTAAAAGCAACAACGACAGCGTTCGGCAACATTGCGCCATCGGACTCGATGTAGCGTCGAATGGCGCGAATATGACTCAGCACCTCTGGCCGTTGATAGCCTGCGAGTTCGCCATCCTCGCCGCGCCCAATCCTGGAGACAGTCGTGAAGTCCAAGAGTTGTTTTCCGTCGACGGCAAAACTATAGATTTCGCGGTCACCCTGCTTTATGCGAAGCGCAGGTAGACGCATGACTTTACGAGTAACGTTCGCTCGACTCATTGCTGGACTCCCTCTAGTCTCAGCGCGATCTTCTTTCGAAGAGTCGCTAGATTGTGAAATCCCCGGCGCTTATTCCGTTCAGTGCCACGAAAAACGGCGATCTCAATCCCATGATCCGCGCAGAGTCCACACCGACATGACCGCCATGGCGCCGCCTCTAGGGTACGCCTGTATTGCGCTTCGTAAGATTTCTTTTTCGGGTCAATAAAGATTCGCTCGTACTCTAGGACGGACTCGAGTGCCGCAGTCGCACTGACTTTTCCTGCATCATATTCACGTAAGGCAACTAATGCACTCCGCTCCCCTGAGATGGCTTCGGCTTGCCGGACGCGACCTGAAAGAATCGCCCGTTTCAGGGTCACATTTCCCTCGACTTGCGGAATACGGATGGCGGCATATGTTGTATCGACAGTGTGGTAGTTATCTCGGTCATCCATGAAAGCCTGTCTGAACGCTGACGTGCTGTCGAAACTTGTGACACCGTGGGACCTGAAATCATCGAAGTTCTCGATTCGACTAATACCAAGTAGGTGAAGGCCAACATCGTCGGCTCGAATATCGTCGATGGCTTCCAGACAATCGAGGATATCTGGAGTCTTCAGCGCAATCATTCCACCGAGAGCAATGCGCTTATATCCCATCTTCTGCAGTTCTGCGACACTCTCCGAGTAACTGATGGGATCCCACCCTTGAGCTGCGCCCACTGGCTCTACAGTCGAATTTCGAGACTGTGTTTCGTCGAGATACTTTTGAGCGCATTCAAGCGTGGTCTGCTGTCGTCGATACCAATCATCGGAAATCGGCTGGCCGTGTTTGAGATAGCCGAGGATCACGTGATCGATGCTCACGCCAGCGTCGAAACCACACTCTTCATAGAAATCCAGTACTTCACCGACGCTGTAGGGAGGTTCGGGTTCATTTGCGTACGTAAATGAACCGCAGTCCCCCATTGTTGAGGTCGTCTTAGGCAGGCGAAAGAAGGCTCGGACACCCATTCGATAAATCCGCTGCCGTTGCGGCATCGAATACTTACCGGCGCCCTGCACCGACCCATCCACCACGGCCTTAGACACAAGGACACCGTCGTATGCGGGCTCACTCAAAACTTCGTGCGCGTACCGATCATCACGCTGCCGAACGCGCAGTGGGGAGTATTCGTCGTGCACGAAGTCGTAGGTTGGACTCACAAGATCCTGGCTGTCCGGAAAGAAGAACTTCATCTCTGTGGACTCGCGCTTCTCGCATCAACGTACGCACGAGCGAGATAGTTCGACAGAGCCGAGATGTGCCGAGGCGTGTTTTGCAACTCGTTCCACGGCAACCCTAGCTCGTCCCAGATGCCGTTCGTCCAGCGACAACCGGCTGCAACTCGTCGGAGTTCGACCATTGCCGCTGACCCAGCGTCGGACGACGCTATATCAACCTGAGCCATCACTCGATCCATCAGTCGACTCATTGCTCTGATCCCGACGCCACCCATGAGACGCGACTGGGTCGGCGGTTTGCCCCAAGCCCCAGGAAATGTATCGCGCACTGCCGACCAGTAGATGAGGAGTAGCTTCCGAATACTCTCAGTGTCCGTGGTACCAGTCGCCATATTCCTGTACGGAAAGAGAACTCCAGCCGGTGATTCGAGTGACTCCCGAAGTGCCTCTACAAGACTCGTGTCCGTGACGACCGCCTTCTTTCTGTCTTGCTCATCCGTCGACGCACGCTTGATCAGCCCGACGAAGGGCGACTCTGGGTCCATGTTCAACATGTCCACCAAGGCCGAAGGAAGACGTTTTGCAGAGAGCCTCGGAGACGGTGCAGCGAAGACTTCCGGCAGCAGTTCTGTTACTAGATTCACCGGGAGCGGTGACACTGTATTGACACGCAAAAACTGCTCGCGCTGAAGTGCGAGGGTAGGGGCAATGAATCCCGCAATCGGGACCGGCAACCGGCGGTTCTTGGATCTGGCAAGTGCCAGACTTCGCTGCTGACCATCAACTATCCACGCAGGCCGAGGCTCCTCAGAATCGGTAGGTATCGGTATCTCGAGCACTCCACTGACCGCAAGTCCGTCCGATGCGCCCGGACCTCTGCTGGACTTGAAGCGAACGTTATCGGGCAACGCCAAGATAAGTCCGTTCGGAAAGAGGACGTCAGCCGAATCGAGATATTGCTGGATTTGTCGGACGTGACTCTTTCGTTCCGGCCTTTGATACCCGATAAGCCGTCCCGCCTCATCGCGTGAAATTCGTGCGACATCAGCGACTAGATCAATTTCCTCTGCAGCCAAGGCGAACATGAAAAGCGGCATCTCAGAGTTCTGGTTCAGCCGGAGCGCGCGTCGTTCGAGTATCACAGGCGCAGACATCTCACCCCGCCATTTCGCTGTGTAGCCGATGGAATCGCCGTTGCTCGCAGGCACGGCCGGAATCCCGTAGTTGCCGTAGGGCGCGCGTCGCGGATGTCTCAGGCTGCTCCACGAGGATCTCTTCGAGAAACGCCCGAACCTCATCGTCGGACATCGGTATGCGGTCGTACACCTCGACATGCCTGGATACCTGGGACCACTCCTGCCACGCGCTCCGAACGTCGTCGTCAGTGAGTCGTCGACTCTCTACGAGTCCAAGCCATTGACGCGCCATACGCAGGGTGAGACTCGATGCGGTACCACCGAGCTCTCGGCGAAGGGCTCTATCGGCCGGCAACCGTCGCACCGTCGGATTCTGTCCGCTGGTACCACCGACGAGTAGCAAATCATCGCATTGGGCATGCCACCGATCAATGTCATCGGCAATGACTTGCCCGTAGCTGTCCGATGCGACGATCAACATGTGATCTCGGAGGGCCTCGTCGGTAGGAAGCGACCCTGGTTGCTGTTTTATCCGCTGCCACCACTGAACTGTGTCCACTCCGTCGGCTGCCACCGAGTCTTCGTTTCCTCGCGCGAAGGTCGCTCCGTATGCCGGACCGAGGGACGCTGCGTGTCGTATACCGAGGCCCGCTGAGACCACGAACAAGTCGGCGTCGTAGTCGTTCTCTTGAGCAGTCGTAAGCAACTCCTTCGCCTGCTGCCAGGCCTCCCCCATGTAAAGATCTAGGAGGTGGGTGCCGCCACGAGCATCGCCAATTCGCTCGATCCACTGGTCGGCCCGTCGACCGATGCTGCCAGGGTCGAGGCTTCGCACTGCCAGGTCAGCAGGCACCGGAGAGCACTTTCGATTAGTGCAGCCAACGACTATTGCTAGTTTTCTCATCGGCGGGCCTCCCTGTCAGACTCACAAACTACACTATGGTTGTCTCTACTCAAGCGCGTAGTTATTCCCGAAACGCGTCTCGTCCAATCAGGAGGTTTTCGATGATCAAGCCACCCGCAGTCGTACTCCTCAGCGGCGGTCTCGACTCCACGACCGTCCTCGCCATTGCCAACGACCTCGGCTATATGTCATACGCACTGTCGTTTCGATACGGACAGAGACACCATGTCGAGTTAGACGCAGCACGCCGGGTTGCCGGTTCCATCGGCGTTGAACGACACGAGATCGTCGACATCGACCTTCGTACGTTTGGCGGATCGTCCCTGACCTCTGATGTTGCGGTACCTAAACACGATTCAGCAGACGCTCTAGCCCAGGATATTCCAAACACTTACGTCCCAGCTCGTAACACCATCTTCCTGTCCTTCGCCCTCGCCTACGCGGAGGTAGTTGGTGCTCGAGACATCTTCCTCGGAGTCAACGCACTGGACTACTCCGGCTATCCCGACTGCCGCCCCGAGTACATCGCCGCATATGAGACGATGGCAAACCTCGCAACGCGAGCAGGTGTCGATGGCCAACGCCTGAGCATTCATACCCCGCTAATCTCGATGACGAAAGCGGAGATCGTTCGTAGGGGGACCGAGTTGGGCGTCGACTACTCCGTAACGTCGTCGTGTTACGACCCTGACGCCAGCGGAAGCCCCTGTGGACACTGCGACTCGTGCCTGTTGCGGCTGCGGGGCTTCGAAGAAGCCGGCATGAATGACCCTCTCAAGTACCAAGGGAGTCTTGTGTGACCTACAAGGTCAAGGAGATCTTCTACACCCTCCAAGGCGAGGGAACCCACGCCGGCAGGCCGGCGGTCTTTTGCCGATTCGCGTCATGCAATCTGTGGACGGGACGCGAGAAGGATCGGCACCGAGCCATCTGCCAGTTCTGCGATACCGACTTCGTGGGTACCGATGGCCCCGGCGGCGGGAAGTTCGCATCTGCAGCCGAACTGGCCGACGCGGTGAGCGCAAAGTGGACTTCAGATGCCGGAGACCGCATGGTCGTCTGTACCGGCGGTGAACCTCTACTACAGCTCGATGAAGAGTTGGTAGACGCCCTGCATGCTCGGGGGTTTTACGTAGCAGTCGAGACGAACGGAACCGTGCTTCCTCCTCCTGGTATTGACTGGCTCTGCGTTAGTCCGAAAAAGAATGCGCCACTGATCGTTACAAAAGGTGACGAGTTGAAACTTGTCTACCCCCAGGAGGACCTGTCGCCCAAGACTTTTGAGACGTTGAAGTTCACGCGCCTGCGCCTGCAACCACTCGACGACGCACATACGCGCGAAAACACCGAAGCCGCGGTCACCTATTGTTTGCAGAATCCCAAGTGGCAGTTGAGCCTTCAGACCCACAAAATGTTAGGAATTCCGTGACCGGCGGTATGGAAATCTTTCGAGAGTTCACTTTCGAGTCCGCGCATCGACTACCAAATGTGCCAGAGGGGCATAAGTGCGCTCGCCTGCACGGGCATTCGTACAGATTGACCGTTACTGTCGGTGGTCCGATCGATGACAGGCTTGGATGGGTGATGGACTTCGGTGATCTGAAGACTGCCGTTGAACCCCTGGTCCGATCGTTAGATCACCGCGCGCTCAACGAAGTTGAGGGACTCGAGAATCCCACGAGTGAGAATCTCGCCATATGGATCTGGGACCGACTCTCCCCTGATATTCAAGGCCTCCGAAGCGTTCGAGTTCGGGAAACTGCTACGTCTGGCTGTACCTACTACGGACCAATCTGATCCACATTCAATCGCGACTACTCCCGATCCGGCGACGAAGCACCCGGGTTAGTTGATACCCCGATCGACTCGATGGAGATAAACAGTCAGCCCGTGATCCCGAGCGAGAGACTGTAGTGCGGTCGCGTTGGATCGGTCGACCTTGAGGTCAATCGAGTATTTGGGAATCCGAACAGACCACGGACTCGAGTCATGCTCCACATCGAGAACCACCGACTCCTCTGCCATCCGTCTGTAATGGCGATCAACCGACGCTCGGACTGTTTCGCGCCCAACGCGGTAGTGGCTCGCGAGGTCGGCATCCGTCCACCCCAATACTGCAAGCCGATGCATTTGCCTATCGCGCTCGACGCGCCAGGGTGCTGACCCATACTCGCCGGCGTTCTCCAATTGATCGCGTAGCCCGTCTAGAAACTTCTGCGCTATTGCGTCGCTCTGACCAGAGTCATGCTCTTCGGGTGGCGGATACCCGCCCCGACGTGCACTCATACGAGTTCCCTTTCCATTCGACACCAAGAGGTCACCTGAGACGTCCGGAATCAGCAATCCTTTGATCTTCGATGGTAGTTGTAGCTCGGGAGAGTGCTCATCGGCCGGCGGTCGGGCGAGAGCGTCTCATATGCCGTCGGCAATCGGAAGAAGTCGGTGACCATCGTCAGAGTCGGTTAACACCACCGGGACGTGTCGGCGGGCTTGCGTCAGCTCTGAAGTTGTCGATCATCGGCCAGAACCAGCCACGCCCTCCAACGCGGTGAAGTGACACCTTCTCGCGGTTCAGTGGTGACTTACAGTCTCGGACAGGCGGGACAGACCGGCCAAAATCAGTAAAGAATAAGTAATTCACGACCTTTTGTTTAGTAAATAGATTGCTTCCCCTTCATCTGTGTGATCAACGGGCGACGGAACACGAAACTGAGGCCTGGTAATTTGGCGATCAGAACTGGCTTCTTGGGGGTGGGGACATGGCCGACGATTTAAGCGTGGACCCGACAGAGGTTCGCCAGGTAGGAACACGGTTCTCAGATCACGCAGCTGACGTTCACGTCGCTTTTCAGGGCCACAACCAGAGCCTCGAGGATGCGGCGACCGGTCTTCTCCCCGGGGCAAAGGCTGGTCTATCGAGTCTTGTGTCGACGTGGACAGACCGGGGATCGAGCTTGACGACAACGGCGGGAACGCACGGCAACTCTCTGCACACCAGCTCGTTGACGTATGAGGACACCGATGCGGACACGACGCAGGCCATTGAATCGTCGATCAAACCACTGAACCTCTGATGAGTGCTCCGATCACCATCGACGAGCTGATCTCGAGTTTTGACCCCGAGCAGCTCACCGAGATCTTCCGGGTGTGCGCTGACCGACATCAGCACTGCAACGATCTGCACACGACCTTGCAGGCAATCGACACGATGCAGATCCCGTGGCAAGGCGACGCGGCAACGGCCGCGAAGAATGCCGTCGGTAAGACCCGAAAGGACCTCACCGATCACGGCGACGAGGTGTGGAAGGTCGGCGCCGCTGCCAACGATTGCTATGCCGACGCGGTCGCTGTGAAGGACCGAGCCAAGAAGTGTGAGAGCGAAGCGCACGGTCACGGGTGGGTCATAGACTCCGGCAACAAGGTCACTGATCCACATCCACCGGACACTTCAGATTGGTCACCGGAGGACGTTCAGAAGTACAAAGACGACATGGAGACGTTGCAACACGAGGTCGACTCGACGATCGAAGCAGCGAATCGACTCGATGACGACCTCGCAGCGTTGTTCAACGTCGCGGATGGGGAGCTTCCGGACACACCTCGGGGTGAAGCCTCCAATGTGAACGAGGCGGGCCGAAAGGCCAACGAAGTCGCGGCGTTCAAACAGCTGTACGGCCGAACTCCGACTTCGGACAATGATTGGCGTATCGCGCAGGCACTGGACCCTCACACATATGACCCCAAGTACCGGGGCGCGAAGTCCACAGTCCAGGTTGCGCGGATCAACCCACAGCCTGGCCATGGTGTCGTTCGCGCCAACTTCTACATCCCCGGCGAGGACGTGCAGAATGTGAGCCTGAATCCGCTCGACCTCATCAGTGGTCACACCCTCCCTCACAACCTTGGCGACAATCGTGGACCCGATTCCAATGCCAGCCCTGAGCACTCGCGGGTGTCAGCATTCGTGGACTACAACAACGGGAGCGTCATCGTGCGACAGAACCCGACCGTAGTCAGCGACTACTCGAAAGCTCCAGAGGCGGGAGTACCGACCGTTCATGTCGCACAAACAGCCGATGGGACGGTTCGGATGCAATATTCTGCGACCGACACGTTCGAATCGTGGGCTGCGAAACAGGCAGGGGTAGCAGTCGCCGGCGACTTGACTGTCCAGCCCCAACAAGACGGTCCCGCGAATGTTGGCGGGAAGATCACAACTTTTCCCGCCGCTGAGGTCTACAACTACGGCGATGACGGTGCGGTCACTCCGATAGCGGATTATCGCGCCACCGGATCGGATCTGGGTCCCATGCGATGGCTATGGATGGGCGCCAATCACGACATCGGAGGAGACGTACCCCAGGTGGGGGCCTCCGACCAAGCTTCGCCGCAAGTCGGTTACCCGGGAAGTCAACAGTCTTCTGCCGCTCGAGTGGGTACCGAACTCGGTTCAGCCGACAACCCGCCCACCGCACCGATCGTCCCTGCCCGCCGATGACCGACAGGCGCAAGTCAAGCTTTCTCCGACTCTGGCTCGGCTCCATGCTGTGGGCCATTCCGGTCAGTGCGGTCATCTGCATCCTTGCCACAATCGTCGCCCTCGAGATCTCTCTGATCGGGGAAGAACCGTCGCAGGCCGGTGACGGTCGCATCGCTTCGCTTTTCAGCGGATTCTTCTGGGGTCTCCTCATTTTCGTCGGATTCTGCTACATCTGGATTCCCCTGGTGGGCTTAATAATAGCGACAATTCGCTGGGTCAGACGCCGGCGCCAACGCTGGCCCGCTAGTTGACCGTCTCGACCAGAGTCGCGCTCGCTGCGCTCATCGGACGGCGGGGCTTCGCTACGGATTCGACACGGTCGACATTTTCGTCAGCCGCATGTGGTCGGCACACCCCTCGAACGGGCATCGCCGGATTCGGATAGCACCACCGGGTCCACTGGCGCGCGTGCTCCGAGGTTGCCGCTGCTCAAAGACCGGGTCCACCCAGACCCGCCAACGCATTTCGCAGCGGCTGCAACAGTCCACTGCCCATTTCAGCCTGCAGCAACACATTCCGCGCGTCCGCGACCACTGCGCGATCCTGCTCCTCGAGCAGTCCGTCGAACCTCTCATCCAGGATCCAGCTCGCATCCGTGACGGCATGGGCGGCGACGGCGTCGAGAAAAATCTCCATGCGTCGGATGCGATCTTCGCGTTCGCGCCCTTCGCAGACGAACCAGTTGAACTGCTTGTTCCACAGCGCCTTTCGCGCTTCGACCCCGGACACGTCGACGAAGGTGCCCTGGGTGGTGCGGGCGTCGCTGCGTTCGAGGTAGTCGTCGACCTCCATCGCGAGGCGGATCACGTTGTCGTCGGCCAACGATGCCCCGACGATCAACAGATGCTTGGTGAGCAGCAACGCCTGCAGCAGTGAGCCGGCCGGACGCGACTTGGCGTCGAACAGCACGAAGTCGCGTCGGGTGAGGACGATGCTGTTGGGCTGTCCGATGTCGCCGTGCAGCTTGAGCAGCCACGGCCGGCGTTCGTCGACAGTCTCCCAAGGGAGAACCGTGGGCCGCTCGCTGCCGGTGGCGTGCACGGCCCGCTCGTAGAGGTCGTCGTAGTTGGTGGTGACCGCTTCTCGGCAGGCCATCCCGGCGAGCAGAGCGTGGGCAAGTGCCACCTTCGTGCGGTCGCCGACGACCTCGGCGACTTTCGCATTCAGCTTCTCCGTGCCGCCCAGCCGCGCAGCGAGATACTGCGCCTTGTCGAGGTCTCCGAGTTTCTCGTAGTCGTCCGGGTACTCTCCCAGCCCTTGACCGATCTCGGCAAGCAAGTCGTTCCAACTGGGAAGTCCAGCAGCCATACTCACTCCGGCGCCGAGGAACAGTGCGAGGTGTCCGTTGGCGGCGAGGGCGCCGAGTCGGCGTGCCTCCGAAAGATCCGCCTCGCTCAGCTTCCACTGTTCCGTGCCGCCCGTCTGACCATGCCGTCGACTGTGTTGCGCCGCAGCAAAAGCCGCTCGGTTGGCGGCCACCAACAGGATGTCGATGCTCGTCGTGGCCGCCGCGCGATGCAACGTCTCCAGCAAACCCTTGAGAACGGCACCTCGGCGACCCCCGAGTCCACCGGCACCAATGCCGAGCACCGGCAGAGCGACACGCGGCAGCACCCGCCCCTCTGCCTTCTTGATGTTCGCGTCGGCGATCTCGGTGAGCACCTTGTCGACTCGACGAATTAGTTCGTCGTCGGTCAGGATGTGGTGGTCGGCCACGCTGATAAACCACACCGGGTCGCCGGTGGCACTGCGAGCGCAGTCTTGTGGCCAGTTATGCGGCTTTGCCGTGTTGATGTCGCCGGTGACCGATCGCGGCCAGTGCTGGCGGACGTCGAACTCGTGGTCGGTGGGGATGATGACGGCGTCGTAGTCGAAGTTCTCGATCAGTCCGTGCAGGACGAAGAGGTGTCCGGTCGAGTCGCGCTGAGTGCTCACAGCAGCACTCTATTCCGGCTACATCTGACACAATGTCCGCGTGTCTCCACGCCTGTCCGAGTTCCTGAACGCGCCGCTCTTCACCCGCGCCGAAGCACTCTCACCCCAGACACCGGTGCCGTCCGAGCCAGGTATCCACGGCGTGTGGTTCCGCGAGCTGCCCGCGACGATCGACACGACCGCGTGCGAGCAGCGAGATGGACTGACGCTCTTGTACGTCGGGATCAGTCCCGCCAAGCCGCCGGCAAACGGCAGGCCCGCGAGTCGGCAGAATCTCCGCACACGCATCCGGTACCACTACCCGGGGAAGGGCAGACGGATCGACGCTCCGCAAGTCTCTGGGGTGCCTACTGGCAGACAATCTAGGAATCGAACTGCGCCGCTATGGGTCTGGTGCCCAACGACATTTCGGTGCGGGCGAGGCGGTGCTCGATCAGTGGATGGCCGACAACGCACTGGTCTCGTGGATAACTGCCGGCGAACCGTGGGAGCTCAAGACTGACTTCATCGCCGAGCTGGATGTTCCGTTGAACATCGATCAGAACCCACACAACGCGTTCGCTGAGGAACTGAGCGAGACGCGACGTCGCGCGGATCATCGGGCGAAGCAGCTTCCGGTCCTTCCGAACCCAGGTCGGAGGTAGTCGAGGACTTAACCGCGTCCACCGGGCGAACGACACGACCTCCAGTCCGAACCTCCCCAACCAGCGACGTCCGCCTCTGCGTCGGAATTGCCGGTATTGCAGCGCCGCAGAGGGTTTCATAGCATTCCCGCATGGATAGCGGGGGCAACAATCCAGGAGATCAACTGCAGGTCATTCCAGACGACGTCAAACAGGTGGGCGCAGCGATCCGGGCGGCACAGCAGACTCTGCATCGCGCACTGAACACCACAGCCGGCGACGTGCACAACCTGACATCCGTCGACTGGACCGGTGACGCGGCGAAAGCATTCGGCGAGGGGTGGAACGACTGCCATCGCGGCGGAACCGAGATCCTCGACGCGCTGGAGCGACTCGCCGAGAAGCTGCACGTCTCCGGTGACAACTACTCGACATCGGAATCGGTCAACACGAGCACCTTCACCGGACTCAACATGGGCGTGACCTCATGACCGACGAGTTCCGCGTCGACCTCGATGAACTCGATTCCGTCGTCCAGCGACTCACTCAATTCGACAAGCTCATCGGCGAACAGCTCACGCACATCGACCAATTGGTGACGAACCTGCACGGTTCCTGGTCCGGTCTCGCGGCGACCGCCCACGCCGAGGCACACCGCACCTGGGCGGCCGGCGCCAAGACCTTCCACGACGGCGTCACCGAAATGGGTACGGTCGCCAAGAACGCGCACACGCACTACACGCGAGCTCAGTCGGTCAACCGACGGATGCTCGGGTAGCGCGTCATGGTCCAGGTCAACCCGCAGGTGTACTACGACGCCGCGAGCTCCTGCCACACACTCGCCGATGATCTCGCAACCCAATTGGGCTCCCTCAAGGCGAAGCTCACACGTACCGACTGCATGGCCCGCGACTACCCCCAAGTCCATTCGTGGAGTTCGACCTACGCCTCGCACTCCAAAGACTTCATGAATGGTACGGCCGTACTGGTCAATGCGTTGGAGAACTTCAGCGACATCCTCAACGTCGCGGGCCACAACTGGGCCATGGCGAACTACAACGCCAACCGCGATCCCAACAAGGGTGCGGCGCCCATTGCGCCCGCCCGGTCGCCCGGTCCCATCTGCCGCGGCGAAACCATCCTTCCGCCGTCGGCCACCGGCAACAACGGCGACGGCTTGGACACCAACATCGGCGGGCTCCTCGAGAAGATCGGCATGGCCGTACCCAACGGCGACACCGACAAACTCTCGACCGCCGCGTCGTCGTGGGCTGCGTTCGCCGGCCACAATTCCATCACCAACGCGGCCACCACCCTGCAGAAGTCACACGACGCGTTCCACGATGTCGTCGCCGACGACGCGACCGCGATTCAAGGGCACCTCGCCACACTGAAAGGAGGCGCGGCAGCGGTCGCCGGATTCGCAAGTGAGATGGGGTCGGCCGTCGATGGCCATCACGGAGGTTTGGTGGATCTCCGGAACGGGATCGACGAGAAGACCCAACACCTCCTCGCCGAACTCGGTGTTTCGACCGCGCTCACGGCGATCGTCGTCGGGATCTTCACCCTGGCGACCGCCGGCGCCGCCGCTGCCGGACCCGACGAAGCCATCGTGGGACTCGACGCTGCCGCGGTGGCCGGCATGGTCGCCGAGGCCGCCACCGCAATTCGTGGACTGATCACGACCAGTCAGCTCTTGGTGTTGCTTGGCGGAGTTGCTGCCGGGTTTGCCGGTGCAAAAGGTTTGACCCCGACGAGCGCCCTACAGCACATCGCGATGCTCACTGCACAGACGATCGACGACGGTCAACCTGAAAAGACGCAGGGCTCTGAACACGACACAAGTCACGACGGCACTGCGCCTGAACGTCCCCCCGAGGTACCCGACGATTGGATTCCACGGACCGCTGACAATGGGAAGGGCGTCGTCTGGCAGAAGCCCGGATCTGAGGGCAACAGCGATACGATCAGAATCATGGATCCCACATCCAGGTATCCCGATGGCTATGTGCGCTATTACAATTCGCATGGTCAACCGGTGACTCTGGAGAATAAGCCGGGTCCAAACTCTCAGACTCACATCCCCAGAAATCCAGATGGCAGCTTCCCGAAACCGAAAGGATGGTGAGGTGTGATTCTCCCGCTCGCAGGTGAACTCGTGACACCCAAACTTGAAGACTTCATCTTCGTTGCCGAAACATCGTCAGGTTATGAACTGCAGGTGGAGACAGAACTTAATCTTCATAGGGCGACAGGTACAGACATCACGATCGGTGTAGCAGGCGACGAGGATCACGACATCGAACTCGGCAGTTTCTTCGCCGGGACTGTGCAGACTGCGGAGGTGTCTGGCTCCGGGATGTTGTTGGTGACAATGGAGTCTGGCAACCGACTTTCTGTCGAACCCGACCCTGACTTCGAATCGTGGACGCTGACCGGACCGGGTGGTTATCGCGTGGTGTGCATGCCAGGCGGAGAACTGGCGACGTGGGAATCCCAGACCTGAGCAACGCGTGTCGCACTGGTGATATGCGCCAGTCACCATCCCGAGGAACAACTGCCAATGCGGGTTCGAAACCGCCCGCCGCTCCGGCATCGACGCCCACCGTCTCCACGCCGAGTCCGGTGATGTCACGCTGTACGGCAAGGTAGGACTTCGCTACCGGGTAGCGACAAGTGATGGCTCAGCTACGCCATACCCTCACTTACCTAATAAGTGAGGGTATGGTTCGGATATGCCCTCACTTATGGCTGACGCGGCCCGCGACCGAAACCGATGGCCGGCGGTGTCGACCGAAGTCGTCGAATGGATCCCGACGATCCCTGCCGAGTTGCTCAGTCGAGCGCAACGCGTGCGGTATCGAGGGCCGTATCGCGCTGCGGTGGTTCCGCACATCGCATCCGTCACAGCGCATCTCCCTGCTGAGACGTCGTCCCTCGTCGCCGAGGCGAGCGCGGTGATCACCCGGTTCGATGCCGACCTCGGCCGGGAACTCGCGCCATTCGCCGCGATACTGCTGCGATCCGAATCGACGTCGTCGTCGCAGATCGAGAATCTGTCGTCGGGAGCCAAGCAGATTGCGCTCGCCGAGCTGGGCAGCCGCGAGAAGCGCAACGCCACCCAGATAGTCGGGAACGTCGCAGCGATGACGGCGGCGATCGATTTGGCGGACGATCTTGATACCTCGGCAATCCTGTCGATGCACCACGCACTGATGGAACACACCGACCCGGAGATCGCCGGGCGGTGGCGTGATGATCAGGTGTGGATCGGCGGCTCCAGTATCGGTCCGCATGATGCAGACTTCGTCGCGCCGACCGCCGAGCATGTACCCGAGCTCATGGCGGACCTCATCACATTCGCGCACCGCACCGACATTGCACCCCTTGCGCTCACCGCGCTCGCCCACGCTCAGTTCGAGACGATTCACCCGTTCCCCGATGGCAACGGCCGCACCGGCCGGGCACTCATCCAATCCATGCTCCGGGCCAACGGTCTGACGCAGAACGTAACGGTACCGGTGTCGGCCGGACTGTTGGTCGACACTCGAGGCTACTTCGCCGCGTTGGATGCCTACCGATCCGGTGACCCGTCCCTGATCATCGAAACACTCTCTCATGCAGCCCTTTCCGCAGTAGCCAACGGCTTACAGCTGGTGGCGGACCTGCGCCTCGTTCGCGAGAACTGGGGCAACCGAGTGCGGGCTCGACAAGGCTCGGGCGCGCAGCGCCTGCTCGACATTCTCCTCCGTCAACCCGTTGTCGACCGACAGACCACCGCAGTCGAACTGGGTATCTCTCCCGACAACGCCGACAGAGCCATCCAACCCCTCGTCGATGCCGGAATCCTCCACGAGTTCACCGGATTCAGCCGCAACCGGATGTGGCATGCGGCCGAGGTGACCGATGCCCTCGACGAGTTTGCGGCGAGAGCGGCTCGACGCGGAGGGTGATGAGTCGAGGCCACCCGGCTCGGCCGATCTCATCCGGCCAGTCGATTCCTTCAAGGGCCTACTCCTGTTGCACCGGAACAGCTCTCGCAGGATCTGGAGCCGCACATGTGGTTCCTGCGGCGAACACACGAGGACGGGATTCGTTGACCGCAGCGGGATGTGCTGCAAATCCTGGTGGCGGTCGCGACGGTCAACGGCCTGCGCCGGGCATCGTCGAATCCGACACGCAGCGCCGTGCGACAGCGCAAGGCGCCATCCTCGCAGGATTCCACCACGTGGCGGATATGCAAAGTTTTCGTCGATTTCTTTACATATACTGGGTGACGTGTGAAGTTCCTTTGCACGTGCGTAATGCAATGCAGCGGCGGGCACGATCCGTGCCATCCTGACACCATGGACCTCATCCGCCACCTACGGTTCTTTGTCGCGGTCGCCGAGGAAGGACACTTCGGTGATGCGGCCGCACGCCTGGAAATGACGCAGCCGCCGGTGTCGCAGGGCCTGCGTCGGCTGGAGAAGGCCTACGGCGTCACGTTGATCCGACGAACGTCCCGAGGCGCTGAACTCACCGATGCCGGACGCGAACTGCTCCCGCGCGCACGGCTTCTCGTCGACGACGCAGCACGGATCGGGGATGAGGCCCGCCGCCTGGCGACGCTGTCGGAGGTGCTGCGATGGGGTGCGGTCCCGCACCTGGGCAGCGCCGCGCTGGCCAGGTGCGCGCGCGTCGTCGGCGCCGCCTCGCCGGCCCAGGAGATGCTCACGGCTCCGGCGACGTCACTCGTCGAGCAGGTGCTCGCCGGCAGCCTCGACGTGGCCGTCGTCGATCATCCGTGCGTGACCGGCACGCTGCACATCGGGCCGGTGATCCGGGTGCCGCGCCACATCGTGGTGCCCGCCGGCCATGAGGTGGTCACAGCCACCCGCCCGCGGTTGCGGCAACTCGGCGACCTGATCTTCTGCCACCCACCACGCTCGTGGAATCCACCTGCCTACGACCAACTCCTCGACGGCATCCGCGAGTCCGGGCTGAACCCGCCCGTCCGTTCCGCGACGTCGGAGGCCGAAATGATCGCGGCAGTTGCGGGCGGCGCCGCCTTCGGGCTTACCGCGCACCCGAATTCGCTGCGCGACATCGCCGAAATCGAATGCACCACTGCCGCTGCCGAAGCAACCAGGCTTCGGCTGCGGGTCATTCACCGGTCGCCAGACCATGCGGACATCGCGGCAGCTCTGACTGACTCCATCGCGGCCCTCGGAGGCGCGGTATGACCTCCCCACGACTCAGCGGCCGGATCGCCGAGATCTTCGCCGACGCCGGCTGCGCCGGATGGGTCCACGCGGTAAACCTCGGGCATCCCCACCTGCGGTGCGATTACGGTTCCGACACACCCGTCGTACTCGCCTCGGTCTACAAGCTGCCGCTCCTGGTGTCTCTGTGCCGCCTGGCGGATCGCGGGCAGGTGGACATGAGCGAGACGATCGCGGTCGATCCGACCGAGTGGGCCGCCGGTTCGACGGGACTCGGCCTGTTCCGCGATCCCGTGCAGATGAGTTGGCGGGACCTCGCGGTGTCGATGATGACCGTCTCCGACAATGTTGCCGCCGACGTCATCTTGCAGCGCATCGGTCTCGACGTGGTTCGCGCCGATCTCGTGTCGCTCGGGCTGACGGAAATGCGCATCGTTGGCGGCATGCGCGAGGTCGACGATCGTCTCCGATCCGAGACCGGTACGAGCACCGTCGCCGAGGCGTTCGCGACATTGGCCGATCCCGATGTCGCGACCGAGGTTTCTGCCTACGACGCTGCGTATTCCAGTGCGTCGACACCGCGGGAGTGCACGACGCTGCTTCGCGCTGTCTGGGACGATCGTGCTGCTTCAGCGCCATCGTGTGCGTTCATCCGCGAGGTGATGCGCCGCCAGGTACTCACCGCACGCCTGGCCTCCGGTTTTCCGTACGGCCACGTCGCCGTGGCCGGCAAAACCGGCACCCTCGCGGCGATTCGGAACGAGATCGGTGTCGTCGAGTTCCCGAACGAGCACCCGGTGGCGGTGGCGGTCTTCACGAAGAGTGCCCGTGCAGACCCGTCGCTGCCGGGTGTGGACCGGGCGATCGGCGCCGTTGCGCACGCGGTGGTGTCGGAATTGCGGATGCCTCTCGACTGATATCGCCCGCGCTGACCTGGCTAGATACCGATCCGCTATCGACCTGGCAGCGTGGCGGACCTTGCCGACGGCCCCGAGACCCGGTTGGGTGCAGCACATGATGCGCACAACGCGGCTGACGATGACCGGTCTGCTGGTCCTCGCGGTGGCCACCGGATGCTTCCCGTGGTCGAACTCACCCGAAGACACCGTGAACCGCTTCACCGAGGCCCTCACACGCGCGGACGTCGACGCCGCGGCCGCGGAGACCTCAGACCCCGCTTCGGCGAAGGCAGCGCTGCAATCGATGTTCGATGGCATGGGCAGCAAGGCCACCCTGGCGGCGACGCCGAAGCTCGACGACAAGGACGCCACCGGAACCGTCGACTACAGCTGGACCATCCGAGAGTCGCGGACCGTCGGCTACCAGACGACAGTGACGCTGCAGAAGGGGGCCGGCGACTGGAAGGTGCAGTGGGCGCCAACACTGTTGCATCCGCAACTGAGTGCGGGCCGGACGCTCTCCTACAGCGACGACATGGACTACAGCACACGGGTTCTCGACCGCAACGGTCAACCGATCATGAACTGGCAGCCAGTCACTCTGGTCTCGTTGAACCGCGCCGACCTGGCCTCGGCGGCCCGACTTGCTCGAACGCTGCGCGTTGTCGAGCCGACCATGACCGAAGCCGGCATCCGCAAACAGTTCGAGTCCTCCCCCGCTGACGTGCAGACGGTGATCCGCCTGCGGGACAGCGACTTCGCTAAGATCAAGCGGCAACTCACCGGAATCACGGGCGTCACCACCACCAACCAGGGAGCCCTGCTCAGCGCGACCAAGGATTTGCATTCACCTGCGATGTCGGGCCTGGAAGACGTGTGGCGCAGCGCGATCGGCGCCACCGCCGGGTGGTCGGTCAGCATCGTCGACGGCAACAACGTACCCACCGACGTGATCAAACAGGTTGCGCCGCAGCCCACCGAGCCGATCCGCACCGGTCTGGACCGCGACATCCAGAGCCACGCACAGCGCGCCGTCGACACCGAGCGTCGTCCCGCAGTGGTGGTCGCGATCGCGCCGTCGACCGGTCAGATCGTGGCGGTGGCACAGAACAGCGCGGCCGACCGGTCGGGTGCCATCGCGCTGTCCGGTCTGTACCCACCGGGCTCCACGTTCAAGACCATCACCACCGCGGCCGGGCTGGAATCCGGAGTCGTCGAGTCGGACACGCGACTCCCCTGCCCCGGGCGCACAACCGTCGAGGGCCGAACCATCCCCAACGAGAACGACTTCGACCTCGGCACGGTGCCGCTGGCCACCGCCTTCGCGCAGTCCTGCAACACCACCATGGGTGCGCTGGCGAACCGGTTACCCGCCGACGCGTTGCCCACGACGGCACGACAATTCGGCATCGGGGTGGACTACGTGATCCCCGGCGTCACCACGGTCACCGGCACGGTCTCCGACGCCTCCTCGCCTGCCCTCCGGGTGGAGAACGGGATCGGCCAGGGCACAGTAGCGGTGAGCCCGTTCGGCCTGGCCGTCGCCGAGGCGAGCCTCGCCCGCGGTGCGACGATCACCCCGACGCTCATTGTCGGCAAGCAAACCTCCGCAAATACTGCACTACAACGGATTCCCACCGAAGTTACGCGACAACTCGGGGCGATGATGCGGCAGACCGTCACCTCCGGTACGGCCACCGCGCTGCGTGACATACCGGGCTTGGGCGGCAAGACCGGTACCGCCGAGTACGGAGACAACACGAATCCGCACGGCTGGTTCGCCGGCATCGTCGGCGATCTGGCGTTCGCCACGCTCGTCGTCGGTGGCGGATCGTCGGCGCCGGCGGTGCGCGTCACCGGAGACTTTCTGCAGCCGTTGGTGGATGGCTGAGGCATGGGCTCGTCAGGGCAGATCTCCCTCGCCGGGACGCGAGTGAGCGGTAGGAACCCCCGCCCGCTGGTTGAGCTCAACGGGCGGTGGGGACTGCTGTGAGTGGCGGAGAAGATCGTTACCCCAGCGCCAGATGACGACTGCGGTCAGTTCTTGACCAACCCGCCGTCGACGACGAGGTTCTGCCCCGTCACCGCCCGCGACCACGGGGACAGGAAGAACAGCACCGCATCGGCAAACTCGGCGGGTGTCGTCACCGACCGCAGCGGGGTGGATGCCGCTATCGCGTCGAACACGACCTCGGGAGTCGCGGCGCTGGCGTCGGTGGTCCGCAGAAGTCCACCCGAGACCATGTTCACGGTGATGCCGTCGGGCCCGAGGTCGTGGGACAGGGTTCTGGTCAGCGCCAGCAAGGCCGCTTTCGCGGCGGTGTAATCGTGATAGGGGACAACGGGATTCTGCACGAGGTTGGTGCCGATGTTGATGACCCGACCGCCTCCCGCGGCGCGCATCCCGGGTAGCGCGGATTGAATGGTGTTGAGGGCACCGCCGACGATTCCGTGCAGTTGGGTGTCGAGCTCGGCCCACGTCAGGTCGTCGGCGTGCGAGCGGTCGTCGCCGTTGAACGAGTAGTCGGGCAGCGCGTTGTTCACCACCGCTGTCACCGGCGAGCCGAAATGTTCTGCCGCAGCGCCGATCATTGCCTCGACGGCACTCCTGTCAGTGATGTCGGCTTCGACGCTGATTGCGCTGGAACCGATCTCGTCAGCAAGCGAACGAGCCGCGTCGGCACTTCGGCGGTAGTTGATGACAACGCGGGCACCCTCCGCCGCAATAGCGCGGACGAGATGGACACCGAGCCCCCGACCACCCCCGGTCACCAGGACGACTCTCTCGGCAATGGCAGCAGCACACATCGGACCATCCCTTCGCCGGTACTAACCGGAGCAGGTTCGACGGGTCTCATCTCAGCCGGCCGGTACCGGCACCCCGTGTCGGACACCACTCTGGCCGGTTTCGTTCCGCGAGGCAAGCTCGGCTCGCGCACCGAGCAGGAGGTGCTCGACGTCATCCGGTTCGCCTGTCGACGCGGTCAACCCACACCACAAATGGGCGGACACCTGCAGCGATGAAGCAACACAGCATCAGCCCTCGCTTGTCGGTGCGAAGCGCAATACTGTCTACATGCACTCAATCGCCCGCCCCGCACGCCTCCTTCTCGCTCTCGTTGCGCTCGTCGCTGGAATCATCCTCCCGACGGCAGGCCCGGCCGGAGCCACTCCCAAGCCGACGGTTATCAACGACTGCGCCGGCACCAGCTACGTCAAGCCTCGCATGATCAACTCGATCTACTGCGGCGACGCCGGGATCATCGTGTCCGACATCTCCTGGTCAAGCTGGCAGGCCGCCCGCGCCGAGGGGACAGGGGTCGAGCACCGCAAGACCTGCGTACCCAATTGCGCTGATGGACCGATCGCTGTGCAGCCGGTGACTGTCCGACTGTCGAAGGTGAAGAAGGGCGAGTTCACCACGATCACGCTGGTCAACGAGAACGGACTGACCGACACCTACCCGCTGACCGGGGTTCACCGCCGATAACGCACAAGCGGGAAGACACGCGTTCCTCATCTTGTGACACCTACCAGCGGGCGTATCCGACGAAACTACCTGTACCGCTCAGATTCTCGTTTCGACCAGCGTCGGGCTCGCTTCGCTCGCACGTCGCGCTCAACGAGCGGGTGAGGTGTCGCGCTCAACGAGCGGGTAGCGCGACGGACTCAACCAGCGGGTGAGGTGTCGCGCTCAACGAGCGGGTGGGGCGTCGCGCTCATCCAGCGGGTAGGCGACGTGCTCAACGAACGGGTGGGGCGTCGGCTCGCCTGGTGAAGACGTTTCGACACGGTCGCCTCCTTCGTCGGCGGCCTGCTCAACGAGCGATGGGGGCGGTGGGGAGGGGTGCTGACTCAGCGCGCGGTCGGGACGCCGCTGCACCGAACGCCCCGCGGAACGCTGCGGCCGGATGTCGGGCACTCAACCGGTCCGACCCGAACAGCTTGCGCCGCAGTGTGCCTTCGGCATACTCGGACTGCGCCAGGCCCCGTTCCCGCAGCACGGGTAGGACGTAGTCGGCGAACTCCTCGAACGATCCCGGGATCACCCAGTTGATCACGTTGATGCCGTCGACGCCGGCGGCCTGCCATGCCTCGAGGTGATCAGCAATCTGCTCGGGGGTGCCGACGACGACGGCGTCGCGCAGGCGTTGGATCTGCAGGTCGGCGACGGTCGGCTCGCGGTCGGTGATGTGCTGGCGCAGGTGGTCGAGGAAGCCGTGGGCGGTGTTGGTCTGGATAGCCGAAAGCGGAGTGTCGCTGGGATAGATCCGGCCATCCGGGTCGACGATCGCCGTATGCGCGGCATAGCCGTCGGTACTCACGAACTGTTGGTAGTACGCGAACTTCTCCTGCGCCTCCCGCTCGGTTGCGCCGATCACGAAGCTCAAACCCTGATGGAAGGTAACGTCTTTCGGGTCGCGGCCGGCGGCGACTGCGAGCGCGCGGGTCTCCTGGATCTGGCGTTCGGCGATCTGCGGGGTGGGTGCCACCAGGAACACCGCTTCGGCGTTGCGGGCCGCAAACGTCCTTCCCGCACCCGATGATCCGGCCTGGAACAGCAGCGGGGTCCGTTGCGGGGACGGCGACGGCAGGAACGGACCTTCGACGGAATACCGCTCGCCGACGTGAAAGATCTTGTGGACCTTGTCCGGATCGGCGTGCAGGCTGCCGTCCTTGTCGCGCAGCAACGCACCCTCGTCCCAGGAGCCCTCCCACAGTTTGTAGGCGACCTCCACGTACTCCTCCGCCCAGCGGTACCGCTCGTCGTGATCCTCCAGCGCGCGGTAGCCGAAGTTGCGGTAGCCGTTGTCCTGCGTGCCGGTCACGATGTTCCACGCGGCCCGTCCGTTGCTCATGTGATCGAGCGTGGCGATCTGCCGGGCAAAGTTGGTGGGGTGCTGTTGAAAGACATTGGAGGTCACCGCGAGACCGATATCGGAGGTGTGCGTGGCCAGCGCCGACACCAGAACCGTCGGATCATTGCTGGGGATCTGCAGGCCTTCCCGCACATACACCGAGTAGTCGGCGTCGGAATCTCCGTACAGGCCGGAGACGTCGGCGAAGAACATCGAGTCGAACTTGGCCGCCTCCAATGTCTTCGCCAGACCGATCCAGGTCTGAACGTCGTTGAAGTCGCTTTGCCGCGCATCGGGTCGACGCCACTGGCCGTGGTGGATATGACTGGTGGTGTTCATGACGAAGGCGTTGAAGAAGAGACGGTTTGTCATCAGTTGCTCCCAGAATGCTTGGCATCGGCGAGGTTCTGCACGTCTGCCCAGTTGTTCAGCGCCCAGTCACTGGGTGCGACTTGGTTGAGCAGGTAGTTGCCGACGATGGTCTGCCGGTAGATCACCGGATTGTGCGACCCGAGGGTGCGGGCATTGCGCCACAATCGATCCAGGCGGAATCGTTCGGTCACTGCCGACGATCCGCCCACCTCGAACAGTTCAGTGGTCGCCGACAGCACCAGGTCGATCACGGCGCTCTGCGCGGAGAACACGGCCAGATCGGCGGCGTCGAACAGGTCGTCGGTGGCCGTCCCGGCGACCACCGCATCCGCGACCGCACCCACCGCGTCGGCGGCGACGGTGGTGGCGGCGGTCGCCGCGAACGACAGACTGGCCACTTTGCCGACGACCTGCTGGATCTGCGGATCATCCTGGGGCCGCGGGTACCTCGGATTGAGGAGGTTGCGTCCGCGTTGCCGGACGAAGCCGGCGGCCTCGTCGACGGCGGATTTCCCGAGCCCGGACAGGGTGGCGAGGTGGATCAGCTGTAGGAACGCCAGCAGGTAGGTGCCTTTGAAGGCTCCGTTGGGATGGACTTCGACGTCCTCCTCGGGGATCCGGACGTCGTCGAAGATCGTTGTGCCGCTGCCGGTCAGGCGTTGACCGAATCCGTCCCAGTCGTCGATGCGGGAGACGCCCTCGCGGTCGACGGGCACCAGCACGTTGGCGCTGGTGTCGGTGTCGACGGCGGCGGTGGTGTGGATCCAGTCGGCGAACAGGCTGCCGGTGGAGTAGAACTTCTTGCCGGAGAGCACCCAATCGTCGTCGTTCTGGACGATGGTCGTGGCGTGGGTCCAGAACGAGGTGCTGCCCTGTTCGGATTGGGCGTTGCCGATCAACGCGCCGTCGGCGATGCGCCGCAACCACTTCTCGCCGACCGTCACGTCCGGATGACTCAGGCGGGATTCGACGAACGCGACGTGCCCGCGCAGGAGTTGCGGCAGGTTGGAGTCGGCGCGCCCGAGTTCGATCAGCTGCCGAATGAATTGGGGCACGGTGGCGCCCAGCCCGCCGTACTCGACCGGCACGCGGATGCGGCCGAATCCGGCCTCCCGCAACCAGTCCACCTGCTCGGTGGGTAATCGACGATCAGCTTCCCGTTCGATCGCCCCGTCGGCGATGCGCGCGAAGACCGGGGCGAAGGTGGCGTCGAGGTGCTGGTCGGTGGTCATCGCACGACCTCCAGTCGTGGTAGGGCAGTCAACAGGGACTGCGTGTACGGATGTTGTGGTCGCTCGAAGATGTCGTCGGCACTACCGGATTCGACGACCTTGCCGTCCTTCATCACCAGGATGCGGTCGCTCATGTGGTGGATGACGCCGAGGTCGTGGGAGATGAACAGGTAGCTCACGCCGAGTTCGTCCTGCAGGTCGGTCAGCAGGTCGAGCACCTGCGCCTGGATCGACACGTCGAGCGCCGACACCGGTTCGTCGCACACGATCACCGTCGGGCTCGGCGCCAAAGCGCGGGCGATCGCGACTCGCTGTCGCTGGCCGCCGGAAAGTCGCAGTGGCGCAGCGTCGAAATGGGCGTCGGTCAATCCGACCTGACCCAGCAGCCGCACCGCACGTTCACGGGCCTCGGCCTTGTTCGACGGCGGGGTCGCGCTGGTGGACAGCGCATCGACGAGGATGCGGCCCACCGACCACCGCGGATCGAAGGAGCTGAGCGGGTCCTGGTAGACGACGCCGATCTGTCGTCGGCGTTCCCGGCGGTCCTGCGGGTTCAGCGACGACCATGGCTGTCCGTGCAGGAATGCCGCACCGGCCGTGGGTGTTTCCAGGGTCAGCGCCATGCGGGCGGTGGTGGTCTTACCCGACCCCGACTCCCCCACGATGCCCAGCGTCTCGCCGGCGAACAACTGGAACGACACATCGTCGACGACGGTCCGATCCTTCTTGTCCGGGCCGCGGTACACCTTCGACAGGTTCTTGGCCTCCAGCACGATACGCTCGCCGTCGATCGGACCGCGGGACCGCGTGAGGACCTGCGCCCCCTTTTCGGGCCGCGCCAGCCGCGTGCCGCGGGTGTGTGTTGAGGGCACCGCGTCGAGGAGCGCACGGGTGTACTCGTGCTGGGGATTGTCCAGGACCTGCGACACCGGACCCTGCTCGATGATCTCGCCGTCCTTCATCACGGCCACGTCGTCGGCGAGGCGGGCCACCACCGACAGGTCGTGGCTGATCAGGATGATCGCCTTGCCACGGCTCTTGGTCTCGATGAGCAGATCCAGGATCTGCGCCTGCACCGTCACATCGAGGGCGGTGGTCGGTTCGTCGGCGATCAGCAGCGGCGGGTCCAACGCGATGGCCGACGCGATCAGCGCACGTTGCCGCAACCCGCCGGACAGTTCGTACGGCCGTTGGCGCGCCTTCACTTCCGGTTCGGGAACACCCACCGACGCCAGGAGTTCGACGGCCTTCGCGCTGCGCCAGTGCTTGCTGCCCTGCCGATGGATCTTGAGGGGTTCGGCCACCTCGTCGCCGACGCGGCGCAGCTGGTCGAGGGACACCAACGCATCCTGGAGGACGAAGCCGATCTCGCGGCCCCGGATGCGGCGCCACGATCGTTCGCTCTGCCGGGCCAGATCGATTCCGTCGAGCCGTAATTCGTCCGCCTGGATGCGGGCGCCGTCACCGGTGAGGCCCACCAGGGTGCGGGCGGTGACCGACTTGCCCGACCCGGACTCGCCGACGATCGCGAGGCATCGCCCCGGCGCGGTGGTGAACGAAATGCCCTTGACGACGTCGCGATCGCCGAACGACACCCGCAGGTTCGTCACGGTGAGCAGCGACTGTGCTTGTGTGTCGTGCGTTTCGGTTTCCGTTGCGGCTGGCGCGTTGACGGTGAGGGTCATCGGCCCGCTCCTTCCAGTTGTTGCTGCACGCGGCGTCCGACGGTGGTCACCGAGATCGCGAAGAGCACGATCACCAGGCCGGGCAGCACCTCGAGCCACCACTGGGTGGTGATGTAGTTGCGGCCGGCGTCGAGCAGGGCACCCCACTCGGGGCTGGGTGGGGGCACACCGAGACCCAGGAAGGCCAGCGACGACGCCCACACAATGGATTGTCCGATGCCGAGGGTGACCACGGCGACCAGCGGGCGCATGGCGTTGGGGAACAGGTGTTGCCGGATGACGGTGGATCGGCTGTGCCCCAACGCCTGTGCGGCTTCGATGTAGCCGGAGTTGCGGACGCTGAGCACCTGGCCGCGGACCATCCTTGCGTAGCCGGGCATCGAGCTGATGCCGACCGCGACGATGGATGTGGTGACCGACGGGCCGAACAGCGACACCACCAGCAGTGCCGCCAACAGCGCGGGAAAGGCGAAGAACACCTCGAGGATTCGGGTGATGAGGGTGTCGACGACACCGCCCGAGAGCGCCGCCACGAACCCGAAGATGATCGCCAAGCCCATGGCGATTCCGGTGGCACCCAAGCCGATGCCCAACGACAGCCGGGTGCCGTACACGACGCGGGAGAACACGTCGCGGCCGGCTTCGTCGGTGCCGAACAGGTGCTGCCACGAGGGATCGGCGAGCGCGTTGGTCAGGTCGATCTCGGTCGGCGAGTACGGTGCCAGCACTGCCGGAGCCACGGCGGCGATCAGTACGAGCAGCACGAAGAACGACGCGGCCAGCACGCCCGGTCCGATCGCGGTGATCCGCGCCCACAGCGGCTTGGCCGAAACACCCAGTGCGGGTGCGGTGATGGTGGTCATGAGTCACCCAATCGGGGGTCGATGAGATGGTAGGCGAGGTCGACGACGAGGTTGGCGATGATGTAGATCGCCGCCACCACAACGACGATCCCGGCGACCGTCGGCACGTCCCGCGTGTTGACCGCGGTGACCAGCACCTGCCCGATACCGGGCCGGCCATAGATGTTTTCGACGATGACGGCCCCAGAGATCAACGCGCCCAACGCCCATCCGGACAAGCTCACCGCCGGCACCACGGCGTGCCGGAGCCCATGGCCGAGGCGGACGGCGGTGTCCCCGAGTCCGCGGGCGCGGGCGGTGGTGATGAACGGCTGGTCGAGCACCTTGTCGAACTCGTCGCGGATCACCTGTCCCAGAAAGCCGCTCAGCGGTATCGCGAGGGTCAGGACCGGGAGCACCGACCCCCACAGTCCCGTCCCGCCGATGACCGGGAAGATCGGGATCTGGACCGCGAAGATCACCAGCAGGATTACGCCCACCCAGTAATGCGGCAGGCTCGCGGTGAAAGCCTCGAACGCGGAACCGAATCCGGAGACCTCGCGGCCGCGTTTGACCGTCGCGAGGCTCACGACCACCGCGATGATCCAGGCGAGGACCAACGCCGACAGCGTGAGGATCAGACTCGGCCCGATCTGGTTGCCGATGATCTCGCTGACCGGCTTGTACTGGGTGTACGACGTCCCCAGATCCCCGTGGGCGAGGCCCTGCAGATAGTGCAGCCACTGCACGATCAGCGGGTCGTCGAATCCGAATTCCGAGTTGACCGGCGCGAGCTGGTCGGCGGTGTAGATTCGTTCGTTGCCGTTGCGCAGGTTGAGGATTGCCGTGGCCCGGTCACCCGGCACGACCAGCTGGGAGAACCAGGCGAGTGAGGCCGCCGACAGTAGCACCAGGATCGCGGTGAGCACCTTGACGGCCACCCGGCGCGCGGCCTGCGCCCGCACCCACACGGGCCGCGCGTCGGGGGTGCCGAGTTGCAGGATGTTGGCCATCAGTCGGGCCGGCTGCTGGTGAGGTAGGCGTCGGAGAAGACGGGTTCGCCCTGACTCTTCTCCACCCAGAAGCCTTGCAGCTTATTGGATGCCGCGATGAGGGTGTTCTGGGTGTAGAGCCCGATACCGGCCGCGTCGTCGGCGATGATCTTCTGCGCCTGCTTGTACTGCTGGAACCCGGCCGTGGTGTCGGTGTTGGTGTTGGCCTGGTTGATCAGCGCGGTCAGTTGCGGATTGTTGTAGAACGACCGGTTGTTGCCGTTCGGGTTGTCCGGGGTGCTTGCGCGCCACACGATCCACAGGATCGCCGGGCTCGGGCTGGTCCAGTACGACGGCATCGCGTCGTAGGTCTTGGGGTCGCTGTACTTGCCGCCCCACTGTTCGGCCATCGTCGCCGGCGTCAGCTCGACGTCGAATCCCGCCTGCTTCCACTGTTCCTGCAAGGCCTGCAGGACGGTGGCGCCCTCCTGGGTGAAGATGAAGCCCGCCCCGTAGACGAGTTTCACGTGCAGCGGCTGACCGTTCTTGGTGTAGATCCCGTTGCCGCCCTTGCTCCATCCGGCCTGCTTGAGCAGCTCGGCCGATTTGCCCGGATTGAACGGATAGGGGTCGCCGTCCTGGTATCCCGGGGTGGATTGGGAGACAGCGGCATTCGGCTCATAGGGGATGACACCGTGGAATCCGGCCTCCACCGCCGATTTGCGGTCGGCGCCGTAGGCGAAGGCCTGGCGCACCAGTTTGTCGGTGAACGGACCTTCCTGGGTGTTGATGAAGAACGACACCGGTTTTCCGGGGGTGATGTAGCGGATGGTGTTGGAGAACTGCTGCTGCGCGTTCTTCCACTGCACCGTCGGCACCTCGTACACCACGTCGGACTGGCCGGTGGTCAGCGACGCGTAGCGAGAGGTGGCGTCGGGCACGAACTTCCAGTGGATGCCGTCGACGTAGGCGGGCCCTTTGTTCTTGGCGGTCGCCGGCCACGAGGTGTAGTTCGGGTTCTTCTTGAACACGACCTCCTGCCCCTTCTTCCACTGGGCGACGGTGAACGCGCCGGAGCCGATGGGCTTCTCGCAGTTCTCCTGCTTGGAGCGGGTCTTGAGCGCGGCGGGTGACTGAATGCCGAAGTAGCCCTGTGTGATCAGCCGCAGGAACTCCGGGTAGGGCTGGTTGAGGTGGATGGCGAGGTGCGTCGGGTCGATGGCCTCGGCCGATTTGTAGTACGGATCGATCGACACCTTGGCGGTGCCGTTGAGGTCGGTGTTCTCGAACTGGTCGAAGTTGTAGGCCACCGCCGCGGCGTCGAGCGGCGTGCCGTCGGTGAACTTGACGTTGTCCTTGAGGGTGAAGGTGTAGGTCAGACCGTCGGGGCTGACGTCCCACTTGTCGGCCAGCCACGGCTTGATGGTGTTGTCGTCGTCGAGGGTGACCAGGCCGTCGAGCACCTGCCGGGAGATGTAGGCCTGCTGAATCCATCCGCCGAAGATGCACGGTGGTTCCTGGACGTGGACGTAGTTGATGGTGCCGCCGCGCACCGGTGTGCCCGAGGCCGACGACGACCCGGAGTCGCTGCTGCTGCAGCCGGCCAGCGCCGCGCCGGCCAGGAGTGCGCCCGCCGACCAGATGGCCACGGACGGACGAAGAAATCGCTTCATTCCCATGCTTTCGTGTGTGTGAACGCGGGTGTGTCAGTGTGCGGTGACCAACGGCGCAAACGCGCCGCGGTAGCTGGTGGCGTGATGCCGGTCGGGGAGTCGGTCGCCGGCACCGAACAGCTTGTGCCGCAATGAGCCCTCGGTGTACTCGGACTGCGCGAGACCACGCTGCTGCAGAGTGGGGATCACATGATCGACGAATTCCTCGTAGGAGCCGGGGATCTCGTAGTTGACCAGGTTGATGCCGTCGACGCCGTGCGCCTGCCACTCCGCGAGGCGGTCGGCGATCTGCTCGGGGGTGCCGACGATCCGCAGATTGGTCGCGGTGTAGTGCGCGACGTCGCGCAGGGTGGCGGGCCGGTCGGTGACCACGTCGCGAATCCAGCCGATCACCGATTGCACTCCCTCGGTGTGGATCTCGCCGACCGGGGTGTCGAGGTCGTCGTGGCCGAAGTCGATGCCGATCGCACCGGACAGGTGCGCCAGGTGGGCGTCGTGGTCGATCCACTCGTCGAGGTCGGCGGCCTTGCGGTTCGCTTCCTCTTCGGTGGAGCCGGCGACGACATAGAGGCCCTGGAAGAACTTTAGATCGTCGGCCCGACGTCCCGCCGCGACCGCGCGTCGTCGAATGTCGGAGGTATCCCGCAGTGCTGCATCGACATTCGGGGACTGGATGAACACGGCTTCGGCGTTCTTGGCAGCGAAGGTGCGGCCTGCTTCCGACGCGCCGGCCTGGAACAGTAACGGTGTACGTTGCGGGCTCGGACTCACCAGATGCGGGCCCTCCACCGTGTAGCGCGGACCCTCGTGGTTGATGCGGTGGACCTTGTCGAACTCGGCGTGGATGCCGCGCTCGCGGTCCTGGACGAGGGCATCCTCATCCCAGGAGCCCTCCCACAGTTTGTAGGTGACGTCGACGTACTCGTCGGCCCATGCGTACCGCTCGTCGTGCTTTGTCAGGCCCTCGAGGCCGAAGTTGCGGCTGGCGTTGGGCAGATAATTCGTGACGATGTTCCACGCGATCCGGCCCTTGGTAGCGTGGTCGAGGGTGGAGATGCGTCGCGCGAAGTTGAACGGATGCTCCTGCAGGATGCTCGCGGTGAACGCGATCCCCAGGTGTTCGGTCGCGTACGCCAGCGCGCTGGCCAGCACGCTCGGGTCGTTGCTCGGCACCTGTAGACCGGCCTCGAAGTACTTGCGTTCGTCGTCGCGATAGGGCGCGTAGAGGCCCACGACGTCGGCGAAGAAGATCGCGTCGAACTTGCCGCGCTCGAGGGTTTTCGCCAGGTCGACCCAGTAGTCGAGGTCGTTGAAGTTGGCCTGCCGGGCTGACGGCCGACGCCACGTCCCCTGCACGATATGGCTGGTCGTGTTCATGACGAAGGCCGAGAAATGCAGCGGCCGAGGCGGAGTGGGTGAGCTCATCGTGACGGAGTCCTTGCGCTGGGAGCGGGTGCGAACTGCACGCTATGGCAAGGATGTGGGGTTTCGACCGGTTACATCCGGCGTGATTTCATGTTGGCGATGGGTGTGGGCGTGGGCTAAGCAGTGGCGTCGGAGGTCGTCACCCCCACCGCACCACCCCACCCGGCCGCAGCTCTTCGACCTCCCCACGGCACTCCACCTGGATCGGTGCCTGCGAGCCGGGCGCCGCGGTCACCTGCACTTCCCGACTACTGATCCGGAGCCGCAACCGATGTCCGCGGTAGATCATCGCAAACTCGAGTGCACCAAGGGAATCCGGCCAATGGGGGCGCAGGATCAGGCGGTTGCCGCGGGTTTCGAGTCCGGTGAAGCAGCGTTGCAGCAGATCGACGCTGCCGGCCATCGCGGCCAGATGGATGCCCTCTTCGGTGGTGCCGCCCTGGATGTCCTCGATGTCCGAGCGCAGCACGTCGTCGAAGAACTCCATCGCCTCGGGACGATTGGTGCGGGCCAGCACCCCGGAGTGCACGAGTCTGCTCAGGGTGGAGCCGTGCGAGGTGCGTGCCATGTAGTAGTCGATGGTCCGTCGGATGTCGTCGTCGGACAGCTTGTAACCCATGCGCTCGAACAGGTCTCGCAACTCGCTGTCGGACAGCACGTAGAACAGCATTACCACGTCGGCCTGCTTGGACGCCCGGTAGGCGTTGACGTCGTCGTCCTCGGCCTCCAGGATTCGGTCCAGGCGTGCGATGTTCCCGTACTTCTCCCGGTAGGCGTCCCAATTCAGTTCTGCCAGAGCCTCATAGCCCTCGAATTGGCTGATGACGTCGTCGTGGAACGGCACGAACATGCGTCGGGTGATGTCCTGCCAGCGGTCGGTTTCCCGAGACTGCAGACCCAGCCGCTGGGTCAGTTCGGCGCGTTCCCCCAGCGGCAGCAACGTCAGCACCTCGGCGGCACGGCGCATCAACCACACCGCCATGACATTGGTGTAGGCGTTGTTGTCGACCCCGTCGTACGGCTTGTCGGGGTACCCGCCGTGGAACTCGTCGGGTCCGATCACCCCACGGATGACATACCGGCCACGCGATTCGTCGAAGTCGGCCAAACTGGCGTAATAGCGGGCGATTTCGATGAGCATCTCGGCGCCGTAGTCGACGAGGAACTCGACGTCGCCGGTCACCTGGTAGTACTGCCACACGTTGTAGGCGACGGCGATGCCGATGTGGATCTGGCGGCGACTGGGGTCGGGGTTCCAGTGCCCGGAATCCGGATTCAGGTGCAGCTGTTGGCTTTCCTCGCGGCCGTCGCTGCCCGACTGCCAGGGGAACATGGCACCCCGGTGTCCAGCCTCGGTGGCGGCGGCCTGCGCTTCACTCATCCGCAGGTAGCGGTAGCGCAGGAGCGATCGGGTGAGGGTCGGCATCCGCAGGTTCAGCACCGGGAACACGTACAGTTCGTCCCAGAAGATGTGGCCGCGGTAGGCCTCGCCGTTCAATCCGCGCGCCGGCACCCCGACATCGAGTTCGGTGGTGTTCGGCGACAACGTCTGCAGCACCTGCATCAGATGGAACCGGACGATGCGCAGCACATCGTCGCGGCCCTCGAATGCGATGTCGAAGCGATCCCACAAAGTGCCCCAACGCAATACATGCCCGTCGAGCAGCTCGTCGAACCGTCCGAGCCGATCCAGCCACCGGGCGGCCTCGACAGCCGGTTCGGAGATCGCCGGGTCCCGGCCGGTGAACACGGTCACCACCTTCTCCAGCGTGACCGGCCGTCCGTCGTGGGCGTCGACGGCGATATCGTGACCGATCCGCTCTCCTGCCCCCTCGGTCTCCCGGACCAGGCGGTACTCCCCCGCCAGCCGTTCTTGCCCGTCCCACAGCAGGTTTCGGGCCGCCATCGCCACCGGCACCCCCGACTGATTGGTCCGCACCTCGAGCACCACCGCGTCGTCGGAGAGTTCGGTGGCCGCCACCGCCTCGAGGTGGGTGCTCGCCAGTTCCCGGTAGCGCGCCACCAGCGAGTTGGTGACGGCCCCGTCGAGCAGGGATCGGAACTCGACCCGACCCGACCATCCGTGCGGGGTGATCGTCGTCTCCAGTGCGCAGGCGTGCGGCAGATGCATTGCCATCAACCGCCTTTCGGAGACATCCGTGATGCGCCCGGCGGCATCGCGGAACCGGAAGCGGCGGGTGAGGATCGAGCGGCGCACGTCGAGGGCTTGCTGGTAGTCGAGGAGATCGGCGTCGTCGATGTCGAACCAGGGGCCGTCGTCGATGCGGAAGGTCAGCGACAGCCAGTTCGGCAGGTTGACCATGCTCTCGTTGTCGATGGTGTGGCCGTCGATCTGGTCCTCGAGGCGGTTGAAGATGCCGGCGCCGTATGTGCCCGGATAGTGCGTGTCGTCGGCCCGTTCGCACGGGACCGCACCCCGAGTGCCGAAGACTCCGTTGCCGATGCTGCACAACGACTCTCGGAGCTTCTCGGTAGCCGGGTCATACCCGTGATACACCACCGTCCAGGGACTGTTGGCGGACGCGGCGAGTTCGGGTGCCGACCCCACGAGATCGGCCAGTCGCTGCAGCAACTCGCGCACACCGTCCGGGTCGGCGACGGCGAACTCCGCCGACGACCGACGATCGGCGGCGAGCTGGCGCACCACGATCCCGATCGAATCCGACGGCAGGGCGTCGAAGGCGGCCTCGTCGACGATGCCGTCGCCGACATAGATCGGCAGTGTCGTCGTGCCGTCACCGAGGAGACCGAGGAGTCGGTGCAACGCGCGGCCGCGGTCCCAGCCCTCCGCTGCCTCAGACTCCACGTCGTGGCGTGCGCCGTCGGGATCGAGGAGTTGCCGGCCGTCGCGGCCCGCATACCAGATGCCGTCGACGCGGACCCGGGCGCGCAGATCGGCTACATCCCGGCGGCTGATCACCGCCACCGGACACAATCCGGCCACCCGGACGATCTGCTCGCGCATACCGGCGACAAGTTCGTCGGCAGCGGCTCCGGGTGTCGCCGAGGCTCGCGTCGGCGCGATGGTGCCGTCGAAGTCGAGCACCACCACAGGCATCCGGTCGCGGATTCTGGCGGTCAGCTGATACCGCGAGTTGATCGCCTCGGGGATACGCGACACCCGGGTGAAGCCGGATCGGATCTCGATCTGCGACGGGTCGGCGACCACGGCGTCGGCGCCGCGGTCGCGCAGGGTATCCACGGTGTCGGCGGGTCCGATCCCGATGACCAGACCGAATCCGACTCGGCGGGCCGCACGCACGCCGTCTCCGGTGGCGTCGAGAACCACCGTCCGCGCCGGCGCCACGCCGATCCGGCGCGCCGCCTCGAGTAGTCGGTCACGAAAATCTGTTGCGGGGTCGGCGGGGACGATGAGGATCTCGCCGCCTCCGGCCGACTCAATGATCTCGGTGTGCTGTTGTGATGTCGCGAAACCGGCCAGTGCGATTCCCGCATCCTGGAGCCGCCGACCGAGCTCAACGGCGGACGGGAGCACCGAAACCTGTTCGGTCGCATCGGTATCGGAGATGACGCTGTCGACTCCGAAAATGACCGCATCGTGATGGCGGATGTCGATCGCGGGTGCGCTCATCGACGCCGCTCGGCCCGAATATCCATGTCGTCGTCTCCGGTGATCGATCGTTCTGGACAGGACTGACCCTATCGGGTAGCGGGGCGTGAGGTAGCCTCTTGGCGGCCTTCGATTGGACGACGTCCGGAATCGTCGCGACCAACTTACGTTCTGCAGAGCGGCGTCACTCGACGCTGGACCTGGCAATCAAGTATCGCGCCCGACTTTCGGCGGTGAACTCAGCAAACTTGGACTCCAGGCCTGACGCCCCCGGTTCTTCGCCGGGAGGAAGTGGCATGAATCCGATGAAGCCTTCCATCTGCGCTGGGTAATCGAAGTCGGCGTACAGTTTCTCGATCACCGAGAAAGGTGGCTCGTCGAAATGGTCGCTGTTTGCGTGGACCCATGCTGAGGCCAGGTAGACCCACACGTCCCTTCCGTTCAACAGATCGGCCATCAGTTCACGGACGCGATCGAGCTCGTCCGAAAGCAACAGGGACAGCGCCTCCACCACGTGCAGATCATCGCCATCGGCCACGACCGAAGACAGAGCCAGCTCAACCACCGTCCCCTCGGTGATCCAGCCGTTCTCAAAGCCGTACTTCAGCTCCGCTGGAGTGAGTTTTGCGCGCTCTTCGATGAACGAGGTCGGAATCTCGAACTCAACTAGTTTGTAATTCACGGTTTGATCGGAACTCCGTTGATAGTGCCGTTGCGCACGAACATCTCATGCGAGATATAGCCGTTCTTGTCTACTATCCACTCAAACCGCCCGGGAACGCCATTCACCTCGCCCGGCATCTGGACGAGAGTCTCGGGTATTCCTGAGCGACTATCGATCTGGAACACTGTGCCTTTCGTGCCGATGTCGTCCACAGGGTACGCAGCCGATCGATGCATCGGATCGTTCTTCAACCCCTTCCCCGTCCGTTCCGCGGTCGTGATGACGTCTTGGGCTTCCTGTGGTGTCGGTGCTTGCCCGCCAGGCGCGGACTTCGGCACCGAGGTAGCTTCCTCCAGCCCTTCCTCGAGGTCGGTCGCTGTGAGTTCGTTGATGTTTGCCAGTTCCGTGCTGGTGTTGGCGAGGACGTCCTCTTCAGCGGCGGCCGTCGACAACAAGCGGTCGATCTGCGCTGCCTCTACCGCTGCGGTGATGGTAGAGGCAGCCTCATCGACATCTCTCGCAGACTTCGCCAAGGTGATGCCATCAAGCACGACACCCACACCAGCGGTCACCACATCGGCCAGGATCGAAATGGCGAGGCTGACTGCAATCGCTTCCTCGAGAGTCGTCAGAGCGTCATCGATTTTTGTGCGCAGCGTGTCGAGGGGCGCCTTGTGGTTGGCGCAGTCAGCAGCCAGCTGGTTGGTCGATTTGTAGAGTCCCTTCGCAGCCTGTTTGAGCGTATCTAGGTGCGTCATGATGTCGAGTACGTCTGGTGCGTCGACCTCGCCGAGTGAGTTGACGACGCCGCTGATATCAGAGGCTGCGTGGGCAACAGCTTCGGAACCGAAAAAGTCCTTCCACGCCGACGAAGCATTACCGAGTTTGTCGGTGTCACCGTCGGGCACGTGGATATGGATCTTCTCCATAAGTGCGCCGATACCCGAGACGAGGCCGTTGCCGGGGCCACCCGAACTCGGCACGCCAACAAGGCACAAGCCGGCTGGCGGCCGCACGCTGGAGGGCTTCGTAGGCTCTGGGCCTTTGTTGCCGCCGCTGTCCGCGCGATAGTTGGCGAGCTCGTGGTTGTAACCGGCCAACGCCATCAGTCCACCGAAGTACGTGAGGGTCCCGGAAAGGTCGTACGCGGCCTGTATCGCGTTGTCAGCACGCTTGTCGTAACTCGTCGCCCACTTCTTGGCCGCGTCGCTCGTTCCCGACATTGATCCGGTATCCGACAACGAGGACGAAAGCGTAGATCGTGCTGACTCGATACCGCTACCAATATCGGTGAGCTTCTTGGCGCCGTTGTAGTAGATCTGCGGGTCGACCCGAATGCTCATCCGCGGCCTCGGAACATCGTTGTATTGGCCTTGACCGCCCCGGTGTACTGAGCGTGGGCGTCGGCGCCGATCCGCTTCATTGTTTTGACGCCATCTGCGAATTCTTTGGCAGCGGATAACCATTCGCGATGCGCAGTCCGGTGCGCATCGGCGGCTCGCCCGCTCCAACTGCTCTGTTGGACATGCGCTGCCTGGCGATCGATGTCCTCGAGACGTCCATCGAGAAACTCGTGTAGGTCAGTCAGTCGTCGGACGAGTTGTTCGAGTTCGTCAAGGTCGACGGTGAACTCACCACTCATCAGAGGTTCAACCGAGCAAACGAATCGCTGTTGTCACCCTCTTGACCCACATACCGATTCGCGCTTCCACCGACTGCTACAGCGAGCGTCTCCAGAATGGAGATGATGCGTTCGCCGCCGTGACGACACTCGTTCCAGCCGGCCCCGAAACTGTCAGCGGCTGTGCCGCACCAGCCACTGCCGAGCAGCGTTTCGACGTGGCCGCCAGTGCTGCCGAGCGCGGCGCGCATCGTCTCCGCCGTCTGCGCGGACAGGCGCCCGAGCTCAGCCACATCGTCGGGAATCACGGACAGGTCAGCGCTACCCCCAGTGTCTGCCATGGGCAGACGGTATCAATTGCGCAGAGCCGCAGTGTAATCCGATTTGCCGTGTTCATCCCGCTTTGTCCGACTATTTGACCTGGTAATCCACCGGATGGATGACACTCACGCCAGAGCGATCCAGTCAACACGGGAGCACCACGAGGTGAAGTGGAGCAGCCGATTATGCGGTCCCCGGCCGGCATGGGCCTCTGCGCCGGGGCGGCATCGAGCAATCGATTGCCACACCGATCAAGCCGCACCAGAACTGAGATCCGCGTCGCGAATTCGCTTGAGTGGCAATCACTCACGGTAGACGCACTACCCGAGAGCAACTCGCCAGCGACGGGATAATCCGCTGCCTAACAGCACCAGTCTCGCTCCGCCAACCGTACATCGTCGCAGGTATGTGAGCACGGCAAATCGTCGAGGACTCCCTGCAGGTTTGTCGGACCTCACCCATAGAGTGCGCCCATGGCTCAGCCACAAGTCGCCAGTCCGCAGGAGGCGCCGACCGACACACCTGCGCGTAGTCTTGTCGTAACCGAATGATCAGAGAGGGAATCTCCGCATGGGCCTCGCGATCGAACGACACAGCGGGCCGTGGACCCCATCCGACGTCGAGAAACTCGCCGAATCCGGCGACCATTCACGCTACGAACTGCTCACTCCCGGAGTTCTCACCGTGAGTCCGGCTCCCGGCACCGTTCATCAGCGAGCCTCGCGGCGCCTGGCCAATCTTCTCGAAGCGGCAGCAACAGACGCAGGCCAGGACGTCGAGGTGCTCGAAGCTGTCAACATCGAGACCGCCGACGGCCGCCTTGCCGTACCCGATGTCGCGATCGTGCGCGGCGAAGTCGCTGATCGCAATCCCGTCCGATATCCGACGGGCTCGGTTCTACTCGTCGCCGAAATCGTCTCACCGGGCAGTGAACCTCAGGACAGGTTCATCAAGCCCCGGCTGTACGCCGCTGCGGGCGTCTCCGCCTATTGGCGTTTCGAGCTCGACGGCGCTCCTCGGATCGTGGTCCACACCCTGGACGCCGACGGCCAGTTCGCAGCGACTGCAACCCTGCTCGCCGGCACCGTCACGACCGTCGACGCGCCGTTCCCCATCAACGTTGACCCCGGCCTGCTGGTGATCAGGTAACTCATTCTCAACCAAGCGATCACGATCGCCACACCGAGGACGAACAGCGCTGTCGCCGGCACGTCGCGCCCTGCCATACCGATATGTATCTGGCGGTCAGCCATCATCACCTTCGCGGGTCGCATACCCGCCGTGTTCGACGGCATTCGCCCGGCCGAGCGATAGGGCTCTAGGACGCCTTGGCACCACGCTTCGGGATGACGTGCATGATCGCCACGATGATCGCGCCGACCACCAGACCCACGAGCGCCGAGACGACCGTGCCCGAGGTCCAGGCCAGCACACCGCCGAAGCCGTGAGCAAGTTCTTCGAACCAGTGCTCGATGTCGTGCAGACGATCTGCCGGCCAATGCCATCCGGCCTCACCGACGTTGACGATCAAGATGTGGCCGCCGACCCACAGCATCGCGGCGATACCCACCACGGTCAGGGTAGACATGACCTTCGGCATCGCCTTGACCAGGCCACGCCCGATACGTTGACTCGCCGTCGACTCACGTTGCGCCAGTGCGAGTCCGACGTCATCCATCTTGACGATCACCGCCACCACACCGTAGACGAGTGCGGTGATGAGAAACGCCACGACGATGAGCACCAGCAGCCGCGTGAGGAACGGTTCGGATTCAACCGACGAAAGCGAGATCACCATGATCTCCGCCGACAAGATGAGGTCGGTGCGGATGGCGCCGTTGACCATCGTCTTCTCGAACTCCGGTCCCTTCGCCGCGGCCGGTGTCTCGTCGGTGTGCTCGTGGTCGTGTCCACCGCCGAAGGCCTCGTACACCTTCTCGGCTCCCTCGTAGCAGAGGAACAGACCGCCGGCGATCAGCAGATACGGCAGGGCTTGGGGCAGGAACTGGCTGAGGATCATCGCCACCGGCAGGATGATCAGCAGCTTGTTGCGGATCGACCCGACGGCGATCTTGCGGACGATCGGGAGTTCGCGGTCGGGGGTGAAGCCGTGGACATAGCGCGGTGTCACGGCGGTGTCGTCGACGACCACGCCGGCCGCCTTGACGCTGGCTTTACCGGCGGCTGCGCCGATGTCGTCGATTGAGGCCGCGGCCAGCTTCGTGAGAGCCGCGATGTCGTCGAGCAGCGCGACGAGGCCACCAGCCACAGGAACCTCCAGAATCAGACGAACGGATCATCGACAAGTATGCCCACTCTTGATCTCGCGCGTGGACGAGCGGTAGCAGAGAGGTCAGGAGATGGTGAGCGCGCGGCATGGGTCAGAGATTCGCTCCGAAGAGCAGTTCACCAGGCGATCACCACAGCGTCATTTCCACCCGTGCACCGTGCCCCGGTCACCGTCCGGCCGGTGTTGAGCGTCGCGACATATCCGGGCGAGCAAGACATCGAGTACGTCGTCTCGGTCACCGGACTGTAGGCCAGGACCGTCGACGAGTAGGACTGCATCCATGCGTCGCGGACGTTGTCGGCGAATGCACACGACGTCACACTCGTCGCGACCCCGGACCGCCCGCTGGGGCATACCGTGAATCGTTCGGACGCGGGCGTCCCCGCATCGGCTGGTACCGGGGCTGCCGCTGGTGCTTGTGCCTGCGGTGCAACGGTTTTGGTTTCGGTGACCGTTGGTGGCGGAGCGGGGGCGGTGACCGTCTGGGGCGTCGGTTCCGTCGCCGCCGTATTGCTTGGCGCGGCGGTTCTGCCGATTACGTACCACGCACCGATGCCGAGCAGGACCAGGAGAGTGACGAGCACGGCAATCAGTACGGCGATCAACAATGTGTGGTTCGAGTTCCGGTCACCCCGGTAATACGGGTCGTACATCTCTGCTCTCTATTTCTGAATCAACAACGCGCGCTTCATCATTCACCGCTGCGGTCGTGCAGGACGACGGATCTGCTCGTGACAAGCATCGACGCCGGCCATGCTCGCTCCTTCACGATTACGATAGGCCTTCCACCAATATTTGTCAGCATGATCTGGTGATTTGTTACATCGATCCGCCTCGATCGTCGGCAGGACGACCTCGCGCGCACCATGTGGCGAGTGCGAGGCCTTCCATCCGATCAGAGCCCCGCGCCGCGCACTCCGTACTCCGCTTGGGCTGCGGTGAAGCCCTCGAACTCCAACTGCTCGACGAGTCCGGAGTGCGAGAACGAGGAATAGCTCAGGTAGTCCTTCGCCTTCTGCACGGCCTGTGCATTCCAGTTGACCTTCAAGCTGTCGACCGCGAAGGTGGCATCGCTCTCGGTGAAGCCCTCGAACTCGAGTTGCTTGATCAGCCCGGTTCGGGAGAAGGCCGAGTAGGCGAGGTAGTCCTTCGCCTTGCCAATCGCGTTCTCCTGACCGGCGGTGCGGCCGTAGTCGACCGGCACGGCGATCGCCGCACCCGGCGCCTGCCGGCTTGCACCGACAACCGCGCTGACTGCGGGCGCGTGCACCGGTTTCAGCGCGGAGGCACCGCCGACGTTCCCGGTTGCGCTGACGGTTGACGCGGGCATGGTGGCGGCGGAGAAGATCCCGCCGATCACTGCGAACGCGGCCAGGGCTCCGACGAGCCAGGGCCACACGCCGGACGACGCGCCTACTGTGGACGCCTGATCAGACTGCGGGGGCACGGCGTTCGACTGCCGACCCCACCCTTCGTTTCGCTGTGACATGTTGCGCTACTCCTTCTTTCGACATTGGTGGTCGTCGAGCTCGGGCGATCCGAAAGAGTTCGGATCCGGGCTCTCGGATTGAATGGCGAAAGGGTAGCGGCAGCCTCCGACAATTTCGGGTCCGCGCGCAGAACGTCACCTGTGGCTCGGCCGCATTCAGCGAAGACGATACGGTGAGCTCGTTCGGCGAGGAGAATGTCGGGCAGCCACACACCAGGCCGACCACCTCGGTCCCGATTCCCTCAGATTGGCGATGACCATGCGATCCCTGACAGCATCAGCCGCCGCGCTCATCGCGCTCGTGGCACTCGGCGTGGGACCTGGAGCTGCCGACGCCTCACCCACGGGTGGTCCCCAGCTCGGCCAGCGCTGCATCGGCGCCGACATCGGCCGTACCGCGCTCGATGCGCGCGGCAACAGCATCATCTGCGACAACTATCGGTGGCGACTCAACCACGGGCAGCGGGCACGGCATCCGTGGGTCGATGACCAGGTCGAGTGGGCGGAATGCACAGCCAAGCACAGCGTCGAATGGTGTCGGCAGCAGTTGAATACACCGCCTCGGCGATAGTCGGCTGGGTGATCTCGAAGGTCAGCGCCGTTTGTCAGACCCCACTCTTAGTCTGAACACCATCACCTGACTGATCGGAGCACGATGCCCTTCACTGCTGGTTCCACCGCCATCGACTTCTCGTTTCCGGAAGTCCATGTCGACGCCACTCTGCGCATCACCTTTCACCGGACGCTCCGGGTGCCGGACGACGCCACCACCTACGGGCTACCACCCAGCCTGGGCGCGCTCGACATCCGAGCCGCCCGCGACACCGAACTCGCCGACCGCGCAGACGTCGATGCGATCCTCCCGCTGTGGCAGTCCGAGGCGACCTGGATCGACTTCACCTCCCCCGCGGGCTACCCGTTCTTGGTCAACGTCGGGGTCGGCGGAATCAGCGCGATCAGTGGCGAAACATACTCCCCTCAACCTGATTTCGCCTCGGAGGACTATTTCGAGGTTCCTACCCAGCCGTGGCTGGACGGGTTCCGCGCCGACGCCACCACCGTCCGTCAGTTCGTCGCGATGCCGCTGGGCGACGGCTATTCTGCTGCCGAGCAACTCACCGGCGCCGACGACGGACTCATCCGTCTCGCGGTCGCGCCACTGAACGCCGACATCTGGTCACAACGGCTCCAGCGATCGCGATCCCAACTCATTGTGTGCGCGGAGGCGCCGCCGTCGTCGATGGGTCTTGGTGCGGGCGGCTCCATCCAGCAGTCGATCGCCACACCTCTCGAACCTCAGGAGAACTGGGCGCTCGACTCCCTCACCGAAGTGCGCCTGCAGATCGTCAACTCATCTGTGTGGCAATCACTCACCGGCACTCCGCCACACCACGAGCCGCTGACCATCAACGAATACCTCGCCCATGAGTTCCCCTGGTTCGAGTGGTACGACGACTCGTTGGCTCGCCAAGGGGAAAGCCGGTTGAACCAGGTGAAGTCGGTGCACCAAGTCGGTGACGAGAAGGGGACGCAGCCGCTTCCCGACAACATCAGCTTCGATCCGCCGATACCGCACATCGTCGGCGGATGATCGAACTCGAGGAACCTCAACGCTGGGTCGACTCGAACTGCCAGACCGTGAGGTGGAACGCGACCGGGTCCCAGCCCGCTCGGGTCGCCAGACTGTTCATCAACTGGGCGGCGTACTCCGGGGTCACTGCTTTGCCGAGCGCCCGCGACACGTAGTCGACGACCAGCGGATCGGTCTTGGCGCCACCGATGCCGGCGAGGGCCAGTAGGTAGGTCCAGGTCACGCCCGACTCCTGGCCCGGCGCTGCACACCAGATCCGCCTCAGTTCCCTTGCCCGGCCCTTGGCGACCGCGTCCAGGAGGTCCTTGGCGGTCGCGACACCGCGAGTCACGAACTTGAGTGATACCTGCTGCACCGCAGCAGCTTTCAACGGAGCATCGGCAGGGGTGGGGGTGATCCGCTGGTCACCGATGGCCTCCGCCCACCTCGGTACGTCGCCGAACTCGGTGAATGTCCGCAACAACTCGTGCAGTCCGTCGGTGTAGGCGTCGGCACCGTTCGCCTGGCGGTAGCTCACGTAGCGGTCGACGACGTCCCCGGTCGCCGCGGCGTCCATGCCGGTCGCGTAGACAGCGTCGATCACGCACAGCGCCAGTGAATTTCGATACCCGGTGGGCACAAACCACAAGTCAGGATCGCCGAGATCGGTTGCGGCGGCCGCTTCCAGAGCTGCCATCTCGTCGTCGCGGGACATGCCGAGGTCACCCTCGGACCTCGCCGGCCTGCCAGGCCTGTCCTGCGGGCTCGACTGCGACATGATCATCAGCTCCTTCGACCCTCTAACGATAAGCAATCCAACCGTATTTGTCGTATTCGCGGCAGACGAGTGATCTGGTTGCGGGGCTCAGACGTGATCGGTTGCGGTTTTCTGCGCTTACCGATGTAAACCACAACCAATCTCCAGCCGTCCAGACACACAGCAACCCCGCCGCGGGGAGAATCGCGACGGGGCCACCAGGCAGGGGCGTCAGCCCAGAGCTCAGATCACTGCCAGGTCCAGATCCAGCGACGCGAGCGCTGATCGAACTTGCGGACACGGCGACGACGCTGCGGAGCAGCGGGGGTGTTGGGCTTGCGGTTGTTGTTGGGAGTCGGCATCGTGTGCCCTTTCTGATCGTCCGGCTCGAGGCCGGTGTGCTCTGACATCAACAACTATGCGCACCAAGGCTTGTGGTGCCATCGAAGGCAGCTGGGAGATGGCTGGCAGCGTCGAGACACAGGTCGGTGCATCTCACCCGTGATTCACGGGGATCGCCACTGTGTGGAAGAGTCAGCGACCAGCGGCCCAACCCTGGCCCCTCCGACCGTGAACAGGACCGACCCAATGACCGCGACACCCGAACAAGCCGCCCGACGACAACTCCCGATCTGGGGATTCGTGCTCCTGGTCATCGGCTACCTGGTCGCCATCCAGACCATTCCGCGACTGACCACACCGAACGACACCGAGTACGCCAGCTTCGAGACGACCGCCGACATCACTCGTGGCCTCTGGGTCACCACCGGCATCGGCATCGTCATCGTGCTGGTCGCCGTCGGCATGTTGCGGTGGTGGCGGCCGGTATTCGTCGACGACCATCGACTACCGCGGTGGGTATGGGTGTTCCCGATCATCTTGCTCGTCACCGTGGCCGCGGGAACCGCCTATTCGCGCTTGGCGGACAAGGGCATCACCTTCACCATCTTGCTGCTGATCGGGGCGCTGGCCGTCGGAGTCAGTGAGGAAGGAATGTTCCGCGGTCTTGGCGTCGTCGCCTTCCGCGACGCCGGATACAGCGAACCCATGGTGGCACTGTGGACGTCGGTGATCTTCGGCCTCGCGCATGCCACCAACCTGTTCTCCGAAGGGCTCGGCGCCATCCCCCAGGTGCTCATCACCGCCGTCGCGGGCTACTTCTTCTACCTGACCCGACGGGTGTCCGGATCACTGCTCGTCGCCATGGTCGTGCACGGATTGTGGGACTTCGGCCTGGTCACGTGCACCATCGGGGACACCGTCAGTCTCGGGGCGTCGTTGTTCCTCCTCGCCGATATCGTGCTCGCGGTCATCGCGATCGCCACGTTCCGCAAGGTGTTTCCCCGTCAGTCCTCCGACGCCCCGTGATCGGCTGACACCGCCGAGCCACGATGTCCCTATCCTCGACTCATGACCGGAGACCCGTCCGACGCCCGCCCCCAGTTCGAGGTGATCCTCGGCGGACAGCATCCATCCCAGATCGGTCAGGACCCGGTCCCGGAACCACCGCAACGGGGACACTTCCGCAAGTCACCGCTGCCCAGCCCCTACGTATTCCGGGTGCGCGTCGAACTCGATGATGCCGAGCCATCGATCTGGCGCACGCTCGAACTGCGGTCGGAGATGACGCTCGACCTGGTGCACCGCGCCATCCAGGGCGCGTTCGGCTGGCTCGACTACCACCTCTACCGCTTCGCACTCGGTGGTGATCCATTCGGCCGGACCAGCGAGCTGTTTTTGTGCGACTTCGACTACCTGGAGGGCGACGACGGCGAACCCGCTCTCTTCGTGCAGCTGGATGAAACGATGCACGACCCCGGCGATGTACTGACCTACGTCTACGACTATGGCGATCACTGGGCGCTGACGCTGCGCCTCGAGTCGGTGGTTCCGCTGACACATGATGCGCCGCTCGCGATCTGTGTCGACGGCGACCGCGCGGCGCCACCCGAAGATTGCGGGCATCTCACCAGCGCAGAGGAACTCGCGGCTGTGGTCGCCGATCCCGCACACTTCGACCTGGCCGCCGTCAACACGGTGATGACCGATCCGGTCCTCCAGCTACCGCTGACCGGCGCACCCCGGAGGCTGGATGGAATGCTCTACCGACTCCAGCCCGTCGACACCTCGGGCGACCTGTCGGCGCGGGCGCAACGACTCCTCGACCCCGCGCCTCACATTGCGCCAGAACAACTCTCGATCGACCTGGCGCCGTACTTCTGGTTCCTCGAACGCGCCCAGGGCGAGGGCATCCCACTGACCGCGGCGGGGTATCTGAAGCCGGCCGATGTGATCGCGGCCTGCGAGACCCTGCCTCGGATGGGCGACTGGATCGGCGCGAAGAACCGGGAGAATCAGTCCGGTCCGTTGCTACACTTTCGGGAGTCGTTGCAGCGCTTCGGGTTACTACGAAAGACCAAGGGTTACCTTCATCTCACCAAAGCCGGCGCCAAACTCATCGAGAACCCGGTCGGACTCGCCAATCACCTCGCTCAGCGCCTGCTCCCGAAGGGCAAAGCGGACGCCTTCAGCGTCGACGCGACGATGCTGATCCTGTTCTACGGTACGACGTCGGATGACGGCGAACTGCCGATGGAACACCTGGCAACACTTCTGGCCGAGCTCGACTACCGAGTCGACAACGAGATACCGCCCGATCAATACGATGTGCGGCGCATCGACGGCAGCGCCTACGACATCCTCGCCGACCTCTCTCCGGCGAGGGCACGGTGGAATGATCCGCTCCGTCTGAGCCCGACCGCGATGGCGATCGCCCGGGCCGCATTGACCGGGTGGCCCATCGAACAGTAGCGCGACCGGCGACGACTGCCTGGCCACTGTCTGACGTACGGTGACTCTGTGACCTCGTCGCCGTACCTGCACAAGCTGTTCGCCCTCGACGACCGCACGGCGCTGGTGACCGGCGGTAGCTCCGGCATCGGGCAAGCCATCGCGACGGCGCTCGCCGGTGCCGGGGCGCACGTGATCGTCGCCGCTCGGACACAATCTGCGATCGACGACACGGTGGCGGCCATCCGCGCCGGCGACGGCTCGGCGGACGGGGTCGTCGCCGACTTGTCCACCCGTGCCGGTGCGCACGGCTTGGCCGATGCAGTCTCCGGCGTCGATATCGTCGTCAACTCGGCGGGCATCAACCTGCGTCCGCCGATGCGTGATCTCGACGAAACCACCTGGGATGCCACGATGTCAGTGAATCTGGATGCGCCGTTTGTCCTCGGTCAGCGGCTGGCCCCGGCCATGGCGGAACGCGGGTACGGACGATTGATTCACCTCAGTTCACAGCAGGCTCATCGGGCGTTCGCCTCGAGCGGCGCGTATGGGGCCTCGAAAGCCGGACTCGAGGGGCTGGCGCGGTCGCAGGCAGAGGCATGGTCGTCGCACGGTGTGACCGCGAACGTGCTGGTGCCGGGATTCGTGCAGACCCCGTTCAACCGCGCGTTGAGTTCCGACCCAGCAGCGGTCGAGGCGTTGGCCGCGCGAACATTGATCGGCCGCAACGGACTTGCCGATGACTTCGCCGGGGTCGCGGTGTTCCTCGCCGGACCCGCGTCGGCGTATGTGACCGGGCAGGCGATTGCGGTGGATGGCGGATTCTCGGTCCACTGAGTCCGCCACCCGGGCACGGGATACGCTGCTGGACAACGGTGTTGAACAGACTACGACCCCGCCGCGGGGTGTCGCGACGGGGCCGCAGAGGGTAGGGCCTCAGCCCGAACGTTCGGCACACCAAGTGGTCAGGCCCACAGCCACTTTCGCCTTTTGTGAGGGTTGGTCGGCAGCTCGGCCAACGCGTCTAGTGGATTTGCGGCGGTGTACGCGGCGTATGGATAGCGCTCGCACGTATCGTGCGGCGAGTGTTCCTGTGGCGCGTCGCTGTCCGGCTCGTCAACGTGTGTCATGGTGCGTGACTCCGCATTTCGCATTCTCCGCCGGCATTCGTTCTCCGAGCAGGCGGTACCTGTGTGGCAACAAACCGTTGTCGCACATCATCATTTGCTCGTATGCAACCCTGCCCGGGCCCACCTCGCGGGCCGACCGGGCATCCACTTCGAGGAAGGTCTGTTACCCCGAATCGGGACGCCGGTATCGCGTTCGCTTGTGGTCGCGGATCGGCGTGGTCATTGGTGTCACGGCGAGATGCGTCGCACGATTGCTGTCGTGCGGTTGCACTTCCGATTGCGCCATGACACTCACTCCTTCGGTGATTGATCGTAATCACCCAGCCAGGGATTTGCCATAGTTACAAGGATATTTGTTGGAATTATTCATTCCCTTGCAGGACATCCGCCGATTCTTGAGAGTTCTCCCAATTCCTTAGTACTGCATGCTATCTGGCGCTTCGTGTCGCTCCTTGGTGTCGACGGCAGCGACCCCGCCGCGGGGAGAGTCGCGACGGGGTCACCAGGGGCCGGCGTCAGCCGGGGGTCAGATCACTGCCAGACCCAGGTCCAGCGATGCGAGCGCTGGTCGAACTTGCGGACGCGACGGCGGCGACGCTGCGGGGCGGCCGGGGTGTTGGGCTTGCGGTTGTTGTTGTTGTTCGGAGTCGGCATCGTCGACCTCTCTGTTCGTCCGGCAGGTACCGGTTCGCTCTGACATCAACAACTATGCGCGGCAATACTTGTGGGGCCATCGGCTGTTGCTGTGAGCTGACTGGGAGCCGTGGACCGGCGCCCTCGCGGCAATCAGGCACGCTGATGCAGGCTCTGTCCGATGGCGATGGTCACCGTGCCGATGAGTGCGGCGGTGGCGAACACCAACCAGAGCGCCACCTGTACCAGAAGTGCGCCGACCAGCGCGCCCACCAGGATTGCGGCGATCGCCGCGGACCGTCGATTCAGGATCGTGGCGCGACTCGGCCTGGCGAACAAGTCAACCGCCCACACAGTGATCGTGGAGGTGACGACGACGGTGGTGACATCGGCGACGCCCACCTTGCGGGCGACAGCCGCTTGCATGCCCATGGCGCATGCGGTGATTGCCGCCGCGACGATCCCGGAGGCCGACTCCGCCGACGTCAGCCCCACCAGGACCGCGGTGACGGCGACCAGCGTCACCGACGTCCCGGCAACCGCCGTGAGTCGCGGACTCCACCCGGTCGGAGTCGAGCGCAGCGCGAGCCCGGCAATTCCGGCGCCCACGATGAAGGTGATCAGTGCCAACGCCGGTCCGAGCACCGGCAGGCCGTCGGCGCCCGCGAAGCCCATGCCGAGGATGACGACGTTACCGGTCATATTGCCGACGAACACACGGTCGAGACCGAGGTAGCCGCCGGCGTCGACCACACCGGTGACGAAGGTCAGCGTGACCATCAGGGCGACGTGCCGGAACGGGGTGTCCATGCGTTCCCATGTTTCCAGGTGCGGCGGGCCGCGTCGTCCTATGTCACGGCACCAGTACCTGGACGCGTGGTTCTCCACCATCGTCTGAGTAGTCTTGGGCGCTAACGACTCATATTCGGAGCCCACAGAGGAGTGTTTCGACCGTGGCCGACACTGCTCTCGCGCTGGTCCACGATGTCCCGTCGGAGAACCGACGCGCGATGCTCGGTTCCCTCTCGCCGGCATTGGAGCGCCGCGGATTCACGGTGGACATCCGGGACGCCTGCGAGATGGATACCATCGATCTGGCCGGAGTCGATGTGTTGTGTGTCATGGGATCTGCTGCCTCAGTGGACGATGCTGCTCGTGACTGGATCGCGGCCGAGATGCGTCTGCTGCAGGCCGCCGATGCTGCCGACACTCCGATCTTCGGCATCTGCTTCGGCGGACAGATCCTGGCGCGGGCTCTCGGCGGTTCAGTGGGGCCGAGCGCCGAACCCGAGCACGGATTCACCAGAATCCGCAGCACCCGGCCAGAGTTGGTGCCGGCCGGGCCATGGATGCAGTTTCATCACGACACCATCGGTGTACCAGCCCGGGCCGAGGTGATTGCCCGCACCGACCACAACGTGCAGGCCTACGCACTCGGTCGTCATCTCGGCGTGCAGTTCCATCCGGAGATCACCCCGGAGTGCTTCGCGTTGTGGTGTCGTCGGATGCCGGCGACGGACCCCGCCGCAACCGGTATCGACCTCGTGGCCATCGCCGCCGAGGTGGAGCGCCGCTCGCGGTCTGCGGCGACGGCATGCGATGAGTTGCTCGGCCGCTTTCTCGACCTTGTCGATGGCGGTGGAACCTGACCCTGCGGGCACACCGCGCGCGCCTCAGCTCGCTCGGGCAGTACTCCGTTGGGCGAGAGTCGCCGGACGCGGCCGCTCCCCCGGCCTATGCTCTTCTCGTGCTCTCGCGTTGTGTTCCTGCCGCCATATTGCTCACGGCCGCGGTGATCACCTGGGCAGCTCCCGCGGCCGGCGCGGCGCCGGGCGCGCAGGGGCTCGATCCGCTGCTCGGGACGGCCTATGCTCAGGCCGCGCAGTCCGCCCGCGCCGAGGGTGTCCCGCTGCGGATCACGTCGGGCAAGCGATCGGTGGCCGAACAACAACACCTGTGGCGACAGGCGATCGCCACCTACGGCAGCCCGGGTGCCGCCCGCCAGTGGGTGCTACCGCCGAACGAGTCCACGCATGTGACCGGTCGCGCGATCGACGTCGGACCACGTGACGGAGCACTCTGGCTGGAGCGCAACGGTTTCCGGTGGGGACTCTGCCGGACGTTCACCAATGAGTGGTGGCACTTCGAGGTGGTGACGGTGCCGGGTGTGCGGTGTCCGCCGATGTGGCCCAATGCGGCGGTGCGCGCCGATCATCGTCGTCGCGGTGGGATCTGACGAGAGGTCGCGGCCACCGGTAGAGCCTCCCGAAGGGGGGGCGGCAGCCGACGGGCCCACGACGCGAGGAGATCGTCGAACTAGGAAAAGCGTTGGGCCAGTTCCAGTAAACCAACAGCCGCGGGTCGGATTGAGGTCGCATGCGACGTCGTTTCGAAACGGCGACGTCGGCTGAGGTCGCGGTTTCGAGATGAGGTCGCGGGGCCCTTCGAGGCTCGGCTGGCGCCTCGCACCTCAGGGATCGAGGGGCTCAGCGGCGGGAGTCTCAGGGAGCGAGAGTGGCTGCGGCCATGATGATCCCGGCGGCGGCAATGCCCACCGAGATCACCGTGAACAGCGCCGGTGACGCAGTATCCGTGCACTGCGGATTGTCGCGGTACCGCCGCCCGCGGTGCGCCATGCCCAGACCGAGCGCCGCGACGACGACCGCGCAGAGCGCGACGGCGACCGCGTGCAGCACCGTGTGGTCGTGCAGGAAGGCACGACCACACAGCAGCAGCACGCCGACCGCGGTCAATGTTGTTCGGCGCCAGGCCAACACGGTGCGTTCCGGTTGGAGCCCGGGGTCGCGCTGAACAACGGTGGTCACAGGATCACGACCACCACGCACACCAGTGCGATCAGGCAGACACCGCCGACGGTGACGCGCACGATGGTGGCCGGCGGCAGCGGATCGCTGCGACGCATGGCCGCCTGCAGTCGACGCCACCGGAAGAACGCACCGAGCGACAGCACGGTAGCCACCACCACACATGTGATCGCGAGCACCGAGTGATCGAGATTGCCTGTGCCACCGCCGATCAATTCGTCGGCGGCAACACCCGCGGCCAGCAAGGCCAGCGCGGTGCGGATCCAGGCGAGGAAGGTGCGCTCGTTGGCCAGGGTGAACCGGTAGTCGGGTTCCTGGTCGACGGGCGTCTCGGTCTCCTGCTGCACGGTCACGGCGTCACGATGTTGAACGTACGGGCAAAGGTGTCGAGCAGGGCGAACAGGTCATAGGCGATCGCCTCGTCACCGGACACCTCGACCATGCCGGCTGCGACCGCGTCGGCGAGCTGCACGGCACCCAGGGCCAGCCCGGTCAGGGCCTTCTTCGGCAGGCGCAGCGTCGCATCTGCACCGGTAGAGCCGTCGGCCGGAGTACTCACCAGAACTCCGCGTGTCAGCTCGGCGCGGCGGTACTCGCCGGTATCCGAAATATCGAGCAGCAGTGAGAAGTTGCGGCCACTGGCCTTCGGGCCGTTGAGGCGGATGGCGAGGTAGTCGAGCAGCATGTCGGTGGTCATCGCAGCGATCACTTCGCCGGCGCCGAGCGCGGCTTCGTCGCTACGTACACCTTCACGTAGATCCTGCGCGCCGCTGAGGTAGAAGTTGCGCCACGGTGCCGCCTCGCTCTGATACCCCAACTGCTCCAACGCATCTGCCTGCAGTTCGCGGGCTTCCTGGTTGTCCGGGTCGGCGAACACGACATGGTTGACGACCTGCGCCACCCAGCGGTAGTCGCCGTCGTCAAAGGACTTGCGCGCCTTGCGCAGCACCTCGTCGGCACCGCCCATGAACTCGACGTAGCGCTGTCCGGATTCGACGGGAGTGTGCGGGTGCAGGGTAGCCGGGTTGGCGTCGAACCAGCCCAGGTACTTCTGGTACACACCCTTGACGTTGTGGTTGAGCGATCCGTAGTATCCGCGCGTCGCCCACGAGGTGGACAGGCCTTCCGGGAACTCGACCATCTCGGCGATCTCGTTCATGGTGTAGCCGTGGGCTGCCAGACGCAGGGTCTCGTCGTGGATATAGCGGTACATGTCGCGCTGCTCGGCGAGGAACTCACCGATCGCCTCGGTGCCCCACACCGGCCACTGGTGGCAGATGAACATGACGTCGGCGTCTTTTCCGTAGCGGCGCAACGCTTCATCGATGTAGCGGCTCCAGCCGAGAGAGTCGCGGACCTGCGCGCCACGCAGGGTATAGAGGTTATGCATGTGGTGCGAAACGTTCTCCGCCATGCACAGTGCCTTCATGTCGGGGAGGTAGAAGTGCATCTCGGCGGGTGCTTCGGAGTCCGGGGTGTACTGGAACTCGAAGCGCAAACCGTCGAGCACGAGCTCCTCGCTGGTCCCCGAGATCACGTCGGTGGGCTGCAGCAGACTCATCTGCCCCTGCGACAACGCGATTCCGAGACCAGTGGATACGACGCCGTTTGCGCCGACAGGCAGGTTGGTGCCGTACATGTATCCGGCGCGACGCGTCATTGCGTTGCCGGCGTAGACGTTTTCGCTGACGGCGTGTTCGAGGAAGCCGAGCGGTGCGACGATCCGCACCTTGCCGCTGGCCACATCGTCGTCGGAGACGATGCCCTTGACGCCGCCGAAGTGGTCGGCGTGGCTGTGGGTGTAGATGATGGCGTGGATCGGCTTGTCGCCCAGGTGTTCGCGCACCAGATCCATGCCGGCCCGGGCGCATTCGACCGAGGTCAGCGGGTCGACGACGAGGTAGCCGGTGTCGCCTTCGATGACGGTCATGTTCGAGATGTCGAAGCCGCGGACCTGGAAGATCCGATCGGCGACCTTGAACAGTCCGTGCGCCGAGTGCAGCTGCGAGATACGCCAGAGACTGGGGTTGACGGTGGCGGGGGCGTCCTCGTCGAGGAAGCCGTAGCGGTCGAGATCCCAGACAACACGGCCGGTGTCGTCGGTGATGACCATCGAGTCGAGGGTGGCGATGAAGCCGCGGTGCGCGTCGTCGTAGGCGCGGCGGTCCTCGAACGGAAGGTGCTCGAGCACGGCCTGGTTGGCGGCGACGGTGTAGGAGGATGCGGGTTTGGCGTTGCTGGACAAGGTATCTATCTCCGTTTGATCAGTTACGTATAGAGGAGGTTTGTGTCAGTTCGTCGGTTCGCCGGCGGCGATCAGCTTTGCGACGTCGCGTTCCGGGCGGATCAGGGTCAGGGCAAGGAGTCCACCGATGATGACGATGACGCCGGTGAGAGCGAAGGTCGCCGTGTACCCGGAGGACGGGTCGGTGCCTGCACGGTCGATGAGGACGCCCGCAATGGACGGTGCGAGGACACCGGCCAGGGAGTACAGCGCGACGAATGCGCCGAGGACGATGCCGCGCTGGCCGACCGGCGCGATCTCACTGCAGGCGGTGGTGCCGGCTGCGAGGGCGACACCCGAGAGGCCGAGTCCCAGTGCCATGAACAGCAGGGTCATCGCGTTGCCGTGAGCGAAGACGAACATCAGGATGCACACGCCGGACGCGAGAATCATTGCGCCGGGAAGGATTCCGCGGGCCTTGCGGCTGGAGACGCCGTTGCGCATCATGCGCTGCGAGGCGAAGCCCTGGGCCAGCAGGGCGATCATGCCGACGAGCCACGGGAGGGCGGTGAGGGTGCCGGCGGTCGCCTTGCTGAAGCCGAGGTCATCGGTCAGGTAGGCGGGCACCCAGGCGATGAGCAGCGCGAGCGACCAGTAGGCGGCGAAGGCGCTGAGCGCGGCGCCCAGCCAGGTGCGTGAACCGAAGATCTTGCGCAGCGGGACCCGAACCTGATCGATCGGGCGGACAGACGCATCGACGGTCTCTTCGTTGTGCAGATCGACCGGTCCCTCACGGCCGATGAACAGCCACGCCACGCACCACACCGCGCCGATCACGGCGACGACCACGAAGGCCGACCGCCAGCCGTGGGCGCCGATGATCCACGACAGGACGGGGGCACCGATGATGACGCCGATCGAGGTCGCGAGGCTCAACAGTGCGGTGGGGATGCTGCGTCCGGCGTCGTCGAACCACTTGTGCACGGCGTGCTGCGCCACACCGAACGCGGGGCCTTCGGCGGCACCGAGGACGACACGCGACATCAGGATGACCATGAAGCCCGCCGGCCCGATGACCGGGAGCATCGCAAGCGACCAGATCAGGGCCAGGACCAACAGCACCTTCTTGGTGCTGAAGCGGTCGGCGAGGTGGCCGACCACCAAGGCCGAGATGGAGAACAGCAGGAAGAAGGCGCTCGAGATGGTGCCGTACTGCGCAGCGGTAATACCGAACTCTTCACGGATGCTGGTGGCGGCCAAACCCAACACCGCCTTGTCGGCGAAGTTGATCATCATGAACACCATGAGCATCACGGTGATGACCCAGGCACGGGTCCCGCCGATGGTGCGGCTGCGCTTGCCTGCGGGAGCGGTGGAGGCTTCCGGGGGTGCGGTCGGTGTACTTCGTTGCTGCGTGGCGGGCTGATTCATTCGTTTTCCTTGTACTTTTCCTGCGGTCGAGAGCAGATTCGGTGCCGGTGATCGGACTGCGTGAGAACTCGGGTCGCGCTTGTGCTGCGTGACATCGGAGCCTGATGTGCCGTTCACGTCTCTGTGGAGTGCGTGAGGTGCTGCTCATCACATCTGCTTCCAATAAATCAGGCTACGGTGGTCATTTACCCATCGCAATGGGCCATAGACACAGGTAAAGTCCAAGATGCATGTGCGATCGCACAATCTGAGAGGCTACTGATGAGTACGTTGGCACCGAACCCGCCGCCGGCGGGGACAGCAGAGCTTCTCAACCGGCTCCAGGCCCGCGCCTCCGAGATGATCCGGCAGTCGGCTTTGGACAGTTCGGACGCCCTCAGTGCGTTACCTCCGGAGATCACGGTGACCGAGCTGCCGTGGGTGACCCGCCGCACCCTGACGACGGTCTTCAGTACTCTGCGCGAGAACCGGCCGCCGGTCGGCGACGAGTTGCGGCCCGCTCAGGAGATCGCGGTGCAACGCGCGGACGAGGGTGTGCCGCTGTCGGTGGTGATCCGCAATTGGCAGCGCGGGTTCCAGCGCTTCTGGGACGACGCGTCGGCGCTGGCGGGGCCGGAGGACGCGGACGCGATGGCCTATCTCGGCACGGCGCTGCTCTCGCTGTTCGGTGCGTTCGCGGCGACGCTCGTGGATTCCTACGAGCAGGAACAGGTGATCCTCGACAGCGAGAAGAGCAGCGCCGGGCATTTGGTGGCTCGGATGATTCTCGACGGGCAGCAGGCCCGCCCGTACGCGGATCGGTTCCGGATCGAGTTGCACGCCGCGTACCACGTCCTCGCGCTGGCGATCGCCGCGACGCCGGACGAGTCCGTCGACGACGCGACCGGTCGTCGGGTGGCGGGACGGCGCAAGATGCGCAAGATCCTCACGCTGACCGAATTCCGTCGGAGCAGCCCGACGCTGACCACCCTCGGTCCGGCCGGCGGCCACGTGCTGCTGCCCGCCGACATCGAGTCGGCCAACTCGGCGTACGAGATCGCGGTGGAGTTGGTCGAGCGCATCCGGTCCGCGGTCGGCGTTGAGGTACGCGCCGGGTTGGTCGCCGAGGCGCCCATCGGGGAGGTGGCGCGGGCGGGGACATTGGCGTCGGAGGTGCTGCGGCTCTCCGCGCGCCATCATGCGGAGCATCCGGTCTACGTCCTCGACGACGTGGCGCTGGAGTTTCAGCTGACCCGTCCGGGCCCGGCGCTCGACCTCATTCGGGACGCATTGACGCCGATCGAGCCGTTCCCTGAGTTGGTGGAGTTCATCCAGTGCTACATGCGCTGCGACATGGATCGCGGACGTACCGCGAAAAAGCTTGGGGTGCACCCGAACACGGTGAACAACCGGCTACACAAAGTGGCGTCGCTGACCGGGATCGACCCCACCGGCTATCAGGGGGTGATGGCGTTCGGGGCTGCGTTGGCCATCGCGAGGAGTGCCGGGGCCGAAGAGGAGGGGATGTCGGGGTAGGCGTCGATCACCCGCGAGCAGTCACCGCCATGCCGTCGCCATCAGCTCGTCATCGGCGAGTCCGGCGTGACTCGCGGTGAAGCGTCGCAGATCGTCGAACGTCACCGTGACACTCTCAGCTGCAGCGTCTTGCAGGATTCGGCGCCGAAGGTAGTCGGTACGAGACAGGCCCAGCCGTTCGGCTCGGGTGTCGATCGCTGCCAACACCTCGTCGGGGACGTCGCTGATCCGAACATCGTTCATAGGTGAGCACCTCTTTCCCGGTCGGGCATCTGAATGGTACCGCCGTTTGCGGTGGTCAGCCCAGGTATCGAGGTGCGATCCACTTGCGGGGCGACTCAACCTGCGGCGCGCGCCAACTTCTCCGCACGCTTCCCGATCTCCCGGAGCATCTTGTCTTCCATCACCAGTGAACCCGGCTCCATGGGGATCATCCCGAGCCGATCGATCAGCCGCGGCAACCGATAGCGGTTGCGGCTGATCAGTCGGGTCCGGCCAGCACCGTCGTCGGATATGGTGAACGCCCACAACCAGTTTCCGTCCGCGGACCGCCACGCGATCGCGTGCGGCGGGTCGACGAGTTGCAGGATCATCCGGTTGCTGCCGAACTCGATGGTTTCACCGAGACGTGGATGCTGGTACTCGTCGAGGACGAGGTCGACGCTGTGCATGTTGAGCCGCAGCAGGTTCTCGATCCAGTCGTAGGTGTAGGCACCTCCGCGTGGTTCGGGACCCATTTGCGCGAGCCAGGGGAAGACCGCCGACGGCGGTGCGTCGATGGTGATCGCGCGGGTGGTCTGGCCGTCGGGGTCGTCGAGCAGGTCGTCGCCGGGCAACCCCGCAGCGGCCTCGTCGGGTGTCGCGCCCCAGGTGCGGATCCGCTGCCGCAAGAAGACACGGTACGAAACCGCGGCGCCGATCCCGAAGACCGTCACGCCACGAAGTACGGCCAGGGTGGTGCGCATGCTTCCATCGTGACCCGATCTCGCTCCGATGGCGACGGTCCTTGGTCCTGAAATCAGTCGTCCCCAACGCGACAAGTCCGGGCATAGCTGTGGATAACTCCACTGGGCGCGCCGGAAGCATCGTGGCGATGCCCTACCGTGCAACTCATCATCCGAGGTTCCAGTGCAAGGAGTTGCCATGTCCACCAACGACTTCGATGTTTCCGATGCGGACCGGTCCGAGCTGGCCACCGCACTCGCCGGACACGTCGCCGACCTCGCCGACGGCGCGTCGGTGATCGTTGTGCGCGACGACGATCCCGATCAGCACCCGCTGATCGAGTTCCGGCTGACCAGTGCCCGCCGGATTCGCGCGACCATCGATGGTGAGGCGATCGGGGCCACCGGTATTGCGGCCAATGATCACGTGGGCGAGACACTCGCTGCCCTGGGATGGCGGCACCTCCCCACCAAGCGTGAGTACATCGCCGAGGCCGGCCGCAAGGGCGCCGATGAACTCGCGCAGACCGTGGTGGAGACGCTGCGGGAGGTGTGGGGACGCACCGGGTCGTCGGTTGTCCTGGTCGATCCGGAGGCACCGGAGTCCGATCCGGAGGAGGCCGTGGAACCCGAAGCGAGCCCGCATCTTTCCGCGGTGCCCGACCTGGTCGAGGAGACCGAGCAGGTCGCGGAATCCGAACCTCCGGCGGAGCCCGCTGAGTCGGTGACCTCCGCCGCGCCAGAGGTCGTGGGGTGCAGCTTCGAGATTCCGCCGGTGTTTCCGAACGACCCCGAGAACCTCCTCGCGTTGGCGCACGCGGCATTGTCCGCGCTGATGGAGACGCACCTGCCGATTGACGACGGCGCGATCGTGCTGTCGGCGCCCGGCGGTCCGCGGACCCGGGTGTCGACGACCGGTCGCGGATTCTGGTTGCGGTTCACCGCGCAGATCACCGATCGACTGCCCGCTCCTGCCGCGCTGGGTGAGCTTCTCGTCGAGCACTGCGCCCGATGGCCGGAGGTGGCGATCCTGGCCGGCGACGACGGGGTGTTCGCCGAACGGATCATCGAGTCCACGGTGTTTCACCCGCTCACCCTGGAACTGATGCTGCCCGACTGGCTCGATTTCGTCGGCGGCACCCTTCCGCGCTACATCGCAGACCTCAAACCGGCTGGTGCAGAGCCACATCCGTCAACACCGACCATCCCACCGGCCTTACAGGTGCTGCTGGCCGAGCACACCGATGACCAACCGTTGACGGCGGAGCGCATCGCCGAGTTCTGTGCCGGGCGACCCGTGCGGCTGCGTAGTCATCTCGAGGCGTGCCGGACCGTGGCCGACGGCTGGCGCGCCATCGCCCAGGACCTGCGGGCGAATGGTGCCGACGACGAGGCCGACGTCTATGCCGAGATGCAGCAACAATTCGAGGGGTTCGCCGGACTGATCGATGCCGCGATCGTGATGGTGGAGGTTGAGCGTACCTGACCCCACCCCGCCGGAGATGTCCGATTCAAGAACTCACCCCCAATCCGTGTTGCTTGACGGGACCATCACATATGATCCGGGCGAAACCACGATTCAAGGAGTGACTCGATGCTGAGCACCATGCAAGACACCCCGCTGTCGATCGCGCAGATCCTGCGCCACGGCAGCAGCGTCCACGGCACCGCGGAGGTCGTGACCTGGACCGATGCGGGTGCGCGACGTCGAAGTTACGCCGAGGTGGGCCAGCGATGCGCACAACTCGCCCATGCGCTGCGCGGGCTCGGGGTGACCGGCGACCAGCGCGTCGGCACTTTCATGTGGAACAACGCCGAGCATCTCGAGGCCTACCTGGCGGTGCCGGCGATGGGCGCGGTGCTGCACACCCTCAACATCCGGTTGTTCCCGGAGCAGCTGATCCACGTCGCCAACCACGCCGAGGATCACGTCATCATCGTCGATCCCACCCTGCTGCCGCTGCTCAACCCGCAGCTCGCGCAGCTGAGCACGGTCAAACATGTAATCGTCAACGGCACCTCCGCCGACGGCGTCGACGCACCGGAGGGTGTGCAGGTGCACGCGCTCGAGACGCTGCTCGCCGATCAGCCCACCGAGTTCGAGTGGCCGGAGGTCGACGAACGATCCGCGGCCGCAATGTGTTACACGTCCGGCACCACCGGAGATCCGAAAGGTGTTGCCTACTCGCATCGTTCGATCTACTTGCACTCGATGCAGGTGTGCATGACCGAGGGACCGGCACTCAAGCAGGGTGATCGGGCGCTCGCGGTGGTCCCGCAGTTCCACGCGATGTCGTGGGGACTTCCCTACGCGGCGTTCATGATCGGCGCGTCGTTGATCATGCCGGACCGCTTCCTGCAGCCCGAGCCGCTGGCCGCGATCATCGCCGCTGAGCAGCCGACCTTCGCTGCCGCGGTCCCGACCATCTGGCTGGGACTGCACCAGTACCTCGAGCAGCATCCGCAGGATGTGTCGTGCATGCACGACGTGCTCATCGGCGGGTCGGCGGTGCCGCCGTCGCTGATGCACGTGTTCGAGGAGGAGCACGACATCCAGGTGCTGCACGCGTGGGGCATGACCGAGACGTCGCCGCTCGGGTCGGTCGCACGACCGCCGGCCGGCACCGAGGGCAAGGAGCGGTGGTCCTACCGCTACACCCAGGGCCGCTTCCCGGCATCGGTGCAGGCGCGTCTCGTCGACGACCTCGGTGAGGTTGTGCCCAACGACGGCAAGAGCATTGGCGAACTCGAGGTCCGCGGGCCGTGGATCACCGGCTCCTACTACGGCGTCGACGCGCCGGACAAGTTCCAGGACGGGTGGCTGCGCACCGGCGACGTCGGCACCATCACCCCGGACGGCTACCTCACACTGACCGACCGCACCAAGGACATCATCAAGTCCGGCGGCGAGTGGATCTCCTCGGTCGACCTGGAGAACGCGGTCATGGGACACCCGGACGTCATCGAAGCCGCAGTCATCGGCGTACCGGATCCGAAGTGGGATGAGCGCCCGCTGGTCGCCGTCGTACTGCGCGAGGGTTCGGAGGCCACCCCGGATTCGTTGCGGGAGTTCCTGTCCGACAAGGTCGCCAAGTGGCAGCTGCCGGAAAACTGGACGGTGATCAACGAGGTCCCGAAGACCTCCGTCGGCAAGTTCGACAAGAAGCGGCTGCGGTCGCAGTACCACGACGGTGGGCTCTCGATCACCCACCTCTGACCCCCCAACTGGAAACGCCTCCCCCGCGACCCGAAAGGTGTCGCGGGGGAGGCGTTTTCACGTGCCCCGGGGTCAGTCGTTGACCAACTCCTTGGTGGTCGCACCGGTCGTGGTGCCGGCACCGGCGATCGGCTTCTTACGGCGCAGGACACCGACGGCGATCAGGATGAGTCCGAGAACGAGCAGTACAAGCGGGACCACGACCGACAGCAGCGTGAGCTTCTGGGCGGCCGACCCGGCCGACGACACGTTGTCGGCGACGGTCTGCGGGGTGAACTGGGCCTTGACGGCCATCACCGGCATCAGCGGCACGGACTTGCCGCCGATGGTGATGTTCGCGAGGATCTGCTGCTCGACGGTCGAGTTGAGCGGAGCGCCGATGGTCTTGTCGGCGGAGAGTCCGATCTTCGACGACGCGGTGTAGTTCAGCGGCACGACAGCGGGCAGCGTCGGCAACGCTGCGGTCAGCGCGACCCGCTGGGCGGCGGGCATGGTCGCGGCGAGTGCGCCGATCAGCGTCTTGGGCAGGGCCGGCGGCAGCGTCTTGAGCGTCTCCTCGTTCGCCAACGGACCCGAGGCGTCGACGGCATAGCGGTACACATCGCGACCGTTGACGGTGCCCTCACCGAGGTACTTCAGCGGCGCCGCGGTCTTCAGGTCGGGCACGAAGAAGCTGTAATCCTGCTGCTTGGGGTGCGGCGGCAGCGTGAAGATCAGGCCCGACGCCGCCTGCGCGTTGCTGCCCGACGGCGGCTGGGAGGTGGCCTGCATCGAGGTGCGGTCGATGGCGTAGGTGTGCGTCGATGGGCTTTCCAGGCCACCCGGCCCCTTGAGCAGCGAGTTCTGCTCGGTGATCGCCAGACCGTCCTGGATGCCGGTGACCTTCACGCCCTGCTCCAGGGTGATCGGCGCGTCCTTGATCATCGCGTGCGCGAAGTCGTTGGCCGCGAGTGCCTTCGCGTTCAGGAGCGTCGCGGTGCCCGCGTAGGTGGAACCTTTGTCGAGGTCTTCGGGCAGTTTGGTGGCCATCGGGGTCACCACGAATCGGGCGACGGCGGACAACAGCAGGAGCAGTATCCCCACGATGATGAGGACAACCGAGGAACGGCGAATACCTGACATGAACACTCTCCATGTGAATCGAGACTAGACCAGGTGACCCCACCAGAGTGGGACAGATCACAGCAAGGCCAGACCCTCCTCGCGGCCCATTCTTGTGTGACGGCATAACGTCAGGCCTCAGAAAGTGGGTCGCATCACACTGACGTAGGCTGCGAGGGCACGAGGGGGATGCCGATGAAGAAGTCGACCGCACCGGGAGCGATCGGCTCCCGGTTGTCGAACACCGGGCGGGCGCGGGTCGCCGAGGCCGCAGCGACCACCCCTACCCCGCCGGACCTGCTGCAGCATGCGGCGCGGTTGGCCGCCAGCCAGATCTCCCTGATCGCCGACCGCACCTCGGCTCGGATCCGCACGGAGGTGGCGCACTACTCGTCGTCGATCGGGAATCCGCGCGACCTGGAGTCGACGATCTACGCCGCGATCGAGCTTGCCGTGCGGTCGCTGGCCGACACCGATCACTACACCGAATCGGCGCGACACTCGTGGGAGATGGGCCGTATGCGGGCGCGCGACGGCATTCCGCTGCTGGCGATGACCCAGGGCTATCGCATCGGCGCCGCAGTCCTGTGGGACCGGCTCGTCGAGTTGACCACCGCCGACCGACCCGACCTCGCCACCCCGTTCGCGCGCTGCGCCAACGAGTACTGGCAGTTCTGCGAGCGGGACAACCGGCTGATGGTCGAGTCGTACCGACTGGCCACCTCGGGCTACGCAACGCACTCCGAACGCAAGCTGCTGCCCCTGCTGCGGAACCTGCTGCGCGGTCACGCCGACACCGTCGACGCGACCAGTGTCGCTGTCGCACTGGATGTCCCGCACGACGGACGGTACGCCGTGGTACGCATTCCGAGCGGCACCGGACCCATCGACGACGATGGCCCGGTACGCGACGAGATCGGCGCCATGACCTTGTTCCGGTGTCCGCAACGACACGGCATGACCCTCGTCGTGCATCTGGGTGACCGGTCACCCGACGATCTACGGATCGCGCTGACCGAACGGTATCCGGACGTCCCGCTGGGCATCAGTGCGGTGGTCGTCGGCCTGTCGGCCATCGGGCGGGCCAACCAGCACGCCGACCTCGCGCAACGGATCGGCGGCGACGACGCCGTACTGCTGTCCGAGCGGGTTCCCGAGGCGCTCCTGGTGGCGCGACCCGACCTGGCCGCCGTGCATGTCACGTCGGTTCTGGGTCCGGTGCTCGCGCTCGATCCCGCCGAACGCGACATTCTGCTGCACACCGTGCAGACCTGGCTCAACGTCGACGGATCGACCGCGCAGGCCGCCAAAGCCCTGTTCTGTCACAACAACACCGTGCTCAATCGGCTTCGGCGTCTCGAACGGCTGACCGATCGCGAATTGGATCGGCCGCGGGATCTCGTCGAGCTGACCCTCGCGTTGGACGCATATCGATTGACCGGGCCCACCGCGCACTGAGCCGTTTCAGCGCTTCTTCAGCTCCGACGGCGCAGACTCACTGCATGGTCGCGTCACGTCGTGCTCTCGCGGGGATCGTCGCACTGTTCGCTCCCCTGGTTCCGGTCTCCGTCGCGGTGACGCCGGCGTCCGCCGCCGTCGCCTCACCGCCTCCTGTGCAGGCTGTCGCGAGTCGGCCCGCGCCACCGCCGGGAGCGATCGCCTCGGCTTTCGTCGCGAACCAGCTCACGTACTGTTCGCTGATCTGCCCGCACATGCTGGACTTCGTGGTGCAGATACCGACGGCGCTGGTGCAAGCTCCCGGCGTGTACGTCGTTGCGCGGAGCCGGGGCGAAACCTCGGACCGGGCAACGGGAATCGCGGCGAGGTCGGTGACACGCCCGGCCGACTCGGCGATGGCCGGCATCATCGACAACGATCTGAACATCGTGCTGCCCCGCGCCCAGAACGCGTTGGAGGTGGCGGTCGTCGGCATGCTCGACGTCGCCGACACCGCCCGATCGGGCGCGACGCCGGGTGCCGTCGGACAGTCCTTCGGCACCGCGCGCGCCGACATTCTCGACGCGCTCAACGCGCCCATCGTCCGCAATCCCCCCGACATCGCGGTGCCGCATACGCCGGCGCAAGCAGGTGCGCTCGATGTCATCGACCGCGGGTCGGCGGTGTTGTTCCAGGCGCCGGAGATGCTGTTGCCCGAAGCCACCAAATCCGCGGATCTCGCCGCGCAGACATTGGCGTCCACCGGGGATGTTCAGCGTGCGGCAGCCGTCGGCGTCGACCATTTCACCCAGGCACTGGGACGTGCGAACGAGCTCATCGAGCAGGCCAACACAGCACACCACACACTAAACCGCAACCCGGCTCAGGCTTGATGCGACATCACCTGGGTCACCAACTCTACTGCAGCAGTCGCGTTTTCGAGTTGGCGAGCCCGTGCGATGTCCTCGGCGGCGGTGGACTTCTGCCAACGCGCCACCGGATTCAGTTCGCCGTTGATGAACTGATGCCGGCACCGACCGCGCTGGATCTTGCCACTGGAGGTGGTGGGCATGGTCACCCGGTCGACGAGAAGCACCGAATGGGCCATCAATCCGTACACATCGGTGATCGCCTGACGGATCTCCCCGATGACGGCGGTCAGATCCCCTGTGGCGATCCGGTCGCGGTCAACCTCCTGCACCACGACCAACCGCTCCACCTGACGGAGGCCCGGCGTGAACGCGAAGGCGGCACCACGACCGTGGACAAGTGCGGGATGACACTGCTGCACCGTCCGTTCGATGTCATTCGGATAGTGGTTTCCGCCCCGTATGACGATGAGGTCTTTGCAACGACCGGTGATGAACAGTTCGCCACCACGCAGGAATCCGAGATCGCCGGTGCGCAGGAACGGACCTTCCGACGTGTCTGCAATGGTGGCGGCAAAGACGTGTTCGGTCTCTTCCGGTCGCTCCCAATACCCCTGCGCAACAGCCGGTCCGGCGAACCATATTTCTCCGACCTCGTCAGCTGCGCACCGGCGGTGAGTCATCGGGTCGACGATGGCTACCAATCCGGCGCGAGGCCGGCCACAACCGACAAGGGCTACCGACCCGTCACCTTTCGCGGTCTCGACGACACGATCGACAGTGAGTGCCGCCCGGTCGACATGGGCGACTCGCGGCCGCGTGGAATCCGATCCGCCGGAGACCATGAGAGTCGCCTCGGCCAACCCGTACACGGCAGAGAAGGCATCGGGCCGGAACCCGGCGGGCGCGAAGGCTTCGGCAAACGCATCCAGCGAATCTGCATGAACCGGTTCCGCGCCGTTCATTACCCTTCTCAGACTTGAAAGATTCAGCGTCGCAAGTTGTTCGGGAGCGTTGTTCGCAACACACAGATCATAGGCGAAGTTTGGCGCGACGGTGTAGGTCGCACGATGACGCGATATCGCTTCCAGCCACCGCATCGGTCGCTTGATGAACGCGGTGGGCGACATGAGATAGGTGGTGCACCCCAGGTAGATCATCGCGAGAACCCCGCCGATCAGCCCCATGTCGTGATGCTGAGGTAGCCAGAAACATCCGATGTCAGTCTCGTCGCCGCCCCAGGACTGGCGAATGGCTTCCACGTTGCGCAACAGGTTCTGATGCGTGAGGACGACGCCCTTCGGGACGGTGGTAGAGCCAGAGGTGTACTGCACCATCGCAATCGCGTCACTGTCGAGGTCGGGCTCAATCCAGTCTGCAGGATCCATGGTGGCATCGTCGGTCAGGAACCACTGAAGATCTCGAGCCTCACCCAGGGCTTCGAGTGCCGACTCGATTCCGTCCCGGGTCTCGCCGATGCCCAGCACGAACCGCGCCCGCGCATTCGGCACCACCGTCGACAGACGCGGAGCCAGACGTTCGTGTACCGGCACCGCCACAGCCCCCGCGTAGACGCACCCGAAGAAGCCGACAATGTGGTCGAGTCCCGGCCGACACAAGACCAGAACGCGCTGGCCTGCACCACCGCCGCGCTGTAGCGCTGCGGCGACCGCTCTTGCGCGCGAGTCCAATTCAGCATATGTGAGTTGACTGGTCTCGTTCCCGTCGCCGTTATAGGAAAAGCTGAACGCAAGCTTTTCGCCGTGGGTGTGGGCGCGCCGACGAAGCATCGCCATGAGGGTGGTGGCTTGATCAGGGCGTGCGTGCTTGGGCATCTGGGACCTCATCCATCGTGCGGGTCGACCGGGTAGTGACCATGGCCCGGTCCGTCGCGACGCGCTCTGACGCTCGACTGGCGGGAGCGACCTCGGATGCTGAGAGACGATATACCACGAGTCAAGCGGCCCCAGCTCGGGTCGCGGCACCGTCTGCACAGCCTCGACCGCACGGGTCTTATGGCTCTGACCTGCGTATTTTCATCCCAGGCACCTCTCCAAGCGGTGTCACGCGGAGAAAATTGTTGCAACTTTCACATTTTCTCTTCCATTGTGAGACTGCTCAGTCTAAGTTCAGGATGTTCTTACTTTTGAGTAATAAGGAGTTCGCCGTGCCGCGTACAGCCGCCGCCACCATCGATGTGAACGACAATCCATCCCGCCGCCCCTGGCTCGTCGCCGGAGTTGCCGCGGCCAGCGCGAGCATGCTCGCGCTCACGCCCGCCCTTCATTCAGGTATCCCGGACGCGCACAAAGCAATTGAACTCAACACGATCAAACTCACCGCTGACTGGAAACCTCTCGCACCGTACATCGACCAGCTCAACGCGGCGTCTGCCGGCGCCTCCACACTGTTCGACAACTTCATGCTCGCGCCCGGCCTCTCGCTGCAACAGGCGATCGTCAACCAGGCGGGCTACCTGAATGCCGTCATCAGCGGCACCTCCACCATCGAGGATGTCGCAGGCGAGATGCGCGACAACCTGCACAAGATCGTCACGGGGTTATCGCTGATCAGCGCCGATTCTGACACCACCAGCGTGGTCACCAACCACAGCGTCGACGGCCTGCACGGCCTCGTCCTGCAACTCCTCCCGACGTTCCTGCCGGCCGACAGCCCCATCGATCCATCAGTCATCTCGGCCGTCATGAACGTACTGGCGTCACCGTTGAGCGGCGTGCTCATCGGTATGGCGGGCCCCTTTGTCAGCCCGCCGGTCGCACTGCTGAACAGCGCACTCACGATCGCAGCCGCGATCAAGGCCGGCGACCCGGATGCCGCCTTCTCTGACCTATTGGCCACCCCCGCCAATGTCGCCGGATCGTTCTTCAACGGTGCCACACTGGATCTCAGTGGATTGACGCCGTTGATCAACAGCACCGGTGTACTCGGTACCACCACTCTGAACAGCCTTGACATTGCGTTCGGCGGCCTGTTCACCGCCGGCAGCATCGGACGTGGGTCTTACGACGTGAACGGCAACACGATCACCGCGCCCGGCGGGTCAATGCTGAACAGCGTCGGAATGAGCGTGACCACCGACGCCCTCGGATTCCCATTCACCTTGGATATCCCGAGCCAGGCAGTGGGACCGATCGGTGCGCTCGAAGGGATGTCACAGACAGTCGGTGCCCTTCTCGGCGACAATTGGGACGGCAAGAGCGGCAACCCCACACCGCCGCTGGCCGGGCTGCACTTTCCCACGTTCCCAGGCGGATCGGACGACTCGAGCAGCTCGACAGACACCGGCGCCACCGCCGCCAGTGTCGTCAGCGGCAAGCACGTGAGCGAGACAGCTTCCGTCGAGACATCCGCGCAATCGCCTGCGGCCGCCGACCCGGGCACGGAGGCAACCACCACCACGGCGGCCGCCGATACCCCGGAGACAGCGACCACCGAGTCGTCCTCGACCGGTTTCGATTCCACCGCAACGACTTCGGTACCCAGCCAGCCCTCGTCTGCCCCCGTCGACTCGACCGATACCGCGGCATCCGCCGAGAGCGATTCGGCGGGCGCCGATTCGTCCGGTAACGGTTCATCATCTGGCAGCGAGAGCAGCTCCACCGGCACGGATTCCTCGAGCGGTAGCGAAACCTCGAGTGCCGACGGCGGTTCGCCAGCTGATGACACGAGCTCGGCCGGCTCGTCGACCGGCGGCACTGGCTCGTCGTCGAGCTCGGCGGGATCGTCGTCCGGTTCGGCCGGCGGATCCTCGTCGACGGGCAGCGGATCGTCGTCGTCGGGTAGCTCCGGTAGCTAACCGTATCCAGGGCCACCAGAAGTGCTCGACCTCCCCGGGCCGAGCACTTCTGCTGTTCTTCAACAACTTTCATGGGGAGCGAAGGCAAGCCGTTCCATCGCAATTCGTCGAAACCCTACCCAACCAAGCACTTGCTTTGCTAGCGTCCGAGTGGTGCCGTTCCTGAAACAGACCACCCCCACCGTCGACTTCGCGACCTGGAGTCAGGGCACCCGGGCGGAGAAGATCCGCCCGATGGCCCTGCACTGGGCCGAGGTCGGATTCGGGACGCCGATCGCGCTACACCTGTTCTATGTGCTGAAGATCGTCGCCTACGTTGTCGTCGGCTGGGCGATTGTGGTCTCCACGCCCGGCATCGACGGTTTCTTCGACGTGACGACCTGGTACAACGAACCAATCGTGTTCGAGAAGGTCGTGCTGTACACGATGCTGATCGAGGTGATCGGATTCGGGTGCGCGTTCGGGCCGCTCAACAACCGATACTTCCCGCCGTTCGGATCCATCCTGTACTGGTTGCGGCCCAACACCATTCGGCAGCCTCCGTGGCCGTCTCGAGTGCCACTGACCGGCGGTGACAACCGCACCCCGGTCGACGTCGCGCTGTATGCGGCGCTCGTGGTGATGCTCGTCGTCGCCTTGTTCTCGCCTGGCACGGGGTCGATTTCGGCGCTGGACACCACCGTCGGCGTCCTTCCGCTCTGGGAGATTGCGACGATCGTCGCACTGCTGGCGCTGATCGGGTTGCGCGACAAGACCATATTCCTCGCCGCCCGCGGGGAGGTGTACGGCGCGTTCTGTGTGACGTTCCTGTTCGTCGGAGTCGACATGATCATCGGCGCCAAGCTGGTCTTCCTGTGCATCTGGCTGGGTGCGGCGACGTCGAAGCTCAACAAACACTTCCCGTTTGTCATCGCGACGATGATGTCGAACAACCCGATATTTCGGTCACCGGGTATCAAGAGGAAGTTCTTCGAGAACTTTCCCGACGATCTACGGCCCGGTCGCCGCGCCCGGTGGATCGCGCATTTCTCCACGGCCGTCGAGGGTTTGGTGCCGATCGTGCTGTTCTTCTCGCACGGCGGATGGGTGACGGCGATCGCGGCGACCATCATGGTGATCTTCCACTTCGGCATCCTCTCCGCGATCCCGATGGGAGTTCCATTGGAGTGGAACGTCTTCATGATGTTCGGGGTGCTGGCGATCTTCGTCGGGCATGCCGATATCGGTCTCACAGACCTGACCTCGCCATGGCCGCTGCTGCTGTTCGGCGTATCGGTGGCGGTGGTCGTCGTCGGAAATCTGATGCCGCGCAAGGTGTCTTTCCTACCAGGTATGCGGTACTACGCCGGCAACTGGGATACGACGCTGTGGTGTCTCAAGCCGTCGGCGTCGGCGAAGATCGAGCGGGACATCGTGGCGATCGCAGCCATGCCGGCGTCGCAGATCGAACGCTTCTACGGGTCCGCCGAAGCCGCCCAGGTGATGCTGTACATGGGATATGCGTTCCGTGCCTTCAACTCTCACGGTCGCGCTCTGTTCACGCTGGCGCATCGCGCGGTGGCCGATGGCGATGAGGCCGAGTACATGTTGACCGACGGCGAACGGATCTGCAGCACCGCAATGGGCTGGAACTTCGGGGACGGTCACCTGTCGAACGAGCAGTTGATCGCATCGCTGCAGAAGCGGTGCGGCTTCGAACCGGGGGAGGTGCGAGTGGTATTGCTCGACGGCCAGCCGATTCATCGGCAGACGCAACAATATCGGCTCGTCGACGCGGCGACCGGGGAGTTCGAGCGTGGCTTCGTCAATGTCGCGGATCTCGTCACCCGGCAACCGTGGGATGATGGGGTGCCTGTGGCGGTGACGTGGCGGGCAGAGGGCGTGCCACCCTCGTAACCAGGTCCCAACGGTGGAGGTTCAGTGGTGATCTAGGTGCCCTCTGCGCGAACCACTGTGAGGGCTCTGCGGAGCTCCGCAACGACGCGCGACTTGTCGGCATCTCTGGTGCACAAGGACAGTGGACACGGTTCGACATCGTCGATCGGGATGAAGGCGACCCCTCGATTGCGGAATGTCTGCGCGACAAACTCGCCTGTGATCGCCACGGCTTGACCGGCAGCCACCGCCTCCAGCAGTTCATCCATAGTGCGGACCGATGGTCCGTACCGCACCGGCATGCCGCTGGGCCGCGGGTCACATGCCCACCATTTGACCCACTGCGGATCGGCGTCGTCGTCGGCCACGTGCGGTTCGTCGTCGAGGTCCGAGATGCCTATGGATCGCCGTCCCGCAAGGTGATGCGTGGCCGGGAGGACCGCGACCCGTGACTCATGCTGAACGACGTCGAACACAAGTCCAGTGGTGTCGGCAACAGGTGGTCGCACGAATGCGGCGTCGACGTCACCGCTTTGGACAGCCGAAGTCTGTTGTGGCCAGGGTAATTCGATCATCTGGACGGTCACGTCGGGCACGCGTCGTCGAAGTTGATCGAGGACCAGTCGCATCCGTGGGCCCGTTGACGCCGTCATGAATCCAAGCCTGATCGAATTCTCCTGTGCTCGACGATAGGATTCGACGGCGCCGATCGCCCGATCGGCTGTCTCGATCGCCACCCGTGCCTGCGACGCGAACACAGTGCCAATCTCGGTGAGCCGCACCGGATGCGTTGTCCGGTCGAGCAGTTCTGCCCCCAACTGGCGTTCGAGTTTGCGGACCTGCTGACTCAACGATGGAGTGCTGACAAACATCTTCTGTGCTGCACGGCCGAAGTGTCCCTCGTCAACGACGGCAAGTAGGCACCGCACGAGGTGGAGGTTGAGATCCACACCGGCAACGATAACAGATATGTGACGTGGCGCACAGCACTGGCACCGCGCTGAGCTGCACCGTTAGCTACTTGGTTTACGGTCAGCGCGGAATATGTAATGGACCAGATGCCGCGATCTCGCCATTATCGAAGCACACCATTCGGCCCGCGAATCGACCTCACAGCCCGTCTCAATCGCGCGTCCTGTCGTGTGGCAATCCATCGCCGATCGGTTGTCGTCCACTGTGATGAAGGAAGGTCATGACCACCACAACAGTTCGAATACCCACGAGATCCATGGTGACGGGAGCAGCGTCGGGCATCGGTTTTGCCATCGCCGAGCGTCTCATCGCCGACGGCGGCTCGGTGCTGGCATTCGACCAGGATGCAGCCGGACTGGAAACAGCCGCAAAGGAACTCGGTGAGAGATTCTTCGCGAATCCCGGCGACGTCACCAGCGCAGCCGACATCGAATTGGCCGTGACGCGAGCAGACAACGAATTCGGCGGGATCGACAGCCTGTTCAACGTCGCCGGTGCGCTCCGGCCCGGACCGATCACCGAACTCGACGAACCGACATGGGACTTCACCGTCGACATCGTGCTGCGCGGAGTCTTTCTGTGTACCAAATATGTTGCGCGGAGCATGATTCGATCCGGAACCGGAGGATCGATAGTCAATGTGTCGTCGTTAAACTCGCACATACCGCTGTACGGCGGCAGCGCATATGCCGCCGGTAAGGCCGGCGCTGATATGTTCAGCAAGAACGCCGCACTCGAACTCGGACGGCACGGCATCCGGGTCAACGCGATCCTGCCCGGGCTCGTCGATACCCCGATGGCGGGATTCATCACAGGCAACCCCGGCATCATGAGCGAGTTCGAGGCGAACGCCGTGTTGAAACGCCCTGCCCACCCCGCCGAACTCGCGGCACCGGCAGTCTTCCTCGCCAGCGCAGACGCAAGCTATATCACCGGTGTCAGCCTCGTCGTCGACGGTGGTTATGAAATCGGCAGTTACCCCGACCTCAGCAAATACCTCTGAACTCGACCTAGGAGAACACCATGAGCACAACCGAATTCATCGCACATGCCATCACGACCCGTACTCCCTACGAGGAGGAGTTCGTCCACATGATGGACGACGTCGACTCCCTCATCGATGCCGAGACCAATCCGCTGCATCGCACCATTCTCATCAATTATCGCCGGCATGGACTGCTCGAGGTCTCCGGTCGCTACGAGGACCTGCTCGCGCCAAATATGACTGTGGCACATCCCCATTACCGGATCTTCGAGGGCGGACAGGGTGTGATCCTTGATGGCATGGAGGCTGTCCGCGCCTTCTATCGGCAACTCGAAGAACTCGACATGCTCGTGATGTGGACGGGGAAACAGAGTATGGCAGTGCATGATTGGGGTTTCGCTGGAGAGGCGGAGTTCAGCCAGTTCGTGCCGGGAGCGCTGCTCGGCGACAATGTCTTCGATGCGGTCGCCAACGGCGTCGGGTCCGAGTCGAGATACGATAGCGGCTCGTTCTATCTGGTTCGCCGCACGCTCGCCTTCATGTGGCCGTACAACCAGGACGGCAGGATGATTGGCGAACATGTCTACGAGGACACCGAGTCGAAGGTGATCACGAAGGTGAACGACGACGAGGTCATTACCGCGTCGCGAGCCGCAGAGCTGTTGGCACCGATCATCGAGAAGTACGGGGTTCCGCAATAGGCCGGCGCGCGCACAGATAGCGCCGCCATGACCTCTTGATCGCGCCCGCTCGCCAGCCGCCCTCTGAGGAGCGGCGAGCGGGGCAGCGGTGTTTCCGCTTTCGGTGGCGAGTCGAGGTACGCATCCCACGCGCCGACTACTCTCGGACCATGGACGTGCTCTCGATCGCCTCGCTGCGCGCGGCCTCGCCTCTGTCCGCCGTGGGGTTCGCTCCCGCGATAGCCTGTCCGTGCGCGAAGGGACCCACGATCGCCGCATGAAGACCGACTTCAAGAAGACCCTGGACTGCTACCAGGCCAAGCACAATCAGTTCCGCATCGTCGACGTTCCGCCGTTGCAGTACTTGATGATCGACGGGCACGGTGATCCGAATACCGCGGCCGAGTACGCGAGCGCGATCGCCGCCCTGTATCCGGTGGCATACAAGCTCAAGTTCGCGAGCAAGCGTGAGCTCGATCAGGACTACGTCGTCATGCCGCTCGAGGCCCTGTGGTGGGCCGACGACATGGCCTCCTTCACGTCCAGTCGTGATAAGTCGCAATGGAATTGGACCGCGATGATCGTGGCGCCGGAGTGGATCACCGACGACATGTTCAGCGCCGCGGTCGCAGCAGTCGCCGCCAAGGACCGGCCCGCGGCACTCGACAAGCTCCGGTTCGACACCCTCAGCGAGGGGCGCTGCGTCCAGACCTTGCACATCGGGTCCTACGACGACGAGACCGCGATCCTCGAGCAGATGCACGGGACGTTCATTCCGGATGCGGGACTGCGCATGACGGGGAAGCATCACGAGATTTATTTGAGCGATGCGCGTCGGGTGGAGCCGGCGAAGCTGCGGACGATTCTGCGGCAACCGGTTGCCGAGGCGTAGCAGCCCGGTTCACCACCCAGGTAGCGCTCAGGGCCATTGCGAGTCCGAGTGCTGTTGTCCACGTGAATGTCTCGCCGTACATTGCGGTACCCCAGAGCGCTGTCACCGGCGGAATCAGGAACATGAGGGTGTTCACCGCGGTCACCCCTGAACGCCGGAGCAGTATCCAGTAGAGGCCGTATCCGCCGATCGTCGACAGAACGACCAACCAGGCTATCGCCAGCCAGAAGTGTTCCTGCATCGGTGGTTTCGCGGTTTCGGTCGCCACGCAGACGATCGTGAAGATGCCGGCGGAGGTTGCGCAGTGCACGGTCAGCGTCATCATCGGTGACATCGTGTCCGCACTGCGTCGGTCCAGGAAGGTCGCCGCCACCAGGCAGGCCATACCGATCAGCGGCACGAGGTAGCCCCACCACGGCGCGTGTCCGGCCGATGACGTCGCATCGGTGCAGGTCACAACGACCACGCCGATCGCCCCTGCGGCCAGGCCCAACCATTGGCGACGACTGGTGGCGGCACCGAGAACAGTTCCGGCCAGAGCAGCGACGACGAGTGGTTGGACACCGTCGATCAACGCCGTCGTGCCCGTGCTGACGCCCAGGGAGACAGCCCAGTAGATGGTGACCGTGTAACCGGCCTGCGACAGTGCGCCGATAAGGACTTGTCGACCGTAGCCGCGGCCAGCCCTCAGAGTCCCGGGACTACAGGTCGCAAGAACGGTCACGAGGAGAGCGGTGACCGTGATGAATCGCCACATCAGCACGGTGGTGACCGGTACCCCTGGGCCGATCAACTTGGCACCGATGAAGCCCGACGACCAAGTGAGCACGAACAACGCACTGAGGACGATTGTGACCCAACGGGTGGGTATACCGATCGGTGAAGTGAGCATGTCGGCGACTATACCGATCGGTGTAGTCTGTGTCATGTGACGACTGATGTGGAGTGGACACCGAAGGCGCGGGAGATCTTGGCCGCCGCCACCGAACTGTTCTACGACCAGGGCATTCACGCGGTCGGAGTGGAAGCCATCGCGGCACGCGCGGGGGTTACCAAGCGCACCCTGTACAACCGGTTCGAGTCGAAGGAGCAGCTGGTTGTCGAATACCTACATGCCCGCGACGTCGCGTGGCGCGAGCTGGTGGCGCGTCATCTCGAGTCGGTCGGCGACGACCCGCGCGCTCGCCTGGCCACGATCTTCGACGCCACCCGGGAGTGGATGATCGAGCGAAGCCCCAAGGGCTGCAGCATGATCAACGCGCATGCCGAGATCAGCGACCCGGCGCACCCGGCATATCCGATCATCATCGGACAGAAGCGCTGGATGCTGGAGTTGTTCACCGCCATCGCGAGAGATGCCGGCGTCGAGGAGCCCGCCGTGACCGGGGAGCGACTCCTGATGACGCACGAAGGGGCGCTGGTGACCGGTGGGATGGGCGTGGTTGCCGACGCCTACGACGCCGCCGGGGCGATGGCGATGGCACTGTTGGACGCTGGTTGAGCGACCGCTCATTGATCAGAAACTGGGTCTTGTCCTGACCCTCCGCGCGGCGTAGACTATCGAACATCAGTTCGAGCGATTTGGGAGGTGAGGCTCGATGACCAGCGGCAATGAGAGTGGCGACACCGGCGCAGAGATCGTCGGGCTCTACCGCGAACTCGACGACGTGCTGGACCGGATCGCGGCGTCGTCAACGACGTCCGCCTCGCATGATGAGGTGCTGGCGGTCGCCGAATCCCACGAACGCTCGGCCCGGCGGATGGCCTACCTCGGCCTGCGGCGGGTGATGGATTGCTCGGACCGCGGGGTCACGGAACGCGAGGGTTACAGCCGACTCACCGACTTCATGGTGCTGCACCTGCGGATCACCGACCCGGGTCGACGCCGCAAGTTGATGGCAGCGTTGTTGTCGATGTACTCGCTGACCGGGGACGTCCTGGACCCGAAACTGCCGAACCTGGCGGCGGCGTTCGCCGAGGGGGCGATCGGCCCCGACCATGCGCTGACGGTGATCAAGATTCTCGACAAGATCCCCACCGCGGTGGAACCAGAGTTGCGGGACAAAGCCGAGTTGGTGATGGCCGGTTACGCCCGCGACCATGAGCCCAAAGAGCTGATCGTCCTGGGTGCCGAACTGTTGGCACACCTCGACCCCGACGGCACTCTCGCCGATGACAAGGATCGGGCACGACGGCGCAGCCTGGAACTCTCGAAGCAGGACGCCGATTTGATGAGCACCCTGGAAGGACACCTCGACCCGGTCACCCGAGCGCTGTTGGATGTGGTGTTCGCGGCGTGGGCGGCTCCGGGAATGAACATGCCGGGCGATCCCGACTCACCGAAAGGCAGTAGCGACGACGTCGACATGGAGGTGCTGAAGAAGGCGGCCGAGCGTGACTACCGCACTCCGGCGCAACGCAATCATGATGCGTTGCACGCACTGTTGGATGCGGTCGTCAACGGCGGCGTCCTCGGAAAATCCCATCGGGGGTTGCCGCCGCAGTTGATCATCTCCATCACCGAGACCGCGCTGCGGGCACAGGCCGGGGTGGCGACCACCGCCAGCGGTGCGCTGCTGCCGATCTCGGAGGTGATCGAGTTGGCCGCCGAGGCGCAGCAGCACCTCGCGGTGTTCAGCGGTCACAGTGCAGAACCGCTGTATCTGGGGCAGGCCAACAGGTTTGCGAACCAGGCACAGCGGTTCATGTTGTTCGCGCGGGACGGCGCGGTGTGTACCTGCCCGAATTGCACTCAGCCGTTCACTCATCTCGAAGCCCATCATGCGGAGAAGGATTGGGCGCAGGGCGGGTTCACCGACATCATCGATCTGGCCGGGGCGTGCGGCAAACACAATCGGATGGTCGGTGACAAGCCGGGGCAGTGGTCGACCCACATCATCAAAGACGGACCCGACGCCGGGCGTCCCGCGTGGGTGCGTAACGGGCGCGACGGACGCCGCGGGAAGCCGCAGGTCAACCGCAACGGGATCGTCGGGGCGGAACTGGCCCGCCGATTGCGGGAGCGGCACCGCCCACCGGATAAGGAGAAGAACTCGCGGACAGTCGAATCCGCGCCCAGTACCGGACCACCGGGCAAACCGGAAGAGCGACGAAGGGTGCCGCGGTTGATCGCGTCGGGGTGGGCAGTCAACACCCTGGACCTGTAGCAATCCCCCGCTCCCCCGAGCGGGGGGGTGGTTGCGGCGTGCGCCGAGCTCTGGGAGCGAGGGGTGCGGGGCGCGCTGCTGCGCTACGGTCGTGACGTGGAACCCGACGAGGCACCGCTCGACAACCCGGCGTACGCGGCGCTGATCGGCCCGCATGCCGAGTTCGTCGAACGTCGTGGTGCTGCGGTGCGCTACGCGCCCGACGTCTGCCCGATGGCGGCGCTGCCAGACGATCCGTCGGAGTGCGACTGGGCAGACGCCGCGGCGCTGGCGGGGCCCGGGTCGTCGTTGTTCCTGCCCGTCGTGGATGTCACCGCACCCAGCACGTGGGGTGTGGTGATGTCGATGCCGGGAGTGCAGATGGTCGATGCCGGTATCAAGGCGGTACCCGACCAGGAGGCTGTCGCGCTGACTGCGGCCGATGTGCCGGAGATGCTGGATCTGGTGCGCCGCACCGACCCTGGGCCGTTTCGGCCGCGGACGATCGAGCTCGGCACCTACCTCGGCATCCGCCGGGAGGGTGCGTTGATCGCCATGGCCGGCGAGCGGCTGCGGGTGCCGGGCTGGACCGAGATCAGCGCGGTCTGCACAGACCCCGCCTATCGGGGGCAGGGATTGGCGAGCCGACTGATCAGCGCGGTCGCGCACGGGATTCGCGGGCGCGAGGAAATCCCATTCCTACATGCCGCGGCCACCAACACCAGTGCGATACGGCTCTACGAGACAATGGGGTTCGTACATCGGACATCGGTCATGTTCCAGGTGTTCCGAGCACCCGAGTAACGGAGAATCCATGGACGCCAACCAGTTACGACGCCTCCCGAAGGCCGAACTGCATCTGCACATCGAGGGCACGCTCGAGCCGGAGATGGTGTTCGAACTCGCCCGCCGCAACGACGTGCGACTGCCGTACGCGACCGTCGCGGATCTCCGTCGGGCCCACGCGTTCTCCGATCTTCCGCATTTCCTCGACCTCTATTACGCGTGTATGGCGGTGCTGCAGACCGAAGACGACTTCGCCGATCTCGCCGCCGCCTACCTCCGGACCGCCGCGGCACAGGGCGTGCGGCACGTCGAGGTCTTCTTCGATCCCCAAGCGCACACGTCGCGCGGTATCCCGATCGCGACCGTGGTGCAGGGCCTGCGACGCGGTCTGGATTCGGTGCGCACCGAACCCGCGATCCACGCCGACCTCATCGCCTGCTTCCTTCGAGACCGACCCGTCGCCGAGGCCGAGCAGACCCTCGACGACCTTGCACCGTTCTTCGATTCGGTCATCGGCGTCGGCCTGGACTCGGCGGAAGTGGGTTTCCCGCCTGGGCAATTCGCCTCGGTGTTCGCGCGTGCCCGGGAGGCGGGACTGCATGTGGTTGCGCACGCCGGTGAGGAGGGGCCGCCCGACTACATCTGGGAGGCGCTCGACGTGCTGGGTATCGAGCGAGTCGATCACGGTATCCGGGCACTTGAAAGTGCCAGTCTCATCGAGCGTTTGAGCACCGACCGCATACCGCTGACGGCATGTCCGCTGTCGAACGTACGCCTGCGATGCGTGGACACGCTAGGCGTCCATCCGCTACCGGCGATGCTCGACGCGGGGCTGATGGTGACGATCAACTCTGATGATCCGGCGTACTTCGGCGGATATGTTGGCGATGTCTTCGTCGCGCTCCGTGACGAACTCGCTCTCCCCGAGGAGCAACTCATTGCATTGGCCCGCAACTCATTCACCGCATCGTTCATCTCGTCGGAAGAACGTGCGTTGCTGCTCGAGCAGTTGGCCGCGCACTCGTCGTCATGATTGGCCCACTCAACGCGCCAGGTTTGACGCGGCGCTCGTTCCTGCAGGCGGCAGGCATCGCGGGAGCGGCGATCGCGACCCCGGCCGTCGCTTCTGCGGCCCCGCTCCCGTATTCTCCTCGCCTCGACCATGATTCGCCGATGGTGCCCGGAGTGCCCTTCTTCACCTATCACTCTCCGCCGCTGGTTCCGTTCGTCGACGAGCTACCGCGACTGCCGATCATCGGACCGCCCCGGCGAATGGTGGCCGCCAACGACAGCCACCAGTTCCATCGAGACCTCCCACCCGTGCCCAGCCTGGGTTTCGGTGGCCTCTCCCACCACGGTCCGACCATCGAGACGTTCGCCGGCGAGGAACCAGAGATCACCTTCGCCAATCAGATACGGCACAACCCGATGGGGGCCGATGTCGATCCCACGCTGCACGGCGCCTCCGACATCGATCGGTCTTACGCGCCCTTGACCGTTCACCTGCACGGCGCACCCAATGGACCCGCCGACGACGGGTTCCCCACCTCCCCATTCCGGATGGGCCGGTCGGTCACATACCGATTCCGCAACTCGAAACAAGCCGCGTCGCTCTGGTATCACGACCATTCCATGGGGACGACCCGGCTGAGCATCTACGCCGGGCTGGCGGCTCACTATTTCGTCCGCGATGAGTGGGACACGGGTCGCGACGACAATCCCCTCAACCTGCCGACCGGCCCCTACGAAGCCGCACTGATCCTGTGCGACAAGCTGTTCTACCCCGACGGCCGTCTGCGTTACGCCAACACACCGACTGTCATGCCTGGGCATTGGTCCGGCGGCATGGCCGGCGACACCATGGTGGTGAATGGCAAGGTATGGCCGCGGATGGCCGTCGACCGGGGCGTATATCGGTTCCGGATCCTCAATGCCAGTCAGCTCGAGGACTACCGACTGTCCCTCTCCGACGGCAGCCGCTTCTGGGTGATCGGGAGCGATGGAGGGCTATTGAACACGCCTGTCCCGGTCACCGCCGTCGACATCGGTGCCGCCGAACGATACGACATCCTCATCGATTTCGGGTCTCGGGTACCCGGCGATCAGATCCAGCTGATCAACACGATGCAGATCTCCTGGATCGCACAGGCCAATGGCGCCAAGATGATTCGGCCAGTGATGAGGTTCGACGTCGGTTCCACGCGCGGACGATATCGCACCGTGCCGCAGCAACTTCGTGGTGCCCCGAATCTTCCCGGCGCACTGCCAACCCGAGACACCGGACATGGATCCAGACGCATAGCGACGCTGAACGTGACTCTCAATCCACGCAATCCGTCGTGGCTCGGGGTGCTCAACATGAACCTCAATAATCTGCCGTTCGACACCGACGAGTTCGAGCACCCCGTCCAGGGCACCACCGAATACTGGGACCTGGTCAACGCGGATGCGATCATGCAGACGCACGCCATGCACATCCATCTCGTGCACTTCCGGGTGGTCGGCCGGTGGGATTTCGACAAGGTCAGCTACCTCGCGCATCATCCCCCGCCACTGCTCGGTACCCGGTGGACACCGGACCCGGCACCGTTCCTGACCAGTCGGATGTTCGCTCCGGCCCCGTACGAATCCGGTTGGAAGGACACGGTGCGCTGCCCACCCAACCAGGTGACACGGATCGTCGTGCGGTGGCCGACCCAGGCGGAGTTGGGATTTGATCCCGACGCGGTATTCGTCGGCAACGACGGAGAGCCCTTACAGGGATACGTTTGGCACTGCCATCTCACCGACCACGAAGACAACGAGATGATGCAGCGGCTGCGGGTTGTCCGGCCGGGAGGACAACACAACCCGGAACTTTCACCGATGCACCGTCACCACAACCACTGAACGCCAACCCCTTTCGAAAGGCACGCTGATGGACACGTTCGTCGCATGGTGCGGCTTCTTCGGCGCCTGGCTGCTGGTGGCCGGGCCGATGTATCAGGGCGCGCTCGAGCTGCACGAGCAACAATTCGACCGGTCGGCGATCGTCACTCAATCGATGACCATCCCGCACCCCAAGCGGGTGTCGCCGTGGTGGTGGTTGCTGCCTCCGGTGGCCATCGTTCTCATCCGCCGGACACAGGGCTCCTGGCAGCGGGAGGTGATGGCCTCGCTGACGGCGCAGCAACGCGAAGAGTTCATCACGTATTCGAACAAATCCGTGGGCTGGTTCATCGTCGGCAGCGGCGCCGCGCTGATCGGCATCAAGGAGGCGTTCGAGCTGGTCGAGGTGATGGAGTGGCCGGAGTGGAGCACGCTGATCCTGTGTGTCGTCGCTGCCGCGCTCGGACTCACGTACACCGTGCAGCGCATGCGTCGGGCCGAAGACGCGTTGCACCAAGAACATTGATCACCGCCGGGGCATCGCGAACTCCACCAGGACGATGACCACGGCCATCACCGACGACATCGCCAACAGAAAACTCGGACCACTGGTACGCGAGTCCAGAACTGTCACCGAGGCGATCGCCGCGAGCACATCCACCACGATCATCACCGCCGCGATCCGCCGGACCAGGTCCCACCGCAACGGCGACTGCGCCACCACCAGGATCATCGCGACGTAGCCTGCGACGTTGACCGCACCGATCACCACGGCATATCCGGTGTCGACCGCTACCCCGGCAAGCGTCGGAATCGTCGACAACATGAGCGTCGCGACGATTCCGGCCAGCGCCAGCACAATCACCAGCACCTGTTGGGGAGCCGGGCGCTGCGGGTCGGACTCGTCGTCGGGGCTCACCGTTCCCACGATGCCAGCGAGGGCCGAAATGTTCCCGGCTTCGATCACCCGAATGCGGGTCAAAATGTTCCCGGCATCTGTCGCCCAAATGACGTTCGCGGCCGGTCTGCCCAGGTCAGCGGGTCGTGAGCCCGTCGGTGGGTAGTCCTCCCCATTGTCGGTCCATGCCGATCGGGCGCAATCTGGTTCTGCCAACGCAAGCCGCCTCATACGAAAATCGCTGAGGCAGAAAGGAAATCACAATGATTGTCGCCATCTGGAATGTCTTCGCATCCATCTGGAACCTCGTCTTCAGCATCATCTGAGGACCTGCCGCACAATGCCGTCCGAACTCCGCGTCGGGCGGCATTGTGGATCCGGCGTCGAATGACGGATCCGGAATTGTCAGTCCGAATTGCTACGTTCTCCGTGCAGTCGCACCCCGACCGAAAGTCCAAGCGATGAGCAGCAACCGCGTCTCCCTTAACGACCAGTTGGTCGCCATGTCGACGGCCAGTGGCCGGCCGGCCGTTGACCGCGACCAGCTACGGTCGCTGCTCGCCACCGGCACCCCTGAACTCGCTCGCTACGCCTACCTGCGCCACACCGCGTCGAACCGCCCCGCCCCAGCACCGCCACGCCGCCATCCGGCCGGCTCGTTCTGGGGATGGTGTCTACGGCATCGGCCCATCGCAATCATCATCGCCCTGTTCCTGTGGGCGTACCTGGGCGGGATCACCGGCTCGGTCACCATCGGCGGACTACTCGTCGCGACGATGGTCGGCGCCATCATCGTCGTCCAGACGTGGCCCCGACGTCGACGCACACCGCCGGCCGACACCAACCCGTGGCCGTTCGGCGCCGATCGCGTGCCGGGCTACGGCCACCTCGCCGGTGAGTCCAGGCTGCTGCGCCCAGAGGCCGAACTCCTCGGCATCGCGGTCCTCCTGGTCGAGGGCATCAGGGTGTCGCCGATCGCGAAGAACAACGTCATCATCGTCGGCAACCTGCTGCACCAGGTCGAGCAGTCGTTGCAGGGCATCGGCCACGAGTGCTACCGCATCTGGCAGATCCGGTCATCCCTCGAGGCGCCGGAGACGCACACCGACGTCGGTGCCGCGTTGCAGGCTGCCCTAGATCAGCGCATCGGGATGGTGCAGCGGAATTGGCGTGAACTGCTGGACAACGTCGCGCAACTCGCCGAACTCGCGGTCAACGTCGACGCCTACACCAAACTCCTGCGCGATCATGAGCGTCATCAACGGCTGATCGCCGAATCCCCCGGCTACCCGATGCCGGCGATGCCTCACCCGCAGTGGCAGCAACTGCAGGAGATGCAGGTCAATCTGGCGGCGCAGGTGGGGTTCATCAATGACACCGCCCGACGAGTGAGCAATGTCGACTTCCGGTGAGAGTGGCGCGACTACGCTCATCGCATGAGTGCACTGGGCCTGGTCCTCATCGTCGCCGGGGTGACCTGCGTGTTCTGCTGGGTTGCGTCGCTGCTGACCAAGGACACCTCGTGGGTGGATCGCCTCTGGTCGATCGTGCCCGTCGTCTACGTCTGGATCTTCGCCATATCGGTGATCACCAACGGGCACGACGCCGCGCGGCTGATCGTGATGGCTGTCGTCGTGACGTTCTGGGGACTGCGGTTGACGTTCAACTTCGCGCGTAAGGGTGGCTACTCCGGTGTCGAGGACTACCGGTGGGCGGTCCTACGAAACCGCATGTCGCCCGCACAGTTCCAGCTGTTCAACCTGTTCTTCATCGTGCTCTACCAGAATGCGCTGCTGGTCCTGATCACACTGCCCGCCTACTTCGCGGCGCAGCATCCGACCGCACTGACGCTCTGGGACTTGCTCTTTGGTGTGCTGTTCCTGCTGTTCCTGATCGGCGAGACCCTCGCCGATCAGGAGCAGTGGGCGTTTCACCAGGAGAAGGCGCGCGCCGAGGGCCACCTCGAGCCGGGTTTCGTGACGAGCGGGTTGTTCCGCTACAGCCGCCACCCCAACTTCTTCTGCGAGCAGGCGCAATGGTGGATGATCTATTGCCTCGGCGCCACCGCCGCGGCGACCTCGGGCCTCGGGTTCTTCGGCGGCGCACTGAATTGGACGATCATCGGGCCGGTGTTGCTCAGCGTGCTGTTCATCGGGTCAACCAAGTTCACCGAATCGATTACCGCGGCTAAATATTCGGCGTACACCGACTACCAACGCCGCACCTCGATGCTGATACCGTGGCCGCCGCGCACCACTGCCGGACAACAGCTTTGAGGGGACCCGACATGACAGCTCCGGCATCGACCACGACGCTGGGACGGTGGCTGCCCGGGCTCACCACACTGCGCAACTACGAACGGGGTTGGTTGCGCGGCGACCTCGTCGCCGGCGCGGTGCTGACCGCCCTGCTCATCCCGGCCGGCATGGGCTATGCCGAGGTGGCGGGACTGCCACCGGTGACCGGCCTGTACGCGACGATCATCCCGCTGCTCGTGTACGCGATCGTCGGGCCGTCGCGCATCCTGGTGCTCGGTCCCGACTCGTCGCTGGCACCGATCATCGCCGCTTCGATCATCCCGCTGGCCGCCGTCGACTCCGAACGAATCGCGTTGGCCGGCTTGCTGTCCATCGAAGTGGGCATCGTGCTGCTGGTCGCCGGACTGTTGCGCCTCGGCTTCGTCACCGACCTGCTCTCCAAACCCATCCGAATGGGTTACCTCAACGGCATCGCACTCGTCGTGCTGATCGGCCAGCTCCCCAAACTCCTCGGATTCAGCGTCGACGGCGACTCGGTGATTTCCGAGGCCGTCGAGACCGTCAAGGGCATCGCCAACGGTAAGGTGGAATGGCTGCCGACCGCCATCGGCCTGATCTCACTGGCAGTGATCCTGGGACTCAAGAAGTGGCGCAAGGCGATTCCCGGAGTCCTGGTCGCGGTGGTGGGCGCCATCATCATCGTCGCGATCTTCGGCTGGTCCGATGATCTGCCCGTCGCCGGCGCCATGCCGCGCGGCTTCCCCGCCCCCGCGTTGGGTGGCGTCACCGTCTCCGACGCCTTGCACCTCATCGGTCCGGCCTTCGGTATCGCACTGATCGCGTTCGCAGACACCAGCGTGCTCTCCCGCACGTTCGCCGCACGTGCCGGCACCACCGTCAACGGCAGCCAGGAGATGGCAGCCATCGGCACCGCCAACGTCGCGACCGGTTTCCTCGGCGGGTTCGCGGTGTCCGCGTCGTCGTCGCGCACCCCGGTGGCCGAGCAGGCGGGGGCGCGTACCCAGCTCACGTCGGTGGTGGGTGCGGTGCTGATCGTGGTGTTCATCCTGGTCGCGCCGGGCGTCACCGAGTACCTTCCGTCGTCGGCGTTGGCCGCCGTGGTGATCTCGGCGGCGCTGTCGTTGGTCGACATCCGAGGTGTGGTCGAGCTGTTCCGGGTCAAGCCGGTGGAGGGTGTGCTGTCCGTCGCGGCGTTCCTCGGTGTGGCGTTGATCGGCGTGTTGCAGGGCATTCTGGTGGCGGTCGGGCTGTCGTTCATCGCGTTCGTCAACCTCGCGTGGCGGCCGTACCGCACCGAACTGGGTCGGGTGCCCGGCGTCCGCGGTTACCACGACGTGACGCGGTATCCCCAGGCCCAGCACATTCCGGGAGTCCTGATTCTGCGCTTCGACGCCCCACTGTTCTTCGCCAACGGCGGCATGTTCGACGACTATGTCCGCTCCAAGGTGGTCGAAGCGCACGCCGCCGGACGCGACATCCACACGGTGGTCCTGGCCGCCGAACCGATCACCGAGATCGACGCGACCGCCGTCGACGAACTGGTGGAACTCGACGACTTCCTGATCACCCACAACATCACGCTGATCCTGGCGGAGATGAAGGATCCGGTGCGCGAGCAACTCGCCCGCTACAACCTCATGCTCGACGGCAAACCGCGCTTCGACGACTCGCGCTTCGCCCCGACGACCGGCGCGAAGATCGACGAGATCACCGGGCAGATACGCACGGATATCGGGCGCGACGACACCCCGTGAGACCGGTCATTCATCCGAATGGGTGACACGACACCGTGCGAATCGGACGGCGCGAAACTCTGCCGCTGTCGTACCGATCCCCTAATCTGCTGATAGGCGTGCTCGTGCGGAGAGGAGGCGACGATGACCGATATGAGTTTCGACGCCCTCGTCGAGAGCGCATGGAGTGCGTTCACCGGGGACCTGGTGATGCAGCTGAACGCCCTCGATGTGGGCGACGGCTTCGACGTCCGACAGTCGCCGGAATTCCCCGGACCGCACGGCTGCATCCGCTTCTCGGTGACCCGTGCCCGCCGGTGGCGAGCGACCATTGATGCCGCTGACCTGCACACTTCCCCCGATTGCCACGAAGAACAGGCCGACTGGCTGGTCCATACCGGGTGGCGCCGGCTGCGTAACCACACGTTCATCCGCGAAGTCGCCGCGTCGCGCTGCAACGAACTCGCGGACGCGGCGGTCCATGCACTGCGCGGCGTCTGGGACCCGGTCGACCCGGCGTTTCTCGCGCACGCCACCGACGAGATGCCGATCGAGCCGGTCATCGAGATCGATCCGCCGTCGCCGGGGCCTGATCGGCCCACCAACACCTGACCCATCGGCCCCGCGCCGCCTGGCGATTTTGTGTTGCTCGTGACACTCTGCGACATTGTGTAACGCAAACGATCGGGGGCGGCGATGTTTGGTTCGACGCACCCATCACGCGTACGACCAAGCAGGGACCGCATGACCATCACCAGCGCGCACGACACTGTCACGTTCGCCTTTCCGGACGTTCACGCCGACGCCGAGCTCTACATCGAGTTCATCCGCACCCTGCGCATGCGCGGTGATGTCACCACCAACATGTCGGCGCCGGGGATCGGCTCGTTGAACGTGCTCGCGGCAGCCGACTGTGTGCGACCCGCGCCCGAATCGTGGAACACCGACGATGTGGTGCTCCCCCTGTGGCAGTCCGAAGCGGCGACCATCAGCTTTGCCGCCGGCTATCCCTTCCTCGTCCGGGTGGACGTCGACGGGACCAATGCGATCACCGGCTCCCGCCGCACCGCCACACCGGACTTCACGACCATCGACCACCTCGAGATGCACGTGCAGTCGCGGTTGAGTGGCCACCGCGGCGGCGACGGCCTCGTCCGGCAGTTCGTACCGAGCCGCCTGCGTGCGCCCGGCACCCCCGTCGACGGCACCGACGTCTGCACGGTGGCCATCGAGGTGACGCCACTGCGTGGCGAGGTGTGGGATCGGCGGGTCGTGGCGGCGGAGGAGATGTACCTGCGGTCGGGGGCGGTGGCCGAGTCGTCGATCACCGAACCGTCGGACAACTGGGATCTCGCGGCGCGCGCGACCGGTGTGGTGCGCATCATCAACTCCGCGCTCTGGCTCCAGCTGAATCATTGCGACCCGCCGCACCGTCGGCTGACACAGGCCACCTATCGCCGCGACGGACTCCCGTGGTTCGAGTGGTACGACGACGAACTCGCGGTCTCGGATGAGGTTGCGCCATCGGCTGGTTGAGGGTCTCGACAAGCTCAACCAACGAGAGGGCGCTCAACCAACGGGAGGGGGCACGTCGCCGAGGAGTGCACGGACGTCCTCGGGGCTGATCACCGACCCGAAGAGATCGCCGTCATCGACCACGGCGTCGAAGAGTTTGCGCTTCTTGTCCTGTAGCTCAACGACTTTCTCCTCGATGGTGCCCGCGGAGACGAGGCGGTAGACGGTGACGGGGCGGGTTTGGCCGATGCGGTGGGCGCGGTCGACGGCCTGCGCTTCGGCGGCGGGGTTCCACCAGGGGTCGCAGACGAAGCAGTAGTCGGCCTCGGTGAGGTTGAGGCCGAACCCGCCCGCCTTGAGGCTGATCAGGAAGACCTTGAACTCACCGCTGGTGAACTCCTCGATCACCCGGGCACGTTGCTTGGCGTTCATCGAGCCGTCGAGGTAGCTGTGGGCGATGCCGAGTTCGACCAGCCGTTCGCGGATCAGGCCGAGGAATCCGGTGAACTGGCTGAACACCAGCGCCGCATGGCCTTCGGCGATCAGTTCGGGCAATTGTTCGGCGAGATAGTCGATCTTGGCCGAGGCGACCGCACGGTTCTCCTCCTCGACCAGACCGGCGTGCAGGCTCAGTTGCCGCAGCATGGTCAGCGATCGGAAGATGGCAAATCGGTTCTCGTCCCAATCCCCCAGCAGACCAAGAACTTTCTGGCGCTCTCGGTTCAGTCGGGTCTGGTAGATCTTGTCGTGCTTGGGTGCCAACTGGATCGGCACGACCTGTTCCTGCTTGGCGGGCAGCTCGGCAACCACCTGGTCTTTGGTGCGGCGCAGCATCACCGGCCGAATGCGTTGGCGTAGTTGCGCAAGCCGCTGCGGATGCTGTCCCGATTCGATGGGTTTGCGGAAGTACTCACCGAAGATCTTGGGCGACGGGAACAATCCGGGCGCGGTGAGCGACAGCAGCGCCCAGAGCTCCATCAGATTGTTCTCCATCGGCGTGCCGGTGATGGCGAGTTTCATCTCGGCGCCGAGCCGTCGGGCGCACTGGTGGGTTTTGCTGTTGTGGTTCTTCACGAACTGCGCCTCGTCGAAGATGACTCCGGTCCAGCGGAATTCGTTGATCTTGTCGAACTGCAGGCGCAACAGGGTGTAGGAGGTGACGACGATCGTGGCGTCGCCGACCTGCTCGGCGAAGGAGATCCCGCTCTTGGCCTCGGTGGCGGTCACCGCGACGGCGGTGAGGTCGGGGACGAATTTGTTTGCTTCGTTGACCCAGTTGGTGACGACGCTGGTGGGGGCGATGACCAGGAAGCAGCCGGACGGTTCCTCGGTGGCGGCCTCGGCGATGAGGGCGAGTGCCTGCACGGTCTTGCCGAGGCCCATGTCGTCGGCGAGGATGCCGCCGATCCGGTTCTGCCACAGGAATCTCAGCCAGTCGAGGCCGTCGCTCTGGTAGTCGCGGAGGTCGGCGTGCAGGCCGTGCGGCGGACCGCTGGGTGCCGGGATGGTGGCGTTCGCAAGTCGAGTGAGACGTTCGTGCCAGTCGGCGAGTTGATCGTCGACGACGCCGAGGCTGAGCAGTTCCTCCCAGAGCGTGGCGTGGTAGGTGTCGCGGCGGACGAGTCCGTTCTCCACCTCGCCGATCTCCTGGGCCTCATGGATGAGCTCGGTGAGTCGGGTGAGTTCGGGTGTGTTGAGCGGAAAGTAGGTACCGTCGGGGAGGATGAGGTGGGTGGCACCGAGCGTGATGTCGCGGACGATCTCGCCGAGCGGCACCTTGTGGCCGTCGACGTCGACGGTGATCGCCAGGTTGAGCCAGTCGTTGCCGGCCGAGCTCTCATCCTGGCCGAACTCGATCTGCGGATCCGATTGAGCCGGACGATAATCCGGTGTGGTGCCGATGATGTCGACGACGATGTCGGAGCCGAGTTCGCCGACGAGTTCCCCGAGGAGTACCGCGGTGTCGATCTCGGAGTAGGTGTAGATCTTGGCCAGGAGTTCGATGCCGGCGTGGGCGGCGGCGGTCGCGGCGTCGGGGGCGACGAGGATGTCGAGTTCCTGGTCGACGACACTGGCGCCCAGCAGCCTGGCCTGGCTCAGGTACCGTGCGGCCTGCTGCTGCCATCGGGTACACCGTCCGGCGACGACCTCCATCGCCGGACGTGCGGCCTCCCACATCCGCGTTTCTGCCTCGGCGTCACGGATTCCCGTCGCCGTCGGGGCTTCCTTCAGGGTGAAGGTGCGCGGTTTGCCGTTCAGCAGGTACCGCAGCTTCCAATCGACCTGGGCGCCATCCCCGATGATGCGGATGGTCAGCAGCGGCAGTGGTCCCTCGATGGTGGGCGGGGTGATGGCGTCGTCGTCGACGCGGACGGGCATCACCGCATTCAGGGCGGGCAGCATCTCGGCGGCGAACTCGTCGACGTCGTCGTCGGGGATGAGGATGCCCTCGGGCAGTGCCAGCAGGTTGAGCAGTGCACCCATGTCCGGCGGTGGGGTGAACGGTCCCATCAGCAGCAGTCCTTCGCCGATCGCGAAGCCGCCGTGCGCGATTGGTGAGCCGAGCAGCGTCACCTGCGCACCGGCCACCGCCTCGTGGTCAACGATCATGCTCGGCCACACCCGCACGCCGTCCACGTCGCGAGTCACCTCGAACGAGACCCGCGAGCCGCGGAAGAGTTCGACCTTGTCGGCGTCGACGTCCGGTCCGGCGAGGAAGGTGACGCCCGCGTCGCGGGCGGCGGTGAGGAGATCCCAGATCTCGGCGGGCGCGGTGTCGAGCGAGATGGTGTCGCCGGGATTCTGCCGGGCGACCGTGCGCGCGATCGCGCGGACCGCCCGCAGGTGCCGGGCGTCGAAGATGTCGGCCAGCGCGTCGTTGGGGTAGGTCGGCTGCGCGACGGTCCGCCAGCTGATGCCGGTCTTGATCCACGTCGCCGGTTTCTTGCCGGGCCGGACCAATCGCATGACCGGTACCGGTCCGCCCGGGCGGTGGATCGGGTCCCGCAACCCGACCTGGATGCCGATTGGTGCGTGCTCGATGGCGGCGGCCGTCACGAAGGCGCCGAGAGCGGCGCGCCACTGGGGAGGCAGGGCCGCCACCGGCGCGAGCCGCGGGATGGCACGTCCGTCGTCCTCGGTGAAGAGTTCGTAGCCGTCATCGTCGTAGTCGTCGTAGAACTCGTCGTCGATCTCGACGAGTCCGAGTGCTGTGGCCAGGAGCGCGACACCGTGCTTGCAGTTCATGCTCACCGGGCAGGAGCAGTGCGCGGTCTGCAGGACGCGTTCGTTGCCGCGCTCGATGAACGTGATCACCACCTGGTAGAGGCTTCGGCCCGACCCGTAGCTGGTGCCACGCAGCCGCCGCCCACCTTCGGACCACTCGAAGTCGGGGATCATGCCCTCGGCCGCATAGTCCAGGCCTCTGGTGACCGTGACGCTGCCGAACTGCTTGACGAGCGTGGTGTCGTCGATGCGGATGGGCAGGTGCTCCGTCATGCGCCCCAGGTTAGGGGCCGATCCCGACATGTGCGTGGGGCACGCGCGAGTTATCCACAGATGTGTGGTTACCGTGTCGGATGTGACCAAAGTGCTCGCCGAACTGCACCCTCGGGAGTGGGACGGATATGCCACCCTGGCCGACGTGCTGCCGGCGATCGACGATGCGTTTGCGCGGCAGCCGTCGCCCTTCGTGCCGATCCCGTCGAGCCAGCATGTGGTGGTGCTGCTGATCGACGGGCTCGGCGACCAACTGCTCGCCCGCCACGCGGAGATCGCGCCGACGTTGACCGCGATGCGCGCCGGCACTCTACGGGCGGGGTTCCCCGCGACCACTGCGACCAGTATCACCAGCCTGATGGCCGGCACCCAGTGCGGTCAGCACGGCATCATCGGCTACTCGTTTCTGCCCGAGGAGGATTCCGACTTCCGCCGCAAACGCCGCACGCTCAACGCCCTGCGGTGGACCTTCGACACCTCCGACGGCCCGTCGGCGACGAGTCGGTATGTGCCGGAACGGATTCAGCCGTTGCCCGGGCTACTCTCGGAGATGGCGCGCCGTGGGGTGGAGGTCAGCTACGTGATGCCGGCGTCGTACCGCGGATCGGGCTTCAGCCGCGCCGCTTTTCGGGTGGACGGCCGGTACCTGGATGCGACGACACCGGCCGACATCGTGTCGGGCGTCGCCGATGTGCTGGCTCCCCGCACACCACGGCACCGGTTGATCTACGCGTACTGGCCCGATCTGGACATGACCGGGCACATTTTCGGTCCGGGTTCGCCGCAGTGGGTGAGCACCCTCGCGGCGGCGGACCGTCTAGTGGCCGACCTGGCTGCGGAACTCCCCCGCGACGCCACCTTGGTGGTGACGGGTGATCACGGAATGGTCCAGGCGGACAATCGAATCGACATCGACACCACGGACGGGATGCTCGGTGGGGTATCGGTGGTCGCCGGAGAGATGCGGGTGCGGCAGATCTACACACGCTCGGGCGCCCGCGACGACGTGCAGGCGTTCTGGTCGGACGTCGTCGGCGATCACGCGCACATCGTCGCGCGGGAGCAGGTCCTCGACGAAGGCTGGTTCGGCTCCGAGGTGACCGATGTTGTCGCACAACGCATCGGAGATCTGGTGGCGGTCGCCCGCGACACCACCCTGCTCACCCGGTCCCTCACCGATCCCGCACCTGAGGTCACGATGGCCGGGCATCACGGGGCCTGGACGCTCGACGAGCAACTGGTGCCACTGCTCGTGCAGCAGGGCTGACCAGCTCCGCAACGTATCTACCTAACTCTGAGGCGGAAATGTCGAACCGCACCCGCCGCTGGCATCTGCCTGGCCTTTGCGCACTCATCATGAGCCGTTAACCGCAGGTCATACGGTCGTAACGCGAGTTGTATAGCTTTCTTCGTCAGAAGTATTGACAGCAGGGAGCCGGCGCGGAAGAGTATGACCATGATCACATCCAGAAAACAGTTCGACGTCGTCGTCGTGGGCGCCGGCATCGTCGGACTCGCGCACGCCTACCACGCCCACCAGCGGGGTCGCACGGTCGCGGTCATCGAGCAGAACGACCGGGCCGCTGGAGCGTCGGTCCGCAATTTCGGGCACGCCTGCATCACCGCGCAATCCGATCTGGCGCTCGGCTTCGCCCGTGCCGGCCGGGACCACTGGCTGGAACTGTCCCGTCGGGCGGGGTTCTGGTCGGCGGAGACCGGGACCCACGCGATCGCACGCCACGACGACGAGCTGGCGGTCATGCACGAGTTCGCCGCGGCCCGTGGCCCGGATGATGCGCGGGTGCTGAACCGCTCCGAGATCCTGGACCGCGTCCCGGCCGGGCGGACGGGGGTGGTCGGCGGCATGTATCTGCCCGCCGACCTGCAGGTCGATCCGCGGACTGCCGCACCGGCGATCGCTCGTTGGCTCGAATTCGTTGGTGTGCAGTTCTTCTGGCATACGTCGGCCATCTCCTTCGAGCCGGGGCTGGTCCGGACCTCCCGCGGCGACATCGGCGCAGACACCACCTTCATCACCGTGAACCACGACATCGATCGTCTGTTCCCCGACGTGACAGATGATCTCGCACTGCAGCGATGTGCCCTACACATGATGAAGGCAGTTGTGCCGCTGCGGTTCCCGCTCGCCACCCCACTGTTCACCGGCTGGTCGTTGTTGCGCTACAGCGGATTCGACGACCTCCCGTCGACGACGAGGGTTGCCGAACGGCTACACCGCACCTATCCCGAGTACACCGCCATCGACCTCCACCAGATGTACACCCCGCAACCCGACGGAACACTTCTCATCGGCGACACCCACATTCGGGAACTGTCCACCTCCCCGTTCCAGTCCGAAGACGGGTTCGACGTCCTGCTCGAGGTCACCAAGGAACTCTTCGACGTCACCACCATCGACGTCGTCGAGCGGTGGCAGGGCGTATACAGCACCGCACCGGGTCGGGAGTTCCTGCTCCGGGAACCGTTGCCCGGCACCCACATCGTCACCGTCACCACCGGTATCGGCATGACCACCAGCATGGGGCTTGCCCTCTCGAGTGTCGAGAAGGCGCTCGGGGCCACCGCCGCGGTGGCGTGAGCCCTCCAACTATCCCAAGTTTCACCACTGAAAGGAACTGAACAGCAATGCCTTCCACTCCCATTGAGCTCGTCGTCTTCGACATGGCCGGAACCACCGTGCAGGACGAGGGTCTCGTCGTCGCATCGTTTCGGGCCGCCGACGAGCATGCGGGCCTGTCGGCCACCGACGCCGACCGGGCCGCCATGCTCGACTACGTCCGGGAGACCATGGGTCAGTCCAAGATCACCGTCTTCCGTCATCTCGCGAAAGGCAATGAGGAACAGGCACAATCGGCCAACAAGGAGTTCGAGCGCACCTACGGCCAGCTCGTCGCCGAAGGAAAGTGCAGCGCGATGCCCGGCGCCGAGGAGCTCTTCGCGCGCTGCCGCAGCCGACAGGTAAAGGTCGCGCTGACCACCGGATTCGCCAAGCCGACCCAGGACACGATCCTCGAATCGCTGGGCTGGCAGAACGTCGCCGACCTCGTGCTGTGCCCGGGTTCGGAACTGCGCGGCCGTCCGCATCCTGACATGCCGCTGGCCGCCCTCATCCAGACACGCACGACCTCGGTGCAGTCGATGATGGTCGTCGGCGACACATCGTCGGACATCACCAGCGGTCTGCGGGCAGGTGCAGGCAGTGTCGTCGGCGTGCTGACCGGTGCACACAACGCTGATCAGCTCGTCGCTGCCGGGGCGCACCACGTCGTCGAGAAGGTCACCGACATCGTGTCGCTGCTCGGCTGATTGTTGGATTCCGTTCTTGCCCTTCGAGGCTCGGCTAGCGCCTCGCGCCCTTCGGGACGCTCGCAGGCTCGCTCCTCAGGGCGGCGCCTCAGGGAGCGGTGGGTCGTCTCGCCTACCGCTCCCTTCCCGGTGGGTGATTCCTACCCCGCCCCCTCGCACCTCCCCTCCGCACCACGTCTCCCGTCACGCGCATCACTGCCGCTGCGTCCCATTCACCGTGCGCGTTGCGCAATTCTCACCCACACTTGAAGGACGTCATGACAACCCCAGCCACCACTTCGCACGCCCCCGGCGGCTCCGTCGCCGGAACCCCGCCCGCCTACCGACGGTGGCGGGTGCAGACCTTCGCGGTCACCTGGATCATCTACGCCGGCTTCTACTTCACCCGCCAAGCCTTCTCGGTCGCCAAACTCGGCATTCTCGAGGATCCCGTCCTCTCGACATCCCTATCCAAGGAAGTCCTCGCCAATCTCGACGCCGTATACCTCACGGCCTACGCGGCGGGTCAGTTCGTGTGGGGCGCGATGTCCGACCGGTTCGGTCCGCGTCGAATCCTGTTGGGCGGCTTGGCGGTATCCGCGGTCGCGGCCGTCTTCATGGGTCTGCTGCCGGCACTGCTGTTCTTGGCTCCGTTGATGATCTTGCAGGGGCTGGCGCAGTCCACGGGGTGGTCGGGCACCTTGCGGAACATGGCGCAGTTCTTCACCATCGCCGAGCGCGGCCGCATCCTCGGCTTGTGGAGCACCAACTACGCGTTCGGCGGACTCGCCGCCGCCCCGTTCCTCGGCTGGATCGCCTACAGCATCGTCGGTGACTGGCGTGCAGCGTTTTTCGCGGGTGCCGGGGTTGTCGCGATCATCATCCTGATCACCCTGAAGTTCCAGCGGAACTCGCCGAAGGATGTCGGACTCCCCGAACTCGAGGAGCTCCACGAACCCACTCCGCAGGGTGAGGTGACTGCCGACGACCTCGAGATGACCCGCGAGAGCACCTCGGCCTGGGACACCTACCGCACCGTCCTGGGCAACAAGATGGTTCTGACGCTCGGTGCGACCTACTTCCTGCTGAAGCCGGCCCGCTATGCCATCCTGCTGTGGGGTCCGGTGATTGTCGCCGAACGTCTCTCGGATGCCAGCAACCTCACCGCGGTGACGGTGCCGATCGCCTTCGGTGTCGCCGGTGTGCTCGCGCCGATCCTCATCGGCCAGATCTCCGACCGCGTCTTCCACGCCAAGCGCATCCCGGCGTGCGTCCTGTCGCTGGTGCTACTGATCGCTGCCCTGCTGCTGTTCACCCCGCTGACCGCCACCCAGAACGTCTGGCTGATGATGGTCGTCCTCGCCGTGATCGGCCTGACCCTCTACGGCGCCGACGCGATGGTGTCGTGTGTGTCCGCAGTCGACTTCGGCACGTCCAAGCACGCCGGTGCGGCCACCGGCATCATCAACGGCTGCGGTTCGGTCGGCGCGATCTTCGGTGGACTGTTACCCGGTTACCTCGGGACGACCGCGCTGTTCTACGGGTTCGCCGGGGCTGCCGCGGTGGCACTGGTGATCCTGCTGCCGCACTGGAATCGGGTGCCCAGCAGCGACTGACTCCCGTCTACAAGGCGGCCCCGCGACGACGTGTGCGGGGCCGCCCCTCATCGGTCGGCTAAGGTAGGTACACAAGTCAGGCAGTTGTCACGGCGCGGAGGTCCGGTGTCCCCTCGATATCAGGAGATCTACGAGTCGATTCGTGGCCAGATCCTCACCGGCGAGTACCAGGCCGGTGACGAATTGCCGCCGGAGACAGCGCTAATGGAGCAGTGGCAGGTCAGTCGCGGTCCGATCCGACAGGCGCTGTACAACTTGCGCACCGAGGGCCTGATCTACACGACCCGAGGCCGCCCGGCCCGGGTGCGGCGACCGCACCAGCCGACACAGACCCTGAGCTCATTCACCCCGTTCTCCCAGTGGGCGGTGACCACCGGACGAGAGCCGGGCAATCACACCCTGAGCGTGGCGCGCACCCGGTGCAGCGCCGAGATCGCCGACGCGTTGCAGATCTCCGAGGACGATTTCATCGTCGAGATCGTCCGGCTCCGTACCCTCGACGGGTCGCCGGCGCTCCTCGAACGCAGCCGGTTCACCACCGACGTCGGATCAAGTCTCTTCGACTTCGATCCGGACATCGGCTCGATCACCGACCACCTGACCGACCACGGAGTGCAGTTCGCGTCGATGCGGCACGAACTCGACGCGGTGGCCGCCGACAGTGTCGACGCCGATGCATTGCAGATCGACACCGGCGCACCGCTGTTACGGGAACGGCGCACCAGCTTCGACCCACAGGGCCGACCGTTCGAATACTCCGACGACCGCTATCGTCCAGACCAGGTGACCTTCTCGATCATGAACTCGATGGCAGCGGAGAAGTAGACTCTCGCCAACCGAAGTGTTCAGAGCGTGAGAGCCAGTTCCGCCAGACGTGGGAGCACGGTGTCCCGCCAACCAGGTCCCATGTGGCGCAGTGCGTTTGCCATCCGAGGGTCGTCGAGGTCGAATCCCGAGTGCTCGAGGAAGAGCCGCGTGCCGGCGCCTTCGGCTGCGAGGGTCCAGGTGAGCGTCCAGTTGTCGGTGAACGTGTAGACGAAGCGCGTGGGCTTCTCGACCTCGACAACTCGGCAGGGCTGTAGTCCGAATCCTGGCATATCCAAGGTGAATTCGTGTCCGACGACCGGCGCGACGTTGCCGGCGACCCACCAGCGCGCCAGGAGTTCGGGTTCGGTGAGCGTGCGCCACACCGTTTCCGGGGATGCGGCGATGAACTGGTCGACGTGTATGGATTCGAGGCGGCGGGTAGGGTCGGGGGTCATTCGAGATCCTCTGCTAGGCGGGCGATGTCGGACATCCGTGAACGCCAGTAGCGTTCGAAGGGCCGGAGCCAGTCGTCGAGTGCGGCGAGCGGCTCCGCGGTCAGGCGGTAGATGCGTTGCCGTCCATGGGCTTCGTCGGTCACGAGGCCGGCGTCCTTGAGTACCTTCAGGTGCTCGGTGACCGACGACCGACTCAGGTCGAAGCGGGACGTGAGCTCACCTGCCGGAGTGGGTTGCTCGGCAAGCATTTCCAGCAATGATCGACGAACCGGGTTGGCCAGCGCCAGGAAAACGTCGTCGTCGGATGTCACCGCCCGACAATATGACGGATATCTCCGACACGTCAAGTCGCGGTGCGCGCAGCAACGACCCCCGTCGCGGGAGAGTGGTTGCGACGGGGGCGTGCGATGGGAGTTGGTCAGCTCAGCGGGTTCCTTTCTTCGCGTAGTCGGCGATCGCATCGATGTTGGATTTGTCGATGAACGCCGGGCCGGTCAGGGTGGGCAGTCCGCCGCCGATCACGTTGCGGTTGTTGAGGTAGAGCCATAGCGAGTCGACGGCGAGGTAGCCCTGCAGGAACGGTTGCTGATCGACGGCCCACTCGATCTGTCCGGCCTTGATGGCGTCGACGAGCGCGGCGTTGGTGTCGAAGGTGGCGATCTTGGCCTTGCTGCCGGCGTTGTCGGCGGACTTCACCGCGGTCAGTGCGATCGGCGCGCCGAGAGTGATGATGTGGTCGACGCTCGGATCCTCTTGCAGCTTGGCGGAGATGGTCGACTGCACCGACGGCATGTCGGTGCCGTTGACGTTGAGGTTCTCCACTCCGCCACCCATCCCGGCAGCGACACCGGCACACCGGGATTCGAGCGCCACGTTGCCCTGGTCCTGGATCACACACACGACCTTCTTGGCGCCCTCGTCCTTGAGCCGCTTGCCGGCCGCCTCGCCGGACACCTTCTCGTCCTGACCGAAGAAGGACAAGGCGCCCATGGCTTTCCACTGATCGATACCGGCGTTGAACGCAACAACCGGGATCTTGGCCGCGGTGGCCTTCTCCACCGCAGGTGCGAGGGCTTCCGGCTTGGCCAGGGTGACGGCCATGGCGTCGACCTTGCTGTCCATCGCGTTCTGCACCAGGTTGGCCTGGTTGGGTGCCTCGAGTTCCGACGAGTACTTCAACTCGATGTTGTCCTTGGCTGCAGCGGTTTCCGCGCCCTTGCGGATGAGATCCCAGAACGTGTCGCCGGGCGGGCCGTGGGTGATCATCGCGACGGTGAACCGCGGTGTGTCGGCCTGCCCGGCGGCCATTCCCCCACCGCCGCCCGAGTCGGGCTTACCACCGGTGCTCGAGCAGGCCGACAACACGGTGATCGTGGCCAGCACGGCGCCGACGGTCGCGGCGACGCGGCGCATGGGGGTGGTGTTCATGGTGTGCTCTTCTCTCTTGCGTGAGACTCAGTGGACGAGTGCGGAATTGGCGGAGTGCAGGGTGTCGGCGGCGACCTTGAGGCCATCGATGCGATCGAACTCGACGTCTTCGTGTTCGATGTTGACCCACATGTCGGGGTCGACCTTCTCCAGTGCCTGCAGGAAGCGGGTCCAGAAGTCGACGTCGTGGCCGCGGCCGACGGCGACGAAGTCCCACGCGGAGTCTTCGGGCCACTTGTTGACGACATGCTTGCCGCCGAGTCCGGTGGGATTCTCGCTCATCGGGATTCGGGTGAAGCGTTCGTCGAGGACGCCGTAGATCTCGCAGTTCTTGTTGATACGGGTGTCCTTGGCGGCGGCGTGATAGACGAGCGGGCCGAGCCATTCGATCGCCGCGACGGGGTCGATACCCTGCCAGAACAGATGCGACGGGTCCATCTCCGCGCCCACGTTGGTGGCACCGACCTTGTCGACGAGACGCTTCATCGTCGGCGGGTTGAACACCAGGTTCTGTGGGTGCATTTCGATGGCGACCTTGACGCCGTTCTCGCGGGCCAGGGCGTCGATCTCGGTCCAGAACGGGACGGCCACGTCATCCCATTGGTAGTCCAGCGAGTCGAGATAGCCGGAGTCCCAGGTGTTCACGTGCCAGGCCGGCCACTGGCCACCCGGATGTGCCTGGGGCAGACCGGACATGGTGACCACGCGGTCGACGCCGAGCAGGCCGGCGACGCGGATGGCGTTGCGGAGGTCGTCGGCGTCCTCGGGTCCGACCTCGGGGTCGGGGTGTAGCGGGTTGCCGTTGCAGTTGAGCCCGGCGATCGATACCCCGGTGCCGTCGAAGATCTTCAGGTAGTCGGCGGCTGTCATGTCGCCCGACAGCAGTTCCTGGACCGGCAGGTGCGGGGTGCCGAGGAAGCCGCCGGCGTTGATCTCCGCGCCGGTCAGCCCGACCGACGCGATGACCTCCAGCGCCTCGGGCAGTGGGCGGTCGTGCAGGATGGCGGTGTAGACACCGAGTTTCATGGGTTTGTCTCCTTGGTTGGGTGTGCCCGCTGATCGATCAGCGGGATGGGTTCAGCTGACCTTGACGGTGGCTCCGCCGCCGGCCGCGGATTCGGCGATGGAGGCGACGACGCGCATGCTGTGCAGACCGGTATCGAAGCCGGGCAACGGTCCGAGGACGTCGATACCGGCGACCTGGTCGAGGAACGCGCGGGCCTGGTAGGCGAACAACTCGGCCTTGCCGTGGCCGACGCCGCCGGCATCCATGGGGAGGCCGCCGCGAATGTAGGGGTGGTCGGGGCCGATGGTGATGCGGCGGGGGCCGCCCAGTTCGGGGCGGACGTCGTCGGCGGCGAGGTGGAACTCGGCGATCCGGGCCAGTTCCCAGGACGCCGATCCGCCGGTGCCGAAGAGTTCGAAACCGAGGCCGTCGGGCAGACTGTGCGCGACGCGGGAGGCGGAGAAGGTGGCGACGGCACCGCCGGCGAAGGTGGCGGTGAAGGTCGCGATGTCCTCGTTCTCCACCGGTGCCATCTCATCGCTGACCTCACCCTTGGTGTGGCCGTAGGTGGTGCCGATGGGGACGGGACGTTCGGTGATGACGGTGTGGAACCGCGCGCCGGAGATCTCGACGATCGGTCCGCAGACGAACTCGGAGAGATCGATGAGGTGGCTGCCGACGTCAGCGAGTGCCCCGGTACCGGGGCCGCCCTGGTAGCGCCAGGTGATCGGCGAGGTGGGGTCGAGGGCGTAGTCGCACCAGTAGTGGCCGTTGAAGTGGACCAAATCGCCGATGGTGCCGACGGCGAGTTCGCGGCGGATCATCTCGACGGCCGGCGCCCGGCGGTAGGTGTAGCCGACCGCGGCCTGGGTGGACGCGTTGCGGGCGGCTTCCAGCATCGCCTCGGCGTCGGCGAGTGAGCCGGCCAGGGGCTTCTCGCACAGCACGTGCTTGCCGGCGGCCAGCAGCCCCTCGACCATCTCGCGGTGTAGATGATTGGCGACGACGACGCTGACGACGTCGATGTCGTCGGCTGCCGCGATGGCTTGCCAGTCGTATTCGGCACGGTCGTAGCCGTAGCGCTTGGCGTTGTCGTCGGCGATCGCTGGGTTGGCATCGGCGATGGCGACGAGCCGGACGTCGGGGCGGTCGGTGCCGAACAGCGTGGTGGCGGTGCGGTAGCCGGCGGCGTGGGCCCGGCCGGCCATGCCGCCGCCGATGACGGCGACGCCGAGGGGTCGTTGCGACATGTGGTGGTCCTCCGATGGTGCGTTTGGGGGTGTTCAGGTCCTGTGGTGTACCGGTCTACTAAACCGGTCTAGTTCGAGTACTATGGACCGGGTCACAGCGGGGTGTCAACCCCCTGGAGGGAATCGAGTTGAAGGGAGTCGGTGGATTGCGATCGTCGAGTCGGCCGACCATGCAGGACATCGCCGAGCGGGTCGGGGTGTCCAAGGCGACGGTGTCGTTGGTGTTTCGCAAGGCCCCCGGGGTCGGCGACGACACACGCCGCGCCGTGCTCGCTGCCGCCGATGAGCTCGGCTATCGGATGAATCGCACGGCCGCGCTGATGACCGCGCGGCGCTCCCACCTGATCGGCGTGGTGGCCCAGATCAGCAACAGTTTCCACGCGGAGATCGCCGAGAGCATCGTCGCCGCTGCCGATCGGGCGGGCTACGAGATCGTGCTGGGCGCGGTCACGCCGACGCACAGTGAGTCCCGGGTGATCGAGACACTTCGCGATTTTCGTTGTGAGGGAATGCTTCTCATCGGACCAGAGCTGGTCGACGACGTCATCGAAGCACTCGGTGATCAGCTACCGACGGTAGTGATCGGCCGGCGCATCAGTGTGGGCTCGGTGGACGTGGTGCGCACCAACGACGGCAAGGGCATCGCCGGGATGGTCGACTACCTCGTCGAACTGGGTCACCAACGAATCGTGCACGTCGCCGGCGGCACGGGAGTGATTGCAGCCGACCGGCGTACCGGTTTCCTGCGAGCGATGCGCCGGCACGGACTGGTCGGCGACGACGCGGTGATCGAGGCGACCGGTTTCACCGAGGACGCGGGGATGGCGGCGGCACGGCAGCTGCTCGACGGTTCGCTGCCGACGGCGGTGGTGTGCGCCAACGATCGGCTCGCCGTAGGTGTGCTCGACGTGTTACGCCGCGCCGGCGTCGAGGTGCCCGGGCAGGTGTCGGTCACCGGGTACGACGACAGCATCCTCGCCCGCCTCGGGCACGTCGACCTCACCACGGTGAGCCAGCAACCGCAGGCGCAAGCGGACCACGCCATCGACGCGGTGATCGGCCGGCTCGACGGTGATCGGGTCGACCGCTCGGCATCGACGCTGACCCCTGAGCTCGTCGTCCGTAGCACCACCGCCCCACCCCGCACTCGCTGACAGCAACCACTTTCCCGCCCACAGCAACCACTTCCTCGTCGACAGCAACCACTTTTCTCGTCGACAGCAACCACTTCCTCGTCGACAGCAACCGTTTTCTCGGCCACAGCAACCCGATTCGCTGGTTGGCGGGGTTGTCATACCTGGGGCATAGGGTGCGGGCATCACGACGCACAGTGGGAGGACAGCGGTGACAACCCAGCACAATCAACGACAGAATCGACCGGGCATGGTGGCCAGAATCGGGAAGGAAGAACTCGTCGCCGGCTATGGGCGCGCCATCCGACGCGACACCGGTTCGATACGCCTGGCCGAACTCGAGGGCGAACTGGCCGCGTTGCTCCTCGGACGCAACGAGATCGACGCGGAGATCAGCCGTGAGGGGTGCGGTTCGAACCCGAACAACAGCGATGGGCTGCACCGCGCGCTGCTACGACGAGCGGAGAATCAGGAGCGGATCGCGCGGGTTGCCGAAGCGATCGCCGGTCACATGGCACAGCGTCCGGAATCACTGCTGCGCAGAGATTTACGACGATACATCGTGGTGCCCGGCAGCGTCGTCGACGTCTACTTCGGGGCCGATCGCGCAGACAAGGAACGACTGGTGATCGGTCCGTCGCGACCCACGGACACCGATCGGTGCTCGCCGGAGTCGCCACTGGGGCGGGCACTGTTGGGTAAACGTGCCGGGCAGACGGTGCGGTATCGGTGCGCCGATGGGCACCTGCAGACTGTCACGATCGTGCGGGTGGAGTGAACTTGATTGCGCCCTGAGGAGACTCGGAACGCTGGCGGAGGTTGCGCCACGAAGGGTCACGTACGATCGGATTCTTCTGTGGCCCTTCGTGGCTCGGCTAGCGCCTCGCACCTCAGGGAGCGGGGGGCCGGCAGCGCCTCGCACCTCAGGGAGCGGAGGGCCGGCAGCGCCTCGCACCTCAGGGAGCGGGTTGTCGAGGTTGCCGAATCTGCCCTACAGGTAGGTGCCGATGGGCAGCGCCGCGGCATAGTCGTGCGTACCGATCACCGAGAGCATGGTCTCGGTGGTCAGTGCGGCGCCGTCGACGAGGATCGCACGGCGCACCGCCTCGGTGATATCTGCGCCGGAACGATCCGCCGGCAGCGCTGCCACCACCCGGGACACGTCGACATCCGCGGCCGGCAGGTGCGCGAGCACACCGGCCAGGATGGCGGCCGCAGCCACATCCGACGGCGGGCCCAACTCGAGGATCGAGTCGAACCGCGCCGCGCGAGTAGCCGCTGCGTCCAACGCATTCGGGTCGTTGGTGGTGGCGATCGTCAGCACCCGGTCACGCTTGGATGCCCCGTCGAGCGCGGACAGCAACGCACCGAGTCCCATGTCGTCGCCATCACCGCGACGGCGGATGTAGAGGTCGATGTCGTCGAGCACCACCACCGTCGGCCCGAAATCGTCGGCCTGCGCATAGACATCGGAGATGCCGTGCGCCATGGCCACCGGATCGGCGAGGATGACCGTGAAGTCGCCGGCCATTTCGGTGGCGACCGCACGGACGACGGCGGTCTTGCCGACACCCGGCGGTCCGGCGAGCATGACACCGCGGCTCGTCGACAGCCCTGCGGCCGCGAGCGTTTCGTGCCGCGAGGTCACCGCACCGATCGCGAGGTCGATCTCTGTCCACACCCGCTCCGGCACCATGACGTCGGATCGTTCGGCATGCAGGTCGTCGACGACGACGAAGCCGAGGCCACCGCGATACCGGGTGCGGAGGATGCGGCCGCGCAACGGGTTTCGCGCGTCGATGCGTCGGCGCAGTTCCGTGATCGCGCCGCGCGCCAGATCATGTTGCCCAGGCGGAGTCATCACGGTCAGCGTCGGGCAGCTGTACGACGGATCGATCATCGCCGAGATCGCCAGCGGCCCAGTACCGAACGGGTTGGTCGTCGTGAAGGCGAGTGTGACGTCGGCGGGAGTGGAGTATTCAACGTCTCCGACCCGATGATCGGCCCAGCGCGGTGGGTCGTCGTCAGCGTCCGGCCCGATGGCGGGTGCGTGTTGGTCGACGAGGTCGGCGAGGACGAGTCCAGCGGCCAGGACGGTCGCCGGGGAGAGGTGCAGGCGGTGAACGGTGAGTTCGTGGCGCGGCGCACCGAGGTGCTCGGCCAGGAACTTGGTCTGGGTGGGTGTGGATTCGGTTGCGGCGCCGGAGAGTACGCGGGCGAGTGCGCCGACAGTGCGGCGCACGCAGTAGGTCTCGTCGGCGAGCAGTTCATCAAGTGTGGTCATGGTCTCGTGGTGGTGTCGGTGGGATGGGGGCGGCCCTCCTTTCGTCTGGGCAGCAGTCACTGTGACACGAGACCGATGGTTGCGCAACGGGTTTTCTCAGGACTCCGGCCGTGCGAGTGCCTTGGCGAGTCGTCGTAGACGCGGACTCCGTTGTCCCGCAATGATGGTGTGGGTGAGTCCGCGCGGCGGCTGTCCCTCGAACCGTCGCGTCAGCCAGCCGACCGCCGTCGGACCCGACAGCGCCAGCAGCGAATAGTGTTCGCTCAGTTGATCGCGGAGGTAGGTCACCGATGTGCCGAGTTCGCGGTAGCGGTCGACCAGGCGGTCGATGTCGTCGACGCCGATCACTTCGTCGTGCACTGCCTGGACGACCAACAGCGGAATGTCGGGTGCGTGGGAACCGAGTTGGAGGTCGGCCATCATCTCGACCATCTCCGGTTGCGCGAGGAGATCGGCGAGCGGGATGTCGAGGTAGTCGTCGATGTCGTGGTGCCCGAACTTTCGCACTGCGTCGAGGGTGGGCAGCTCTTCGATTTCGGCGAGTTCGCGACGTCCGGTATAGGTGGCGTGCTCCTCGATGGCCCGATCGAGTGCGGGGTAGACGCGGCGGAGTCCGGCGATGACCATGATCGGCAGTCCGGAGTGGAATCCACCGTCGAGGCGCAGGAGCGCGGAGGCCATGTCGCCCACCGGGGATCCCAGAACGGCGCCGGCGATGTTCAGCTCCGGCGCGTAGGTGGGAGCCATCTCGGCGGTCCAGGCAGTAGCGAGCCCACCTCCGGAGTATCCCCAAAGGCCGATCGGGGTGTCGGCGGCGAGCTCGAGCGCGGGGAAGGCGAGTGCGGCGCGGATGCCGTCGAGCGCACGATAGCCGGGTTCGCGCGGTGCACCCCACGCGCCGAGCATGCCCTCGTGGTCCGGGATGGACACCGCCCAGCCCTTCGCCAGTGCGCGACGGACGACGAAGAACTCGACCGGGGCGATGGCGCGACCGGCTTTCGCACCTTTACGCAGGGCATACGACGGGAAGCAGCGACTGGTGACCGCGTCGATGGCGCATTGGAACGACAGCAGTCGCGGTTCGGTGTGGGCGGCCTTGCGGGGCAGCACGATGGTGGTCACGGCGAGGCAGGGCTGCCCGTTGAGGTCGGTCGAGCGGTAGGCGAGCTGCCAGGCCTGGGTGCGGTGTTGCGATGCCCAGTGATCCTTGAGGTCGACCTGCCGTGAGCGGATGAGCGCGCCGGGTGTGAGCGAGTGCAGGTCGGTCGGGGGCGCGTAGAAGGGATCGTCGGCGGGGAGCATCGGTGGTGCTGTCGCCGGGGTTGACGTCGTTGTCGGAGTTGTCACCGTTGTCACCTCTGTTCTGGTTAGGGCAACGCTGGGTCGGCGGTGGAGATTCCGGGCGCTGTCGGTGTTGAGGCGGGCGCTGTCAACGCGCACGAAGGCGCTGTGAACGGGAACCGAGGCGCCGTCGACGTGGGAGAGGGCGCTGTCAACGTGGGTGAGGGCGCTGTCAACGATCTGGCGGGCGCTGTGGACGGGATCCGGGGCGCTGTCGGCGTTAGGCGGCGCGGACTATGAGCAGGCCGAGTTCGGTGCGGTCGGTGACGTTGAGTTTGGTGCAGGCGCGGTAGATGTGGCCTTCGACGGTGCGCACCGAGACGGTGAGGCGGTCGGCGATCTCGCGGTTGGAGAGGCCGGCGGCGACGAGGTTGGCGATCTCGCGTTCGCGGGTGGTCAGCGGGAGCGGGTCGTCGGCGTCGATGAGGGCCGGGGTGACCAGTCCGCCGCACAGGGCGGCGAGGCGGTGGGCGAGGACGCCCGCGCGGGAGGCCGAGGTGCGGTCGTCGTCGGCGGCGTAGGCGGAGGCGGCTTGGGCGGCGGAATCGGCTGCCGACACCAGGGCGCCGATCGTCTCGAGTTCGGTCGCGCACTTCTCCAGTTCCACGCCGTCCTTCTCGGCGACGGCCACTGCGTGCCGCGCGTAGAGGGGTGCAAGGACTCCGTCGATCATGGTCGCAAGCTCGGCCAGTCGCGGGGCGCCGGAGGCGTCACCGATGCGGGCGAGCGCGTGCAGCGCCTCCATCTCGACCGCCCACTGCGACGACTCGCGCGCCGATGCCGCTGCCTTGCCGAATGCCGCGACCGCATCGGATCGGACGCCCTCGGCGGCCGCGATCCAGCCTTCGGCGATCCGCAGGGTCGGGTCGAATACGGCCACCACGGGTTGCATCGCCGAGCGGGTCACCGCAGCCACCTCGCGGGCCTGATCAGCCTGTCCGAGCAGCGCGTAGGTGACGGCGAGCAGCATGCGGGAGGGGAAACGCCAGGCGGCCAACGAGTCCGTGGTGATCGCCGCGGTCGCCTCCTGCAGCACCACGACCGCCTCGTCGAGCCGTCCCCGATACACCGCGGTGAAGCCACGCAGGGTTTGGGTCATCGCCCACGCCAGATATTGTCCGGGAGAACTGAATTGGGCGCACCGGGCGACACAATCGTCGGCAATGTCGAAACGACCGGCGTACACATTCGCCTGCACCTCGCCGAAAGCGGCGGAGTACCAGAGCAATCCGTCGACGCTAGACGGCATCTGCATGTCGGCGGCGATACCCGCCACCTCGTCGGACCGCCCCATCAGGGCGAGCGCGCGTTGGGCGCCGAACGCGCCCCAGAACTTGGCGGTCGGCGGGGCCTCCGGGTCGTCGATCACCGCGCGGGCGCGGTCGGCGGCACCGGTGATGTCGTTGGCCAGCAGTGCCCGCACGGCGTCGACCGCCTCGACCACCGAGACGAGGATGGGCAGCGTGATCCGCTCCCGAAGCATCTGCATCATCTCGTCCGAGCGCTGCTGATCACCTTGGGAGAACAGGAAGTTCGACATCCGGGTGGCGCCCCAGCGCAACAGTCCCAGTTCGTCGAGTCCGTCGGGGCTCAGCGAGATCAGGACGGATTCGACATCGTCGGGTCGCCCCTGCCAGAGCAGTGCGCGGGCGAGCGCGTCGGCCGAGTCGATGGTGGGCTGCTGGTCGAAGGCAGCACGCGCAAAGCGTTCTCCCGCAGCGACATCGGAGAGTCCGATGGCCACGCGCGCGGCATCGGTGAGTGCTCCGACGCCGATGTCCTGGTCACTCTCGAGCGCGAGGTCGGCCAGCCGCATCCGGTCGTGGTTGGTGTCGATCCGGCGATCGAGCATCGCGCTGACGAGCCGGCCGCGCAGTCGACGGGCGCGGACGCGACCCAGTCGGCGCCGGATGACATCGCCGAGCAGCGGATGCATGAACTGCACGGTGAAGCGGTTGCCGCCCCGCGAGATTCGGATGAGCTCCCGCTCTTCGGCGTCGTCGACGGCGGTCTCGCCGGCCAGGTCGCACAGGAGGTCGAGTTCGACGGGTTCGCACAGGGCCACCAGATCGAGCACGTTGGTGACCTCGTCAGGCAGATCGACGAGGCGATCGCCGAGCAGGGTCGCGAACTCGGAGGTCACCGAGGTGTTGCCGCGCAACTGCCAGATCCCGTTGCGCTCCCGCAGGTTTCCGGCCTCGACCGCCCCGTCGACAAGATGCCGGAGGAAAAGTGCGTTGCCGCCGGACGCCTCCCACATCAGCTCGGCGGACAGTCCTTCGACGTGACCGCCGAGTGCGCGTTCGAGTAGTTCGACGCTCTCCTCCTGGGTGAACGGCGACAGTTCGAGTCGTTTGAGGTAGCCGTCCTTCCACAGCGAGGTGACCGCGTCCGGCAGGGTTTCACCGCTGCGGACGGTGGCCACGATGCGGGCGTCCCGGTCGATGGCGAGCTGATGCAGCAGCGTCGCCGACAGCGGGTCGAGCAGGTGGGCGTCGTCGACGCAAAGGACCAGTGACTCCTCCGAGAGCAGCGATTCGCGGGCCGAGGAGAGCACGCCGATGGTGTCGCGGGCGGCGGCCGGCGCCACGACGTTGGCGAACGCGCCCAGCGGGATGGCGCGCGCCGATTCGGTACCGACGACCCAGCGCACCCCATCGAGTGGTGCGACGACCTGGCGGGCCAGCGTGGTCTTGCCGACTCCGGCGGGCCCGGTCAGCACGGTGCCGCAGCACGGCGGGGTGCCTGAGCCCAGCGTGGATTTGATCGCGTCGAAGTCCGCGCGACGTTCCACCAGTGGCCAGCTCAGGGGCATTGACCCAGTTTAGGTCAGGCTACCGACTCGACGACACCGGCTTTCCCGGCGCGCCGGTCGGGACGGTAGGTCACCGGAGGTGATCGACCTCGTTGAGCGACAGGATCTCGCGGTAGCCGTCCGGCTCGGCGCGCAGCCGAGATACCGAGGTGTAGAAGGGATCGGTGAAGAACATCCGGGGCGCACCGAGGACATGCGACAGGTAGGCGTTGATGACCCCGCCATGGCAGACGATGGCCACCGATTCCTGGTCAGAACCATTCACGACGTCGTCAATTCCCTGAATTACCCGGTCCTGGAAATCCCGCGGATCGAAGGTTCGGTGGGCGATGCGGCCGGCGTTCATATCGTCGAGCAGGGCACGGCGGTCGGTGTAGGCGGTGGAGGCGAGGCCATATTCGGCCCACCCGTGATTGAGTTCGACGAGGCGGTCGTCGACGGCGATGTCGAGGGCGAGCTCGCGGGCGGCGGGTTCGGCGGTCTGCACGGCGCGCCGCATCGGGCTGCTCAGCATGCCGTGCACCGGCCCGTATCGGCCGGCGGCGATCGCGGTTCCGAGCCGTGCGGCCTGGTCTTCGCCGTCGGGGGTGAGTTGGGGGTCGGCGACGCCGGAGGGGTCGGTGACGTGGAACGGGCGGGCATGCCGGATCAGCAACAACTCCATGGCCCTCAGTTCACCCGATCGGTCAGGGGCCGACGACGGCGGGTCCGAGGAGTTCGCACACTGTCAGCGCGAGCGCGAGATCGAGTCGGTCGCGGGACTCCGGGATCTCGGCGAGTGCCTTGCCCACGCGATACTTGACCGTGTTGCGGTGGAGGTTGAGGCGCTCAGCGGTGTGCAGGTGGCTTTCCTTGGTGGCGAAGTACACCGACAGCGTCTGCCGCAGTACCGCGGTCGCCGGGGTGTCGTCGGCAAGGTTCCCGAGGACTTCGCGTACCCAGGTGCGGGTGGCGTCGACATCACGCGCCAACAGCGACACCACCCCGATCCCCCGGTCACCGAATCCGACGACCGGGGTGGCGGTTGCGCCGGGGATCGTGGCGACGCTGTACGCGGCCTTCGCCTGCTCATGGGACCGTCGGAAACCGGCGACACCGCTACCCGGAAAGCCCATGGCCACATGGATATCCGGCGGGGGCGTCAGCTCGGCCGGATCGGTGGTGCCGGTACGCGAACCGAGTGGAATCCATGCGTAGACGGTCGATCGGTCGATGGCCGTGATGATCGGTGGGCCGTCGGCGCGCAGGGTGCGGGCGAGGTCGCGGGTCGCGCGGTCGAGCACGCTGAGTTCCCGCGTGTCGGTGGTCCACACGATCACCGCGAGGTGCTGTTGGTCCAGGCGATAACCGGTTTCGGCCTCGAATGCCCTCGCGTCGGGGTCGTTGGAGTCGAGGAGACGATGGATGGTGGACGATGCGACGTTGGCCTCCGCCGAGATCCATCTGCCGCGTTCGTTCTCGTACGCCTGGAACACGTACAGGGTAATCCAGTCGATATAGGCGAACATGACGTCGGAGATGTGGCGGGTGACGGCCATCGCCTCGGCGGCCGGCAGACCGAGCTCCTCGATCAGGCCGTAGCACAATAGCATCACCTGGTTCTGACCCAGGTGGTACGCACGTACCAGTGAGTTGGACGGGACGTCACGCTGTGCGAGGCGGAGTGCGTATTCGACTGCCGCGGTGGCCGGTTGGATGTGATCAAGGGGAATGTCGTTGGCCAGTACGTGGATGATGGTCGAGATGTTGCCGTGCACGCTGGCCTCGAGCAGTTCCACGAGCTTGGGATCGGTGTCGAGTTGATCGATCTCGCGGGCCATCATGCCGGTGAGCCCGACGACGAGTTCGTTCTCCCGTTCCCGCAGTTGTTTGGCGATCAGCGCGACGGTGTCGAGCAGGGCGGAGTCCGCCGATGCGGGGACCTGAGCGAGTCGGGCGCGCGCGGCGTCTCCCAGTGCGGGCGGGTCGCCGGTCATCGTCGAAGCTTCTTCAGGGCCGAGTCGGCGGCGTGTTTGCCGCAGAGCCCGTGCACACCGGCGCCCGGCGGGGATGCCTGTGAGCAGAGGTACACACCGTCGACGCCGATGGCGTACGGATCGACCGCGAGGCGGGGACGCAGCACCATCTGCAGCCCGTCGTTGGCACCGCCGATGATGTCGCCGGCCGCGAAATTAGGGTTGGCGGAATGCAATTGCTCAGTGCCTGTGCTCGTGGTGGCGATGATCCGGTCGCGGAACCCGGGCGCGAAGCGTTCGATCTGCGCGACAATGGCGTCGGTGGCGTCGCCGTCGTAGCCCTTGGGGACGTGGGCGTAGGCGTAGATCGGGTTGACCGAGCCGTTGCTGCGGGTCGGGTCGGCGACGTATTGCTGGCCGAGGAGGACGAACGGCCGCTGGGACATGACGCCGGCGGCGCGTCGACGTTCGGTCTCGGCAACCTCGGCGAAATCACCACCGAGATGGACGGTTCCGGCCCGGACACAGTCCGGGTTGGTCCACGGGATGTCGCCGTCGATGGCGAAATCCACCTTGAACGCCGACGCCCCGACCCGGTATCGCCAGTAGGACCGCCGGATGTGGGCCGGCATCTGCTCCCCGTAGATCGACAGCACCTGCGCGGGTGAGAGATCCAGGAGTACGACGTCGGCAGCCGGGAGATCGGCGCGGCTGCTGACCCGCACTCCGGTTTCGATCTTGCCGCCGGCGTCGAGCAGTGCCGATGCCGCCGCAGCGGTGATGGCGCCGGACCCGCCCTCGGCGACGGGCCAGCCGAAGCGGTGACCGCTGGCACCTATCATCAGTCCGAGCGCCGCGGTGAGCGGGCGGTCGAGGCGTGAATACACGTGTGCCGCAATGCCGCCGTAGAGTGCGCGGGCCTTCTCGGTGCGGAACCAGCGGGCCAGGACCGTCGCCGGGAGGACGGCACGCGGACCGAAGGCCGCCAAGCGAAGTGGATGGCCCGGGATGTTGACGATGGGGCGCAGTAGGTCGTCGCCGAGGTCGTCGAAGTGGCGGGCGAGATCGCCGAAGAGGTGCCGCCAGCGGTTGCCGTCGGCGCCGAGTCCGGCGGCGGTGGTCTCGAGCGACTGGTAGAGCAGGCCGACGTCGCCCGAGTCGAGGGGGTGGGCGCAGTCGATGTCGGGCCACCGCCAGGTCAGGCCGTAACGGTCGAGGCCGATCTCGGCCCAGAACGGTGAGCCGACGCCGAGCGGATGGAAGGCCGAGCAGTGATCGTGGATGACGCCCGCCACGGTCAGTTCACCCGACCGCGCTCCCCCGCCGACGGTGTCGGCGGCCTCCCGCACCGGGGCGTCGACGCCGTTGGGGGGCCGGGGGAGGGCGGTGGGGGGGGCCGGGGGGCGGC